>NZ_VJMG01000001.1 GCF_007004135.1 Affinirhizobium straminoryzae
GCCCCGTCACTCGCGCCATTCTTTTTCCTCCTCCTTGCCTCCGTCGTCGCGCTCCGGGTTCACGCCGGTTCGCCGCATGCGTCCGTTGCGGGGAGATGGCGTTTTTTATCGCGCGCTGATCCTGCAGCGGTTGCGGACCTCTGCCCATTGTTTGTCGTCGTGTCGCTGGCGGGGCTCTGCTCGTTCTGCTGCGTTGCAGCATGAGGCGCTCGGGGCTTCACCCAACTGATGCGGTGGAAAGGGGGGGGCTCGTGTCCGATGGTTGCCTGCGTCGAGCGCACGGCGGGGGTGCGTCCACCCGTCGTTGCGCGCTGTCCTGCACGCGTGCTGCGCAGGGCCGTGCCGGTTGGGTGTCGCACGGCGACGCCGATTGTCGGTCGTATCGGGTGGGTGCCTCAGCTTAACATGCGTTCGGCTCAGCAGTCATTTTTCCGTGATGGTCGCTGTGTGTTGCGGGGGTGCGTCACGGTGCCGGGGACCCGGTGCCGGTTCAGTGCCAAGTCACGGAAATATGGCAGACTCTCGCATTTGAGGGTATGCTCATATAAATGCCGAGACCCTATTGCGTTCGGTTTGGCGCGGTCCTATCTCTGCTCTGGCGGGTGAGACAGCGCCGCGCTCTGCCGCGGGTGTCTCTCCGGTCCGGGCGGTCTTCTCGCCGGACTTTAACGTGATGTGAGAAATCATCTTTTCGGGCCTGTCTCATGCGGAAGGTCCCTTCTTTCGGCCTCTTCGAGCCGAGTCTGAATCAACAACGACCGGCCGCGGCACTTTGTGTCATTTTGGTGCTGGATGTGGCGCTCAAAGGTCTTGCGCCGGGATGCGGCCTGCGCTAGTCACGGCTTGTTGCAATGCACGTTCGCTTGCCGCGCATTCGCTCACGTGCCGCCCCGGGCACCGCTTGGCAAGCAGGGATCGAATACCATGACTGAACTTCTCAGTTCCTATGTCCCGATCGCGATTTTCATCGGAATCTCCCTCGTGATCGGCCTGGCGCTTCTGATTGCGCCGTTCGCCGTTGCCTACAAGGCGCCCGATTCGGAAAAGCTCTCGGCATACGAGTGCGGCTTTAACGCCTTCGACGACGCGCGCATGAAGTTCGACATTCGCTTCTACCTGGTGTCGATCCTCTTCATCATCTTCGACCTCGAAGTCGCCTTCCTGTTCCCCTGGGCCGTGTCCTTCGGCGCGATCGGCTGGTTCGGCTTCTGGTCCATGATGGTGTTCCTCGGCGTTCTCACCATCGGCTTCATCTATGAATGGAAGAAAGGAGCACTCGAATGGGAGTGATCGATCCTTCGTCCACCCTCGTTGCGCCGCAGCCCAAGGGGATCATCGATCCCAACACGGGCAAGCCCATCGGCAGCGACGACGCTTTCTTCGGCGAGATCAACAATGAGCTCGCCGACAAGGGGTTTCTGGTGACCTCAACCGATGAGCTCATCAACTGGGCGCGCACCGGCTCGCTGATGTGGATGACCTTTGGTCTCGCCTGCTGCGCCGTGGAAATGATGCAGCTGTCCATGCCGCGCTACGACGTCGAGCGCTTCGGCTTTGCGCCGCGCGCCAGCCCGCGCCAGTCCGACGTGATGATCGTGGCCGGCACGCTGACCAACAAGATGGCGCCGGCGCTGCGCAAGGTCTATGACCAGATGCCCGAGCCGCGCTACGTCATCTCCATGGGCTCCTGCGCCAATGGCGGCGGCTATTATCACTATTCCTACTCGGTGGTCCGCGGCTGCGACCGCGTCGTACCTGTCGATATCTACGTTCCGGGCTGTCCCCCCACGGCAGAGGCCCTGCTGTACGGGGTCCTTCTGCTGCAGAAGAAGATCCGCCGGACCGGTACGATCGAGCGCTGAGGGCGAGGACCTGACATGAATGAAGCCCTGAACGAATTTGCCGCCTACCTGGCCGAGGCACGGCCGGGTCTGTTTGTCGAAGCCAAGGTGGCCTTCGGCGAGCTGACGCTGACGGTGGAAGCCGACAAGCTGCTTTCGCTCGTCACCTTCCTGCGCGACGACGTGCAGTCCGGTTTCGTCAACCTGATCGATGTCTGTGGTGTCGACTGGCCCAAGCGCGAGCGTCGCTTCGACGTGGTCTATCACCTGATGTCGCCACGTCAGAACATGCGCATCCGCCTGAAGGTGGAAACCGCCGAGGACGTGCCGGTTCCCTCGCTCACGGGCATCTTCCCGGGCGCCGACTGGTTCGAGCGTGAAGCCTGGGACCTCTACGGCATCCTCTTCACCGGCCATCCGGACCTGCGCCGCATCCTGACGGATTACGGCTTCGAAGGTCATCCGCTCCGCAAGGATTTCCCGACCACCGGTTTCGTCGAGGTTCGCTACGACGACAGCGCCAAGCGCGTCGTCTACGAGCCCGTTGAACTGCGCCAGGAGTTCCGCAGCTTCGATTTCCTGAGCCCCTGGGAAGGCACGGACTATGTGCTGCCGGGGGATGAGAAGGCCAAGGCTTGATTGGGTTTTAGGGCGAATAGCGAGTAGCGAATAGCGAATAGTTGTCGCCACAACGAAAGGATTAGGCAGACGATCAGCTCTTACAAGGATCTCAAGGTGTGGCAGCAAGCCATTGATCTGGCGGTTGAATGCTACCGCTGCACCGAGAGCTTTCCAAAGAGCGAGGCTTGCGGACTGACAGCCCAGATACGACGTGCGGCGGCATCGGTCGCCGCCAATATCGCGGAAGGGCATGGTCGGGAAAATACCGGAAGCTTCGTGCAGTTTCTGAGGATTGCTCAAGGGTCGCTGAAGGAGTTGGAAACGCACATGATCATTGCGCGGAGGGTCGATATTCTCCCGCAGCAGCCGTTTCAAAGCTTGATGGAGCAATGCGATGAAATCGGCCGGATGATGCGTGCGCTGATCAGAAGCCTGCAGGAGAAGACATGAGCGGTATAGACCTACTATTCGCTATTCGCTATTCGCTAATCACCAGCGCGGAGCGCGCCAATGACTGAACATAACGTCCGCAATTTCAACATCAACTTCGGGCCGCAGCATCCTGCGGCTCACGGCGTGTTGCGGCTTGTTCTTGAGCTGGACGGCGAGATCGTCGAGCGCGTGGACCCGCATATCGGGCTTCTGCATCGCGGCACCGAGAAGCTGATCGAGAGCAAGACCTATCTGCAGGCTCTGCCCTATTTCGACCGGCTCGATTACGTCGCGCCGATGAACCAGGAGCACGCCTACTGTCTGGCGGTCGAAAAGCTGCTCGGCATCACGGTTCCGATCCGTGGCCAGCTGATCCGCGTTCTCTATTCGGAAATCGGCCGCATCCTCTCGCATCTGCTGAACGTCACCACGCAGGCCATGGACGTCGGCGCGCTGACGCCGCCGCTCTGGGGCTTCGAGGAGCGCGAGAAGCTGATGGTGTTTTATGAGCGCGCCTCCGGCTCGCGCATGCACGCTGCCTATTTCCGTCCGGGCGGCGTCCATCAGGACCTGCCGGTCGAGCTGGTGGAAGATATCGGCAAGTGGTGCGATGCCTTCCCGAACGCGCTCGATGACATCGATGCGCTAATCACTGACAACCGTATCTTCAAGCAGCGCAACGTCGATATCGGCGTGGTGAAGCTGGAAGATGCCTGGGCCTGGGGCTTTTCGGGCGTGATGGTGCGCGGTTCGGGCGCCAAGTGGGACCTGCGCAAGTCGCAGCCCTACGAGTGCTATGCGGATCTCGATTTCGACATCATGATCGGCAAGAACGGCGACTGCTACGATCGCTACCTGATCCGCATGTTCGAGATGCGCGAAGCGGTGAAGATCATGAAGCAGTGCGTCAATCGCCTGCTGTCCGACGCCAAGACCGGTCCGGTGTCGTCGATCGACGGCAAGATCGTTCCGCCGAAGCGCGGCGAGATGAAGCGGTCGATGGAAGCGCTGATCCATCACTTCAAGCTCTACACCGAAGGCTTCCACGTGCCGGAAGGCGAGGTCTACGCCGCCGTCGAGGCGCCGAAGGGCGAATTCGGCGTCTATCTCGTCGGCGACGGCACCAACAAGCCGTATCGCTGCAAGATCCGCGCCCCGGGTTATGCGCATCTGCAGGCCATGGATTTCCTGTGCCGCGGCCACCAGCTGGCGGACGTCTCGGCCATCCTCGGCTCGATCGATATCGTGTTCGGAGAGGTGGACCGCTGATGGGCCGAACGCTCCTCCTTCTTGGCGGTCTGCTCGTTTCGGGTCCTGCGCTGGCGCAGACCTCCGAGCCGAGTACGCAAGGCGGTGGAGCATCGGAGACCATGGCGCATCTGCTCTCCAGGGAGTATGAAATCAAGGCGGCCGTGCCCAATGGAACGAAGCTCATCGTTTTCCTGCAGAAGGGCACGTCAGCTTATGCCTGTGAATTCGTGAGTGTCACGAAGACGCGGTGCGGATCTGTCAATTGATAAGGCGTGAGAAAGAATGTCCGTTCGTCGACTAGCCGAAGATCAGTTCCAGCCGGCAGCCTTTGCCTTCACTGCGGATAACGCCGCATGGGCGGAGGCGACGATCCGGAAATATCCCGAGGGTCGCCAGCAATCGGCGGTCATCCCTCTGCTCATGCGTGCGCAGGAGCAGGATGGGTGGGTCACCCGCGCGGCGATCGAGTTCATCGCGCAGAAGCTCGCGATGCCCTATATCCGCGTGCTGGAGGTGGCGACCTTCTACACCCAGTTCCAGCTGAAGCCGATCGGCACGAAGGCCCATATCCAGGTCTGCGGCACAACGCCCTGCATGCTGCGTGGTTCCGAGGCGCTGATGGATGTCTGCAAGCGCAAGATCCATCACGAGCCCCTGGAGCGCAACGAAAGCGGCACGCTGTCATGGGAAGAGGTCGAATGTCAGGGCGCCTGCGTCAACGCGCCGATGGTGATCATCTTCAAGGATGCCTATGAGGACCTGACGCCCGAGCGTCTGGAAGAGATCATCGACGCGTTCGAGGCAGGCAAGGGCGCAGAGGTCAAGACCGGCCCGCAGATCGACCGCCACACCTCGGCGCCGGAAGGTGGCCCGGTGACGCTGCTCGACGACATCAAGCCTGTGCGCACCAATCTGGATCCGAAGCCGGCCGAAGAGGCCGTGTCGGTTCCGCCCGGCGATGCCGCGCGCCCGAAGGATACCGCCGCAGAGACGAACCCGGCCGTGAAGACGCCGGCGACGGCACCGGCGGCGGCGGAAGCCAATGCCAAGGCCGCCGAGACCAACGACGGCACGAAGAAGTAAGCAGATCCGGGGAAGGGGCGGGACGCCTTCTTCCCCCGGGCCGCACCCGGCAGACCGGGCGCATCACGCATTTGACAAGCCGGCCGGAAGTGGCCGCGGACTGGTGGAATAGATCATGTTGAAAGATCAGGATCGCATCTTTACCAACATCTACGGCCTCAAGGACAAGTCGCTGAAGGGCGCGATGAGCCGTGGCCACTGGGACGGCACCAAAGAGATCATCGAAAAGGGCCGCGACTGGATCATCAACGAGATGAAGGCATCCGGTCTGCGCGGTCGCGGCGGCGCCGGCTTCCCCACGGGCCTCAAGTGGTCCTTCATGCCGAAGGAATCGGATGGCCGTCCGCATTACCTCGTCGTCAATGCCGACGAGTCGGAGCCCGGCACCTGCAAGGACCGCGAGATCATGCGCCACGATCCGCATACGCTGATCGAAGGCTGCGTGATCGCCGGTTTCGCCATGGGCGCCCACACCGCCTATATCTACGTGCGCGGCGAATACATGCGCGAGCGCGAGGCGCTGCAGGCGGCAATCGACGAATGCTATGACGCGGGCCTGCTCGGCCGCAACGCCAAGACCGGCTGGGATTTCGACGTCTACGTCCATCACGGCGCCGGCGCCTATATCTGCGGCGAGGAAACCGCGCTGCTCGAAAGCCTCGAAGGCAAGAAGGGCCAGCCGCGCCTCAAGCCGCCGTTCCCGGCAAATATGGGTCTCTACGGCTGCCCGACCACGGTCAACAACGTCGAATCGATTGCGGTTGCCCCGACCATCCTGCGTCGCGGCGCCTCCTGGTTCTCCTCCTTCGGTCGTCCGAACAATGTCGGCACCAAGCTGTTCATGGTTTCCGGTCACGTCAACAAGCCCTGCACCTTCGAGGAGCAGATGGGCCTGACGTTCCGCGAGATCATCGAGCATCACTGCGGCGGCATCCGCGGCGGCTGGGACAATCTGCTTGCCGTCATCCCCGGCGGCGCTTCCTGTCCGGTCGTCAAGGGCGAGGACATGAAGGATGCGATCATGGACTTCGACGGCATGCGCGACGTGAAGTCGTCGTTCGGCACCGGCGGCATGATCGTGATGGACAAGTCGACCGACATCATCAAGGCGATCTGGCGCATTGCCGCCTTCTTCAAGCACGAGAGCTGCGGCCAGTGCACGCCCTGCCGCGAAGGCACCGGCTGGATGATGCGCGTTCTCGAGCGCATGGTGCAGGGCAAGGCGCAGAAGCGCGAAATCGACATGCTGTTCCAGGTCTCCAAGCAGATCGAGGGGCACACGATCTGCGCGCTGGGTGATGCGGCTGCCTGGCCGATCCAGGGCCTGATCCGCAACTTCCGCCCGGAAATCGAAGCGCGCATCGACCAGTACACGGCCAATGCGACCAGGGACGGCGCTGTTCTGGTGGCTGCGGAGTAAGCACGAATGGCGGACGGGACAAACGGCAAGGATCGGGAAAAGCAGGGGCCGGCGTCGTCGCTCGGCTTCACGCTGCCCTTTGCCGATGAAGTTCCCGCAGGCACTTTGGCCAATCCGGTCGCAGTGATGGCTGCTGCAACGGCGGCCAGTGTCGCGATCGGCACACAGTTCGCCACCGCCTTTCTCGGCCTGATGCAGGCCTCGATGGAGGCGGTTGGGCGGGCCGACGCAAGGGATACGGCGCCGCAGCCGGCCGAGCCGAAGGGGGCGGAAGTCAAGGATGCCGAAGCCAGGAGCGCGGTTCCTGAGGTGAAGACCGAATCGGCCCCGGCTGCCACGGTCGTGGCCGCAGCCGAAGCGCCGGTCGTGACGCCGAAGGCCGCCACGCCCAAGCCGGTCCGCAAGGCGGCCGAGCCTGCCGAGAAGGCGACGGCCAAGGCCGCGACCAGGCGCAGCAAGGTTGCACCCTCGGTGGCGGAGCCGGTGAAGGCGCCGGCTGCGAAGGCAAAGGCATCGAAGCCTGCCGCCCGCAAGGCGAAGGCGGATGACCTGAAGAAGATCTCGGGCATCGGCCCGAAGCTGGAAGACCTGCTGAACGGCATGGGTGTGGCGCATTATGCCGCCATCGCCGCTTGGACGGAGAAGGACGTGGAGCATTTCGACCGGGAGCTGGGGCTCGACGGCCGCATTGCCAAGGATGATTGGATCGCGCAGGCCAAGGCGCTGCTGCGGTGACGGAATGTGTCGCCGGCTTCTCTTCGCAAGAGGGCAGGGGACTGGAAACAGGACGTAAGTGACGATGGTTAAGCTCAAGGTTGACGGCAAAGAGATCGAGGTTCCGGATCACTTCACGCTGTTGCAGGCGTGCGAGGAAGCTGGTGCCGAAGTTCCGCGCTTCTGTTTCCATGAACGCCTGTCGGTGGCCGGAAACTGCCGCATGTGTCTGATCGAGGTGAAGGGCGGCCCGCCGAAGCCGGCGGCCTCCTGCGCCATGGGCGTGCGCGACATCCGCGGTGGCCCGAACGGCGAGCTGCCGGAAGTGTTCACCAACACGCCGATGGTCAAGAAGGCCCGCGAAGGCGTGATGGAATTCCTGCTGATCAACCACCCGCTGGATTGCCCGATCTGCGACCAGGGCGGCGAGTGCGACCTGCAGGACCAGGCCATGGCGTTTGGCATGGACGCCTCCCGTTACACGGAAAACAAGCGCGCCGTCGAAGACAAGTATATCGGCCCGCTCGTCAAGACGGTGATGAACCGCTGCATCCACTGCACGCGCTGCGTCCGCTTCACGACGGAAGTGGGCGGCATTTCCGAACTGGGCCTGATCGGCCGCGGCGAGGATGCCGAGATCACCACCTATCTCGAACAGGCGATGACGTCGGAACTGCAGGGCAACGTGATCGACCTCTGCCCGGTCGGCGCGCTGACCTCCAAGCCCTTTGCCTTCACCGCCCGTCCGTGGGAACTCGGAAAGACCGAATCGATCGACGTGATGGATGCCGTGGGTTCGGCGATCCGCGTCGATACGCGGGGCCGCGAAGTCATGCGCATCATGCCGCGCGTCAACGAGGCCGTGAACGAGGAGTGGATCTCCGACAAGACCCGCTTCATCTGGGATGGCCTGAAGACTCAGCGTCTGGATCGCCCCTATGTGCGCCGCGACGGCCGCCTGCAGCCGGCAAGCTGGGGTGAAGCCTTTGCCGCGATCAAGACCGCCGTTGCCGCCACCAAGGGCGACAAGATCGGCGCGATTGCCGGCGACATGGCTTCCGTCGAGGAAATGTATGCGCTGAAGGAACTGCTGACCGCGCTCGGTTCGCAGAACCTGGACTGCCGCCAGGATGGCGCGAAGTTCGATCCCTCCCTCGGTCGCGCCAGCTACATCCTGAATTCCACCATCCAGGGCATCGAAGAGGCCGATGCGCTGCTGCTGATCGGCGCCATTCCGCGCTTTGAAGCCGCCGTGCTGAACGCCCGCATTCGCAAGCGGTGGCGCCGTGGCAACTTCCCGATCGGCGTGATCGGCGAAGCCGCCGAACTGCGCTATGCCTACGACTATCTCGGCGCCGGCACCGATACGCTGACCGATCTGGTCAATGGTTCGAACGGTTTCGTCGAAAAGCTCCGCAACGCCAAGAAGCCGCTGATCATCGTCGGTTCGGGTGCCGTCACCCGTGATGACGGGGCAAGCGTTCTCGCCGCAGCCGCCAACCTCGCCGTTTCCGTCGGCGCCGTTGCCGACGGGTGGAACGGCTTTGGCGTGCTGCACACCGCAGCCTCGCGCGTCGGCGGCCTCGATCTCGGCTTCGTGCCGGGCCCGAACGGTGCCAATGCCGCCACCATGCTGCGCGCCATGGACGTTCTGTTCCTGCTCGGCGCAGACGAAATGGAATTTGGCTCCAAGCACGCCAAGTTCACCGTCTATATCGGCAGCCACGGCGATGCCGGCGCCCACCATGCCGACGTCATCCTGCCGGGTGCGGCCTATACCGAGAAGTCGGGCACCTGGGTCAACCTGGAAGGCCGTGTCCAGATGGGCAACCGTGCCGGCTTTGCGCCGGGCGAAGCCCGCGAGGAATGGGCGATCCTGCGTGCACTCTCCGACGTGCTCGGCAAGAAGCTGCCCTTCGATTCGCTGTCGCAGCTGCGCGCCAGGCTTTATGCCGCCTATCCGCATTTCGCCGAGCTGGACGAAATCGCTGCCGGTGCAGCGGACGATATTGCAACGCTTGCCAAAAATCCGGTGAGCCTCGGAAAGTCCGGGTTTGCGTCCCCGATCAAAGACTTCTATCTGACGAACCCGATCGCACGCGCTTCGGCCGTGATGGCCGAGTGTTCGGCGCTGGCCCGCAACAATTTCAAGGCTGCGGCTGAGTAAAGGCTGATTTGACATGGACTCCTTTTTCTTGACCTATCTCTGGCCGGCGATCGTGATGATCGGTCAGTCCCTGTTGCTGCTGGTCTGCCTTCTGGTCTTCATTGCCTATATCCTGCTGGCCGACCGCAAGATCTGGGCTGCCGTGCAGCTGCGCCGCGGCCCGAACGTCGTCGGTCCCTGGGGTCTGTTCCAGTCCTTCGCCGACCTTCTGAAGTTCGTCTTCAAGGAGCCGATCATTCCGGCGGGCTCCAACAAGGGCGTGTTCCTGCTGGCGCCGCTCGTCTCGGTCACGCTGGCGCTCGCCACCTGGGCCGTCATCCCGGTCAACCAGAACTGGGTGATCGCCAACATCAATGTCGGCATCCTCTATGTGTTCGCCATCTCCTCGCTCGAGGTCTATGGCATCATCATGGGCGGCTGGGCTTCGAACTCGAAATATCCATTCCTCGGCGCCCTGCGCTCGGCGGCACAGATGGTGTCCTATGAAGTTTCCATGGGCCTCATCATCGTCACCGTGCTTTTGACGGTCGGCTCGCTGAACCTCACGGATATCGTCGCTGGCCAGAACCATGGCATCGGCACCATGATCGGCCTGCCGAGTTCCTTCCTCGACTGGAACTGGCTCGTCCTCTTCCCGGCCATGGTGATCTTCTTCATCTCGGCGCTGGCAGAAACCAACCGTCCGCCCTTCGATCTTCCGGAAGCGGAATCGGAACTGGTCGCCGGCTTCATGGTGGAATACGGCTCCACCCCGTACATGATGTTCATGCTCGGCGAGTATGCTGCCATCGTCCTGATGTGCGCGCTCACCACCATCCTGTTCCTCGGTGGCTGGCTGCCGCCGCTCGATATCGCGGTTCTCAACTGGGTTCCGGGCATCATCTGGTTCATCCTGAAGGGCATGTTTGTCTTCTTCATGTTCGCCATGGTGAAGGCCTTCGTTCCGCGCTACCGCTATGACCAGCTGATGCGGCTGGGCTGGAAGGTTTTCCTGCCGATGTCGCTCGTCCTGGTCATCGTCACTGCATTCGTTGTCAAGCTGACGGCCGGCGCCTGATCGGCGCCGCCACCCGGCTTCACCTGGAGAATAACAATGGCAAGTCTGGCACAGTCCGTCAGTTCGCTGTTCCTGAAGGAGTTCGTCTCGGCTTTCTTCCTGTCGATGCGCTACTTCTTCAAGCAGAAGGCCACGATCAACTATCCCTTCGAAAAGGGTCCGGTCAGCCCGCGCTTCCGTGGCGAACATGCGCTGCGACGCTACCCGAACGGGGAGGAGCGCTGCATTGCCTGCAAGCTGTGCGAAGCCATCTGTCCTGCCCAGGCCATCACCATCGAGGCCGGCCCGCGCCGCAATGACGGCACCCGCCGCACGGTGCGCTACGACATCGACATGGTGAAGTGCATCTATTGCGGCTTCTGCCAGGAAGCATGCCCGGTCGATGCCATCGTGGAAGGCCCGAACTTCGAGTTCTCCACGGAGACCCGCGAGGAGCTTTACTTCGACAAGCAGCGCCTGCTCGACAATGGCGACCGCTGGGAACGCGAAATCGCGCGCAACATCGCCATCGACGCGCCGTACCGCTGATCGAAAGACACTGCCGGCACCGCCCTGGTGCCGGATCGACCACAAGCATGACACCTGGCCGGTGAAACCGACCGCCGGGTTTTGACGGTGAGGGGCAGGGCCCCGCCGGGGAAGACGAAAAGGCACCACTATGGGTTTGCAGGCTGTTTTCTTCTATTTGTTCGCCTTCGTCGCGGTGGCGTCTGCGTTCATGGTCATCTCGGCCAGGAACCCGGTGCACTCGGTTCTGTTCCTGATCCTGGTGTTCTTCAACGCGGCGGGCATGTTCCTGCTGACCGGGGCTGAATTCCTCGCGATGATCCTGCTCGTCGTCTATATCGGCGCCGTGGCGGTTCTCTTCCTCTTCGTCGTGATGATGCTCGACATCGATTTCGCCGAACTGCGCTCCGGCTTCATGCAGAATGCGCCGATGGGGGCGCTGGTCGGTCTGATCCTCGCCGCAGAGCTGATCGTCGTCATCGGCGGCAGCGTGATCACGCCGCAGGCCGCGCAGTCGATCACCACGCCGATCCCGTCGCCTGCGACCCGCACCAACACGGCGGCGCTCGGCGATCTGCTCTATACGAATTACGTCTACTTCTTCCAGGTGGCAGGTCTCGTCCTCCTCGTGGCCATGATCGGCGCGATCGTGCTGACGCTGCGTCACCGGCAGAACATCAAGCGCCAGGACATTTCCAGGCAGGTCGCCCGCACGCCGGCAACGGCTGTCGAGGTGGTCAAGGTCAAGCCCGGTCAGGGCATCTGAGCGCGATCAAGGAACAGCGAATATGGAAATCGGACTTTCTCATTACCTGACCGTCAGCGCCATTCTTTTCACCCTCGGCGTATTCGGCATCTTCCTGAACCGGAAGAACGTCATCATCATCCTGATGTCGATCGAGCTTATCCTGCTGTCGGTCAACCTGAACATGGTGGCGTTCTCGCACTTCTTGAATGACATCGTCGGTCAGGTCTTTGCGCTGTTCATCCTCACCGTCGCGGCGGCGGAAGCCGCGATCGGTCTTGCAATTCTGGTGGTCTTCTACCGCAACCGCGGCTCCATCGCGGTCGAAGACATCAACATGATGAAGGGCTGATCAGGTCATGATCTACAAGGCTATCGTCTTTCTTCCCCTGATCGGCTTCCTGATCGCCGGCCTGTTTGGTCGTTCGATCGGGGCCAAGGCATCCGAATACGTCACCACGGGCCTGATGGTCGTCGCGGCCGTCCTGTCCTGGGTGGTCTTCTTCAACGTGGCGCTCGGCCACGCCGAAGGTCATGAAGTGATCAAGGTCAGCGTGCTGCGCTGGGTCCAGTCCGGCGGCCTCGATTTCGAATGGGCCTTCCGCATCGACACGCTCACCTCGGTGATGTTCGTCGTGGTGAACTCGGTCTCCTGCCTCGTTCACCTCTATTCGATCGGCTACATGCATCACGACCCGCATCGGCCGCGCTTCTTCGCCTATCTGTCGTTGTTCACCTTCGCCATGCTGATGCTGGTGACCTCCGACAACCTGGCGCAGATGTTCTTCGGCTGGGAAGGGGTGGGTCTTGCCTCCTACCTGCTGATCGGCTTCTGGTTCAAGAAGCCGTCTGCCTCGGCGGCCGCGATGAAGGCCTTCATCGTCAACCGCGTCGGCGACTTCGGCTTCGTGCTCGGCATTTCCGGCGTCTTCGTCCTGTTCGGCTCGATCAACTTCGACACCATCTTCGCTACTGCCCAGACCTATCTGCCGGCGGAGGGCGCTGCCGATGCGCATCAGGCTGTGATCAACCTGTTCGGCCTGCATCTCGACAAGGCGCATGCGATCACCGGCGTCTGCCTGCTCTTGTTCATGGGCGCCATGGGTAAGTCGGCACAGTTCCTGCTGCACACCTGGCTGCCGGATGCCATGGAAGGCCCGACCCCGGTTTCGGCCCTCATTCACGCCGCAACCATGGTCACCGCCGGCGTCTTTCTCGTTGCCCGCATGTCGCCGCTCTTCGAACTGTCGCCGGATGCGCTGACCTTCGTGACGATCATCGGTGCCATCACCGCCTTCTTCGCCGCGACCGTCGGTCTGGTGCAGAACGACATCAAGCGCGTGATTGCCTATTCGACCTGCTCGCAGCTCGGCTACATGTTCGTGGCGCTCGGCGTCGGCGCCTATGGCGCGGCCGTCTTCCACCTCTTCACGCACGCCTTCTTCAAGGCGCTCCTGTTCCTTGGCGCCGGCTCGGTCATCCATGCCGTCGATGGCGAGCAGGACATGCGCTACATGGGCGGCCTTCGCAAGCACATCCCCTATACCTTCTGGGCGATGACGATCGGCAACCTGGCGCTGACCGGCGTCGGTATTCCCGGCACCATGTTCGGCTTTGCCGGCTTCTTCTCCAAGGACGTGATCATCGAGTCGGCCTATGCCTCGCACTCGGCGGTTTCGGGCTTCGCCTTCACCCTGCTGGTCGTTGCGGCTCTCTTCACGAGCTTCTACTCCTGGCGTCTCGCCTTCCTCACCTTCTTCGGCAAGCCGCGGGCCTCGTCGGATGTCATGCATCACGTGCATGAATCGCCGATGGTGATGCTGCTGCCGCTCGCCTTCCTGACTGTCGGCGCCGTGTTTGCCGGTGTCGTCTTCGAAGGCCATTTCTTCGGCGAGGAGTATCAGGAGTTCTGGAAGGGCGCGCTCTTCACCTCCGAGCACAACGAGATCCTGCACGAATTCCATCACGTGCCGCTGCTCGTGAAGTGGAGCCCGTTCATCGCCATGATCACCGGTCTGGTGACGGCCTGGTACATGTACATCAAGTCGCCGTCGACGCCGAAGCGTCTCGCCGAAAACCACCGGGTTCTCTACCAGTTCCTGCTCAACAAGTGGTATTTCGACGAGCTCTACGACTTCCTCTTCGTCCGCTCCGCCAAGGCACTTGGCCGGTTCCTGTGGAAGAAGGGTGACGTCGCCGTCATCGACGCCTATGGCCCGAACGGCATTGCCGCCCGCGTCTCGGACATCACGCGCGGTGTCGTGCGCCTGCAGTCCGGCTACCTCTATCACTATGCGTTTGCGATGCTGATCGGCATCGCAGCCCTCGTCACCTGGATGATGCTCGGGAGTTCCTTCTGATGACCGATTGGCCGATTCTTTCCACGGTCACCTTCCTGCCGCTGGTCGGTGTTGTTCTTCTGCTGCTCACGCGGGAGGACGGCCCCTTCGGCCGCCGGAATATCCTGAACGTGTCGCTGCTGACGACGGTCTTCACCTTCGTGGTGTCGCTGTTCATCTGGATCGGGTTCGACAATGCGAATCCCGGCTTCCAGATGGTGGAAAAGCATGAATGGATGAACACCGGCATCGCCTATCACCTGGGCGTCGACGGCATCTCCATGCTCTTCGTGATCCTGACGACCTTCCTGATGCCCTTCTGCGTGCTCGCCAGCTGGGATTCGGTCGAGAAGCGCCTGAAGGAATACATGATCGCCTTCCTGCTCCTGGAAGTCGTCATGATCGGTGTCTTCGTCTCGCTCGACATCGTTCTCTTCTACGTCTTCTTCGAAGCCACGCTCGTGCCGATGTTCATCATCATCGGCGTCTGGGGCGGCAAGGATCGCGTCTACGCCTCCTACAAGTTCTTCCTCTACACGCTGCTTGGCTCTGTGCTGATGATGGTCGCCATCATGGCCATGTACTGGCAGGCCGGCACGACGGATATCACGGCGCTGCTGAAATACGGCTTCCCGGCCGGTCTTCAGACCTGGCTGTGGCTTGCCTTCTTCGCCTCCTTCGCGGTCAAGATGCCGATGTGGCCGGTCCACACCTGGCTTCCGGATGCGCACGTGCAGGCGCCGACGGCGGGCTCGGTCATCCTGGCCGGCGTCATGCTGAAGCTCGGCGGCTACGGGTTCATCCGCTTCTCGCTTGCGATGTTCCCGCTCGCCTCGGATTACTTCGCGCCCTTCGTCTTCACCCTGTCGGTGCTCGCCATCATCTACACCTCGCTGGTCGCGATGATGCAGGACGACATCAAGAAGCTGATCGCCTATTCCTCCGTCGCCCACATGGGTTACGTCACCATGGGCATCTTCGCCGCCAACCAGCAGGGCGTGCAGGGCGCAATCTTCCAGATGCTGTCGCATGGCATCGTTTCGGGCGCGCTCTTCCTCTGCGTCGGCGTGATCTACGACCGTCTCCACACCCGCGAGATCGCGGCCTATGGCGGCCTCGTCAACAACATGCCGAAATATGCCGTGGCCTTCATGATCTTCACCATGGCCAATGTCGGTCTGCCCGGCACCTCCGGCTTCATCGGCGAGTTCCTGACGATCATCGGCGTGTTCCGCGTCAACACCTGGGTGGCCCTGTTTGCCGCCACGGGCGTGATCCTCTCGGCATCTTATGCGCTCTGGCTTTATCGCCGGGTCATCTTCGGTGCGCTGGAAAAGGAAAGCCTGAAAAGCCTCCTCGACCTCAGCACCCGCGAGAAGATCGTGCTCTATCCGCTGGTCATCCTGACCATCTTCTTCGGCGTCTATCCGGCCCCGGTCTTCGATGCGACCGCCGCTTCCGTAGACTTGCTGGTCAATAACTACTCCGCTGCCCTTCAGGCAGCCGGGAAACTGGCACTCCTGGTGCACTGATACGGGACACGATTGGACATGACTGCTGAAATCCTCCTCGCGAGCCTGCAGATCTCGACGCCCGAGCTGATCCTGGCGATCGGCGCGCTGGCGCTCTTGATGATCGGCGTTTTCTCGGGCGACCGGTCGGCTCCGACGGTCACCGGGCTGGCCGTGGCGATCATGATCGCCGCCGGCCTGTGGCTGGTCCTCGTTCCCGTCCAGGGCGAAGCCTGGGGCGGTGCCTTCATCCTCGATCCGTTCAGCCGCTTCATGAAGGTGATCGCGCTGGTCGGCTCGATCACCGCCATGGTCATGACGGTCGGCAATGCGCGTTCCGAACAGCTGGACCGTTTCGAATTTCCGGTCCTGCTGCTGCTCGCCACGCTCGGCATGATGCTGCTGATCTCGGCCAACGACCTGATCGCGCTCTATCTCGGCCTCGAGCTGATGTCGCTTGCGCTCTATGTCGTCGCCGCCATCAACCGTGACAGCCTGCGCTCCACGGAAGCGGGCCTGAAGTACTTCGTGCTTGGCGCGCTGTCATCCGGCATGCTGCTCTACGGCATGTCGCTGATCTACGGCTTCACCGGCAATACCGGCCTCGACAACATCGCCCAGGTGCTGACGGCGGAAACCCGCTCGCTCGGCGTCGTCTTCGGCCTCGTCTTCATCCTTGCCGGCCTGGCGTTCAAGATTTCGGCCGTGCCGTTCCACATGTGGACGCCGGATGTCTATGAGGGCGCACCGACCCCGGTCACCGCCTTCTTCGCCTCCGGTCCGAAGGTTGCCGCCATGGCCGTTTTCGTCCGCGTCGTGACGGAAGCCTTCATGCCTGTCTTCGCCGACTGGCAGCAGGTGGTTGTGTTCATCTCGATCGCTTCGATGCTGCTCGGTTCCTTCGCCGCCATCGGCCAGAAGAACATCAAGCGACTGATGGCCTATTCCTCGATCGGTCACATGGGCTATGCGCTGGTCGGCCTTGCCTCCGGTTCGCAGTCCGGCGTGTCGGGCGTCGCGCTTTACATGCTGATCTACATGGTGATGACGCTCGGCACCTTTGCCTGCATCATGGCCATGCGCCGCAAGGATGGCGGTGCGGTGGAAAACATCGAGGATCTCGCCGGTCTGTCCTCCACCAACCCCTTCATGGCGCTCGTCATGACGGCCCTGATGTTCTCGCTGGCCGGCATCCCGCCTTTCGCAGGCTTCTGGGCCAAGTGGTTCGTCATCCTGCCGGCCATCGAGGCCAAGCTCTATGCGCTGGCCATCATCGGCGTTGTCGCCTCGGTCGTGGGTGCCTATTACTACCTGCGCGTCATCAAGGTGATGTGGTTCGACGCGGCAACCGGTGAATTCGGTCGCATCTCCGGCGAACTGCGTCTCGTCTTCGGCCTGTCCGGCCTGTTCGTCACGGCCTATGTGCTGTTCGGCGGCCCGGTCGGCAGCGCGGCGGAAGCCGCCGCCAAGGCCTTCTTTTGAGCAGGATCGCGCGAGGGGGGCGCTACTCCCTCGACGCCTTCCGCCATCAGGCGCTGGGCGAGGTCGGCTCCACGAACACCGAATGCCTGGCGCGCGCCAGGCAGGGTGACCCGGGCAATCTCTGGGTCACCGCCACCCGCCAGACGGCCGGCCGCGGCCGTCGCGGGCGCAGCTGGGCCTCGGAGCCCGGCAATCTCTACGCTTCCCTTCTTCTGATCGATCCCGCCCCGCCCGAACGGCTCGGTTCGCTGCCGCTCGCCGTGGCGCTTGCCGTGCATGGCGCGCTGCGCTCCGTTCTGCCGCCGGGTGCCGAGGCGCTGGAGATCAAGTGGCCGAACGATGTGCTGATCGGCCGCAAGAAGTCCTGCGGCATCCTGCTGGAAGGCGAGGGGCTTGCGCAGGGGCGCCGTGCGCTGGTTGCCGGTATCGGCATCAACATCCGCTTCCGCCCGGAGGACGGCCCCTACGGCGTCACCTCGCTGCAGGAGCAGGGCTCGGATATTTCCGCCGAGGAACTGTTCTCGCATCTCTATCGCGAAATGGCCGAGGTGCTGGTGCTGTGGGACGAGGGGCGGGCGGTTGCCGCCATTACCGAGCGCTGGCGCTCCGTTGCCTGTGGCATCGGCGAACCGATCCGCGTCAATCTGCCGGATCGCTCCATCGACGGGCGTTTTGCCGGTATCGATGATCGGGGACTTCTGCTACTCGATACACAACACGGCACCATGCCGATCGCCGCCGGCGATGTCTTCTTCCTCTGACATCCGGCCCTGGGCGAAGCCCGAATTCCTTTGAACCGAAATGAGTATGTGAATGGCAAAACAGGACGAACTGGTATTTCTGCCGCTGGGCGGGGTCGGTGAGATCGGTATGAATCTCGCCCTCTATGGCTACGGGCCTGCGGCGAAGCGCCAGTGGATCATGGTCGATTGCGGCGTCACCTTTGCCGGGCCTGACCTGCCGGGCGCCGATCTCGTGCTGCCGGATATCCGCTTCCTGGCCCGTGAGCGTGATCGCCTGAAGGGGATCATCATCACCCATGCGCATGAAGACCATTATGGCGCGCTGAACGATTTGTGGCCGGGCCTCAACGTTCCGGTCTATGCCTCGCCCTTTACTGCAGGCATGCTGGAAGCCAAGCGGGAATATGAAGGCACCCGCGCCGAAATCCCGATCACCATCTTCAAGGCCGGCGACCGTATCACCGTCGGTCCCTTCGAGATCGAGGCGGTCGGGGTCAACCATTCCATCCCCGAGCCGATGTCGCTCGTCATCCGCACGCCGCTCGGCAATGTCGTGCATACCGGTGACTGGAAGATCGATGCCGATCCCTCGCTCGGGCCCCTGACCGACGAGAACCGCTTCCGCGCCATCGGCGACGAGGGCGTTCTGGCGTTGATGTGCGACAGCACCAATGCCATGCGCGAGGGTGTGTCGCCCTCCGAACAGGAAGTGTCCGAAGGCCTGCGGAAGGTCATCGAGCAGGCGGAAGGGCGCGTGGCCATCACCACCTTCTCCTCCAATGTCGGCCGCATCCGCTCCATCGCACAGGCCGCCGAGGCTGCGGGCCGCGATGTTCTGCTGCTCGGCAGCTCGCTGAAGCGCGTCTGCAACGTGGCGCGCGATGTCGGCCTGATGGAAGGCATCAAGCCCTTCATCGCCGAGGATGAATATGGCTATATCCCGCGCGACAAGGTGGTGGTGATCCTCACCGGCAGCCAGGGCGAACCGCGCGCGGCGCTGGCCAAGCTTGCCCGCGACGAGATGCGCCATGTGGCGCTCGCCGCCGGCGATATCGTCGTCTTTTCCTCGCGTGCCATTCCCGGCAACGAGAAGGCCATTCTGGAGATCATGAACGGCCTGATCGACCAGGGCGTGAAGATCGTCACCGACGGTCAGGCGCTGGTGCACGTGTCCGGCCATCCGCGCCGCAACGAGTTGCAGAAGATGTATGAGTGGATCCGTCCCGAAGTACTGGTGCCGGTGCATGGCGAGGCCGCGCATCTGACGGCGCAGGCGGAGCTGGCGACGGCGGCAGGTATCCCGATTGTTCCCCGGGTCCGTAACGGCAACATGCTGCGTCTGGCGCCCGGTGAGGTTGCTGTGGTCGAGGATGTGCCGCATGGGCGCATCTTCAAGGACGGCAAGCTGATCGGCGATATCGACGAAGTGGGAATTTCCGAACGCAAGAAGCTCGCCTATGTTGGCCATGTCGCGGTCAACATCCTGCTCGACCAGCGCTTCGATTTCCTCGCCGATCCCGACGTGGTGCCCTATGGCCTGCCGGATTATGACGAAGAGGGCGAAGACATGGCCGATACGCTCTATGACGCCGTGCTGGGGGCCGTGGAAAGCATTCCGCGCAGCCGCCGCAAGGATCTGGGTGCCCTGCAGGAATCGGTGCGTCGTGCCGTGCGGGCCGCTGCCAATGCCGCCTGGGGCAAGAAGCCCGTGGTGACGGTGTTCGTCAGCAAGGTGTAAGGCCGGGGTCTGGGGAGGCGACGGACAGAGGGTGGATCTGAGGGAGGAGTAGCATGCTCGGACGTGTCAACCATATCGCCATCGCGGTGCCGGATCTTGTGGCCGCCACCGCGACCTATCGCGATACGCTCGGCGCCCGCGTCTCGCAGGCGCAGGCGCTGCCCGAGCATGGCGTCACCGTGGTCTTCGTCGAGCTTGCCAACACCAAGGTGGAGCTTCTGGAGCCGCTCGGCGACGCTTCGCCGATCGCAGCCTTCCTCGCCAAGAACCCGGCCGGCGGCATGCATCACGTCTGCTACGAGGTGGAGGACATCCTTGCCGCCCGTGACCGGCTGAAGGGGGCCGGTGCCCGCGTGCTCGGCGATGGCGAGCCGAAGACCGGCGCGCATGGCAAGCCGGTGCTGTTCCTGCATCCGAAGGATTTCAACGGCACCCTGGTGGAACTCGAGCAGGTGTGACACTGCGTCCTCGGGTGCGGCCTTCTGCGATCGCGCCGGAGCAGATAGAGTGATGCGTCCTGGGATGGAGAACTGCGGTCACCTGTCCGGATCCGGACGAGGTCCCGGACGAAGATGTCCCGGACGAAAATGAATGCCGCCGATGCCTGACGGGTATCGCGCCGCACGGGGGAAGAGGAGTTTGCCCGCATGTCGTTGATGTTGACCTTCGCCTCCTACTTCATCGTCTGGTGGATCACCTTCATTGCGCTGCTGCCCTTCGGGCTGCGTACGCAGGCGGACGAGAATGACGTGGTGCTTGGCACGGAGGCGAGCGCGCCGGTGCATTTTCGCGGCGGACGGGTGGTTTTGCTGACAACCGTAATCTCCGCGACGCTTTACGGCATCTGGTACTGGCTGGCCGTCCGCTACGGCCTCAGCCTCGGAAATCTGCCGCGGATCGTGCCGGATTTCGGCCACGATTGAGCCGCCGGAAGGGCGGCTTTCCGAGGCCTGAAAAGGGCTGACCGATTGCTCGCTCGGGTGTCGGAGAATCAAAAAAAAACAAGGCTTTGCAGCCTTGTTTCAAGTGTCGCGTGATCCTTTAACCGTTGCCGGGGCTGCGAGCGAGCGCGCCTAAGATCTGATCCTCCCAAGACTTGACCGCGAATGGCAGAAATTTGAACTCCCTGCCTCTTTTCTGAGCCGAAACTAGCTTAACATTTGGGCCTTGTCACCATCAAATTTGGCAGTTTTGCTACACTTCCGTAAAAATTTTCCTGTTGACGGAAAAGAGATCGGGCTTGTCACAAACATGGCGCAATCGGGGCGGGCGGGTGCTTCGTCCGGCACCCGAACCATTGCCGGGTCTGCATCAGTGAACAGGGGCGGAGCCTTCCGGAATGCGGCATGCGGCTGTCCTTTCGTCCGCCCGTGCCTTGCGTCTGGCATGTGGGCGACCGGCGGTTGCGGGTTTCCTTGCGGCCCTGAAAAGGCTATGAAGCCAGCCCTATATCAGCCCTTCACCGGCCGATTCCCGCCATGTTGGCAACGGCCGCACAGAACCCGGAAACCGCGATGCGCCTGTCCCGCTATTTCATGCCGATCCTCAAGGAAAATCCCAAGGAAGCGGAAATCGTCTCCCACCGCCTGATGCTGCGCGCGGGCATGATCCGCCAGCAGAGCCAGGGCATCTATTCCTGGCTGCCGCTCGGCAAGCGGGTGCTCGACAAGGTCAACAAGATCATTCGCGAGGAGCAGAACCGCGCCGGCGCCATCGAACTGTCGATGCCGACGCTGCAATCGGCCGAGCTGTGGCAGGAAAGCGGTCGTTATGACGACTACGGCAAGGAAATGCTGCGCATCAAGGACCGCCAGGAGCGCCCGATGCTCTATGGCCCGACCAACGAGGAAATGATCACCGACATCTTCCGCGCCTCGGTGAAGTCCTACAAGAACCTGCCGCTCAACCTCTACCACATCCAGCTGAAGTTCCGCGACGAGATCCGTCCGCGCTTCGGCACCATGCGTTCGCGCGAATTCCTGATGAAGGACGCCTACTCGTTCGATCTCACCAAGGAAGGCGCGCTGCATTCCTACAACAAGATGTTCGTGGCCTATCTGCGCACCTTTGCCCGGCTCGGCGTGCGCGCCATCCCGATGCGCGCCGATACCGGCCCGATCGGCGGCAATCACAGCCATGAATTCATCATTCTGGCCGATACGGGCGAATCGGAAGTGTTTTCCCACAGGAGTTTCACCGAGTTCGAGATCCCCTCGGAAAACACCGATTTCGACGATGTCGCCGGCCTGCAGGCGATCTTCGACAAATGGACCTCGGTCTATGCCGCAACCTCGGAAATGCATGACGAGGCAGCCTTCACCGCTATTCCCGATGCCGATCGTCTCTCGGCGCGTGGCATCGAGGTCGGCCACATCTTCTATTTCGGCACGAAATATTCCGAGCCGATGGGCGCCAAGGTGCAGGGGCCTGATGGCAAGGAGCATCTTGTCCACATGGGATCCTACGGCATCGGCCCGACGCGCCTTGTTCCCGCCATCATCGAAGCATCGCATGACGAGAATGGAATCATCTGGCCTGCCTCGGTTGCCCCCTTCGATGCGATGGTCATCACCATGAAGGCCGGTGATGAAGCCTGCGACCGCGTTTGCGACAGCCTCTATGCGGGCCTCACCAAGGCCGGCAAGGACGTGCTCTACGACGACACGGACGATCGTGCCGGCACGAAGTTCGCAACCGCCGACCTGATCGGCGTGCCGGTGCAGATGATTGTCGGTCCGCGCTCTGCGGCCACCGGCGAAGTGGAAGTGAAGGACCGCAAGACGGGCGCCCGCGAAACCATGACGGTGGAAGCGGCGCTGAACCGTCTGACGGCTTCGGCGTAAAGACGACGGACAAGCCCCGCCGCGCAGGCGGCGGGCACAGGGAGAGACGATGGCGAAGGCTGCGAAGGTTACGACGCAACAGCAGGACGCGGTGCCTTCCGCCCGTGCCTTTTCGGTGTTCGAGCGCATGGTGGCCTGGCGCTACCTGCACTCGCGCCGCAAGGAGGCCTTCATCTCCGTCATCGCCGGCTTCTCCTTCGTCGGCATCATGCTGGGTGTTGCCACCCTCATCATCGTCATGGCGGTGATGAACGGGTTCCGCACCGAGCTGATCTCCCGCATCCTCGGCATCAACGGCCACATGATCATCCAGCCGGTCGATCAGCCGCTCAACGATTATGCGCAGCTCGCGCAGAAATTTTCCGCCGTGCCCGGCGTCACCATGGCGTTGCCGCTGGTGGAGGGCCAGGCGCTTGCCTCCGGCAAGCAGAGCGCCGGCTCCGGGGCGCTGGTGCGCGGCATCCGCGCCGAGGATCTGGAAAAGCTGAAGGCCGTCTCCGGCAATATCCGCTCCGGCAATCTCACCGGCTTTGCGACCGGCGACGGCGTTCTCGTCGGCTCGCGGCTGGCGGCCTCGCTCGGGCTCGGCGCCGGCGACCGCATCACGCTGGTCTCGCCGGAAGGCGATGTCACGCCGATGGGGGTCAGCCCGCGGGTGAAGTCCTACACGATCTCCGGCATCTTCGAGATCGGCATGTCGGAATATGATGCCTCGATCATCTACATGCCGCTTGCCGAGGCGCAGGCCTATTTCAATGCCGACGGCATCGTGCAGTCGATCGAGCTGTTCCTCGCCAATCCCGATCTCGTCGACCAATTGCGGCCGAAGATCGAGGCGGCGGCCGGCCGGCAGATCTTCATCACCGACTGGCGCCAGCGCAACCAGACCTTCTTCTCCGCCCTGCAGGTGGAGCGCAACGTGATGTTCATGATCCTGACCCTGATCGTGCTCGTTGCGGCGCTCAACATCATCTCCGGCCTCATCATGCTGGTGAAGGACAAGGGCAGCGACATCGCCATCCTGCGGACCATGGGAGCGTCCTCCGGCTCGATCATGCGCATCTTCTTCATGACGGGGGCTGCCATCGGCATTGTCGGCACCATTGCCGGCGTGGCTCTCGGCGTCGTCGTCTGTCTCAACATCGAATCGATCCGCCAGTTCTTCTCCTGGGTTTCGGGCACGGTGCTGTTCGACCCGGAGCTTTATTTCCTCAGCCAGCTGCCGGCGGAGATGAGCTTTGGTGAAACCGTGTCGGTCGTCGTGATGGCGCTGACGCTGTCCTTCCTCGCGACCATCTTTCCGGCCTGGCGGGCCTCCCGGCTCGATCCGGTGCAGGCGCTGCGTTACGAATAGGACTGCGTACAGCCCATGCCCCGCAAAACCGTCTTGAAACTCACCGGTGTCGACCGCCATTACGGCCAGGGCGATACGGTGCTGTCGATCCTGAAGGGTGCCAATTTCGAGCTGAATTCCGGCGAGGTCGTTGCGCTCGTGGCGCCCTCCGGCACCGGCAAGTCGACGCTCCTGCATCTTGCAGGCCTGCTGGAACATCCCGATGCCGGCGAGATCTACATCAATGGCGAGCCGAGCAACGGCCTGCCCGACGAGCGCCGCACTGCCATTCGCCGCACCGATATCGGCTTCGTCTACCAGTTCCATCATCTGCTGCCGGAGTTTTCGGCGCTCGAAAACATCATGATGCCGCAGATGATCGCCGGCCTTCCCAAGAAGGAAGCTGCCGAGCGCGCCGCGCAACTGCTGGATTACATGCGCATCGGCCACCGTGCCGGTCATCGTCCGGCCGAGCTTTCCGGCGGCGAACAGCAGCGCGTGGCCATTGCGCGTGCCGTTGCCAATGCGCCGCTCCTGCTTCTCGCCGACGAACCGACCGGCAATCTCGATCCGGAAACCGCATCCTATGTATTCGAGGCGCTGGAGGCCCTGGTCCGCCAGTCCGGGCTTGCGGCGCTGATCGCAACCCACAACCACGATCTCGCCGATCGCATGGACCGCCGTGTCACGATCGAGGGCGGCAAGATCCGCGAGTTCTGATTCTTTCGCGCCCCGGCTTTCGTGATGGATGGATCTCGGGGCAGGGGCCTCCATGCAGTCTGCTGAAGGCGTTCGCGGGGCTCCCCCACCCTAACCCTCTCCCCGAGGGGGGAGGGGATTCTTCGTTAAGCCTACCGCTTTTCCCAAGACTGCCACGGTTGTGGCTTCTCCCTTCTCCCCTGTGGGGAGAAGGTGCCCGAAGGACGGATGAGGGGGCCTTGCTCGCCCCGCGAAATCTCCGCCTACCAGCTGCCGGACAACGCATTGCCGGAGAGCGGAATGGCGCGCTCGGCGCCCGCCGGGTCGCGCAGCGAGAGCGCCGGCTGCATCTGCTTCGGCGCCTTGCGGAACCACTGGCTGGCAATGCTGGCAAGGTCGCCGATCAGGCCCTGGCCCCGCCAGTCGGCAAAGCGCCGGGCCATCGCTTCCGGCTCGGCATGAAGGAAGAAGTCGCCGGATTGCCCGAGATCGTTGATCGAGGCGGCCATGGCGCTGACCGGCTTCTGGAACATGCGGGCCGGCACCTCGGCCGTCTTCACCGCCTGCGGAAAGGCCGGCGCCATGAAGTCGAGGACGAAACCCTCTGCTTCCACCCAGCAGTGGAAGGTTTCGCCCGCGCCGGTCACATAGCCGTCGTCGCGGTGATCGGCAAACAGCACGATGGTGCCACCCAGATTATAGGCCGCCAGCCCGCCCTTCGGCACCGCCTGCAGCTTGAAGTGATGCTTCAGGATGAAGGCGCCGAAGCTCGCAAAATACATCGAGGCGGTGGCGGGATCGGCCTTCTGCGCCACAAGCAGGCTGTGGATGACCTTGTAGATCCGGTGATAGTCGCTCTGCTTGATCAGCATGGGTGTGCCTTCCGCCTGTGATGTGCCGGGTTCCAGTAGGCGAGGCGCCGGCGGATGTAAACGGCTGGATGATGTCCGCGCCTGACTGTCTTCGGCCGGCCCTCCGCCCCGGAACGCAAAGCACTGGCCTCCCCGATGCGTGTGCCCTCTGCCACCCGTCTGTCTTGCCTCGGAAATCGGCCTGTCGCACCGGAAAACACCGCCTGCCAGACTGCAATGCGAGCCTTCCACTGCCCACTGCCCACTGCCCACTGCCCACTGGCCGCCGCTCCGTCCTGATGTTTTCCTGATGCCCGCGGGCACGCTCCCCAATCGAAACCTGATCTGCATCGGCCTAACCTTGCGGCATTGGTGATGTCGTTGCTGGCAACGGCATGTTCAGGGGAGTTCGTTCAATGATAAGCCGGTTTGCGGGCATGGCCCGCTCATCCTTCTCCGGGGCGCGGGATCAGCGGGCAAGGGGGCTTCCACCCCTCGCGCGGTCCCAGCCGGATTTTGCCGTGGCGTTGCGCCTGTCCGGTCTGTTCGGCCTTATTGCTCTGCTTCTCGCCGGCATGACCGGCTTTGCCGTGCTGTGAGGGAGGCTGCCATGCGGGTGAAGCTTCCGTACCGTCTCGGTTATCCCTCCGTGCGCCTGTGGATCGGCCGGGACAAACGCGGCCGCTGGCTGGTCTGCGACGGGCGCGGCACCGTCGGCGGCATCTTTGCCGACCGGGCGTCTGCCGTGCATGCGGCGATGTATGAAAGCGATGGTGCGCCCTGTTCCGTCTGCTGCCTGCCGGAGCAGCAAAGCCTCGACATCGAGGGCGAGATCGTCGATGGCGTGCCGCCCGACCTGCTTCGCCGCCCGCTGCTGCGGAGGTCCGACTGATGCGCCGCATACGCAAAGGCCATGCGCGCCCGCTGCCCGCCGCGCCCGCCCGCCGTCCGCCGCTCGTCCTGCGCGCCACGGACATCATCCTCCTGATGCTCGCGCTCGGCATGGCGGGCTTCCTGCTGGTGCATGTGTTGACCCCGCCCGGCATGGTGCAGCCCTAGCGCCGGCGAGGCATCGAGGAGGAGCAGCGAGGGCGGCCTGGCGCCGCTGCCGCGCGAACAGGAGCATCAGGCTTGTCTTCGGTATGTTCCAAGGGCGGTGCCCGCGTATCATCCGAGCATGAACACTGTAGCAGACAGCGGCGTCTCTTGCGTCACCCGCAGCTCCACAGAGACCGTCATCCTTGGGCTTGACCCGAGGATCCATGACCCCGTGCTTCCCCCGCCAGCCCCTCTGCCCTGCGGGGGTAATCGCCCCACGGAGGGGAGGCCGCATCGCTGCGCCGGCTTCCCGCCCCATGACCGTCGCAATCGAAGAAACCGCTCCGAGCTCTCTGTCCTGCGAGCGGCCGACCGTTCTGCCGATCTCCCCCCTTGAGGGGGAGATGTCCGGCAGGACAGAGGGGGGTAGCCCCATCCGCGAACGTCCAACGACAGATCCCTAACCCATTGATTGGACACGCTTTCCGACAGGCCTCCGCACAAAGCCTCCAAGCCTCCGGCAAAAAAAAACACCCTCGCAATTTCCCCACCCCCAAAATCCATGCCTACAATCGCCTCGTCCCGCAGCGGATACACCGGCAGGCGTGCCGGCGATGCGGGGCCGGTTCGGGGCAGGCGGGTGAGACGCAAAACCGCCTGAGCCGGGTCCGTCAACAGGGTCCCCCTCCGGCGACCGGGTGGAGGACAAGGCGCGTCGGACGTCTGCGCCTTGTCCTTCAACGCTCCCAGCTGCGCGTCGGGCGTGCCTTATGTGGCACACATGGGGAAGGCCGGCAGGGGCCGCATCGCCCGTTGTCCGCCCGCATCCGTCCCGCACGGGAAGGATGACGGGAACGGCGATGGCAAACGGCACCACAGGCCTTTCAGACAGAGGGACCGACCGGCGGGCACAAACAACCGAACGGGGCGCTGAGAGGTGTCACATATAAACTACCCGACGAGGCAGCTTTCAGCGCCCCGGCCGAATGCAGCGTCACAGCACGGGTCGAAACCGGCCGCGTGAAGAATGGCGGCTGCGCACGGCGCATCGGCCGGCAGCGGAGAGAATTCGGGTCCCTGTGGAAAGCGGGCAAAACGACCTCCATTTACCTCCGGTTAAACAAGTTTGTTCCGCCTTCGTTCTTTTTGTTGACGGGTGAACATATTTGGAACAAAGTAGAAACATAACGGAAAAGGAGAGCGCTGATGACTGACTACCTCCGCGATGTGGCTGCTTTTGCCTCCATGATGACCTTTCTCGTCTGCGTCTGCGTTTACCTCATGGCCATGGGGCCGGGCGGTGTCCCCACATTTTAAGGTGATGCGGAAAGCTTCGGCTGGACTTCACCCCTCCGAGACCGGACAATGGCTGCCTCTGAATCGGATGGCGGCGACATGGCAGATGGAAATGACACGGCGGTTTCGGGCGATCAGACGGAGGCAGATCCGCACTTCGTCCACCTGAGGGTTCATTCCGCCTACTCCCTGCTGGAAGGGGCGCTGCCGCTCAAGAAGATCCTCGGCAAGGCCGCCTCGGATGGTCAGCCGGCGATTGCCATTACCGATACCAACAATCTGTTCGTCGCCCTGGAATTTTCCCAGAAGGCCATGGATGAAGGCATCCAGCCGATCATCGGCTGCCAGATGGCCATCGACATGGAGGATCAGGGCGAGGAAAAGCGCGGCAACCAGAACGGTCTCGCCAAGCTGCCGGCGCTCGTGCTGCTTGCCACCAATGCGGTGGGCTACGAGCGGCTGGTGGATCTCGTCAGCCGTGCCTATCTCGGCGGTGAAGGCAGTCATCAGGCGGTGCACATCGCCATGTCCTGGCTGGAAGAGGGGGGCGCGGATGGCATCATCGCGCTCACCGGCTTTGCCTCCGGGCCGATCGATCCGCTGCTGAAGGAAGGCCATGCGGCCCAGGCGGAGCAGCGTCTTCTCCGGCTGAAGGCGGTGTTCGGCGACCGGCTTTATGTCGAGTTGCAGCGGCATGGCCGCTACGACCGGCGCCACGAACGCCGGCTGATCGAGCTTGCCTACCGCCACGACCTGCCGCTGGTTGCCACCAACGAGGCCTTCTTCCCCTCGAAAGGCGAATATGACGCGCATGACGCGCTGATGGCGGTGGCGCACAACGCGATCGTGTCCGATGACAGCCGTTTCCGCCTGACGCCGGATCATTATCTGAAGAGCCGGGCGGACATGGCAAAGCTGTTTGCCGATCTGCCGGAGGCGCTGGACAACACCGTCGAGATCGCGCGGCGCTGCTCCTTCATCCTGAAGACGCGCAAACCCATCCTGCCGCGCTTCACCGGCGCGACGGAGGATGCGGAGGAGGCCGAGCGTGCCGAATCGGCGGAACTGCGCCGCCAGTCGGTGGAAGGTCTGGAACAGCGACTGGCCGCACTCGGCATGGCGGCCGGCTATACCGAACAGGATTACCGCGAGCGGCTGGATTTCGAGCTGTCGGTCATCGAGCGCATGAAGTTCCCCGGCTACTTCCTGATCGTGTCGGACTTCATCAAATGGGCGAAGACGCAGGATATTCCGGTTGGCCCCGGCCGCGGTTCCGGTGCCGGCTCGCTGGTCGCCTATGCGCTGACCATCACCGACGTCGATCCCTTGCGCTTCTCGCTGCTGTTCGAGCGCTTCCTCAACCCGGAACGCGTCTCGATGCCGGACTTCGACATCGACTTCTGCCAGGATCGCCGCGAAGAGGTGATCCGCTACGTGCAGCAGAAATACGGCCGCGAGCAGGTGGCGCAGATCATCACTTTCGGTTCGCTGCAGGCGCGTGCGGCGCTGCGCGACGTCGGCCGCGTGCTGGAAATGCCCTATGGCCAGGTCGACAAGATCTGCAAGCTGGTGCCGAACAATCCGGCCAATCCCACGCCTCTCTCCAAGGCGATCGAGGAGGAGCCGAAGCTGCAGGAGGAGGCGGAGAAGGAACCCGTCGTCGCCCGCCTGCTCGATATCGCCCAGAAGATCGAGGGGCTTTACCGCCACGCCTCGACGCATGCCGCCGGCATCGTGATCGGCGACCGGCCGCTGTCGAAGCTTGTGCCGATGTACCGCGATCCGCGCTCCGACATGCCGGTCACCCAGTTCAACATGAAGTGGGTGGAACAGGCTGGTCTCGTGAAGTTCGACTTCCTCGGCCTGAAGACCCTGACGGTTCTGAAGACGGCGGTGGATTTCGTCGCCAAGCGCGATATCCATGTGGATCTCGCAAAGATCCCGCTCGATGACACCAAGACCTACGAGATGCTCTCGCGCGGCGAAACCATCGGCGTGTTCCAGGTGGAAAGTGTCGGCATGCGCAAGGCGCTGCTCGGCATGAAGCCGGACTGCATCGAGGATATCATCGCGCTGGTGGCGCTTTATCGCCCGGGCCCGATGGAAAACATCCCGGTCTACAATGCCCGCAAGCATGGCGAGGAAGAGATCGAATCGATCCATCCGAAGATCGATTACCTCCTGAAGGAAACGCAGGGCGTCATCGTCTACCAGGAACAGGTCATGCAGATCGCGCAGGTCCTGTCCGGCTATTCGCTCGGCGAAGCCGATCTTCTGCGCCGTGCCATGGGCAAGAAGATCAAGGAGGAGATGGACAAGCAGCGCGCCCGTTTCGTGGATGGCGCGATCAAGAACGGCGTGTCCAAGCCGCAGGCCGACCTGATCTTCGATCTTCTGGCAAAGTTCGCCAATTACGGCTTCAACAAGAGCCACGCCGCGGCTTACGCCATCGTCTCCTACCAGACGGCCTATATGAAGGCGCATTATCCGGTCGAGTTCCTCGCCGCGTCGATGACCTACGACATGGCCAATACCGAGAAGCTGAACGATTTCCGGCAGGATGCGTCGCGCCTCGGCATCAAGGTGGTGCCGCCATCGATCCAGACCTCGTTCCGCAAGTTCGAGACCGGCGAGAACTGCATTTTCTATTCGCTGGCCGCCATCAAGGGCGTCGGCGAATCGGCGGTGGAGCATATCGTTTCGGTGCGCGGCGACACGCCCTTTGCCAGCATCGAGGATTTCTGCCTGCGCATCGATCCCAAGCAGGTGAACCGCCGCGTGCTGGAAAGCCTGATCTATGCCGGTGCCTTCGATTGCTTCGGCAAGGACCGCGCCGAACTGGTGACGGGCCTCGACCGCATCATCGGCTATGCGCAGCGCGCCGCCGAAGGCAAGACGAGCGGCCAGCACGACATGTTCGGCTCCTCGTCTGCGGCCGGACCTGAAAAGCTGATCCTGCCCTCCTTCGACCCCTGGACCGCATCGGAAAAGCTGATGCGCGAATATCAGGTGCTCGGCTTCTATCTCTCGGCCCATCCGCTCGATACCTACAAGGATGTGCTGGCCAAGATGCGTGTGCAGAATTTTGCCGAGTTTTCCGCCGCCGTGAAAGCCGGCGCCTCGGCCGGGCGTCTGGCGGGAACCGTGACGGCCAGGCAGGAGCGCAAGACGCGCACCGGCAACAAGATGGGCATCGTCACCTTCTCGGATGCGACCGGCCAGTTCGAGGCGATCCTGTTTTCCGAGGCGCTCAACCAGTACCGTGACCTTCTGGAGCCAGGCAAATCGCTGGTGATCACCGTGCAGGCCGACGAGCGGCCGGAAGGCATCGGCCTTCGCATCCAGACGGTCCAGTCGCTGGAAGAAAAATCGGTGCAGATGCAGAAGGCGCTGCGGGTCTATGTGCGCGATTCCGGTCCGCTGAAAACGGTTGCCCGGCATCTGAATGCCCGGGGCGACGGCCTCGTCTCCTTCATCGTCATCAAGGATGACGGCAGGCGGGAAATCGAGGTGGAACTGACGGAGAAATTCCGCCTCTCGCCGGAGATCGCCGCGGCTCTGCGCGCCGCACCCGGCGTTCTGGACGTGGAACTGGTCTGAGGCTTGGACGGGCGGCGTTTCTTGCTGCCCTCGTTAAGGGATCAGAACTCCAGCGCGCTGTGGCCGCGATGGGTCAGCGTGATGAAATCCGTGCCCTTCGTGGTTTCCTTTTCGGTGCCGGTATCGGTGATGGTGAGCGACGCGCCAGCGGTCAGCAGCGCGCCGATGCGCGCCGCAAGGTCTGCGGGCACGTGGATGCGGTCGAGCACGGCCGAAAGCGCCTGCGGGCCCTCCAGCGCCCCTTGGGTGATACCGAGACGCTGGCGCTCCTCCGAGGAGAGGTCGTTCGGCAGCGACAGCCCCTGCCAGGAGGCGGAACCGCTTGCCGCATCGACCCGCACGGCGGTCAGGAAATGCGTGCCGAGCGCCATCTGCGGCGCGTCGAAGGCGACCGGTTCCGACAGCACGTCCTCAAAATTCTGCCGGACAAGGAGCTGGCCGGCCGGCGGCATGTCGCGTCCGGCCGAGTCATAGAGCGCTGAAATGAGTGCCGGAGTGACCAGGGGCCCCTTCTGCGGCAGGCCTTTCCAGCGTTTGTAGCCGGCGATCGCCTGACGCGTTGCGGGACCAAGGATGCCATCGGCGGCACCGGCATCGAAACCGAGATCCGTCAGCATGGCCTGCAGATCGGCCATCCGGTCGCGGTCGGTGCGCCGCGTGATGAGGATGCGGATCGGCGGTCCACCCAGCGTCACGGTGGCCGAGGCGGGGACAGTGCCCGGGGCTGTGGCCGGGATGGAGGCCTGCGGCGCATTCAGCGCCACGTCCACCGCAACGCCGTCCGGCGTCACCGCGGCATGACGCTCCGGGGCATCGGACAGCAGCGGCTGCGGCGGCGCGCTGCGCGGCGGCTGGAACAGGGTGGCATGCTGGATCGGTTGCGGGGCGACCGGCGCATCGGAGATCACCACATGCATGCCGAGCCCCGTCATGCCGTACAGCGTCCGGGCAAACGCCGCCGGCAGCCGCACGCAGCCATGCGAGGCCGGATAGTCGGGGACGCTGCTCGATTCGTGCAGCGCAATGCCGGACCAGGTGAGGCGCTGCATCCAGGGCATCGGTGCGTCGGAATAGATGTTCGACTTGTGGTGCCGCGCCTTCTGCAGCACCGAAAAGATGCCGGTCGGCGTCTCATGGCCGGCCTTGCCGGTGGAAACACGCGAGGTTGCCACCACCGCGCCATCCTCATAGACGGCCAGCGACTGGGTCTGGCGGGATACGACGATCTGCAGCGTTCGCGCATCAGCGGCGCCCGCCACCGAGGGCAGGGCGACAGTGGCAAGAAGCAGCAGGCGGGCAAGGAGGAGAGGGGGCATGGCACGGCAGACACATTTCGGGAAAGAACCATGATAAAGGATCATGTTTAAGGAAGGGTTTCCTGCGCCCGCCTCATCCCGTTCCGTGTTTCACGAAAGGCAAAGGCCGCGCATTGCAGCCCGCGTCCCGACGCCGACAGCGAAGCGGAGGGAGAGTGCGATCGCTCGTGCTCGACCATCGCCGGGCCGCTTCCGTCCGGCCCGCCGCGAGCCGGAAGTTACCCGCTACGGCTTGCGTGCGCCAAATGTGTAGCCGGTTTCCACGGAGGCCTTGCCGAACTTGTCGCGCAGCTTGTCCATGGCCGCCTCGGCGGCCGCCCGGCGACCGGCCTGCCGGTCGACGAGATCGGGCGGGTCGGCCCGATCCGGGTCGGTGAGATCGGTCACGCCGATGCCGATCAGGCGGAATTTCGTGCCGTCGGTTTCCCGTTCCAGCAGCGACAGGCCGGTGCGGAAAATGCGGTCGGCGAGCTGGGTCGGATCCTCCAGCCGCCGGTTGCGGGTACGGCTGCGGAAATCGGCGGTCTTCAGCTTCAGCACCACCGTCTCACCGGCGACCTGCTGCTTCTTGAGGCGGCTGGAGACCTTTTCGGAAAGGCGCCGCAGCACCGGCACCAGATCCTCGTAGCGCGCGATATCCTCGAAGAAGGTGGTTTCGGCGGAAACACTTTTCGCCGGTTCGTTGGGATGCACCGTACGGTCATCGATGCCGCGCGCCAGCCGGAACAGGCGCTGCCCCATGGTGCCATATCGGCGCATCAGATCGCTTTCCGCCATGGTCTGCAGCTGGCCGATGGTGCGGATGCCATCCGCTTCCAGCGTCGCCGCAAACGCCTTTCCGACGCCCCAGATGGTGGTGACCGGGCGCGGCGCGAGGAATGCCACCGCTTCCTCCCGGCCAATCACCGAAAAGCCGCGCGGCTTCTGCAGGTCGGACGCCACCTTGGCGAGGAACTTGCAGTAGGACAGGCCGACCGAGAGCGTGATGCCGATTTCGCTTTCCACGCGCCGCACCAGCCTTGCCAGGATACGCGCCGGCGGATCGTGGTGCAGCCGTTCGGTGCCGGAGAGATCGAGGAAGGCCTCGTCGATGGACAGCGGCTGGACGAGCGGCGTCAGTTCCTGGAAGAGCGTGCGCACCTGCCGGCCGACTGTCGCATATTTCTCCATGTTCGGGGGAATGACCACGGCATCGGGACAGGCCTCCAGCGCCTTGAACATCGGCATGGCCGAGCGCACCCCGCTGATGCGTGCGATGTAGCAGGCCGTCGAGACGACGCCGCGCTTGCCGCCGCCGATGATCACCGGCTTGTCGGCCAGTTCCGGATTGTCGCGCTTCTCGACGGAGGCGTAGAAGGCATCGCAATCGATATGGGCGATGGTGAGATCATAGAGTTCCGGGTGGTAGACGAGGCGCGGGCTGCCGCAGGCACGGCACCGCCGCCTTCCGTCCGGTTGCCCGGTCAGGCAGTCGCGACAAAAGCCGGGATCGAGGGCAAAAGGCTGCGTCATGTCCGGAACAAAGGTTGAACATGGCGACCTTAATCCCCTTGCCAATGCTGCACAAGGGGTGCGCGTGGCGACGGCCTGCGCAACTGTGGACGTCGTGACGCAGACAAAAAGTCCCAGACGTCAGTGGTTGGAAAAATGCTTCAGCAGATGCGCTTCGGCATCGCGCCAGTCGCGGGCCTGTACCACATGCGGGCCGGGCTTCGGCGCATGGCGATGCATCTCGCTTTCCGGCATCAGATGGACGAGAAGGCACTGCGGCACGCTTTCGGCCACCGAGACGTGATTGTGCGCCATGTCGTCGATGAAGGCGAGCGGCAGCGGGCGTGCCCCATGCATCTGACGCACCACCGGCCCCTTCGGGCTTTCGGTGGCGAGCAGCGGGAAGGTGAGGTCCAGCCGGTCGAGCAGGCGGCGGCGCATCAGCGTGTAGCGCGGTGGCATGGCGGTAAGGAACACCACGTCGGCGCTTTCGCCAATCCGTTTCAGGGTGGAAACCGCATCGCCAAACGGTGTCTGCCAGTCCTCCTGCGCCTCGAAGAAGTCGAGCACCAGCTGGCTGACCAGCGCGTCGTCCACCGGCACCTCGTCGCGCGCGGAGACGATATTGCCATGCAGCCGGTAGGAGCGGGGAAGGAGCCGGTGGCCGAGACTGTCGAGAAACCGCTCGAAGGGGTGCAGGAATTCGAGCACGACGTCATCGACATCGCAGACGGCGAGCGGCCGGTCGCCGAGGCGGACATGCGCGAGGTCAACGATCTCGCTCATCCGTGGTCTCCCGAATCGAGGCCCGGCCCCGAATAGTGGTGCCAGGCGGCCACCACGGCCTCCGGCTTCCAGTCCCGCGCGGCACAAAATGCCATCAGGGTCGGCTCATGCCCCATCACGAAGTCGATCATGCCGGCGAGAAAGCCGGGATCGCCGATCGCACCGCGCAGCTGTTCCACCTGCACGCCCGACAGGGACAGAAAACGACCGAGCATGTCCGGTTCCTCCGCAAGCCATTGCAGAATCGCGGTTGCCGTTTCTTCCGCCGAGGCAAGCGATGATGTTTTTCCGATCCCGCGCGACATGCTGCAACAAATTACCTTTTCTTCAACCTTATGGCTTTAGACTGTTTGAACCGAATGAATGGAATCGGCCGCAGGCGAGCTTATCTTCAAAGGATACGCTTGCAAGGCAGGATTTGGGGATGATGTTATGCCCAAGAGGGTCATGATTGTCGAAGACAACGAGCTCAACATGAAGCTCTTCCGCGACCTGATCGAGGCCTCGGGTTATGCAACGATCCAGACGCGCAATGGCATGGAAGCGCTAGATCTTGCCCGCAAGCACAAGCCGGACCTCATCCTGATGGACATCCAGCTGCCGGAGGTTTCTGGGCTGGAGGTGACGAAATGGCTGAAGGAAGATGACGAGTTGCACGTCATCCCGGTCATCGCCGTTACCGCCTTTGCGATGAAGGGAGATGAGGAGCGCATTCGCCAGGGCGGTTGCGAGGCCTACGTTTCCAAGCCGATTTCCGTGCCGAAGTTTATCGAGACCATCAAGACCTATCTTGGTGATGCCTGACGCGGGACAAGGGTAATGACGGCACGGATCCTGGTTGTTGACGATGTTCCGGCCAATGTGACGTTGCTGGAAGCCAGGCTGATTGCCGAATATTTCGAGGTGCTGTCCGCCTCAAGCGGTCCCCAAGCGCTCGACATCGTCGCCAGCACCCCCGTCGATATCATCCTTCTCGACGTCATGATGCCCGGCATGGATGGATTCGAGGTCTGTGCGCGGCTGAAGGCCGATCCGCAGTCGGCCCATATCCCCGTCGTCATGGTGACCGCGCTCGATCAGCCGGCCGACCGCGTACAGGGGCTCAAGGCCGGTGCCGACGATTTTCTGACCAAGCCCGTGAATGATCTGCAGCTCGTCTCGCGCGTGAAAAGCCTCGTGCGGCTGAAGACGCTGAGCGACGAATTGCGTATCCGTGCCGAGACCGCCCGCAAGATCGGTGTCGACGATGCCTTCCGCCTGGATCTGATGGACGGGCCGGGGAGGGTGCTTCTGGTCGACAACCGTGCCGCCTCGCAGGAGCGCATTGTCCGGACGCTGAAGCCGGTTGCGGAGGTGGATGCCCTGTCGGACCCCCAGGCTGCACTGTTTCAGGCGGCGGAGAGCCCGGTCGATCTCGTGATCGTCAATGCGGCGGGCGACGAATACGATCCTCTGCGGCTGTGTGCGCAGCTTCGGCTGCTGGAGCGCACCCGCTTCCTGCCGCTGCTGCTGGTGACCGATACGGGTGACGAGGACATGGTGATCCGCGCGCTGGACCTCGGCGTCAACGACTACATCATGCGTCCGGTCGATCCGAATGAACTGGTCGCCCGAACGCTGACCCAGATCAAGCGCAAGCGCTACAACGATCGCCTGCGGGCGAGCCTCAGCCAGACCATCGAGCTTGCCGTGACAGACGGGCTGACAGGCCTCAGCAACCGTCGCTCTCTCGACAGTCACCTGAAGACGCTGTTCAACCGTGCAGCCAGCCGCATGCGGCCGCTCTCCGTCTGCATGACCGATATCGACCGCTTCAAGCAGGTCAACGATACCTATGGTCACGATGCAGGTGATGAGGTGTTGCGCGAATTTGCCCGCCGCATCCGCTCCACCGTGCGGGGGGCGGATCTTGCCTGCCGTTACGGTGGCGAGGAATTCGTCGTGGTCATGCCGGATACCGATGCGGCGGCGGCTGCCGCCATCGCCGAGCGACTGCGCGCCATCATCGAAGGGGAGCCCTTCGTCCTGAATCAGGGGACGCAGCGGCTGTCGATCACCGCCTCCATTGGAATTGCCAGCAACGCCAGCGGTATCGATACGCCCGAACATTTGCTCAAGCAGGCCGATCGCGCGCTCTACGCCGCAAAGCTCGCAGGACGAAACCGAGTCGTCGCCTCTGCAGCATGATGATTCGCGCTTTTATTGAAAAAACCGATAGAACTGCTCTCACGCCTGCCCCCGTTCGGCGGCCGGCAAGCTTTGCCAAAAGTTAGACGAAGCCTGGAAATTACACTGCACTATCCGAAATTTCGTATGGCTTTGACAAAAGCCTGATTCACAAAGCGTCTTGCTTTGCGGCACATTGTCCAAAAAACACTCAGCTTTTGCCGGATTGACTCGTCGCAAAGTTGGTGTGCAATATTACTTGCCTTAATTCCCAGTGGATATAGCAATCGGCGCCCTGTTTTTAACCATGTCCTGGGGAAAAATGTGTGCAGGTTAAGAATAGGTTGATTTTCGTTCTAAATTACGCAAGTTTAGCACCAAGGCAGCTTGTTCCCTTCGGGAACTCAGATACCCCATGATGCTCAGGTCCGCCGCATCTCCTGGGTCGTGGGGTCGGTCGGTCGGTTCGCATATCACGCGGTTCCTCGTGCCGCTTGCGCGCCGACCGGCCCCCTTAAGCTATTTCCCCGCCAATACTGATCATAGCCATCGTCTGACAGTGCATCGTGCTTGGGCCTTACGCGAAGACCCGTGATCTCGCGGCGAAGGTGCCCGTGTCTGTTCTATTCATTCAGGTGCGGCGGAAAGGGGCCGGCGATATCATGCCGTCGTGCTGGTCGCGGGGGCAACGGACGCCGCCATATCACGGCAGGTCCTGCCGCTGGATGCCGACAATGAAAAAGGCGCGGAGCCGGAGCGCCGCGCCTTTTTGAAGAGAAGAAACTGATCAAGCTTACTTGATCTTGGTTTCCTTGAACTCAACGTGCTTCTTGACGACCGGGTCATACTTGGTCTTGGTCATCTTGTCCGTCATCGTACGGCTGTTCTTCGTCGTGACGTAGAAGAAACCGGTATCGGCCGTCGACAGCAGCTTGATTTTGATGGTCGTAGCTTTCGCCATGGTCTTCCTGCCTCTGAATAAAAATCAAGCCGCGGACGCCTGAGCGGTCCACGGCGAAATCTGGCGCGAAACTACAAATCGCGCCCGAAAAGTCAAGCCCGTTCTCTGCCGAAAAGCAGTCGGCAGATGGATATCAGCACATAAAGCCCGAAGAAGCCTGCCAGAGCCCAGGCAAAGCCGTTGTTTCCACTGATGTCGATGGCCGCACCGATCGCCTGCGGACCGGTCACGGTGCCAACGGCATAACAGAAGACGAAGGCTGCGTTGGCGGCAACAAGGTCCGATCCGGTGAGTCGCGAACCGAGATGGGCAAGGCCAACCGTGTAAAGACCGGAGACGCAGCCGCCCCAGACGAGCAGCAGACCGGCCATCAGCCACCAGTGATGGATGAGGAAGGGCAGAGCCAGCGCCCCCATCAGGCCGGCAATCGCCATCAGGAACAGCATCGGGCGACGGTCCTTCAACCGGTCGGAAATCATGCCGAACGGGATCTGGAACACCATGTTGCCGATACCCATCACCGTCAGCAGCAGCGCGGCATTCGCTTCCGGCAGGCCTGAGCGATTGGCATAGACCGGAAAGAGCGACAGGCCGCCGGCTTCCACGGCGCCGAAGACGAAGACGGCAGCCGTCGCGGTGGGCACCAGGAAGACATAGCGCATGAAGTGCTTCTGCGGCTTTTCTTCCAGCACCGGGCTTTCGCCACGGGCAATGTAGATCGGCACGAAGGCAACGAGAATGGCGCAGGCGCCGATGATGAAGGGCAGGATGCCCTCGCTGCCGATCGCCGAGAAGATCAGGGGGCCGATGGCAAAGCCGACGGCCAGCACAGTGGCATAGATGCCGAGCACCAGCCCGCGGCGGCGCGGAGGGGCTGCGGCATTGATCCAGAACTCCGAGAGAATGAACAGCGTCGTGGTGGCGCCGTGGAAGGTCAGGCGAAGCGGAAACCACATCCAGAAGGCTTCCGCATAATAAAAGCCGAGCGCGCTCACAGCGGAGATCAGGACCGCCCACAGCATGGTGCGGGCCACGCCGAAATCATGGGCAAGCCGGGTGCTGATCGGCGCCGCGATCATGGCGGCAACGCCGGCCATGGCTGAGTTGAGGCCGATCAGGGTCGACGAGATGCCGCGCTTTTCCAGAATGATGCTGAGCAGAGGCAGGCCGAGGCCGATGGCAATGCCGACTGCACTGATGGCAGAAATGGCAGCGACCAGCGACGGCCAATGGATTTCTTCGGGGTGGCCCATATTGCCGCCCGTCGATTGGGACATCTTACGATCCTTCGTGTAGGAATCCATTTTTCTTTACAGCCGATGACGCAGAAACATGCCGTTACGATTGGTGTACACCCATACATCGCTTCCAAACGGCAAAGAACGGTTCGACTCAAGTGATTTTTTTAAGTCATCGAGCACGGCGAGGACGATCTCCGGCATTTTGACCGCCTCCAGCGCGTCGAGAGACAGCCAGTGCAGGTCGGACAGCTCGGCACTTTCCGTCGGGTGCTGCGCCTCGATGCCGGCTTCATCGGTAAAGGCGGCGAAAAAGCGATTGTCGAAGCGGCGCGACGCACCGGGCGGCGTCACCGCGCGCGCGATATAGCGCAGGCAGGAGAGGTCCGGTGCCATATCCGGCATGGTGGAAAGGTGCAGACCCGTTTCCTCGCAAAGCTCGCGGGCGGCTGCAAGGGCCAGTGCGCGGGCGCTTGCCTCGGAAAGGGGGCGGCGACCGTTCTGCTTGAGCCGGTCGAGCACCAGAGGATGCAGGTCCTGGGCGAAGGGCAGGGCATGGTCGCGTGGATCGCGCCGGCCGCCGGGCACCACATAGAGATCCGGCATGAAGACGTGGGCGCTGCCGCGCCGGCCGACAAGGATGCGATGGCTTGCGCCGCTGCGGTCGATCAGGATCAGCGAGGCGGAGGCACGCGGACGCAGTCTCGCGGCAGCCGGGGCGGCCACGGTGGACATGGCAGCCTGCGCCGATGCGCGGGACGTGCGGGTCATGCCGTCGGTCCGATCATGCGCCGTGGCCGCCGCGGCCGGGATCGATGCTCTCGTCCTCATTGCCGAAGCCATGCATTCTCAGCGCCCATTGCAGGCCGATCACGCCGCCCTTGATGGGCTGCATGGAGGCGAGCGCCGTCAGGATGGTGATGGGGGTCCAGATGGCGAGATGCGTCCACATCGACAGGTGCCACACCATGTCGGTCATCATGAAGCCGCCGACCGTGACGTGACCGATCACGAAGATGACCAGATAGGGCGGAAGGTCATCGGCGCGGTGGTGAAACATTTCCTCGCCACAGGCCGCACAGCGGTCGACCGGCTTCAGGAAGCTCTTGAACAGGCGGCCGCTGCCGCAGTTCGGGCAGGTGCATTTCAGACCGCGCAGGATGGACTGGCCGAGCGGGCGCTCCGGGCGATCGGCGCCGCCATACCGGATGGGGTGAGCCGGGGCATGGGCGTGATCGCTCGACACTGTCATCGCTTTTCTCCTAGCGGCCGCGCCGTGGCGGGCGGGTTCCGGGTTTGCGCGCTGCACGCCGTCCCGACTTGTGGAAGGAACGGGTCGCCGCGCCCATCTTCTGGCCCTCGCTCAGCATCTCGAAACGGAGAGCGCCGGCAAGAGGGATAGCTTCTGCCAGTCTAACATCCACTGCGTCACCAAGCTGATAACCGAGGCCGGTCTTGTCGCCGATCAGCGCCTGCCGGCTTTCGTCATAGTGGAAGTAATCATTACCAATGGTAGATATGGGCACGAAACCGTCGGCGCCATAGGTTGGAAGCGTGACAAAAAGTCCCGCCTTGGTGACGCCGGAAACGCGCCCCTCGAATTCCTGGCCCACCCGTTCAGCCAGATGATGGGCGATCAGGCGGTTGATCGTATCACGCTCGGCCGCCATCGCGCGACGTTCGAAGGTGGAGATTTCCGCCGCGATGTCGTCGAGTTGTGCCTCTTCCTCCGGCGTGATGCCGCCTTCGCCAAGGCCGAGCGAGCCTACCAGCGCGCGATGCACGATGAGGTCGGCATAGCGGCGGATCGGCGAGGTGAAATGCGCGTATTTCATCAGGTTGAGGCCGAAATGGCCGATGTTTTCCGGGCTGTAGACGGCCTGGCTCTGGCTGCGCAGCACCATTTCGTTGACCATCACCTGGTGCGGCGTGTCCTCGGCGCGCGCCAGAATCCCGTTGAAGGAATTGGCACGCATCTGGCCGCCCTTGGCCATGGAGATGCCGAGTGTCGCCAGGAACTCCCGCAGCACCTCCTGCTTGGCGAGCGAGGGCGCATCATGGACGCGGTAGATCAGCGGCTGGCGCTTCTTTTCCAGCGTTTCTGCCGCGCAGACATTGGCCTGGATCATCATTTCCTCGATCAGCTTGTGGGCATCGAGGCGTTCAGGAATGATGACCTTGTCGACCGTGCCGTCGGACTTCAGCAGAATCTTGCGCTCGGGCATGTCGAGTTCGAGCGGCTGGCGACGGTCGCGACCGCGCTTCATCACCGCATAGGCGTGCCACAGCGGCTTCAGGATCGGCTCCAGCAGCGGGCCGGTCTTGTCGTCCGGCTTGCCGTCGATCGCAGCCTGCGCCTGCTGGTAGGAGAGTTTTGCCGCGCTCTTCATCATGATGCGGTGGAAGGTGTGGCTCGCCTTGCGGCCGTCCTTGGAAAACACCATGCGCACGGCAAGCGCCGGCCGGTCCTCGCCTTCGCGCAGCGAGCAGAGATTGTTGGAGATCCGTTCCGGCAACATGGGAACGACGCGGTCGGGGAAATAGACGGAATTGCCGCGCTTCAGCGCCTCTCGGTCGAGCGGCGCGCCGGTGCGCACATACCAGGACACATCGGCAATGGCGACCGTGACGATCACGCCGTCCGGATTGTCCGGGGAGGGGTCCGGTTCGGCATAGACCGCGTCGTCATGGTCCTTGGCGTCTGCGGGATCGATGGTCACGAGCGGCACGTGGCGCCAGTCCTCGCGTTTCGCCATACTGGCGGGGCGCGCTTCTTCCGCCTCGTCCATCACCGGTTTCGGGAAGATATGCGGGATGCCATGCGAATAGATGGCGATCATCGAGATCGCCTTTTCCGAGGCAACCGAGCCGACTACCGTCAGAACCTTCGCCCGCGTGAGGCCAAAACGGTTGCCGCGCAGCACATCGGCCTCGATCAGATCGCCATCCTTTGCCTCGCCGAGATCGCTGAGCGCGATCTGCATTTCCTCGCCGCGCCGGTCGATCGGCAACAGGCGTGCACCGCCTTCCGGCATCATGCGGATGACGCCAAGCGCAGCATTGCGGTGCTTGTCGATGATTTTCACGACACGCGCCGTATAGGCCGGGCCTTTGCGATCCTTGTTGGGGAAGATCTTGGCAAGCACCCGGTCGCCAAGGCCTGCGGTGGGCGTTTTCGCCTTGCTGCGGTTGTCGGAGGACTGGCGGATCAGCACCGCCGGCGCCACGCCCTGGTCGTCCAGCCATTCGGCCGGCCGTGCGATGAGTTCGCCGTCCTTGCCGCGGCTGGTGATGTCGAGCACCGTCATCGGCGGTAGCGCACCCGGCCGCGTCAGCGCCTTGCGGCTCTTCTGCAGAAGGCCCTCGTCTTCAAGGTCGCGCAGAACATCCTTCAACTCCACGCGTGTGTCGCCCTTCAGGCCGAAGGCCTTGGCGATTTCCCGCTTGGTGGCGCGGTCGGGATTGTCGGCAATGAATTCCAGCAGTACCTCGCGCGGGGGAACCACGCCCTGCACGATGATCGACCTGTCACCGGATGCGGCCAGTTCCGCGCGAAGGGCAGCCTTGCGGCTCAAGGGTTGAGAGGGCTTGGCTTCGCGCGGTGTCTTGCTCACGTGTCCGTCTTCTTCGTCTTGGTCGCGGCCTTCGGCTTGACCGGGGCCTTTGCCTTGGCGGGGGCCTTTTTCTTCGGCTTTGCCGTCTCCTCATCGGAGGCGGCTGCCTTGGTCTTCGGGGCGGCCTTGGCCGCCTTGCCCTTGGCGGCAGGCGTCTTGCCGGCTCTTTCGGTGAGAAGCGCAAGCGCCTCCTCCACCGTCACGCTCTGCGGATCCTTGCCTTTCGGCAGGGTGGCATTCACCTTGCCCCAGTTGACGTAAGGGCCATAGCGACCTTCCCGCACGGTGATGGCGCCGCCATCCGGATGGTTGCCGAGCTCCTTGAGCGCTGCGGTGCCCGTGCGGGCGCGCCCGCCACCCTTGCTCTGCTTTTCCGCGAGAACGGTGACGGCACGGTTGAGGCCGATCGAGAACACGTCCTCGACACTTTCCAGATTGGCATAGGTGCCGTCATGCAGCAGGAAGGGTCCGTAGCGGCCGATGCCGGCGGAAATCATCTTGGCCGTCTCCGGATGCTGGCCCACATCGCGCGGCAGGTTGATCAGCGCCAGCGCCTTCTCGTGGTCGATATCCTCGGGCTTCCAGCCGCGCGGCAGCGAGGCGCGCTTGGACTCCTTGCCATCCCCGCGCTGGATATAGGGGCCGAAGCGGCCGGAGCGCAGCGTCAGTTCCTCGCCGGTCATCGGATCGCTGCCGAGCGCCTTCGGTTCGTTGAGCGTTGCGGCTTCCGCTTCCGCACCGTCGGACGACAGCTGACGCGTGTAGTTGCATTCCGGATAGTTGGAACAGCCGACAAATGCGCCGTATTTGCCGAGCTTCAGCGACAGGTTGCCGGTGCCGCACACCTGACAGATGCGTGGATCGCTGCCATCCTCCCGCTTGGGGAAAACGAGTGGCGCGAGCGCCTCGTTCAGCGCATCCAGCACGTTGGTGACGCGCAGTTCCTTGGTGTCTTCGATCTGGGCGAAGAAATCCTGCCAGAAATCGCGCAGAACCTGCTTCCAGTTGAGTTCGCCGGCTGAAATGCGGTCGAGCTTCTCCTCGAGATCGGCCGTGAAATCATATTCCACATACTTCGTGAAGAAGTTCTCGAGGAAGGCCGTGACAAGGCGTCCCTTCGAATGCGGGATCAGCTTGCGCTTCTCGACGACGATGTATTCGCGGTCGCTCAGCGTCTTCAGCGTCGCGGCATAGGTGGAGGGGCGGCCGATGCCGAGTTCTTCCATCTTCTTGATGAGAGAGGCTTCGGAATAGCGCGGCGGCGGCTCGGTGAAATGCTGGCTCGCATTCACCTTGTCCTTGTCCAGCTTTTCGCGCGCATTGATTTCCGGCAGGCGGCCGTCCTCGTCGTCCTCTCCGCCTTCGCCCTCCTCGCGGTGGTCCATGTAGGCTGCCAGGAAGCCGTCGAAGCGGATCACGGAACCGACGGCGCGCAGGCCTGCGCGATCCGAACCATGGGCGGCGGCGATCTCCACCGTCGTCCGTTCCATCTCGGCGGAGGCCATCTGGCTGGCAATGCCGCGCTTCCAGACCAGTTCATAGAGGCGCAGCTGATCGCTGTCGAGGAAACGGCGCACCTTGTCCGGCGAACGACTGAAATCGGTCGGGCGGATGGCTTCGTGGGCTTCCTGGGCGTTCTTGGCCTTGGTGGAATAGAAGCGTGCCTTTTCCGGCAGGTAGCGTTCGCCGAACTGGTCACCGATGGCACGGCGGGCTGCGTCGATTGCTTCCGGTGCCATCTGCACGCCATCGGTACGCATATAGGTGATGAGACCGACGGTTTCGCCGCCGATATCGACACCTTCATAGAGCTTCTGCGCCACCTGCATGGTGCGCGATGCCGAAAAGCCGAGATTGGAAGAGGCGGCCTGCTGCAGGGTCGAGGTTGTAAAGGGCGGGCCCGGATTGCGCTTGACGGGCTTTGCCTCGACGGACTCGACCGTATAGGCGGCACCTTCGAGAAGCGCCTTCAGGCGGCCGGCATCCTCGCCGTTCTTGACCCCGCGCGGCGGCAGGCGCTTTCCGTCGGCCGAGACCAGCTTTGCTTCGAACTGGTCGCCACGCGGCGTCTTGAGGAGCGCCGAGATGTTCCAGTATTCTTCCGGAACGAAGCGTTCGATTTCGCTCTCGCGATCGCAGACCAGGCGGAGCGCGACGGACTGCACGCGGCCGGCCGAGCGGGCGCCCGGCAGCTTGCGCCACAGCACAGGTGACAGGTTGAAGCCGACGAGATAATCCAGCGCGCGACGGGCAAGATAGGCGTCGACCAGCGCGATATCGATGTCGCGCGGGTTGGCCATGGCATCCAGCACCGCCTTCTTGGTGATCGCATTGAAGACCACGCGCTTCACCGGCTTGTCGCCGATCACCCGCTTCTTCTTCAAAAGATCCAGCACGTGCCAGGAAATGGCTTCCCCCTCGCGATCCGGGTCGGTTGCGAGAAAGAGGCCGTCCGAGCCCTTGACGGCATCGGCAATGTCTTTCATGCGCTTGGCCGAGGCGCTGTCGACCTCCCAGGACATTTCGAAGTCCTGGTCGGGCAGCACCGAGCCGTCCTTGGCCGGCAGGTCGCGCACGTGGCCAAAGGAAGCGAGAACCTTGTAGCCGGAGCCAAGATATTTGTTGATCGTCTTGGCCTTGGCAGGAGATTCTACAACTACAACATTCATCTCTGTTCTCTGAAACGGCGTATGGTGGGTGTTCGCCGGGAAACCCGTGCCGGGAAACTGACCTCCCGACATGGAGGGCCTTTTGCCTGCGGTCAAGAGGGTGGCCGCATTTTCTCGACCGATGATTGCAACCAAAGGAAGATTAATGATTGGTTGCAATTTTTAATGGTGTGTGTAGATTTGCGAGCATGTCGCATATATTGCACGCATAGAGAGAATTTTTGGCGCATCGTGAGTGGAACAATGACTAACAGTCGCGGCAGAACAGGACGGAATGACAGTGACGAAACCATCGCCTACATCTGCCAGATGCTGGCCGAGTTGCGGGTTGTGGCCGATCGGCAGGGAGCGGAGATGCTCTGCTATCTGATCGAGATGGCCTATGTGGAAGCCAACGACCTGCAGTCCGGTCGTCGGCGCCGCTCAATCGACCATCGACAGGGAGACAAGTCCCCCGACATGCCGGTGTAGGCGGCCGGCCAGATCGAGCTCTAGCAGCACCAGGTAGACCGTGGAGGCAGGCAGCCCGGTGTGGCGTATGATGTCGTCGATTTCGACGGGCGTCGGCCCCAGCGCGCCGGCGATGCGCTGCCGGTCGCTGTCGTCGGGCGGCATCATCTGGTCTGTCGATCGTTCGGCGCCGGGTTCGTCGATCACCCGGTTCGCCAGGAGTTCGAGCTGGCTGAGCGGCGCCAGCGCTTCCAGCACGTCGCCGGCGCTGGTCGTTACGGTCGCGCCCTGCTTCAGCAACCCGTTGGTGCCCTCGCAGCGCGGATCGAGCGGGGAGCCGGGTACGGCAAAGACCAGTCGGCCGAAATCACCGGCGAGGCGGGCTGTGATCAGTGAACCGGAGCGTGCCGCTGCCTCCACCACGACCACGCCAAGCGAGATGCCGGCAATCAGCCGGTTGCGGCGGGGAAAGTCGCGGGCTCGCGGTTCCCAGCCAAACGGCATTTCGCTGACTGACAGGCCATGACCACCGGTGATCTCGTCCAGCAGCGGCACGTTCTCTGGCGGATAGGGCTGGTCGAGCCCGCCCGCCAGCACGGCGATCGTCCCGGTTTCCAGGCTTGCCCGGTGGGCGGCGGTATCGATGCCGCGCGCAAGGCCCGAGGTGATGCTATAGCCAGCGCGGCCGCAATCGCGGGCCAGCATCGCCGCAAATTTGGCGCCGCTGATCGAGGCATTGCGCGAGCCGACGATGCCGACGGAGGGTGAGGCTGCCACGGAAGCATCGCCCTTCATGGCGAGGAGCGGCGGGGCGCCATCGATCTGGCGAAGGGCCGGCGGATAGTCCGGCTCGCCGATCCCGACGAGGCGGGCGCCGAAGCGACGAGCGCGCTCCAGTTCCCGCTCGGCCTCGTCCACGGAGGCGATGCGGATGCTGCGGGATGCGCCGCCGCGGCGCGAAAGCTCCGGCAGGGCCTGCAGGGCGGCCTCTGCCGAGCCGAAATGGTTTATGAGATCGCGAAAGGTCGAGGGGCCGACATTGTCGCTGCGGATCAGCCGCAGCCAGGCGATCCTCTGTTTGTCCGTCAGCGCAATTCCAGGTCGTCTTGCGCCGTCGGATGCCATGCCTATTAGCCCTTCTGGCCGATCCTGCTTTCGGTACCGTTGATCAGCCGCTCGATGTTTGCCTTGTGCTTCCAGTAGGAGATCACGGTCATCACCGCCATGACGAGGGCGATCTTCTGTTCGCCTACTATCCACAATGCAACCGGAATGACAAGCGTTGCAACCAGAGCGGACAGCGACGAGTAGCGGCTGAGCTTGGCGACTGTCAGCCAGACGAAGGCAAAGACCAGCACCATGGCCGGCGCCACGCCGAGCAGCGTGCCGATATAGGTTGCCACACCCTTGCCACCCTTGAAACCGAGCCAGACAGGAAAGAGGTGGCCGATGAAGGCCGCAAAGCCGCCGAGGATCGCCGCTTCCGGCCCCCACAGCGCGCCGGCCAGCAGGGCGCCGGCGGTGGCCTTGAAGGCATCGAGCAGCAGGGTTGCGGCGGCGAGTTTCTTGTTGCCGGTGCGCAGCACGTTGGTGGCGCCGATATTGCCGGAGCCGATCGAGCGGATATCGCCGAGGCCGGCTGCCTTGGTCAGCAGCAGGCCGAAGGGAATCGAGCCGAGCAGGTAGCCGAGGGCGAGCGCCAACAGTGCTGTCGAGAGCGAGATCTCCCAGGTGAAGAGGTCGGTCATGCGCAATTCTCCTCAGAGCGAATGGACGAGACGGCCGCCGACATAGGTCGCAACGGCGCGGCCGCTGAAACGGGCCTCGTCAAAGGGGGTGTTCTTCGAGCGCGAGACGATCTTCTCCTTCGACACCAGCCAGGGCTCGTCGAGATCGATCAGCGCGATATCGGCGCGTGCGCCGGGCTTCAACGTGCCGGCGTCCAGGCCGAAGATTTGGGCCGGGCGGGTCGAGAGGGCATCGATCAGGCGCATCAGCGGCACGCGGTCGGCATGGTGGAGGCGAAGGGCCGCCGACAGCATGGTCTCGAGCCCGATCGCCCCATCGGCCGCATCGGCGAAGGGCAGGCGCTTGGTATCGACATCCTGCGGGTCATGCGAGGAGACGATGATATCGATCGTGCCATCGGCCAGCGCATCGACCATGGCCTGGCGGTCGTCTTCGGTTCTGAGGGGGGGCGACAGCTTGAAGAAGGTACGGTATTCGCCGATGTCGTTCTCGTTGAGCGACAGGTGATTGATCGAGATCGCCGCTGTGGCCTTCGCGCCGCGGGCGCGCGCCGTGCGGATCGCCTCCGCCGATTCCGGCACGGAAATTTTTGCCGCATGGTAGCGCGCGCCGGTCAGGCCTGCGATGCGCAGGTCGCGCTCAAGCGGGATCAGTTCCGCCTCGCGCGGCGCGCCGGAGAGGCCGAGCCAGCTGGCAAACAGGCCCTCGTTCATCACGCCGTTGACGGCAAGGTAGGGATCGCGGGCTTCCAGCGATACGACCGCACCGAATTCGCGGGCATAGGTCATGGCGCGGCGCAGCACCTGCGTGTCGGCAAGCGTGTGGCGGCCTTGCGTGAAGGCCACCGCACCGGCCGCCTTCAGCATGCCGATCTCGGTCATTTCCTCGCCCTTCAGGCCCCGCGTCAGCGCCGCTGCCGGATGGACGTTGACCAGGGCCTTGTCGCGCGCCGTCTTCTTGACGAATTCGATCAGTGCGATGTCGTCCAATACAGGATCGGTGTCCGGCATCATGATAACGCTGGTGACGCCGCCGGCGGCCGCGGCGCGGCTGGCCGATTCGATGGTCTCGCGGTGTTCCGCGCCCGGTTCGCCGATGAAGACATGCGCATCGACGAGGCCGGGGGTGGCCACAAGGCCGCGGCAATCCCTCACCTCTGCACCCTCAGGCACACCCTGGTTGCGGGCCGCCGCGCCGGCCGCGAGGATCATGCCATCGGCGCCGACGATGATCGTGCCGGTTTCATCAAGACGGCGGGACGGGTCGATGATGCGGACATCGGTCAGGACAAGCGGCTTCCTCATGCTCCCATTCCTTCGCTTCTCGGTCCCTGGTTCTGCGAGACGAGCAGGGCTTCCATCACCGCCATACGCACGGCAACCCCCATTTCCACCTGGCTTTCGATCACGCTCTGCGGGCCGTCGGCCACTTCCGAGGCGATTTCCACGCCGCGGTTCATCGGACCGGGATGCATGACGAGCGCATCCTCTTTGGCCGCCTTCAGCTTTTCGGCGTCGAGGCCGTAGAAGTGGAAGTATTCGCGCACAGAGGGCACGAAGGAGCCGGCCATGCGCTCGCGCTGCAGGCGCAGCATCATCACCACATCGGCGTCCTTCAGACCCTCTTCCATCGAGTGGAAGACTTCCACGCCCATCTGGGCGATACCCGACGGCAGAAGCGTGGAGGGCGCGACAACACGCACCCTGGCACCCATGGCGTTCAGAAGCAGGATGTTGGAGCGGGCGACGCGCGAATGCAGCACGTCACCGCAGATCGCGACGATGATGCGCGCCAGCTTGCCCTTGGCGCGGCGGATCGTCAGCGCATCGAGGAGCGCCTGTGTGGGATGCTCGTGCTGGCCATCGCCGGCATTGACGACCGAGCAGCCGACCTTTTGCGCGAGAAGCGCTGCCGCACCGGCCGATGAGTGGCGCACCACCAGAACGTCCGGCCGCATGGCATTCAGCGTCATGGCGGTGTCGATCAGCGTCTCGCCCTTCTTGACCGAAGAGTTTCCGACCGACATGTTCATCACATCGGCGCCAAGACGCTTGCCCGCGAGTTCGAAAGAGGATTGCGTTCGGGTCGAGGCTTCGAAAAAGAGATTGATCTGGGTCAGTCCGCGCAGCGTCGAGGTTTTCTTTTCTCTTTGCCGGCTGATCTTGACCGCCTCGTCTGCCTTGTCGAGAAGGAAGGTTATGTCCTGCTCGGTCAGGCCCTTGATTCCGAGGAGATGGCGGTGGGGAAAGAAGACCACGAAATTGTCCTCCGCTGGTTTTCCGCGGTCTATAGAGACTGAGCGCGGGAGGGGCAAGCGGAGCAGAGGACCAGACGATCCGTTGCGCATGCAATTTCCCGAGAATTCGTTTAGAAGCACCCTATGAATCAGATGACCCGGACCGAAGACACCCTTACCGAGCTGAACCAGCCAAGCCTCTGGTCCGGTATCAACGCCTACCGCACCGATCCGCTGATGGTGGATCTGACGGCGGGGCTGCACCGAGCTGTGCGCGAGGAATTCGACGCGCTCGGCCGTTACGTCACCTCGCCGGAGGCGCAGGAACTGGCGCGGATGGCGAACGAAAATCCGCCGAAGCTGAAGACGCATGGCCCGCGCGGCGAGCGGCAGGATCTGGTGGAATACCATCCCGCCTGGCATGCGCTGATGCGCCGCTCCATGTCGACCGGCCTCAATTCCTCGATCTGGGAAAATGCTGCCGAATCGCGCAACGCCCAGCACCGGGCGCGCGCCGCCCGCTTCTATCTCAGTGCCCAGCTGGAGTGCGGGCATCTCTGCCCGCTGACTATGACCAGCGCCTCGGTGGCGGCGATGATGGCATCACCGCGCGTTCACAAGGAATGGGCGCCGCGCGTTCTGTCGCGCAAATATGATTCGTCTAACCGTCCGGCGATGCAGAAGAGTGCGATCACCATCGGCATGGGCATGACGGAGAAGCAGGGCGGCACGGATGTGCGGGCCAACCGCTCCACTGCCGAACGGGTGGGCGAGGGGGTCTATCGGCTGTCCGGCCACAAATGGTTCATGTCGGCGCCGATGAGCGATGCCTTCGTCATGCTGGCGCGCACCAATGAGGGGATCGGCTGCTTCCTCGTCCCGCGCCTGCTGGAGGATGGCACCGCCAACGGTCTGCAGTTCCAGCGGCTCAAGGACAAGCTCGGCAACCGCTCCAATGCCTCCGCCGAGGTGGAGTTCACCGATGCCTTCGGTTACCTGCTTGGCGAAGCGGGCGGCGGCATCCGCACCATTCTCGACATGGTGACGCTGACCAGGCTTGACTGCGCGCTGGCCTCTGCCGGCATCATGCGCGCCTCGCTGGCGGAGGCCGTGCATCATTGCCGCGGCCGCAGCGTGTTCGGCAAGAACCTCATCGACCAGCCGCTGATGACGCGCGTGCTGGCCGACATGGCGCTCGATGTCGCGGCCGCCACCGCGCTCGCCTACCGCCTGGCGGAAGCCTTCGACAAGGCGGGCAGCAACCCGACCGATGCGGCCTATGCCCGCGTCATGACGCCGGTCATCAAATACTGGGTCTGCAAGATCGCGCCCTCTTTGATCTACGAGGCGATGGAATGCCTGGGCGGCAATGGCTATGTCGAGGAACGGCCGCTGGCGCGCCATTATCGCGAAGCGCCGGTCAATGCGATCTGGGAAGGCTCCGGCAACGTGATGGCGCTCGACGTGCTGCGCGTGATGGATCGCGGCCGCGATCTGTTCGATCTGGTGCTGGGCGGCATCGAGCGGGATCTCGGGCCGAGCGGACGCAAGACCACCGACGTGCTGCGCGCCGCCATGGCACTGGCGGAACGCGACGAGGGCGCGTCGCGCCTGCTGGTCGAGCAGCTTGCGCTGGCGGCCGGTGCCGCCGAACTGTTCCGGCTTGGGGCCGGCAAGATTGCCGATGCCTTCCTCGAGACGCGTCTCGCCGGCGGATGGCGCACCACCTATGGCATGCTCGATTCGCGCTTCGATGCCTCCTATATCGTCGATCTGCTCTATCCGGCAGCGACCTGAGCCAGACATCGCCAAGCCCTGTTATCCCGGCCTTTTCACCCCGCGATTAACCATATCGCGGGGTTTTCGTTGCGCGTGCGGTCGTGACCCCTAATGTGCGTTAACGATTTCTTAACCACGCATGAGGCGCCGGTGTCGGGATATAGCCCCAATAGTTTTGCGTTGCTCGTCGCGGCACTTGCGTTCTTTTCGGTGCTGGCGCTGAACATTGCCGTGCCGGCGCTGGTGCTGTCCGGCATGGCGTTGCTGCGATGGCTGCTTCTGCTCCTCGACCGCCGGCTGCCGCAAGGAGCGCCCGCATGAAATGGTTTCTGATTCTGTGGGCCGGTCCCGTGGCGCTGCTCGGTCTGTGGTACGGCCTATCCTACTACGACATGAGCTTCGGCTTCTTCATGCTGACGCGCAAGACGCATGATCTGGTGTTCCAGATCTACGGCAATATCCTCGGCATTCCGCCGCAGGACCTGCCGCCGATGGTGGCACGCGCGATCGCCTTCGACAGCCTGATCGTTCTTTCCATCGTGCTGTTTCGCAAGCGGCGCGCCATTGCCGGCTGGTGGCGGGCGCGTCAGGCCTCTGTGCCGCGGCTGGCAGCCAGCGACGAGAGCCTGTCCAGCGCGCCCTGAAGGATGAAGCTCGCGGCGGCCGAATCGATGCGCTCCTTGCGCTTGGCCCGCGATACGTCCATTTCCAGCAATGCCCGTTCGGCGGCCACCGTCGACAGCCGCTCATCCCAGAAGACGAAAGGGATCTGCGTCTTTTCCCCCATGCTGCGCACAAAGGCGCGCGTGGCCTGAACACGGGGGCCGGCGGAACCATCCATATTCATCGGCAGCCCGATGACGAAGGCCGCGACCTTTTCTCTGTCGGCAAAGGCCAGCAACTGTTCGGCATCCTGGGTGAATTTTACCCGCTTGAGCACCGGGCGTGGCGAGGCGAAGCGACGACCGAGATCCGACATCGCAATGCCGATCGTCTTGGTGCCGAGGTCGAGGCCCGCAATGGCCTGGCCCGGTTGAAGCGTGGCCGCCAGTTCCTCGATCGTCAACGATGCCATGCACGCTTCCTCTTGCCACTCTTCGTCTTCACGATAACTTCGATGTATCGGCCTGCCGCCGATATGCTAACCCATGCAGCAGGCTGAGATCCGCAGCCAGCGGTTCGGCGTAGAGCCGCAATGTCAGAGCAAACCGTCACCGCTCGGTCCAGCCGAGCCATCACATCAATTTATCGAGGAAACAAGGAGATTTTCCATGAAGATCACCTGGCTTGGCCACGCGGCCTTCCGGATTGAAACTGCCGGCGCCAAAATCCTGATCGACCCCTTCCTGAGCTACAATCCGTCTTTTGCGGATCAGGATCGCAAGGCGGTGGCCGAAGGCATCACCCATATTCTCCTGACCCACGGCCATGGCGATCATGTGGGCGACACCGTCGCGCTGGCCAACGAGACCGGCGCCGTGGTGCTTGCCAATGCCGATCTTGCCGCCTGGCTGGCTGCCAAGGGCGTCAAGAAGATCGAGATGGGCAATACCGGCGGCACGGTAAACCTCGGCGGCTTTACCGCCACCTTCACCCAGGCGCTGCATTCCTCCGCGCAGATCACCGAGGACGGTGTGTCCCATTCGCTCGGCAGTGCCAACGGCCTGATGCTGCATTTCGATGATGAGCCCTCGCTGCTGCATATGGGCGATACCGACATTTTTACCGATATGGGCCTGATCAACGAATTGCACCAGCCGGATATCGGGCTGGTGCCGATCGGCGACCGCTTCACCATGGGCGGTGCCGTGGCGGCCTTGGCCTGCCAGCGCTTCTTCGATTTCAAGCATGCCATCCCCTGCCACTATGGCACCTTCCCGATCATCGACCAGACCCCCGAGACCTTCGTGAAGGGAATGGACGGCCTGAAGACGCGGGTCGAGACGCCCAAGGTCGGAACGGTGCTCAGCTTCTGATCGTTCGCCTTACGGCTGCGGCTCGCTCGCGAGCCGCAGCCCTGCCGCGCGGGCGATGCCGGCAGCTTCGGATCTAGGCAATCTTCGCCGGTTCCCCGCCACAAAAAAGTACGGTTGACTGCCATCAATCCACGGGACCTCCAGATGGTCGAAGGATTGTTGATGTGCGCCGCTATGCCTCCCTTATCTTGCTGAGCGTGATCGTATCGACGCATGCCGCCGTCGCGGCGGAGTCTCCTCTTGATCCGTTTGCCTCCGATGCCGAGATCGTTTTTCACGACGAGGTGGAGGTCAACGACGACGACACCGGTACCTTCACTGAAACCCTTGACCGGACCATACAGCGCACCGGGGACATCGCCGGTGCCGGGCAGGTGTCCTATGTCTTTGATCCCGAGCATCAGACCTTCAAGCTTTTGCAGGGATGGGTCGACACGACGGATGGCGTGCGCCTGAACGTGGCGCCAGAGAGCGTGATGGTGCGCCCCAGCCACGCTGCCAGTTCGGCACCGGGTTTTGTCTCGACGATGACGGCGACCATCGTGCTGCCGCAGATCACCGTTGGTGCCAAGGTGCATCTGCGGGTAGAGCGAAAGACGGTCCGGGCTTTTGAGGCCACCGGCTTCAACACCAGCTTCTATCTGTCGCCGGTCCGCACCGGCGATTTTTACGTGGCTGTGCACGTGTCGAAGGACAAGCCGCTGTCAATCGGCGCGCGCAACGGCTTTACGGTGGTTCGCGACGAGAGCCTGGAGGACCGCCGCTTCATCGAGGCGGAGGCGCATCTGCGCAATGTCTCGCCGGAAGACCAGGAGGTGCACATGCCGCCGCTCGACGACATCGTGCCGCTGTTCACGCTGTCGACGCTCAAGGACTATGCGGATCTCGGCCGGCGTTATCACGCCCTCGCCGATGGCAAGGATGCGGTGACGCCGGAAATCCAGGCGCTGGCGGATCAGGTGGCGGGCAGCCAGACCGGACTCGCGGCCGCGCGTGCGCTTTACAACTGGGTCGGAGGCCATATCCGCTATCTCGCTGTCGATCTCAGCGACGAGGCCGGCTATATCCCGCATCCGGCATCCGCCGTGCTGGCAGCCGGATACGGCGACTGCAAGGATCAGGTGGTTCTGCTGCAGGCGCTGCTGAAGGCGAAGGGCATTGCGTCCGAACCGGTAATCGTCAAGTGGTCGGAAGCCCAGCTGGACTGGCCGGCGCCGGAAACCGGTGCCTTCAACCACATGATCATCTACCTGCCGGAGTTCGATCTCTACGCCAACCCGACCGACACGTTCACGCCCTTCGGCGTGCTGGATTATGGCCTGGTTGGCAAGCCGGCCCTGCATGCGACGGCAACACCGGTGATGCGACGAATACCGTCGTTGAAGCCGCAGGACGCACAGTTCTCCACCACCGGGACGATTGCCATTGCCGAGGACGGGTCACTGTCTGGCACGGCGCGCGTGTCGATGACGCCCATGCTCGGTGTTTACCTGCGTCGCGAGCTGTCGACGGACAAGCAGCAGATTACTGTGATGAGGAACGCGGCCGCCCATCTGCCCCAGCCGGCGACTGGCAATCTTCAGGTGACGAAGCCGGATGATCTCGAAACTCCCTTCAGTTTTTCAATGACCTGGCGCGCGCCGCAGGCGGTGAAGCCTGCCGGTTTCGTTCTGCCCGCCATGCCGGATTTCTCGCCCAATCCCTCGCCGCAGAGCTATCTTGGCAGCAGCAAGCCGAGGCGTTTTGGCGCCTTTTTCGGTCCGAAGACGCTGAACTGGCGCCTGACGCTGACAGCGCCGGCAGGCCAAAACTTCACGACGGTGCCGGCCGACGTGCATGTCACGAATGAAACCGGAAGCTATGACGCGCATTACGAAAATGCCGGCGGCAGCCTCACCATCACCCGGACGCTGGTGCTGAAGCAGTGGGTAGTTCCGGCCGCAGGCTATGGTGCGGTGGAGGCGATCTTCCGCGCCATCGTGGCCGATCAGGGCGCCATCGTCAGCATTGCCAGGACGAATAAGACGTAAAGGTCGCATGCTGCGGCCAGCATGGGCGGCGTTGCAGGGAGCGGCGTCGTTCCGATAAGGCGCCATGTGCCTGCCAAACCCGTTGCGAAGCCGGGACGCGGCCATTATAGCGGGAGGGAAATCCCAAAGCCGGAGAGAGATCATGTCCGTCGACCTTGCCACCGTGAAGCGCGTCGCGCGCCTGTCCCGTATTGCCGTTACCGATGAGGAGGCCGGGCGGATGATGGGTGAACTGAACGGCATCCTCGGCTTTGTCGAACAACTGTCGGAAGTGAACGTCTCCGGTGTCGAGCCTATGACCTCGGTCACGCCGATCACCATGCGCCGTCGTGCGGATGCCGTGACCGATGGCGACAAGGCCGCCGCTGTGGTGGCCAATGCCCCGGCGACCGACCAGAATTTCTTCCTCGTGCCGAAGGTCGTCGAGTAAGCGGGCTTCCGCTGCCGCTCCGACCTGTTTCCGCTGCACCCGAACGAGATGATCATGACCGACCTGACAAGCCTCACCATTGCCGCCGCCCGTGACAAACTGAAGTCCCGCGAGATTTCCGCGCTCGACCTGACCGAAAGCTATCTCAAGGCCATCGAGGCCGCCAACGGTGCCCTGAACGCCTATGTGGCCGTCACGCCTGAAAAGGCGCTTGCCATGGCCAAGGCCTCCGATGCCCGTCTTGCCGAGGGCAAGGGCGGTGCGCTGGAAGGCATTCCGCTCGGCGTGAAGGACTTGTTTGCCACCGAGGGCGTGCACACGCAGGCCTGCAGCCACATTCTCGACGGCTTCAAGCCGAACTACGAATCGACGGTCACGGACAAGCTCTGGGCCGAAGGCGCCGTGATGCTGGGCAAGCTCAACATGGACGAGTTTGCCATGGGCTCCTCCAACGAGAGCTCCTATTACGGCCCGGCGGTCAACCCGTGGAAGGCGGAAGGCTCCGACGAGAAGCTCGTGCCCGGCGGCTCGTCCGGCGGCTCGGCGGCGGCCGTTGCCGCGCATCTGTGCGCCGGTGCCACCGCCACCGATACCGGCGGCTCGATCCGCCAGCCAGCCGCCTTTACCGGGACCGTCGGCATCAAGCCCACCTATGGCCGCTGCTCGCGTTTCGGTATCGTCGCCTATGCCTCCTCGCTCGATCAGGCCGGCCCGATCGCCCGCGATGTGCGCGATGCGGCGATCCTGCTGAAGTCGATGGCCGGTGTGGACAAGAGAGACACGACTTCCGTCGACCTGCCGGTGCCGGATTACGAGGCAGCGCTGGGACAGTCGCTGAAGGGCATGAAGATCGGTATTCCGAAGGAATATCGCCTTGACGGCATGTCGGAAGAGATCGAAACCCTCTGGGCGCAGGGCGTCGAGTGGCTGAAGGACGCCGGTGCGGAAGTGGTGGAGATCTCTCTGCCGCACACGAAATATGCTCTGCCGGCCTATTACATCGTGGCGCCCGCCGAGGCCTCGTCGAACCTCGCCCGCTATGACGGCGTGCGGTATGGCCTGCGCGTCGAGGGCCGCGATATCGCCGATATGTACGAAAAGACCCGCGCGGCCGGCTTCGGCAAGGAAGTGCAGCGCCGTATCATGATCGGCACCTATGTGCTCTCTGCCGGCTATTACGACGCCTATTACCTCAAGGCGCAGAAGGTGCGCACGCTGATCAAGCGCGATTTCGAGGATGCCTTCCACGCCGGCGTCGATGCGATCCTGGCGCCGATCACGCCGTCGTCTGCCTTTGCCATCGGCGACAAGGAACTGGCGGCCGATCCGGTCAAGATGTACCTGCAGGACGTCTTTACCATCACGCTCAACATGGCGGGTCTGCCGGGGATTTCCGTGCCGGCTGGTCTCGACCGCAAGGGATTGCCGCTCGGCCTGCAACTGATCGGCAAGCCGTTCGAGGAAGAGACGCTGTTCAAGACCGCCCATGTGATGGAAAAGGCCGCCGGCACGTTTTCGCCGAAGGCCTGGTGGTAAGCGGGTTCACCATACGCCCCATGGCGGCCGCCGATCATCGGGCGGTCACTGCCGTCGGTTTTGCGGCCTGGCAATCGAGCGATGCGTTTCGCGAGAGCGGCCTGCCGCTCGACCGTCTGGAGATGATCCGGCATGCCTATGACCGTTTTCTCGATGAGGCCGGAGACAGGATCGCCGTCGCAGACATCGAGGGCCGCGTTGCCGGCTGGACGGCGCGGGAGACGGAGCCCGACTATATTTCCGACCTCTGGGTCGATCCGGCCTTTCAGGGGCGCGGCGTCGGCAAGGCCTTGATCTTGCATCTGCTTGCAGTCATGCGTGAGGAAGGGCTCGCGCGGGCGCGCATCCACACGCATGGCAACAATGCCGGCGCGATCCGGCTTTATCAGCGCTGCGGCTTTTCCATTGTCTGGCGCGGGCTGGAATATTCCAGAAGTCTCGGCGTGGAACACGAGAAGGTGCATCTGGCGATGGGGCTGACGCCCGAGCCGGATGTCAGCGCTTCGACTGTGTGATCATGTAGGCCTTCAGCACGGCATTCATCCGGGTCTGATATCCCTTTCCCTGGGCACGAAACCAGTCCAGCACATCGGAATCGATGCGCATCGTGACCTGCGCCTTGCCCATCAGCTGAACGAGTTCGGCGGCTTCGAAAAAGCGATCGTCAAGCTGCGGAATGTCGCTGTAGTCGATGGTGTCATCGCTCCGCTCTGCCAGAGTCCGCACGCGGTTTGGCGAGATGCTCATAGTAGCGTTGCCTTTCTTTCCTGTTGGCGAGACGCGCCGAAATTAGTCGGGTCACGCCTTTGCGATCCGTGTGAACGACGACGATGACCACGATATCTGCGATTGCGCCGACGGTGATCCATCGTTCTTTGCGATAGGCAAAGCGGTCGTCCCGGGCACTCAACACGGGACCGTCGAAGATAAGGCTCGCCTCTTCGAAGGAGAGACCGTTCGTCTCCAGATTGGCGCGGTTCTTCGCGTCGTCCCAGCCAAACGCCATGTCTCAAATGTAGCTACAAATGGCGTTGCAAGTAAGGCCGGCGCCGGATCATCCGGCGCCGGCCGAGTCGTTATCGGTTGTCCTGCTCCGCGCGCACCAGAACCAGACCGCGTTCGGTGATGCGGTAGGGCTTGCCGCCCTGTGAGGCGATGGCGCGCTTCTGTTTGAGCTTGCGGAAGGTTGTCAGGTCGAGGCCGGCAAACAGCCAGCCTTCGCGGGTGAAGAGGTTCACCTTGTCGATCTTGCGCTGGTCATTGCGGATGAGTTCGATTCGTCCGCCCTGAGCGAGCAGGTGGAGGATGCGCTGTTCGGCGCGGGAAATATCCATGATATGAGGTCCGAAAGGTCCCGTCGGGACGCACAAAACGGTTCCGGACGCACGGGCATGCGCCGGGGCTCGGTTTTGTTCGGGCAACCTGCAAAGGTCTATTCGCAGGCTGCCCCTTAACGGGACTCGGACAAATTCGACATCAAAACTCCATATGCTGCTAAAACTAGCGGAAAAGCGGCATGGGATCAATCTGTTAGCCGAAGGTTTGGCTTGGCAAGACAAGGCGTGGGTGTTCTACTGGGCCTCGACATACAGGGCCGACCATGCCGACCATCCGCAATGCCCGAGAAGATGAAGCCGAACTGCTGAGCGAAATTGGCCTGCGCGCCTGGGAGGACGCGATGGGTGAAATCGGCGTCAGCCCCGAATTGCGCGAGAACGCACAGGCGGCCTTTCGTGGCTTCACCTACGGCGCCTGGCTTACAATCACCGTGGTGGAGGAGGCAGGCACTGTGGCCGGCTGGGCGGCGCGCGAGGGGCTTGATGAACTGATCAGCGATTTCTGGATCGATCCCGCCTTCAAGCGGCGGGGGCTTGGCACGGCACTTCTGCGGGAAATCGAGGAGCAGATCGCGGCGCATGGCCATCCGGTTGCGCGGCTGGAAACCCATGCCCGCAATGTCGAGGCACTGCGCTTTTTCGAGGGCAAGGGCTATGGTGTCAACTGGCTGTCGGTCGTCTATTCTCCGAAGCTCGACCAGGATGTGCAGTCGGTGGGGCTCTCCAAGCAGCTTGTCGAGGAAGACGAGGCGCCGTTCGGCTATGACGTGTAAGCTGTGGCGGCGCAGTGGTCGCAAAGCTTGCGCCACCGCCCCATTTGCTCTACCTGACGAACAACCGAACAGACTGCATGAAGAGCTTTTTCCATGACCATTGTCGACGTCCGTACGCCTGATCCGAAACGCCTCATTCCCGGCGCCACCGGCGACTGGGAAGTGATCATCGGCATGGAAGTGCACGCCCAGGTGCTCTCGAAGTCCAAGCTGTTTTCCGGTGCATCGACCGAGTTCGGAAAGGCGCAGAATTCCAACGTATCGCTGGTGGATGCGGCCATGCCCGGCATGCTTCCCGTGATCAACGAGGAATGTGTGAAGCAGGCGGTGCGCACCGGTCTTGGCCTCAAGGCGCAGATCAACAACCGCTCGATCTTCGACCGCAAGAACTATTTCTATCCGGACCTGCCGCAGGGCTACCAGATCTCGCAGTTCAAGGATCCGATCGTCGGCGAAGGCAAGATCGTCATCTCGCTCGGTCCGGACCGGCAGGGCCAGTTCGAGGATATCGAGATCGGCATCGAGCGCCTGCATCTGGAACAGGATGCCGGCAAGCTGATGCATGACCAGCACCCGACCATGTCCTATGTCGACCTGAACCGCTCCGGCGTCGCCCTGATGGAAATCGTCTCCAAGCCCGACATGCGTTCGTCCGACGAGGCCAAGGCGTATATGACGAAGCTGCGCTCCATCGTACGCTATCTCGGCACCTGCGACGGCAACATGGACGAAGGCTCCATGCGCGCCGACGTCAATGTGTCCGTGCGCCGCCCCGGTGAAGCCTTCGGAACCCGCTGCGAGATCAAGAACGTCAACTCGATCCGCTTCATCGGCCAAGCGATCGAATATGAGGCGCGTCGCCAGATCGCCATTCTGGAAGAGGGCGGCACGATCGACCAGGAGACCCGCCTGTTCGACCCGAACAAGGGCGAGACGCGTTCCATGCGCTCCAAGGAAGATGCGCATGACTATCGCTACTTCCCCGATCCGGACCTGTTGCCGCTGGAATTCGACGATGCCTTCGTGGCGGAGCTGAAGGCGGATCTGCCGGAACTGCCGGACGACAAGAAGGCCCGCTTCGTGGCTGAACTCGGCCTGTCCGTCTATGACGCCTCGGTGCTCGTCTCGGAAAAGGCGATTGCCGATTATTTCGAGGCCGTGGCTGCAGGCCGCGACGGAAAGACCGCGGCGAACTGGGTTATCAACGACCTGCTGGGCGCCTTGAACAAAGCCGGCAAAGGCATTGAAGAGACTCCGGTTTCGCCGGCCCAGCTCGGCGGCATCATCGACCTCATCAAGGCCGAGACGATTTCCGGCAAGATCGCCAAGGACGTGTTCGAGATCGTCTTCAACGAAGGCGGCGACCCGGCGGAGATCGTCGAGAGCCGCGGCATGAAGCAGGTGACCGATACCGGCGCCATCGAGAAGGCCGTGGACGACATCATTGCCGCAAACCCCGATCAGGTGGCCAAGGTGAAGGCCAAGCCGACGCTGGCCGGCTGGTTCGTCGGTCAGGTGATGAAGGCGACGGGTGGCAAGGCCAATCCGCAGGCCGTGCAGGCGCTGGTGAAGGCGAAGCTCGGCATCGAAGACGAATGAGGCGCTGCCCGGCCTAGAGCCGGGCCTGCTATCGAATCCGTGTCTGTCGAGGGGGCGTCGCGGCCCCCTTTGCGCTCACCTGTCCCGTATGTCTATGCAAGTCCTGTCCCGGAGGACCCCGTGGTGTTTTTTGTTCGTAGCGCCAGCGAAAAGGATGTCGAAGCGATCCGCGAGATCCTCGTGGAAACCTGGCACGCCACCTATGATGCCTTCTATGGCGAGGCGAAGGTCAACGAACTGATCGCTGCGTGGCATCGCCCGGCCACCATCCGCGCCAGCATCGGCAAGCGGGATGGCGAGTTTTTAGTGGCCGACGACGGCCGCCAGTTGGGCGGCATGGGCTATGCGGTCATGTCCGATACGATGACGAAGACGGCGCTGCTGCGCCAGCTCTACGTGCGCCCGGCCTTCCAGGGGCAGGGCATTGGTCGCGATATCTTCGCGGAACTCGAAACCTGCTTCCCGGATGCGGAAATCATGCGCCTCGAGGTCGAGCCACGCAATGTGCGGGCGATCTCCTTCTACAGTCGGCTCGGCTTTGTCGAAGTCGACCGCACCAAGCATTGCGGTGCTGAAGGCAGTGGCATCGAGGCGGTCATCATGGAAAAGCCGCTGCTCTGAGCGTGCACTCATTCCCGGTGCCGCGCCGTGTCGGCACGACACCGGGCGACGCGTTCACTTCTGCGGATAGTCGAAGCTGAAGGTTTCGACGATCGGCTTGGTCCAGAAGCCCGGCACGCCGGTTTCCGTGTCGATGTGGTGGTAGAAGCCGTTTGCTTCCGGCGAGGCATAGGTGAGTTCCACCTTGTAATGGCCGGGGCCATTCATCCGCACATTCTTCGCATAATGCGGACCGTCCTTTGCCGTCATCGGCAGCAGTGTGCCGGAAGAGTTCCAGGGTGTGCCGTCCTTGGTCAGCTTGTAGCTGATCTTGAGATAGGGGATCCAGGCATCTGTGGGATAGCCCCAGGGATTGTCTTCCTTGGCGTGCACGTCGGTTTCGAGATGCACGACGTCCTTGTCGCCCATCACCATGTTCTGCATCATCGGGGCCATCTCGATACCGACCAGATAGCTTGCGGCGATTTCCAGATGTTCAGCCGTGACCGGGCCACCAATGGGGAATTCGCGGGCATTCGCCGGCAGGCTTGCCAGGGCGCCGGCCGTGGCTGCCAGCAGGCCGAGCGTCATCAACTTGCGCATTGCAATCATCCTTTCAGGACTGGAGAGAAGAAAACGGAAAGCGTCGCGGCTCAGGGCCGCGGGCGCGCCTGCGCGGACGGCGGGGCCTGCCCTTGCGACTGGCGGATCAGGCGCGCACCAAGAACCAGAACGAGAAGCGTGGTGATCCAGGCTGCCACCTGGATGCCGAGCGGCTGGGCGCTGTAGCCGACGAGTGCGGTGGCCGCGCGACCGGCAAGGCTGCCATCGGAAAGCAGCCACGAGGTGTCCCACAGGCCATAGCCCCAGGCAGGCAGAATGTCGTCGCGCGCCAGAAGCGCGGCGGCCTGACCCGCCATGCCGGCGGCCAGCAGCGCCACCAGCCCGGACGTGACCGAAAACAGCCAGCGCAGCGGAATGGCAAGCAGACCGCGATAGAGGACGAACGAAAGGGCCGCGCCCCCGAGAATGCCGAGCAGGCCGCCCGCCAGCATCGCACCGAAGCCGATTTCGGCCGAGATCGCGATGCCATAGAGGAACAGCACCACTTCGCTACCCTCGCGCAACACCGCGATGGCGATCACCACGGCCATGGCAAGCATGGATCGATCGCCCCGCGCCACCTGCTGGCCGAGCGCCTTCATCTCCGCTGCCATCTGCCGTCCGTGGCTTGCCATCCACAGATTGTGCCAGCCGAGCATGACCACGGCGATGCAGAGGATGGCGGCGTTGAACACTTCCTGGCCATTGCCGGCAAAGGCTTCCTCCAGCCGGCCGGCAAACAGAGCGACGAGGATGGCGCCGGCCAGCCCGGCCACAATGCCGCCCAGCACCCAGCCGGTGCGGCCGGAAATGCCGCGCGTCGCGGCCAGAACGATGCCGATGATCAGACCGGCTTCCATGACCTCGCGAAAGACGATCAGCAGGCTCGCCAGCATCCGCCTATTCCTTTGGAGCGACGGCAGTCAGCGTGCCGGTGGCTTCGGGATGGTAGTCGTCGAAGAATTTGTAGGTGCCGGCCGGCAGCGGGCCTGCATGGGCTGTGACATGCCCCTGGCCCACGACGATCTTCTCGAACTTCATGTCGTAGCTTTCGAACTCCGCCGTCGTGCCGTCCTTGTTGGTGACCTCGATCAGGAAGTGCGTATTGGCCGGCACTTCCAGATGCGAGGGAAGGAAGGTGTGATCCTCCAGCGTCAGGTGATAGGTCTGCATGGCATCGGCGAGTGCCAGATGCGGCAGCCCGACGACGGCGGCACCCAACAGGGCCGGAAGGAGGCTATGGCTTCGAAAGATGCCGTTGCGCATGATCTATCCTGCTGATCTCTCCTGCGTCCGGGGTTGCTGCCGCTGGAGCCGGAATGACGATGCGGAAATATGACTGCCCGCATCATGTTAAAAATGTGGCGGAGAAAGCCACGTTACCAATCTGTAATCATCGAGAACTGGCCTTGTGAAATCCCGCTCATTTTTCCGGCCAACCGTCTGGTTTCCTGGGCTGGGGCGTTCGACCGCAGTGAGGGGTGGAGATCGCGGCCCTTGCGCGCTAGTTACACCCGAAGGAAAACCGGAGGAGGAGCCTGCCATGGCATCGGACACACTCGTCATACGCCGCGCCCGCGAGGCGGACCTGCCGCAGCTGATCGCCCTGTTTGCCGATGATCCGGTGGGCGGTCACGGAGATACGAGCGAGGCCGAGGCCTATGAGGACTACCTGCGCGCCTTCCACGTTATCGATTCGGCGCCGCATGAGCAGCTCTATGTCGCGGAACTGGCGGGCGAGGTGGTGGCCACCTATCAGCTGACCTTCCTGCGTGCGCTGACCGGGCGCGGCGCCCAGAACGCGATGGTCGAGGCGGTGCAGACCCGCGCCGACATGCGCGGCAAAGGGATCGGCGCGGCGCTGATGGAGCATGCCGAGCAGGAGGCGCGGCGCCGCGATTGCCGGCTGCTGCAGCTGATGTCGAATGCGGCGCGCACCGATGCGCATCGCTTCTATGAGCGCGCCGGCTTTGCCCGCAGCCATCTCGGCTTCAAACGGAAGCTCAAATAGTGGTGGCCTTCCTCCGAAGCGCTGGACATTGCCGGCTCGAAATTGCATAAGCAGGTTCAAGGACTGCATTCCTTGTCTTCGCGAGGACGTTGGAAAATTATGAAGAATATCCTCCTGCAAATCTTTACCTGGTGGAACGGCCAGACGGTCGGCACCCGCTTCTTCACCTGGCGCAACGGCAAGCGCGTCGGCGAAGATGAGCTCGGCAATGTGTATTACGAAGGCGGCATGACCTCCTTCGGCCTGCCGCGCCGCTGGGTCATCTACAAGGGCTATACCGAAGCCTCCGCCATTCCGGCCGGCTGGCACGGCTGGATGCACTATCGCACCGATACCCCGCCGTCCCGCGAAACCTATGTCGCCCGCGAGTGGCAGAAGGCGCATCATGCCAACATGACCGGGACCGCGTTTGCCTATCGCCCCAAGGGGTCGCTGGAAGCCACCGGCGAACGTCCGCGCGTCACCGGCGATTACGACGCCTGGACCCCCGGCGCCTGATCGGCACCCGCCTTCCGCGTTCGCGCCACATTTTCGGCCTAACGCATGCCGGTCCCGATGAATGCGGGGCTGGCATTCCATCATGGTGAGATTGTTGATGCGATACGTTCTCCTTCGCCCGCTGCGTCTCGGCGCTCTCTTCTGCGTCGCCACGGTCATCGGCATCCAGCCGGTCTCGGCAGCCCGCATCGAGAACCGCGTCGCCGAATTCGCCGGGATCGACAAGATCACCGGCCGCATCACCAAGTTCGACGTCTACGTCAACGAAACGGTCCAGTATGGCGCGCTTCAGGTGACGCCGAAGACCTGCTTTTCCCGCGACGACAGCGAAGCCCAGAAGGTGGACGGTTTCGTCGAGGTGGACGAGATCACCCTCGACCGCAAGATCCGACGCATTTTTACCGGTTGGATGTTCGCCGACAGCCCCGGTCTCAACGCCATGGAACATCCGATCTATGACGTCTGGCTGACCGGTTGCAAGCAGACGTCCGACGTGCCTCCGCCACCTGCTGCGCGCAAGTAAGTCCGCCAGCAGGCAATCAAGCCTGCGCCGCTCTTCGCCTCGTACTTCTTGTGAAAAACGCTCGCGCTGCCTCAGAAGGGCAGGTGTGGCGATTCGATCGCGGCACGCAGCAGGCCGAGATAATCCCCCTTGCTGATGTCGATCGCACCAAAGGTCTTCAGGTGTTCGGTGGTGAACTGCGTGTCGAGCAGGCGGAAACCGCGTGCGCGCAACCGCTCCACCAGATGCACCAGGCAGATTTTCGAGGCATTTGTACGCCGGGAGAACATGCTTTCGCCGAAGAAGGCGGCGCCAAGCGACACGCCGTAGAGCCCGCCCACCAGTTCGTCGCCCTCGAAGGCCTCCACACTGTGCGCGTGGCCCATGCGGTGAAGTTCGGTATAGAGCTTGCGGATGGTTTCGTTGATCCAGGTGCTCGGCCGATCCGGCGCTTCCGCAGCACAGCCGCTCATCACCGATTCGAAGCAGGTGTTCACGCGAATGTCGAAGGGGTTCCGCTTCATCGCCTTGGACAGGCTGCGGGAGATGTGGAAGGCATCCAGCGGCAGGATGCCCCGCACTTCCGGCTCGACCCAGAAGATTTCCGGGTCGTCGGCCGATTCGGCCATCGGAAACAGACCGATGGAATAGGCGCGCAGCAGAACATCCGGTGTGATGGCTGGATAATATCTGCCGCGCCGCCCTGCCATGCCTAGCCTTGCGGCTTGTCGCCGGCCAGATACTTCTCCAGCCAGTGGATGTCGTAGTCGCCGTTCGCGATGTCCTGGTTGGCCACCAGATCCTGGAACAGCGGCAGCGTCGTCTTGATGCCGTCCACGACGAACTCGTCCAGCACGCGGCGCAGGCGCATCATGCATTCGACGCGGGTGCGTCCATGCACGATCAGCTTGCCGATCAGGCTGTCATAGTAGGGCGGGATCTTGTAGCCGGCATAGGCACCCGAATCGACGCGCACGCCAAGGCCGCCCGGCGCATGGAAATGCGTAATCGTGCCAGGCGAGGGGACGAAGGTGCGCGGATCCTCCGCATTGATGCGGCATTCGATCGCGTGGCCGGAGAAGGTGATGTCTTCCTGCGTGACCGACAGACCGGCACCGGAGGCGACGCGGATCTGTTCGTGCACGAGGTCGATGCCGGTGATCGCTTCGGTGATCGGATGCTCCACCTGCAGGCGGGTGTTCATTTCGATGAAATAGAACTCGCCGTTTTCGTAGAGGAATTCGATCGTGCCGGCACCCCGGTACTTCATCTTCTTCATGGCGTCGGCGCAGATCTGGCCGATCTTCATGCGCTGCTCGACGTTGAGGGCAGGGGAGTTCGCTTCTTCCCAGACCTTCTGGTGGCGGCGCTGCAGCGAGCAATCGCGTTCGCCGAGATGGATCGCATTGCCGGCGCCGTCACCGACAACCTGCACCTCGATGTGGCGCGGCTTGCCGAGATATTTTTCCATGTAGACGGCGTCGTTTCCGAAGGCGGCAAGCGCCTCGGACCGGGCCGTCGAGACGGCCTCTTCCAGATCGGCCTCGGTCTTGGCGACCTTCATGCCGCGACCACCGCCGCCGGCGGTTGCCTTGATCAGCACCGGAAAGCCGATCTGCCGGGCAATCTCCAGCGCGTTTTCCGGCTTCACCTCGCCATCCGAGCCCGGAACGACGGGAATGCCGAGTTCGACGGCCGTCTTCTTGGCGGTGATCTTGTCGCCCATCAGGCGGATATGCTCCGCCGTCGGCCCGATGAAGGTGATGCCGTGCGCCTCGAGAATATCGGCGAACTTGGCGTTTTCCGACAGGAAGCCGTAGCCCGGATGCACGGCATCCGCGCCGGTGATCTCGCAGGCGGCAACGATCTGGTGAATGTTCAGATAGCTGTCACGCGAGGGCGGCGGGCCGATGCACACGCTCTCGTCCGCAAGCCGCACATGCATGGCATTGGCATCGGCCGTGGAATGCACGGCGACGGTGGCAATGCCCAGCTCCTTGCAGGCGCGCAGGACGCGAAGGGCGATTTCGCCGCGGTTGGCAATGAGAATCTTGGAGATCATGGATCTGCCTTACTCGATGACAACGAGCGGCTCGCCATACTCGACCGGCTGCGCGTCGTTGACGATGATTTCGGTCACCTTGCCGGAGCGCGGGGCCGGAATCTGGTTCATGGTCTTCATCGCTTCGATGATCAGCAGCGTCTGGCCTTCCTTGACGCTGGCGCCGACTTCAATGAAGGGACGCGCGCCCGGCGCCGGCGAGAGATAGCACGTGCCAACCATCGGTGCCGTGACGGCATTGCTGCGATCCTTCGCCGCCTCGACCGCCGGTGCTGCGGCGGGAGCAGCGGCAGCCACGACCGGGGCCGGCGCGGCATATTGCGGAGCGGCCTGGACGAACTGCGGCGCGGCAATGGTGCGGGAGACGCGGATGCGCAGGTCGTCCTGCTCCACTTCGATCTCGGTCAGGTCGGTATCATTGAGGATGTTCGCCAGATCGCGGATCAACCCCTTGTCGATACCGTTCTTCTTCTCAGACATGGTCAACCTATGTGTTCTGTTGTTCTTAGCTGGTTATGTCGCGCAGGGCATGCAGGGCAAGCACATAGCCGCCGGGGCCCAATCCGCAGATCATGCCCTTGGCAGCCGGTGCGATCATCGACTTGTGACGGAATTCTTCCCGTGCATGGATGTTGGAGATGTGCACCTCGATCACGGGCACGGAAATCGCCCGGATCGCATCATGCAGGGCAATCGAGGTGTGGCCATAGGCGCCGGGATTGATGACGACGCCGACGGCGCGATCATTCGCCTCATGCAGCCTGTCGACCAGCACGCCTTCATGATTGCTCTGGAAGCATTCCACCGCGAAGCCGAACGCTTCTCCGGCGGCGATGCAGTCACTCTCGATGTCTTTCAGGGTCTTTCCGCCATAGATGCCGGGTTCGCGCTTGCCCAGCATGTTCAGGTTCGGTCCGTTGAGGACAAAGATGGTCTTGCTCATGGAAATCCCGTCAAAAGATCAGGGCAACCTATAGACCGGCACGGCGGCAAGGGAAAGCCCCCGGCCGCGAAAGCCGTGCATAACCGGGTTTTCGGCCTCGACCTGGCTCTGTCCGTCAGCAGCTTGCTTTCCCGCAGGCGCGGATGTTGGCGATCTTTTCCGACAGTTCCTGATAGCCGACCGCGCCGAACACGGCCTCATTGCCAACGACATAGAACGGCGTGCCCGTGACGCCAAGATTGTTGGCAAGCTGATAGGTCTGGCGTACCTGCGGATCGTTGGGGTTCTTTTCCATCGAGCTGCGCAAGGTCTTTTCCGAAAGACCGAGCGAGGATGCGACGTCCATCGCCGTCTCTTCCGTGGCGCGGACATCGCCACCGAGAAGCTTGCGGTGGAACTCCGGATATTTGTCCGGCGCCGTCAGTCGCACCGCATTGGCGACCCGATGTGCCGCCATGGAATCAGGTCCGAGAATCGGGAATTCCTTGAGGACGAAGCGCACCTTCTTGTCGTTCTTCAGGATCTCGTCCATGTCGGAGAGCGCGCGCTTGCAGTAGCCGCAATTGTAATCGAAGAACTCGACAATGGTGACATCACCCTTCGGATTGCCGAGCGTGATGTCGCTCGGCGAGGAGAAGATGGCGTCGCGATTGGCATTGATGCCATTCGCAGCTTGCGAAATGCGGGCCTCCTGCTGCTTCTTCTCCAGCGCGTCCTGCACTTCCAGCATGATTTCCGGGTTGGCGATCAGGTATTCGCGGATGAAGGCGCCCATTTCCTTCTTCTGCTGGTCATCCAGGGCGAGGGCGGCCGTGCTGAGGGAAAGGCTGGCCGTGCCGGCAATCAGCAGGGCGGCCATGGCTTTGGAAAAGGGCTGCATCGTCTTCCTCGTATATCCCGTTCACTGCGGAAAGTGCTGTTGGCCTCGAATCGATCCGTGGTCTGCGCACTTCATGAGGATTGCACCATAGCGATAGCCTGCCGCCGGTTCAAATTCACATCTGCGTAGGGCTGTCCGGATCGGAGCCGTCGGGGGATCGCACAGGAGATGCGAGACGGTATAAATGCACAACGGCCGCGCTGAGCGCGGCCGTTGAACTGGATATTTCGGTTCGACCGGGGCTCAGAGGAACCCGCGACGCTGCCACCAGCCAGCCTTCTTCGGCTTCGGCGGTTCGCCGTCACCATCGGTATCGGCGGTCGGTGCGGACGAACGCACCACCGGTTCCGAGGAACTGATGTTGGAAGCGCGGTTGGCGCGTGCAGCCTTGCCTTCGTCGCTCTGGTCAGACTCGTCGGCGAGCGGGGCCTCGGAGGACTGCAACTCGGACACTTCGGGTGCGGCCGCAGGCGTTACCGGCTCGACAACCGCTTCCTCAACAGCCGGGATTTCGACGGCGGCTTCCTCAGGCGCCGCTGCCACCGAGGTCGCTTCGCCTGCGTCGGCGACAGGCGCCGTCTCCGTGCTGGCTTCGCTGGCGCTGCTCTTGGCGCGACGGGTGCGGCGCGGACGGGCGGGCTTGGCTTCCACCTCTGCTTCGACGGTTTCCACGACGACCGGCGCTTCCGCCTCCGCGGGGGCTTCCGCGGCGTCTACGGCAGAACCGTCTGCGTCGTCCTCTTCGCCACCCTCTTCACCGTCCGTCTCGTCGCCGGAGGCAGAGATTTCGTCGCCATTGCGGTTGCGACGACCGCCACGCTTGCCACGACGGCGACGCTTGCGGCGCGCGCCCTCATCACCATCGGCCTGCGCTTCGGATGCGCTATCCTCGGAGTCGGATGTATCGCCGTTGTCGTCGCTGCCGTCCTGATCGTCGGCCTCGTCGTCATCGCCCTCGAGCGAGTCGCCAGACGCCTGGCCGTTCTCGCCGCCATTGCGGTTGCGGCCACGGCGACGGCGACGGCGCTTGCGACGGCGGCCGTTCTGGTCGTCATCGTTATTGCGGGCTTCCTGGGCAGCGGCGGCGGGTGTGGCCTCTTCCAGTTCCTCGGCTTCATCCTCCTCGGGGATGTAATCGTCGTCTTCGTCCTCCACCGGAAGGGCGGCGAACTGCATCAGGCTTTCGATCTTGACCGGATTGGCGACAGGCTCGCCGCGATCGATGGCGAAATGCGCAGCCCCAACGCCCACATCCGATTCGATGAAGATGGAGACGCCGAAGCGGTTCTCGTAATCCACGACATTGCCGCGCTTCTGGTTGAGAATGTAGAGCGCGATGTCAGGCGTGGTACGCACGGTGATGTCGTGCGTCGTGTTTTTCAGCAGATATTCTTCCACGCCGCGCAGCACATGCAGGGCGACCGACGACTGCGAGCGCACGTGACCGGTACCGCCGCAATGCGAGCAGACCTGCGTCGTCGATTCGAGCACGCTGGCCCGGATGCGCTGGCGCGACATTTCCAGAAGGCCGAAATGCGAGATGCGGCCGACCTGGATGCGGGCGCGGTCGTTCTTCAGGCAATCCTTCAGCTTCTTCTCGACGGCGCGGTTGTTGCGCTTTTCTTCCATGTCGATGAAGTCGATGACGATGAGGCCGGCAAGGTCGCGCAGGCGCAACTGACGTGCCACTTCTTCCGCTGCTTCCAGGTTCGTCTGGAGGGCGGTTTCTTCGATCGAGTGCTCGCGGGTGGAGCGACCGGAGTTCACGTCGACGGCAACCAGCGCTTCTGTCTGGTTGATGATGAGATAACCGCCGGACTTCAGGGTGACCTGCGGCTGCAGCATGCGGTCGAGTTGTGCCTCGATGCCGGAGCGTGCGAAGATCGGATGCAGGTCGCGGTAAGGCTGGACCACCTTGGCGTGGCTCGGCATCAGCATCTTCATGAAGTCTTTCGCTTCACGATAGCCTTCTTCGCCGGACACGATGATCTCGGAAATGTCCTTGTTGTAGAGGTCGCGGATCGAACGCTTGATCAGCGATCCTTCCTCATAGACGAGGCAGGGCGCGATCGAGTTCAGCGTCAGCGTGCGCACGTTCTCCCACAGGCGCATCAGATATTCGAAGTCGCGCTTGATCTCGACACGGGTGCGGTTGGCGCCGGCGGTCCGCAGGATGACGCCCATGCCCTGTGGCACATCCAGCTCGCGGGCGATTTCCTTCAGCCGCTTGCGGTCCGCCGGATTGGTGATCTTGCGGGAAATGCCGCCGCCCCGCGCCGTGTTCGGCATCAGGACCGAATAGCGGCCGGCAAGCGACAGATAGGTGGTCAGCGCTGCACCCTTGTTGCCGCGTTCTTCCTTTGCCACCTGCACCAGCAGGATCTGCCGGCGCTTGATGACTTCCTGGATGCGGTACTGCTTGCGCGGCTTGCGGTAAACCCGATCCGGAACCTCTTCCATGGCGTCTTCGGCGCCTACGGATTCGATCTCTTCCTTCTCGTGGTCGTCATCGTCATCATCGTCGTCGTCGCGGCCGCGACGGTCAACGACGTCCTCGGAGATGGCATCCGTCTCGACCATGGCCGCCATCGTGCCGGGCGTGCTGTCGTCCTCGGCATCGGTCGTCTCGATGGCAGGGGTCTCAACAGGTGCTTCTGCCGTCGCAGCCACATCGTCGGTCGCCTCGGCAACCTTCTTGCGCGAGCGGCTGCGGCGCGGCTTGGCCTTCGGCTTTTCGACAGGTTCTTCCGTGGCCGCGACGGCCGCGTTGTCGGCGGCTTCGGCTTCGACGGCCGGGGCAGGCGCCTCTTCTGCGACTTCCACCTTGGCGCTGATGCCGACATCCGGCTGTTCGGTCTTGGAGAGATCGATCACCGGTTCGGAAGGGGCATCGGCCGGATCGAAGTCAGGGTGACGGCGCTGATCCTCGGCTTCTGCCTGCAGAAGGGCCTGACGATCGGCCAACGGGATCTGATAGTAGTCAGGATGAATTTCGGCGAAGGCGAGGAAGCCATGACGGTTGCCGCCGTAATCGACGAAAGCCGCCTGGAGCGACGGTTCTACGCGAGTGACCTTTGCCAGGTAAATGTTGCCGCGTATCTGCTTCTTGTGTTGCGATTCAAAATCGAATTCTTCGATCCGGTTTCCCCGAACGACGACTACGCGTGTCTCCTCTTCGTGAGACGCGTCGATAAGCATTTTGTCTGCCATGAAAGTTCTGCTCCTCGGCGCGGACGCACCAACACAGGACGACCGGTCGAGGTGACGGACCGTTCCTGCATTGCATCCAGAGCGCCGGATAAGAAAGTTCCCGTGGCCCTGTCGGGCGAGGCGATTGCCCGGACGCTGCCCGGAGCCTGAGGCCCCTTTCGCATATCCAGTTTTTGCAATCCGTGCCGTGACATCGAGGACCAGACGAGAAAGACGTTACAATAGGCCCAACCTGGGGCCCGATGAATTTGCTCCTGATGAGCGTGGATGGCGAGCCATCCGGTACTTTTCCCGACCATCGCCGGATTGGATAGAGTTTCAGGCTGAAATGTAGAGACGTCGGATGTCTGCCGGTCGTCGGCGCCAGAACTCACTTGCTGGCAGCCTATCAACAGACTATCCCGTCGACACTTAAACCCTCATAAGCCTTGTATGTTTTCTCTGTCACAATAGCAAGCGGAAAGCCGGTTCTGCCTTATTATGGATCAAATTCCGGGCCTTAAGGCAGGCATTCTAGGAGAGGTGATGCTGCAAGGACGGCAAAGTCCGGCTCCCGTCCATGCGCGTCATGGTTTATGAGGTGAGAATCGGTGAGCGGCGGTCCTGGCGGGCCGACGCCAGCCTCGGGCTGGAGAAGGGATCGACGAGCGACATGATGCGGCTTTCGACTGCTGGTTTTCTCTCCCTGCTGGGCGTCGCAAGGGTGCTTGTCGTGCTGGTCGCAGCAATCGGCGCCGGTATGGCCCTGCCGGCGCTGGGGAGCGAAACGGCCGGGCCGAAGCCGCTGTTGGCCTTTGCTGCCCGGATCGCCGGCGATGATGCGCGTACGCGAATCGTGATCGACTTCGATGCAAGTCCCGAATTTTCCGTGCACTATGTGGCCGCGCCGGAGCGGGTGGTGATCGACTTGCCTGCGACCGCCTTCGGCTTTCCTGCCAAGGATCTGGCGCCGCGCGGCCTGTTCAAGGACATCCGCTACGGCACCATGGCCCAAGGCAGCGCCCGCATCGTGCTCTCCGCCATCCGGCCGGTGAAGCTCGTGCTTGCGGAAGTGCGCAAGAATGAGACAGAGGGGCAGGGTTACCGTCTTGTGCTGGATGCCGAGATGACGACGGCAAAGGAATTCACCGATCTGGTGGCCAAGCAGAAATGGGGCCAGCCGCTGGCAAGCACGGCGACGCTCGATCTCGGCAAGTCGGCGCAAAATCCCGCCCATCCCGGCGTGTTCACCATTGCTGTCGATGCCGGTCATGGCGGGATCGATACCGGGGCCACCGGCGCAGCCACCAAGACGCCGGAAAAGGAAATCACGCTGGCCTTTGCCAAGGCGCTGACCGAGCGCCTCAACAGGCAGGCGGGTGTCAAGGCCTTCCTGACGCGCGAGGACGATACCTTCCTGTCGCTGTCCGAACGCGTCACGCTTGCGCGGCAGGGTGCGGCCAATCTGTTCATCTCCCTGCATGCCGATACGCTTGCGCAGAAGAATATTCGCGGAGCCACCGTCTACACCCTTTCCGACAAGGCCTCCGACCGCATGGCCGCCGCGCTGGCTGCGCGCGAAAACCTCTCGGACGAACTGGCGGGCTTTTCGATCCAGAGCGGGCCGCCCGAAGTGGCCGACATCCTGCTCGATCTTGCCCGGCGGGAAAGCCAGGCATTTTCCATCTCGCTCGCCGACCGGGTGGTGAAGGCGTTCCAGGGCAAGATCGAACTGATCAACAACCCGCACCGGCAGGCTGGTTTCCAGGTCCTGAGAGCGCCGGACATTCCGTCCATTCTCGTCGAGCTCGGTTTTCTGTCCAATCCGCAGGACGAAAAACAGCTGCTCGATCCGCAGTGGCGCGACAAGGTGGCCGATGCCTTGGCGGATGCCGTTGCGCATTACAGGGCCGAAACCGTGGTGGGTGGCGGCTGAGCGTTCCGTGTTCCCGGCGCTACAGCACAACGGGAATGTGCATCTTCCCGGTCAACTTGCCCGCTCTTGCCTGTGAATGTCGGCAGAGAGCCCTATTTTGCTCACATTCCACCGGCTACTCCAAGGGATGCGAGGAAGGCGAATCGTGCCCGGAGTGACGGTGCAAGCCTTGCGCTGGGCGGGGCGCCCGTGCAAAACGCCAGCAAACATGAGATGGTGCGGATATGCGCCTCACGATGACAAAGCGGTAGCAGCATATGATCAGATTGCTTGGATATTTCTTCGGACTGGCCTGCGTTGGCTTTTTCGCCGCGGCCGCCGTGATCGCCGTGTATCTGACAGGCGTGTCCAGGGATCTGCCCAATTACGAAGTGCTGGCCTCCTACGAGCCGCCGGTTGCGACCCGCATCCACGCCGGCAACGGCGCGCTGATGGAGGAATATGCCCGCGAAAAGCGCCTGTTTCTTCCCATCCAGGCCATTCCTGACCGCGTAAAGGCCGCGTTCCTCTCCGCCGAAGACAAGAACTTCTACAATCACCCGGGCGTCGATTTCTGGGGTCTCGGCCGCGCGCTGCTGAACAATGTGCAGAACCTCGGTTCTGGCCGCCGCCCCGAGGGTGCCTCCACCATCACCCAGCAGGTGGCAAAGAACTTCCTCCTCTCCGCCGACCAGACGATCGACCGCAAGGTCAAGGAAGCGATCCTTTCCTTCCGCATCGAGCAGACCTATTCCAAGGACAAGATCCTCGAGCTTTATCTGAACGAGATCTTCTTCGGTCTGAACTCCTATGGCATCGCGGCTGCGGCACTCACCTATTTCGACAAGTCGGTGACGGAACTGACGATTGCCGAGACCGCCTATCTCGCCTCGCTGCCCAAGGGGCCGGCCAATTATCATCCTTTCCGCCACGAGAAGGCGGCGCTTGAGCGCCGCAACTGGGTCATCGACCGCATGGCGGAAAACGGTTACATCACCGTCAGCGACGCGACGGACGCCAAGGCGCAGCCGCTTGGCGTGCGGATCCGCCGCGGCGCCTCGCCGCTGCTCGGCGCCGACTATTTCTCCGAGGAAGTGCGCCGCCAGATCATCCAGGCCTATGGCGACAAGGCGCTCTACGAGGGCGGTCTTTCGGTGCGCACCTCGCTCGATCCGCAGATGCAGGTGATGGCACGTGCCGCCTTGCAGCGTGGTCTCGTGGATTATGACCAGCGGCGCGGCTTCCATGGTCCCGTCGGCCAGATTTCGGTGGCTGGCGACTGGGGCCCGGAGCTGGCGAAGATTCCGCCGCTGCGCGATGTCCCTGAATGGGATCTGGCCGTTGTTCTCGCCGTCTCTGCCAACAGCGTTGATATCGGCCTGCAGCCCGATACGGTCAGCGGCAAGCTGGATGACAAGCGCGAGCGCGGCACCATTCCCGCCGAAGAGATGAAGTGGGCCTATCGCGACGCCAAGGGTGACCGCAAGACGGCGAAATCGCCCGCCGATGGCGTGCTGAAACCCGGCGACGTTGTCTATGTAGAGCCGATCGAAGGCCGCAAGGGCACCTTCCGTCTGCGCCAGCCGCCGAAGGTGCAGGGCGGCATGGTGGTGATGGATCCGCATACCGGCCGCGTTCTCGCCATGGTCGGCGGCTTCTCCTTCGGCCAGTCGGAATTCAACCGCGCCACGCAGGCCATGCGCCAGCCCGGCTCCGCCTTCAAGCCCTTCGTCTATTCGGCGGCCCTCGACAACGGCTATACACCGGCTTCGGTGATCCTCGACGCGCCGATCGAAATGGTGTCGGGCGGCCAGGTCTGGCGGCCGGAAAACTATGGCGGCGACAGCGCAGGTCCCTCGACGCTGCGCTACGGCATCGAAAAGTCCCGCAACCAGATGACCGTGCGCCTCGCGCAGGACATGGGCATGGATCTGGTTGCCGAATATGCTGTGCGCTTCGGCATCTATGACAAGATGGCGCCGCTGCTGGCCATGTCGCTCGGTTCCGGCGAAACCACGGTGCTGCGTCTCGTCGCCGCCTATTCGGTCATCGCCAACGGCGGCAAGCAGATCAAGCCGACGCTCGTCGACCGCATCCAGGACCGCTATGGCAAGACCATCTTCCGCCATGTGGACCGTACCTGCGAAGGCTGCAACTTCGACAATTGGGGCAACCAGCCGGAGCCGACGCTCGTCGACAATCGCGAGCAGGTGCTCGATCCGATGACCGCCTACCAGATCACCTCGATGATGGAAGGCGTCGTGACGCGGGGCACCGCCGCCGGCAAGATCCCGGTCAAGGACCGTCCCGTCGCCGGCAAGACCGGCACGACCAATGATGAGAAGGATGCCTGGTTCGTCGGCTTCACGCCGGATCTGGTCGCAGGCCTTTATATCGGTTTCGATACGCCGACGCCGCTTGGCCGTGCCGGTACCGGTGGCGGGCTTGCCGCGCCGATCTTTGGCGACTTCCTGGCGCAGGCCGCCAAGGTGACGCCGCCCAGCAAGTTCCAGGTTCCGGCCGGCATGCAGTTCATTGCCGTCAACCGCAAGACGGGCATGGCCGCCGTCGAAGGCGATCCGGACACGATCGTGGAAGCCTTCAAGCCCGGGACGGGACCAGCGGATTCTCTTTCTGTCATCGGCATGGGCGACCAGCTGCCGCCGGACGAGATCCTGAAGAGTTCGCCGCAGGCGCAGCAGGCGGTCACCTCCGGCTCGGGCGGCCTGTTCTGACAGACAGCCATCCCGCGCAATCCCGGCGCGTCGGCGACAGCCGGCGTCGGGGTTTACATCTGCCGTGCAGGCCACTATGCACGGCCATCTCCCGAAAAGGATGAAGAAGGCACAGGATGCGCAACGAAACCCTGAATATCATCGACGAAATCAAGCAGGCCATAAGCCTGCTGAGGAGGCATCTTTGACTGGGATCAGGCGATAAGACGACTGGACTGGTTGAACAACAAGGCCGAGGATCCGAGCCTCTGGAACGACGCGACGGAAGCCCAGAAGCTGATGCGCGAGCGCCAGCAGCTGGATGAGGCGATTGCCGGCGTGAAGTCGCTCGAGCAGCAGCTGAAGGACAATGTCGAGCTGATCGAGCTTGGCGAGGAAGAGGGCGACGACAGCGTCGTGCGCGACGCCGAGGATGCTCTCAAGGGACTGAAATCGGAAGCTTCGCGCCGCCAAGTGGAAGCCATGCTGTCCGGCGAGGCCGATGGCAACGATACCTATGTGGAAGTGCATTCCGGTGCCGGCGGTACCGAGAGCCAGGACTGGGCCAACATGCTGCTGCGCATGTATACCCGCTGGGCGGAACGCTCGGGCTTCAAGGTCGAGCTTCTGGAAATGCACGAGGGCGAAGAGGCCGGCATCAAGTCCGCCACCATTCTGGTCAAGGGCCACAATGCCTATGGCTGGATGAAGACAGAATCGGGCGTGCACCGCCTGGTCCGCATCTCGCCCTATGACAGCAATGCGCGACGCCACACCTCGTTCTCGTCCATCTGGGTCTATCCGGTTGTTGATGACTCAATTCAGATCGAGATCAACGAAAGCGATTGCCGCATCGATACCTACCGTTCGTCGGGCGCCGGTGGCCAGCACGTCAACACCACCGACTCGGCCGTGCGAATCACGCATATTCCGAGCGGCATCGTGGTGGCCTGCCAGCAGGAGCGCTCGCAGCACAAGAACCGCGCCAAGGCGTGGGACATGCTGCGCGCTCGCCTCTATGAGGCCGAGCTGAAGAAGCGCGAGGAAGCGGCCAATGCAGAGGCCGCCTCCAAGACCGATATCGGCTGGGGTCACCAGATCCGTTCCTACGTGCTACAGCCCTATCAGCTGGTCAAGGACCTGCGCACGGGCGTGGAAAGCACTGCCCCGGGCGATGTTCTGGATGGCGAGCTGAACGAGTTCATGGAAGCAGCACTCGCCCACCGCATCAGCGGCAGCGGCGGCGAAGTAGCCGACATCGACTGATCGCCTTCCGGTCGCATCAACGCATGCATGGGGCGCGTCACCTTCGGGCGACGCGCCCTTTTTTCATGGCCGCGCAAGATCTCAGGAAAAACCGTCGGAAAACTGCTCTGCGAGAATGCGTTCGGACCAGGAGTGATCAGGGTCGGAAAGAATACGGGCGGTGCGATGGCGCGACTGCGAGACGTGCACATGCAGCACGCTCTTCACCTCCGTATTGTCGGCGACAGCGTTTACCGGCCGCTTTTCGGGCTCGAGAATGTCGATCTCGACACTGACCCGGTTCGGCAGCAGCGCGCCGCGCCAGCGCCGCGGCCGAAAGGCGCTGACCGGCGTCATGGCGAGCAAAGGCGCGTCGAGCGGCAGGATCGGGCCATGGGCCGAGAGGTTGTAGGCGGTGGAGCCGGCCGGCGTGGAGATGATCAGCCCGTCGCAGATCAGCTCTTCCAGCCGCACGTGGCCATCCACGGTGACCCTCAGCTTGCCGGCCTGGTAGGATTGCCGAAAGAGATAGACTTCGTTGATGGCGAGCGCCAGCGAGGTGGTCCCGTCCGCATTGCGAGTCTTCATCTGCAGCGGATGGAAATCGTTCTCGACGGCCTGATCGATCCGTTCCTGCAGCTTGTCGACGCGGTAATCGTTCATCAGGAAGCCGACTGATCCGCAGTTCATGCCATAGATGCGTTTGCCGCTGTTGACCGTCTGGTGCAGCGTCTGCAGCATGAAGCCATCGCCGCCAAGCGCGACGATCGTATCCGCTTCCTGCGCCGAATGATTGCCGTAGAGGTCCGTCAGTTCGTCAAAGGCCGTCTGTGCCTCCGGCGTGGGGGAGGCGAGAAAGCAAAGGCGGTGGTTCGTCAAAGACATGGGAGCCCCTATCGCTTTTGCCTTGGTACGGGAAACCATGAGCCGCGACAAGTCTGCACCCCGTCTGCGCCGTTCTCCAGAGATCTCAGTGTTTCGTGGACAGGAGCTGCAGGGTGCAGTTTTTTCTTTACACGAAGGCAGAATGTGCTAACTCGCACACGCAAGTGCCCTTGTAGCTCAGTTGGTAGAGCACCTGATTTGTAATCAGGGGGTCGCGGGTTCGAACCCTGCCGGGGGCACCATTCAATTCCCATAGGTTAGATGAAAATCTTGCAGCGACGCGTTCCAACGCGTTCCGACGGTGTTTCCACAGGCCCGTTACCAGGCCGTGTGTCGCCAGTTTCGTGCCTCTGCGAGACCTAAGAGACGTGATCGTCTCGCGGCCAACTGTCCAAAATTTAGAAAATCCTCACCAAAGATACAACTTGAAGCACGTGATTCAGACTTGCTTAGAGACCTTGCCCTAGTTTTTGGGTGTCGGGTGATGCTGTGGCATCCGAGACGTCCATGATGGCGGATCCGATCGAGGCGCGGGTGTGCCGTTATGATGCCGACCGGCGGGTCGGCACGGAACGGGCAGCTGCTGAAGTGCCGGCATTCGGGTGCGGGTCGTCGGGCGAAGGTTCCGGGCTTTGGAGATCCGGTTCCGCTTTTCCTGCCGCAAGCGGCCCGGAGAACGCGGAAGGAGCGATTGTCCCATGAGATCGTCCAGTGTGCTTGAAATCATCGCCTTTCGTCTGGGTGGACGCGATTTCTGCATCCGCACCACCAGCGTGCGCGAAATTCGCGGCTGGGC
>NZ_VJMG01000020.1 GCF_007004135.1 Affinirhizobium straminoryzae
AAGAAACCGGCAGCAGGCCACTTCCCATATCCGCGTGTGGAAGTTGACCGTTTGGCAATCACTGACCCAATTTCGATCCGGTCTGGGAAGAGCAAGATAGAGTTGATTTAACGCCCAGGCAGCAGGATGATGCGACGGACGAGCCAGCACATTGAAGACATCGCTTGGTTCACGACCCTGCAGATCAAAAAGTCCAGGCCGCATGATGACGCCCGGCTTCATCGGCTCGGGTGCTTGCCCTTCAATCATCATCGGCTCGATCGCGAGCCTTGCCTCTCGTAACGATCGAAACCCGTCCGCCTCGGCTGTGGTGACCCAGACTGAGTCAACGCGTCGGCGCATCACCAAGAAACTGAACGGTCCATCTTCCCCATCGATCGTGACAATTCCGCATGTACCCCCGTCGTCAGTGATCCATGCGGCCGTAGGCTCCCGGTCACCGAAGCCATGGCCCCGTGGCAGCGACAGTGCATAGATATCAAACTCCCACTGCGGCAGCTCGCGCATGCTTTCTCCGATCTCAACAACTTTGATGCTCTGCGAGCCTTGATCCACTCCACACAAAGTAGACCGAAACGCGATCTTCGACTAATCTTTCTGCAACCTCGACGGTGTGGTTTTGGGGCTATTCACTGGGAGGATGCGTTGTACATTTCGCGAGTGCTCATTACTAACTACAGGTGTCTAAAAACCGCGGATGTCACCTTAAATCCTGACCTCAATATTATCGTCGGAGACAACGAGAGCGGGAAATCAACACTGCTGGAGGCAATTCATCTGGCCCTGACAGGTCAGCTTAATGGCAGGCCAATACAGACCGAGCTTCATCCGCACCTTTTTAACGCAGCGACGGTGACGGAATACATTGCAGCACTAATCGCAAAGGCACCCGCTGCCCCGCCAGCGATCCTTATCGAACTCTATTTCCATGACGATCCGGTTCTCTCGAGGCTCAAGGGCACCAACAACACCCTCGGGATCGACGCACCCGGCGTCGCACTCTCGATTGAATTCAATCAGGAATATGCCGAAGAGTTCAAGTCATACGTCGCCGATCCGACGCTTATTCGAACCCTCCCGATTGAATATTACGTCGTCAAATGGCGTGGGTTCGCAGACAACGACCTGGTGACCTCACGCTCTGTCCCTATGAAGCCCGCTTTTATTGACGCCAGCACCATTCGAAACAATGCGGCGGCAAGCCGCTATGTCGTGGATATTATGCGCGATAGTCTCAACAAAGAACAGAAGGTCGACCTTGCGCTCTCCTATCGCATGATGAAGGACGCATTTCTCGACAACGCCAAGGTCAAGGGCGTCAACGAGGCCCTCGCTAAAAAGAAAGGAGAGATTTCAGACAAGGCGCTCTCTGTTTCGCTCGATACGTCTTCCCGGGCGACTTGGGAAGCTGGCGTCATGCCCCACCTCGATGAGGTACCTCTGCCGCTCGTGGGCAAAGGCGAGCAAAATGCGATCAAGATAAAGCTCGCGATGGAATCGTCGGCCGACTCTCACTTGATCTTGATCGAGGAGGCCGAGAACCATCTATCCTTCTCGAACCTCAATGAACTTATAGGCCACATTGCCCAACGACGCGGCAGCCGCCAGCTCATTGTCACTACGCACAGCAGCTTCGTCCTCAATAAGCTCGGGGTGGAATCGGTTGTGTTGTTTCACCATGGCAAATCGATACGGCTCAACGCCTTGACCACTGGGACGCAGGACTACTTCATGCGTCTGCCGGGCCACGATACGCTGCGCCTCATCTTGGCGAAGCGGGCCATTTTGGTCGAAGGGCCATCCGATGAGCTGATCGTTCAAGCCGCTTACGTGAAGCAGCATGGCAAAATGCCCCTCGAGGCGGGCGTCGACGTAATCTCGGTCAACTCGCTTGCCTTCAAGCGCTTCCTCGAAATCGCCGTGCTTCTCGATCGCACCGTTGCGGTCGTGACGGACAATGATGGCAACATTGCAGCCCTGACGGCAAAGTACGTCGACTACGTGGGCAAGCCAAAGATCAGCATTCTTTATGATGGCGACGAACAATTCCCGACGCTCGAACCTCAGCTCCTCAAGGCAAATGGAAAGGTGGCAATCGAGAAGGTACTCGGCAAAACGTTCGCCTCCGACGCTGCCCTGCTGAACTACATGAGAGATAACAAAGCAGATACCGCGCTGAAGTTCTTCACGACAGCGGAAGCCTGGAACGTCCCGGGGTACATCGCCAGTGCCGTCAGCTAACCGGATCATTATCTGCGCCGCGGGCGGCGGCAAGACCACGCGCATCGTTGGCGAGGCGGTCAGGGGGACAGAGCGCGCGCTCCTTGTCACCTATACGCGCAACAACGCGAAAGAGATCGAACGGAAGCTCTACGGCTTGGGGCCCGCCATCCCACACAACATCGAGGTGATGACCTGGTTCAGCTTTCTCCTTCGCGACCTGGCCCGGCCCTATAGGAGAGTGCTGCACGACCGGCGCATCGAAGGCCTCCAATGGGAAGAAGGTCGATCGGTTCCCTATATCCCTGAGACAAACACATCCGCACATTACTTCGCCGGCGGCCGTCTTATCTATTCCGACAAAATCTCGAAATTCATCTGCGAATGTGACCGCAAAACTGGCGGCGCCGTGATGCGCCGACTTGCCCAGCGCTTCGACCATATTTTCGTGGACGAAATCCAGGACATGGCCGGCTACGATATCGACGTCCTGGAACTCATCCTCAAGGCAGGAATAAAGCTGACACTTGTCGGCGATCATCGGCAGGCCACGCTAAAGACCAATCAAGGGAAAAAGAATTCGGCCTTCGGCGGTATCAAAATAATTGATAAATTCAAAGCGTGGGAAAAGGCCGGACTGGCCGCGCTTACCTACGAGCAACACACGCACCGATGCCACCAACACATCGCCGATCTCGGCGATCGCTTCTTTCCCAATGAGCCCACCACGAAGTCTCTGAATGATGCCGTAACGGGCCATGACGGCGTGTTCATCGTCGCCAGCACGCAAGTCGATGCCTACGTGGCAACCTTCGCGCCCCAGGTCCTCCGCTTCGACAAGAAGACAGCCTGCCGCGACCTTCCGGCTATGAATTTTGGCGAGTCAAAAGGATTGACCTTCGATCGTGTGATGATCTTTCCGCACGGTCTCGGCAAAAAGTGGCTCAGCACGGGCCAAATCAGCCACGTCGAGAAGTCTGCGGCCAAGATGTATGTCGGCGCCACGCGAGCGCGTTTCAGTCTCGCCTTTGTTCACGATGGGGCCGTGGCGATCCCGGGTGCCCAGATTTACGAGTAGGACCCAAGAATGGCGAAGGAGAAGACCTTTGAATCACTTTTGAACGGCGAGTTCCGCTGGCCAAAAGTTGGCGATCGTCCTTTTACGCAGTCAGAGAACTGGGAAGACAACGCCTATATTGACCCCCATGGTCACGGACGGCTCGTGATGATGATGACGGGCTACAAGAAGGCAGCGGATCTTATGGTGGAGAGAGCCGTCGCCGACGAAGTCGATCGCGCGTCTTTGGTTTACCCAATCATTTTCAACTATCGCCAATTCATTGAGCTGTCGCTTAAGTATCTGATCGCGACCTACGGCCCTACTGTTGGGGTCGACGCAGTCTGGAAAACGCACGATCTCGGCGAGCTCTGGAAGACCCTAACAACAGTACTTGACGGCTATGGCCATGACGACCCGGATCAAACCGATCCAATCGTTGCCGAGATCGTCGCGGAGTTCGCGAAAGTCGATCCCAAGTCATTTTCCTATAGATATCCCGTTGACACTAAGGGCAAACCAATTCCGATCGCTCATAACGAGTTGGACTTGTCAGCGCTCGCCGACGTCATGGAGGCCCTCGAGGGCTATTTCTCAGGATCGGACGGATATCTCGACTCGCTGAGGGATGCCGGACCATGACCTCCACCGTCGGAGAAGGCCTGGTCGACGGGTGCCAATGGTCCGACCTCGAGCTAGAAGCAGAGATCGCAGCGCTGCAAACGGCGATTCGAACCTGGGCGGAATCGAAGGAACTCTGGTTTGATTGTGGGTTCAAGGCCTATCTCGACCACGTAGATGGCGAGCCGCATGACCCGCCCGTGGTGACTTTGCTGATCTGCGGTGGCGACCTCTCCACGGTGCTCGACGGCGAGGACCCGGAAGGAAACGAGCCCGGCTTCCGGGAACTGCTCGAACAGCGCGGTTATTTCTATGAAAACATCAATGGCTACTCAATGGCCATCTATCCCGAGAGCGAAGCACTATCTTCAGCGTTTGCGCGATACTTTCATTGGCGGTGGGTTTGCAGCCTCATCACGGAAGATACGGCCGACGTCTATCAGGAGCTTTACGATCACTTTGCCCGAAGACCTGATGATCTCAATCGCCTCCACTGGAGAGATTTCGAAACGCTACTATTTCGCATTTTTCAGAACCAAGGTTTTACTGCCGAGCTTGGACCTGGCACTGCCGATAACGGCATAGACTTGCGGCTGTGGCAGAAAAATCCTATCGGCGACATTCTCACGATCGTCCAGGCCAAGCGATACGCCGTGGGAAACAAGATCGACCTGACGAACGTCGCGGCTCTCTACGGCATCGGTATCGCCGAGGGCGCGAACAAATCCATGTTCGTCACGACATCCAGTTATCTTCCGGTCGCCCGCCGATTCGCAGCTCGCTTTCCAGGCTCGATTGAACTCGCCGAACGGAGGAACGTCGTGGACTGGTGTGCGAAGGCCACTCAAGGCATTGTTGCGGACAAATCTACGTTGGTTTCGCCCGAAGCTGTCGGTCGGATCATATCGGAGGTGGCCCACCGAAGAGATCCGCGCGTGCTGCATGCGAGCTTCGGCCACAACGTCACCATGAACAACTTCGCACTTATTATCAAAGAAACCAAACACGCTGCTCTTCTGATGGGCTTGGGCAATCGCACGGTCTCCGACGACGGCTACGGCCAAAGGGGAACGGAAGTGCCTCAATTTGAACCTTCGACGATCTCGCGGCTCAAGGGGGACCTTGTGTGGCGCGCGAAGCGAAAGCTCGACGACGGGAGAATATCCTACTGGGATGGCTCAAATCTCTATTCTGCGTGGAGCGGAGAGCCCGAGACCTTCGATCTCTATGATTAATATGGGACGACGACCTCTGCCAAAAACACACCCTTGACTTCAGCAAGGAAGCCTCATATATCTCATGTGCAATACGTGAGAAGGATGAGTTAAATGAGGATCCCCCTGATACAGATTTCCGATGACGCTGTCCTTGCGGGTGCAATGAACGGGAAGGTGGCTTTCGCAGAGATGATTAAAACCATCCCGGACGAGGCCCTCGCGCCCCAGCCTCTGTTTCTCGACTTTGGCTCGATACAAGTTGCCACCGCTAGCTATCTTCGTGAGTCGGTTTTCGCTCTGAAGTCCTATCTGCGATCAAGAAATTCCTCATTTTATCCTGTGATCGCTAACGCGAATCCCGAGGTTTGGGACGAGCTTTCCGTGATCGCCGGTGCGAAGAACGATGCGATTGTTACATGCACGCTTTCGGATGAAGGAGATGCGACAAATATTGAGCTCCTTGGTAACCTAGATCCAAAGCAACAGATGACCTTTGACCTTGTCTTGAAGTTCGATGAGGTCGATGCCAACTCTTTGATGGAACAGTTCGGAGAGAGCGAAAAGACTAAAGGTACTACGGCTTGGAACAATCGGCTGGCGAGCCTTGCGTCGCGAGGAATCATTCGAGAGTTCACTAAAGGAAGATCTAAATTCTACCGGCCTCTATTAATGGAGAGCATGCATGGGAATTGAATTTCTTACTCGTACACGCAAAACCATTACAAAACATATCGATCGTATGCGAGTAGAGCTGGCAACGCCGGATTTATTCACACAACAGCCAGCCGACTTGCCGCGCTGCGCAATGCTGACCCTCAAAAAGGGGGCCATTGTAGAGATAGGTGATCGGCTGGTGTTAGAATCGACTAAATCGTCGGTCACGGCCCATCGGAATAACGTCGCGGTCGGCAACTATGACAATCCGAGTGCCGACGTAATGGAGTCACTTGCGAAAACCGGTGGCAGTGCCGGAGCAGTCGTTCGCCGCGTGATGAAAATTTCAGGTAAGGCAGAGGTGTCGCTTTGCTAGATATCCGCAGCAATGAGGTTTTGCTTCGAGCCCTTACCGATGACCCCTACCGCTACTCGCTGGCTCTTGGATGTGCTAGCTGTCCGAATATCGAACTCTGCGGTGGTCTTTCAGTTCGCGACGCGATTCTCGACTGCATGGACCTATGCTGCGGAAGCCCCAACGAATGCACCAACGTCTGCGCCAAGAATCCCGCTCGCTATGTGGACCAGAAGCGGGAGGTGCTTGGATTCGACCTTGCCAACGTCTCACGTGTAGTTGGTCACTATAAGCACCTACCTCACGATGTCGTGCCGCTAATATACCATGGCACGGGCCGTAACAGGGCAGCGACAGGTCAGATATTTGCGTTACGGCTTCGCGATGTGGTCAGGTTTTCGGACGCGACTGTCCGGTATCCGACACGCGAAGAACTGTGCGCCGCTTTCAAGATCGATCATTCTGCGTTGATCATACTCAGCGGCGTTGATCATGATGAGGATATAGAGCCGTGGTGGACCCTCGGCAGGCAGCGTATTTCGCTGATCCGGAAACTTCGCGATCTGCAAATACTGCTCGTGACAACTCCAAATTTTAGCTTAGTCCTGGACAAGCCGCGAACCGACGACCTCCATGCAATAAAGCGCATAGCGATTGTGTGGAGCGAATTTGAAGAAAATGGAATCGCGTGCGCGCTACATGTAAACTCGAGAACTTTGCGAGATTTCGATCGGTGGGCCGCGTTCGTTAGAGAAAGGCCCGAGATACAGGTGATTTCATACGAATTCATCACAGGCGGTGGCAGGAAGGATAGACGCGAATTTCACATTCAAGGTCTTCGTGCAATCGCGCAAGCAGCCGATAGGCCTATCGACATTGTTGTGAGAGGAGATCCAGATGTCGTCGCGCAGTTGCGGCCGTATTTCAGGAACGTTGTTTACATAGATACCACCGCCTACATGAAAACCATCAAGCGCCAACGAGCAGTACGCATGAACAACAACGCGCTGGACTGGGTGTCAACCACAACCACCCATCCGAGCCAGGTCGACAACATGTTGGAGCACAACATCAGCGAGAGCGCGCTGTTTTTACGGGGACGTTTCTACGGTCAGCGCCTACAGCGATCGATAGGTGACCCATAGAGACTTTAAGTTTCGATCTGCTCGAAGATATTTCGTTAGCGTTGCAAAGTGGTGCCGTGGGAGCCGGAGACCTTCCCCGTACTAAAGTGCAATCCCTAGGCGCGTTCCTCGAGCTCGCTCACCTATTTCCGGAATATATCCGAGAGACCGAAATCCCAAGCTGGCTCGATCGCCTGCAATTTCGCCGTTTTGCAAACCGCGAACAGGCTTGGTTTTTCGAACACGGACCCCAACTTGGGTTTGTTCCGATGACGGCCATCGGCACAAACGATACCCTTTGGACCGACGGTGCGAACCGGATAAAGCGTCTTAGCGTCCAAGCTGGTTTCTCCGTCGACCACAGCGGCAAATTCGTAGCCGCCATCGCGGAGCTAATGGGAAACATTCTGGATCATAGCCAACGGCCCGAGACTGGTTACATTGCCTTCCATGTCGAGCCTCGTAAACTGGAATTCGTTGTCGCAGATCGCGGCGTGGGCATCCTCTCGAGCCTCAAATCCAACCCTGAGTACGCGAGGTTATCTGACCACGGTCGGGCGATTGAGTTGGCTCTTTCCGAAGGCATCTCTAGGTATCCGAGGGAGGAAGGACATGGGTTCGGGTTTCGACCGCTATTCGTTGGCCTTGCGAACATCGCACGTACACTGCGATTTCGATCAGGCGATCATTGCCGGGAGGTGACCCGTCACGGTGATGGCCCTCCACAATCGAGAACCTACCAAGTCGCAAGTTTGGACGGCTTCTTCTGCGCCGTTACGTGCGAAGTTTAGTATCTGATAGCGTCACAGGGGAGAGCGCGGCGAGATAGCGCTAGTGACTGGCACTACATTAACCAAGTCCTGTTAGACGCCGAACGAAAGAATTTTGAAGGTAAAAGCCAAAGACATGAAACCCATAATGATCGATGCCGCGACGATTTTCGATCCCGCGCGGCTTATAGCCGTCTTGGCGTCAGTCGACATAAGACATTCGGAAGTCTGGGTGTCTCAGCGCTATGATCATTTTAAGGAAAAAGATTTCATCACAGGTTTTGGAACAGAAAGTAAGTTTGCATTGCTTCCAGACGAAAGCGGGAGGTTTAAGGCCGATCCGCTAAGCGTGCCTCGTCTCGATGAGAAATTGGACCCAAATCACTATATGACGGGCCCGAAGATATTGCGCTGGGCTCTTCACAAAGGAATTGTTGTTCCCAAAGACCTCTACAAATACGAACAACTTGCCGTCGAGATGGAGCGGGAGAACCAGATCAATCACCTGTCCGAGGCGATTATGCTCGGCCCTCCATCAGAATATGATATCCGGGCAGGGAAGGAAGAAACTGAGAAGTATCTCAAGCGCGTTGGTAAAACCACACTGGGGCCTGATCAGGCCTGGCGATTGGAGCCATACGGAATTGGTCATGGCCTGGGCTTGGTGTTAGCTGCAGCAAAAGAAGAAAATGTCGAGCCTTTTCTCAGTCACCCTAATTTCCGCGACAGTATTTCATCCCACAACTACACTTATTATAAACGCGAGCAGCAACTTAGTTTTGCAACGACAAAGCCGGACGAAAAGCCTGAGCTTGCTCTTGGCGGGTCACTGGCGCAGGCAAAGCGGCTGCTTTCCAGTCCTGAGCCAGTCAGTATTTCCCAAGTCGCGTTCTATTTGGATCAAAAGCAGAGGATAGAACATATCACCGGGATCATTACGGCTTCTGAGGAACTGGAGAGTAGAAACACAGACATCGGAATCATTACCAGCAAGGCAGTCGGGACTTACGCAATAGACACCTTCCTTTTCGCGGGACTTCCGGTGACAACAGGCTTGGTGTCGCTGTACGATGTTGGTGCTCGTTTCCTTAAATCAAGGAGATGATGTCGGCGGGCTGTACGCGTTAAAGCTAAGGCCGCGCTCTATGTTTGATTCAGCGACTCGATCGCCTCCCACAATAGGTGTCCGACTCGGATGCCGATTGTGGCTGAAATAGCCCGCTAACCGTTTGTTAGGGCAACCAAGGCGGAGCTACTCCCGCACGACGCGTTTAAACCTCATAGCTGGATCATCCTCGGCCGGGCAGCGCTCAAAACTACAGCACTCCCCACGCACGAAACCTCCCCCTCCCCGTCATCTCCCTGAGGCCGAGCTCCAAAACGATCCGCCGCGCCGCCTGCGGCGTGACGTCGAGCGTTTTCGCCACCATCCCCGCCGACACCAATGGCTTTGCCATGACAAGCTCGACCAGCTCCGGCAGCTTTGAAGACGTCCGCCGCCCACCCAGCTTTCGTTCGAACATCGTTTTCGCCAACGTCAGCCGGTCATGTTCTTTCATCCCGATCTCGGCGGCCGCAAAAAGCCCGTGAGCGATGGCAAGCAGCCGCGTCTCCCGGTCGCGATGCCGGCGCCGATCGACGGGAATGGTTTTGAGGCCAAGATTGATGGTGGCGAGGTGGGCGCCGGTGGTGATGCCGGCTTCGCGTAGGATCGATGCGGCCAAGAGCCGACCAAGCCAAGGCGCGTACTGAAGGACGGAAAGCTCGTTCCAGGCATCGAGTGCGACGATCGCCTGTAGCACCGCCGGCAGATATTCGGCCTGGCGCAGCACACTGCGCCATTCGTCGAGCCGGGCATCCTCGTCCCAGTCGAGATCATAGACGAGAGGATCTCGTACGGAGCTATCAGCCCGGCCGGGCCGCTTTGCCTCTGCGATCGCAGCCTCGGATCGGGCCAGCAACGCATCGATAGCGGCGTAGTCGAGCCCGGGCAGATTCTCCGCGTCATCACCATTGTCCCCCTCCCCTTCTGGAGCGGCGGCGACCGCGGATCGGTTGATGTCGATTGGGGCAGACGTATCAGAGCCGGCCAGAATGTCCGACGTCTGTCGCAAAGTTCGGATACCCTCCGCGGACAGAGCCCAATCCGGCGACAGCGCGGCGATGCGCCGACGGGTGCGCAACACGTCGCGGGCGATGGTGAGTTCGTGGGTCGGGGTGCGGATGTCGCGAGTGGCGTCGTGGAGGACGAGGTCCTCGAGGTGGACGAGTTCGCCATCGATCCACAGCGAGGCGCAGGCGTCGACGAAATGCATGCGCTCGATCCAGCCGGCGCCGACCGGCGAACGGGCGATGCGCTCGTCCAGACGCGCGAGAGCGACACCGGCGTCGAAAGCCGGTCGCATCAGGGCTGTTATGCTGATTTTCCCGAGATCATAAGTCATTGAAATCATGGTAAATGATTTGTTATACGAATGCTATTTGTATATTAAGATTCCTCACATGGTATGATTGCGGGATGAGGTTATAACCATCGATAAGTAACCCTTATCGTAAGTGATTGCTTTGGCGCCTTTGAAGGCTTAGAATCAGGGCAAATCACGGAGGGAACAGCTGTTGGACGCGCCCAACTTGGGGCCAAGAATCGGATGAGGATCTTCTCAATCGCTGCGGATGGTCGCCTTGTGCCGCTGGCTCATTGCCACGTCGACAAAGCGCTACTTCACCTCCTCGAACAAAGCTGGAGGCAGCGGCCCGTGATATCCGCTCTCGCTGTCAACAGGGCGCATGTCAGGCCCGGGCCATACGAAGCGGTTGCTTTCAGTGAGCACGATCCAGGATCGCTCGTCACCGAGACCAAGGCGACGCTTGGTGGCAGCCGGGATTTCGATTGCTTCGCTGGGATCGGACGGTGGGGAGTGCGTGATTGGCAGGACACGGACTGCCGGCGTCCCGTCCTCAAGCGTCGCAACAATGGCCAGCACCAGAGCGGGGCGGTCCTTGTCACCCTCTTCCCGTCCGTCCAGATGCTGCCAATGCCAGAGATAGGAATAGCGAAAGACCCAGCCGACCTTCGGTTCAGTCGGCAGCATTCTTGTCCATCAGGAGTTCAGCATTGAGATGATCAAAACCAGGCTACATCGTCGAAGCCTCGATCGCGGCAAGCTCGTCGTCACTGATCGCAACCGTCAGATCGACCCGACGGTCCCGCTTGGCGAGACGAAGGTAATCCTCATAGGCCATGAGCACCGTGCGCGGCCGGCCGTTCTTGGTGATAATGACCGGCTCTCGCACGGCCGCATCCTGGTAGGCGCCAAAGTTCTTCGAAACCGCAGCTGCTGTCACAGTCGACGTCATGGCAGATCTCCTTTGTTCCGGAATATACGGGCTTTCCGGAACTTTTGCAAACCTGCGGATTGCCCGCGGAGCACACCATGATGCGAAAGCCACCGGTATCACTGTCGACGAACGAGTTGGTGTCGCGGCGCCTGGAAGAATTGGACACGATCGCCGCCGTCCTGCCAATGGAGCGGCGCGACGAACTCGCCGAGCTTCTGACCGATCAGGATGTCGAGACCCTTCGCCACCTCGTCAACGAGGGAATGGGTGGCAATACACTGCGCGCGCTCACCTCTGATCTCGCGTATCTGCAGGCCTGGTCGCTGGCATCTACTGGCCGATCTCTGCCCTGGCCGTCACCCGAAGCGCTGCTGTTGAAGTTTGTCGCCCATCACCTCTGGGATCCTGAGAAACGCCTGACAGATCCGGGCCACGGCATGCCGGCGGAGGTCGAGGACAAGCTTCGCCTCCAGGGGTTTCTCCGATCATTCGGCCCCCATGCCCCCGATACCGTGCGCCGACGGCTGGCAACCTGGTCGACGCTCACGAAATGGCGTGGGCTGCAGGGTTCGTTCACCTCCCCTGCCCTGAAAGCAGCCATCCGGCTGGCTGTGCGTGCAACGCCACGCCCGAAGCGTCGCAAGAGCGCCAAGGCTGTCACGGGTGATGTGCTCTCCAAGCTGATCGCCACCTGCCAAACCAACAACCTGCGCGATGTCAGGGACAAGGCGATCCTGATGGTTGCCTTTGCCTCCGGTGGGAGGCGCCGCAGCGAAGTGGCGGGGCTGCGTAAGGAGCAGCTTGTTCGCGAGCCACCGATCTCTGTCGACGGTGGCCTTCCCCTGCCCTCGCTGTCCATTCAACTCGGCCGCACCAAGACCAGCGGCGCCGACAACGAAGAGGTTGTCTACCTCACCGGCCGGCCCGTCGATGCGCTGAATGCCTGGCTCGAGGCCGGCAGGATCGAAAGCGGCAGTGTGTTCCGGGCGATCGATCGCTGGGGCAATGTCTCCAACCGCGCACTGGATCCAAAGGCGATCAGCGATATCGTCAAGCAACGCGCTGCAATGGCCGGGCTGGACCCCACTGAGTTTTCCGCACACGGCTTGCGCTCCGGCTATCTCACAGAGGCGGCCAATCGCGGTATTCCGCTGCCAGAGGCCATGGAGCAGTCAAGACACCGCTCAGTACAGCAGGCCTCGGAATATTACAACCATGCCCAACGCCGCAGTGGCAGGGCATCGCGGATGTTGGATTGATCTGACTTGCCTCGTGAGGGTGCTGCGGAAGCTATCGACAAAGCTCAATTGAAGAGATTGACTATCAGACCTTGTAGATCGGCTGGTTGAAGGGTCAGGTATGCAAGGCGATTATTGAGGCTGCGATGTAACTTTCGCGATCGCTTCCGTCATTATAGTACTAGACAGGGAGCAGTTTTTCGTCTCGCCGCCCCAAACATTGGAGATATCTTAGGTCAGTCAAATCTCCATTGTGATTGATGAACATGTTTTAGTCCCATACCTCCCCTTCGTCGGAACTAAGCTGCTGCGTGCGGATGCCTGCAGTATCTGCGGTAGCCACGCGATTGAAGCGTCTTCTCGCTACTCGAGGCAATAGGGACAGCTCACAAGGCTCACAGAACCAAAGGCGATGCAAAATCGAATGTGTCCAATCACATCGAGCGTCTCAATCCAGAGCGATGCTGTTCAGGACTGAGCCGTCTCTAGCCTATCGCTTTTGAAAAGAAATCAGATCGGAGCCGATTTCTAGTCGCTTAGCTGAGGACAATGCCGCCATCCACATTGAGTGTCTGTCCAGTGATGAACGCTGCTTCATCCGAGGCCAGAAACGCTACCGCGCCAACGACATCTTCGGGGTCACCGATACGCCGGAGCGCTGTCTTGTCCTGCCAGGACTTGCGGATCTCGGGATCATCAAGGTTCACACGGCCCATATCGGTGAGGATGATGCCGGGGCACACGCAGTTGGCAGTGATGCCATCCACGCCGACTTCCTGCGCCAGCACGCGAGTGAAGCCCATGACGGCTGCCTTGGAGGCGGAGTAATGCGCCTGTTCCGGCGCGCCGTGTTTGCCGCCGATGGAGGCAATGTTGACGATGCGGCCATAGCCACGCGCCTTCATTCCGGGCAAGGCTGCCTGAATGACAAGGAAAGTGCCCTTGGCGTTTACATCAAGAACGCTATCCCAATATTCTTCCTTCAGCGCCTCAACACTGCCGGAAATCAGGATGCCCGCATTGTTGACGATGGCATCGATATGCCCGAAGGCGGTTTCCACCTTGGCGACCATGGCTTGCACATCCGCCTTGCCGCTGACATCGGCCAGCGCGATGACGGCACGCTGGCCAAGCGCTTTGATCTCTCTGGCGACATCCCCTAGCGCTTCGCTTTGACGCTCGATATCGTTCAGCGCAACGTCATAGCCGCGCTTGGCAAACCCAAGGGCGATTGCACGCCCGATGCCACGGCTTGCGCCTGTCACCAGAACGGTTCTGCTGGTTGCTGTCATCGTGATGATCCTGATTTAGAGTGCGGTATAGCCACCATCCACCGTCAACACAGTGCCGGTGATGAAGCTCGAAGCAGGTGAGGCAAGGAAGAGAACGGCATTGGCAATTTCGCTTGGCTCGCCCAGCCGCCCCATGGGCGTGCCCGCCATCCAGGCGGCAAACCATTCCGGATTGCTGCGACCACGCAAGGTGAGTTCTGTCGCGGTATAACCGGGGGCCACGGCATTGACGCGCACGCCCGATCTTGCCCATTCCACCGCCAGCGATTTCGTCAGAAGGTTGGCACCCGCCTTGGCCGCATTGTAGGAAATCTGCGGCTGCGGCTGCACGACGATTTCGCCGCACATCGACGTGATGTTGATGATTGATCCTCTGCCTGCCTGAACCATGCGTCGGCCAAACACCTGCGCGCAATGGAACACGCCGGTGAGATCGATATCGATCACCTGCTGCCAGTCCTCGACGCTCATGTCCGAAGCGGGCGCATTGCGAACGATGCCTGCATTGTTGACGAGAACATCAAGGGCAATGCCCTCGCTTTCCAGCTGACCTGCCACCGTCTCGACACTCACCCGTTGGGTGACATCAAGGGTCATGAAAGGCGCGGAGAAGCCTCGTTCGCGAAGCTCGCCCGCAGCGCCTTTGCCTTCACTCGTATCACGATCGGCCAGAATGACCGCAGCTCCCGCCTCGGCAAGCCGCCGGGCAACAGCAAGGCCTATGCCCCTCGCCGCTCCCGTTATCAGCGCCGTCTTGCCATCCAGCCGGAAATCCGCGTCGCTCATGCTTGCGCTCCCGCAGTCGCGACGCTCTTCAGTGCGGGATAGAGTGCCAGATAACGCTGGTAGATGTCGTTATAGAGCGCCATCTCGCGGGTGCGTGGCTCGATGCGTCTTCCCGGACGAACCATCGTCGCAATGCCGTCATCAATGGAGCTGAAGTGCCCCGCTCCATGCGCGGCAAGAACCGCCGCCCCGACGGAGGGCGCATCGCGCGAAGCGGGAACGCAAACCGGCAGACCCGCCGTATCCGCGTGGATTTGCAGCCAGAGATCCGATGCGCCCGCACCGCCGCCAACCGTGATTTCCGTGCCGCGATAACCGGCAGTTGCCATGGCGTCCAAAATGGCGCGGGTGCCGAAACCGATGCCCTCCATGATGGCACGAAAAATGTGGTGCGGCTCATGCGCAAGCGTCAGCCCGATAATGGCACCGCGTGACAGCGGATCTGTATAGGGCGTGCGATTGCCCTGAAAATGATCCTGCACGATCAGGCCATCGCATCCCGGCTCCAGTTCGGCGGCCTTTCGGTTGAGTTCCGCCAGATCCATGGTGCCGTTCATCAAACGACCGAGCCAGGCGATGATGGAACCGGTCGAGGTCTGTCCGCCCTCCACGATATGGCGGTTGGGATAGACGCAATCGCGATAAGTGCCCCAGATACCGGGAGCATACACCGCCTGTTCCGTCACGCCGAACTGAAGGTGAGACGAGCCGGTGATCAATGCCAGCTGCCCCGGCTTTGCCACGCCAAGTCCGATCATGCCGATCAAGGCATCCGCCCCGCCCTGCACCACTTTGACGGAGGGGGAAAGGCCGAGTTCCTGCGCAGCCTTGGCGCTCAGATTGGCAATCACACCGCCCGGCGGCACCACGCGCTGCGGCCATTTTTCCAGCAACGCCGAAAGTCCAAGGCTTTCCACCAGCGACTTCGCCCAGCCGCCGTGTTCCACCTGATAATGCCAGCGCAGCGTCACATTATTCAGGCTGGCGGCCCGCTCACCCGTCAGCCTCAGGGTCATGAAGTCCTGATATTCACAGATCGTATGGGCCTTTTCGAAGATTTCCGGTTCGTTGCGGGCAATCCATAACGCCTTGGGGATCATCCATTCCGCGGAAACCGGACCACGCCCGCCGCCATTCAGGATCAGCGCCGGATCGCCGGTTGCCAGAACCGCATCGGCTTCGCGGTTGGCCCGCACATCCATCCAGATGATGGCGGGGCGCAATGCCTTTCCGTTTTCATCCAACGCCACGACGGTGCAGCTGGTTGTCGCCAGCGTAATGGCCTCAATGTCGGAAGGTGAAACCCGCGCCTCAGCAATCGCACCCTTGGAAGCCTGCACGAAAGCCTTCCACCAGTCTTCCGGGTCCTGCTCGGCCCGGGCTCCGGCCGAAAATCTGGTTTCGTAGGGCACGGCGACGCTGCCAAGGCAGGTGCCCGTCAAATCATAGACACGCGCCCGCAGGCTTTCGGTGCCGCCGTCAGCAGTCAGAAAGTAACCCATCATCTCCTCCCGCACCCTTGTTCCTCCCGGGTGCCAAGTCTGAAATTTGCTATGCGCCTTGCGCTTACCGCGTCACAATCCACCTCCTGTCCTTGTGGACGAAAGCAGGATGTCCTGAACGTCACGCGGCTGATCCCACTGTGGCATATGGCCTGAACGCGAGAGAAGATGGATGGCGACACGCGGCGGTAGCGCCTTGACCTGGCTCCACGGGGTGATGCGATCCTCAAGACCGAAAATGACTTTGACGGGGATTGAAGTTGCAAGCTTTTGCAGGGCGCCGATGATATCCACACGCTGGCCGGACGCACCGTTGATAGCCTCAGCGAGAGCCTTGAGACGCCCTTGACCGAGTTGCTGGTTCAAGGTTTCCAAGGCGGCATCCGACAACGCAACATCATTGACCGAGAGCCTGCGCAGAAGATGCGATAGCTCCCCCTTGGAACCGACAGCCGCCATGCCGCGGATGAAATCACCATCGATCTCGCTGCCCAGACCCGCAGGTGCGATAAGGGTCAGGGAAGCAATGCTTTCCGGCTTTGACAGCGCCAGATCAACCGCAGCCACGGCTCCCAGAGAATGCGCAACAAGATGAAGCCGCTTGACTTGCAGCGCCTGTATAAATTCCGGCAGATCGCGAGACAGGTCTTCGGCAGACTTCGCCTCGATTTCCGTCAGGCCATGACCCGGCAGATCCACCGCAATCACGCGCCTACCTGCCCTTTGCAGGGCGGAAATGGTTGCCGCCCAGGTGGTTCTGTCTCCAGAAAAGCCGTGCAGCAGAACATAGGTTTCGTCCTGTCCGCCACCATCCAAATAGGCAAGACGCCCGGATTTCAGCGAAAGAAACTGCACGCCCTCCCTGGCTGACGCTGCGATTGGGGCAACCTGCGCATTTCGCTCCAACCCAAGTACATCATGCTTCTCGATGCGCCCGCGCCTGCCCGTGCCGGTGATGCCTTGCAAATCGATTCCACGCTGGCGGGCGAGACGGCGCGCCAGCGGCGTTGCCCTCGGTTTCTCAGAGCCAGATGTGTTGCGCGGTGGGGCAGGTGTGGCTGTCGCGGGCTGCGACGAAGCAGCTTGCGGGGCGGGTTTGGCTTCCGCTGTTTCGCCCTGCGCATCGGCCTCTCGCACAAGAATGCGGGCAATCGGTTCGCCCACCGTCACCATCTCTTCTTCGTGGCGCAAAACGCTAACCAGCACGCCATCGTTCAAGGCTGGAAATTCGGCCAGCGTCTTGTCCGTCTCGATTTCAACGATGGCCTCGCCACGCGTGAAGCGCTCTCCCGGTTGCTTCAACCATTTGGAAAGACGCCCCTCCTCCATGGTTTCACCGAGGCGCGGCATGGGCAGATCCACCTCCACACCGGCAGCAGCGACTGGCTCCGGCGCGGGCTCATCGCCCTCTTCCCGGGTCCAGTCCGGCCCCTCGCCCAGTTCCACGCGGGCAATGGGCGTTCCAACTTCAATCGTCTGATCCAGATCCACCAGAATTTCCGTCAGCTTGCCATTTCCCAGTGCGGGAAATTCTGCCACGGTCTTGTCTGTCTCGATCTCGATAATCGGATCGCCACGGCTGAAACTGTCTCCCGGCTTGATCAACCAGCCGACGATCTTGCCCTCGTCCATGGTTTCCCCAAGACGCGGCATCTTGAGAAGTCGCTCGCTCATGACAGCATCTTCTCCGCAACCTCTGCAATCAGCGATGTGGAAGGCACACTGCCGGATTCCAGCTCCTGCGAAACGGAGATCGGAATGTCCTCGCCCGCCACCCGCACCACCGGCTGCTCCAGAAAGTCGAAGCATTCTTCGGAAATGCGCGCCGCAAGCTCTGCCGCCACGCCTGAGGTCATAACCCCTTCGCTGACCACCATGGCCTTACCGACGCGCTCCACATGCTGGCGCACTGTGTCGAAATCCAGCGGGTTCAGCGTGCGCAGATCGATGACAGTGGCCTGAATACCCTTGGCCGCCAGCTTTTCCGCCGCTTCCAGCGCATAGATCACCTGCCTCGAATAGGTCACGATGACCAGATCCCCGCCTTCGCGGCGAACGGCAGCCTTGCCCCAGGGCAGCGGTTCGGCGGTCAGATCCACCTCTTCCTTGCGGGTATAAAGCGCCTTGTGCTCGATGAAGACCACCGGGTCCGGCTTGGTCAGGCTCTGGCGCAGAAGGTGATAGGCATCCTGCACGGTGGCAGGCATGGCAAGGCGAAGCCCCGGCGTGTGCATGACCCAGCCTTCAAGACTTTGCGAATGCTGCGCCCCGGCTGAGCGTCCGGTTCCGCCTTGCGTCCTCAGCACCATGGGAACGCCGATCTGTCCGCCGAACATGTAGCGGATCTTGGCCGCCTGATTGGCGAGCTGATCCATGGTCATGCCGAGAAAGTCGATATACATGAGTTCGGCAACCGGCCTCAAACCCGTCATGGCAGCGCCGACAGCTGCGCCGATAATGGCCGGTTCGGAAATCGGCGTATCGATCAGCCGCTCCGGCCCGTGGGTTTTGATCAGGTCCTTGGTAACGCCATAGGCACCGCCATAGCGCCCCACTTCCTCACCCATGACGACGATGCTTTGATCCTCGTTCATGGCATCGTCCAGCGCCTGACGCAGGGCGTCTCTGTAGGTCATCGCGGCCATTATATGTCTTCCCTGGCTAGAACGCGGTCAATGCGAGTGCGAACGGGCTCCGGCTCCGGTTCCCCCACGGCATAGACATCGCGGAACATGGTGTTGAGTTGTGGCGCCTTGGACTCGACCGTGAAGTCGATCGTGGCATCCATTTCAGCGGCAATCGCACGGTCCGTCTCGTCCAGCGCCGGTTCAGTTTCCAAACCGGTATCGATCAGCTTTTTGCGGGCAAAAAGAACCGGATCCTTTTTGCGGCCCTCGATCTCCTCCGCCTCTTCGCGGTAGGGGCTCTTGTCCATGCGGGCGTGACCGAAGAAGCGGTAGACTTCCACGGACAGGAAGCCGGGCTTGCCATTGCGCGCCTCATCCATCAGCCAGCGGGCGGCGGCCTGCACCTCCTCGACATCCAGACCGTTGACGACGGTGCCATTGAGGCCGAACGCCTTGGCACGCTGATCGAACGCAGTGTTGCGTGTGGCCTGATCGATGCGCGTTCCCATGCCATACTGGTTATTGATGCACACGAAGAGCACCGGCAGGCCCCACAGCGCTGCCATGTTCATGCTCTCATAGAGAATGCCCTGCTGCATGGCCCCATCGCCGAAAAAGGCGACGGATACGGAATCCTGCTTCAGGTGTTTGCTGGAAAGCCCCGCGCCCACCACGGCGGGGATACCGCCACCGACAATGGCGTTGGCACCCAGATGGCCGAGCGCCATATCGGCAATGTGCATGGAGCCACCTTTGCCATGGCAGTAACCGGTTTCCTTGCCCCCGATTTCCGCCATCATGCGCTTGGGGTCTGCGCCGCGCGCCAGGAAAATGCCATGGCCGCGATGGTGGGTGGTGAACGTATCCTGCGGCTTCATGACGGCGCAAACGCCTGCCGCGCTCGATTCCTCGCCGATAGAGAGGTGCAGCATGGAGCCAGCCGATTGGCCACGAATAAACAGTTCGCCAACGCGCTCCTCAAAGGTGCGGATGCGCCGCATTGTGCGGTAGAGACTGCTGAGATTGGTATTGGGTTGAAGGTTCATGGGGGCACTCCGAGAGAAACTGGGCCGGATCGCGATCACAGAAGCCGAAGCTTGGTGGTTCTGGAAACGATGGCGACGGCCACGAGAATGATCAGGCCCTTCACGATGCTCTGGATGTAGGTATCCATGCCGATGAGGTTGAGGCCGTTGTTGATGACGCCGATGAACAGCGCGCCGAAGAAGGTGCCGATGACGGTAGCAGTTCCGGGCCGGATCATCGTCATGCCGATGAAGACGGTGGCCAGCCCATCAAGCAGATAACGTTCGCCCGCGTTCGGCTGGCCGGAGCCGAGACGTGCAGCGAGAAGCATGCCCGCAACGGCGGCAAACAGGCTGCACACCACAAGCGCTGCCGAGCGGTAAAAGCGGCCATTGACCCCGGAAAGTTCAGCAGCCTTCAGGTTGCCGCCAACCGCATAGATGTAGCGGCCAAAAATGGTGCGCTCCATCAGGAACCAGGCCAGGAGCACGAACAGCACCATGGCATAGGCAAGAACCGGAATGCCGAGGAACTGCCCCTGGCCGAGCCAGAGATAGGTATCCGGCAGACCGCCATAGATGGCGCGGCCACCCGTTGTCATGAAGTTCAGCCCGTAAAGAATGGAGCCGGTGGCAAGTGTCGCGATGAGCGATGGGATGCCGATCAAGGTGACCAGCATGGAATTGACCGCACCGACGGCAAAGCCTGCGGCAGTGCCACCCAGAAGCGCCAGCGGCAGCGGCACACCGGAAATCAGCATCAGTGGCACCAGAATGCCAGTCAAACCCACCGTATAGCCGACCGAGAGATCCATCTCCTTCGCGCCGAAGCCGAAGGTCAGGCCAGCGCCGACAATGGTCAGCATGGAAATCTGCTGCACGATGTTCAGCAGGTTGGAGGTGGTGAGAAACCGGTCCACTGTCAGGGCAAAGCCAAGGAACAGGATGACCAAGGCAATCAATGTGCTGTATTTCAGCAACCACTGGCTTTTGCCCTTGTCTGTAGCGTGCGGACGAATTTCTGCCGCTGGGCGTGCCTGCGCGCTCATAATGTCACTCCTGCCATGGCTGCGATGAATCGGGATTCGGAGAAGGCGGCTCTTTCGATTTCGGGGCCTGCCCTGCTGGAAACGAAGGGGATCACACGATCGGAAATCTCGGCGATTTCCATGAGATCCGACGAGGCAACGATGATAGCCGCCCCTTCTGACGCCATTCGTTTGAGATGGCGGTGGATTTCGCGCTTCGCCCCGATATCCACCCCTTCAGTCGGCTCGACGAAGATCATCAGGTTGTAGCGATCCGGCGTGCCGTAGAGCCACTTGCCGATGGAAACCTTCTGCTTGTTGCCGCCGCTGAGATCCCTGATCTTCTGGGCGGAGGAATGCGCCTTCACATTGAAGAGCGACATGGCATTGCGGGCATGCGTCTCTTCGCGGACAGGAGACAGAATGCCGGTTTTACCCAGCGCACCGCGGGCCGGATGCACCATGGCAAGGTTTTCCCGCACATCCCAATCGCCAATCAGCGAGTTTTCCATGCGCTGGTCGGGAATGAAGGCAACGCCATTGGCCTTCATGATGCGCGCGCTGAGATTTGGAACCGATTTGCCTCGAAACAGCGTTGTGCCGGAAATGAACCCTTCGCCCGTGTAGAGTGAGCGTGCAAATCCGAAATGCCCTGCTCCCGTCAGCCCGATCAGGCCAAGGATTTCGCCTTCCCGAAGGATTAGACCGTCAACCTCGACACCACCAACTTTCCAGCTGGAAAGTTGCAGGACCACGGGGCCGAAAGGGCGCTGTTCATGAATGGCCTGCTGGCTTGTTGCCTGACCGCTTCGCTGCAACATCAGGTCTACCAGCTGCGCCTCTGTAACCTCTGGTGCCGGAAGCGTTGTAATGTGACGCCCATCGCGCAGCACGGTGATGCGATCGCTCAGCGCTTTCACTTCCGAGAGAAAGTGACTGATTAGCACAACACCGACGCCGCGCTTCGGCAGAGAGCGGATGATGCGCCAGAGGTTTTCCTTTTCGCGGGCCGGAAGCGTCGCCGTTGGCTCATCAAGGATCAAAAGCTTGATGTCGCCGCGCAGCGCACGAACAATCTCGATCACCTTCTGGTCCGCCATCGGCAGATATTCCACCGGCTCGGACAGATTGATAGATACGTCTGGAAACCAGTGGGCCATGAGGTCCGCCGCCCGCTTTTCCAGACGGCGCTTGTCGATGATGCCGAGCCGGTTGCGGGGCTCGTCGCCCAGCAGAATGTTTTGTGCACCGGAAAGGCTGGCGACGAGGCTGCCTTCCTGGGAAACATGCGCAATGCCCTTGCGAAGCGCATCGCCAGCGCTTGTCAGTTCTGCCTTTGCGTCGTTGATGTAAAGCGTGCCTTCCGTCGGCTGCTTGCTGCCGCCGAGAATGCTGACAAGGGTGGTTTTACCCGCACCGTTTTCACCGATCAGGCCGTGCACCTCATGAAAGGTGAAATCGGCATCCACATGATCCAGCGCCCGCGTACCGGGATATTGCATGGTAATTCCGGAGAGCCTGACCGACATCCCATCTTCTCCGTTTCAACGGGGCCAAGCGGCATGAAGCACACGAGGCAAAAGGGGTGCGACCGGCCGGGCCAGCCGGTCGCCTGGTTACGACGTAGGTGTTACTTGGGCAGGAAGTCTTTGCAGTTCTGCTTGGTCACCAGCGGCGCATCCAGATAAACTGTCTTGGAAGGAATGACCTTGGCTGCGTCCTGCTTCTTGACGACGATATCCTCGATCCACTGCCCCGCCTGCGCGCCCATCTTTTCGAAGGGCTGGGAAACGGTCGCAATCAACATGCCATCCGGCTTGCAGACTTCGGCAATGGCCTGCGGGTGTCCGTCAATGCCGATGACCTTGACCTTGGTGAGACCAGCGGCCTTCAACGCATTGATGGAAGCCTGTGCCGGCTCATCCCACGGGGCCCAGACGGCATCGATCTTGTCGCCGAAGCGCGATGCATAGTCCTGCATGGTTGTCGTCGTATCTTCGAAGAAGGCCGTGTACTTGATGTTGTGCTCGGCCAGCACCTTCACATCGGGATATTCCTTCAGGATCGTCGCCATTACATCACCGCGCTTGCGGGTGCCATGGTGTTCGGCCATGCGCAGGAAGATGATGTTGCCCTTGCCGCCCAGCTCGTTCAGCAGATAGGGCGAAACGTCGGCAGACATGGCCCAGTTGTTGGTGGTGATATCGGCCAGAACGCCGGTCACATAGCCGCTATCGACCGTAATGATCGGGATCTTCGCCTTGACTGCTGCATCGATGGCCGCGCGCGAGGCGCGCAGATCAGCCATGGTGATGATGATGGCATCGACACCGCGCGACGCTGCATCCTGCAGGTTGGATGCCGTGCGCTCGCCAGAGCCACCGCTATCAAGAACGCTGACCTTCCAGTCCTTGGATGTGGATTTGAGCCAGGCATCAAAGCCAGCCTTTACCCGCTGTTCCGATTGGGCGGCAGCGTTGGAATGAACCCAGGCGATGTTGGTGGCCTGGGCATTTACAAAACTCAACAGAAGGCCTGCGGCGGCGGCGAATGCCGTCCTCCGGAAAAACATAGACATTGCTGATCCTCCTCGCGGGTATGAGATTGACCCGCCCAATTTTTCGCGCTCCCTACGCGAATGGCATTAGTGATATTCACATCGTTACATTTGTCAACTGCAATTACATTTGTCACAGGGAGGAAGGATTTTGAGCGAGAATGACGACGACCTGATGGTGCGCGTGGCCTGGTACTACTATGTCGGCGGCCTCAACCAGGAGATGACGGCCTCGCGGCTGGGGCTGACGCGCGCCCGTGTGAACAAGATGCTGTCCGAGGCGCGGGAGACGGGCTTGGTCAGCATCTCGATCGATCACCAGCGCGCAGGCACCATGCCGCTAGAGACAGAGCTGGAGCGACGCTTTGGCCTGGATTTCTGCATTACAACACCGGCTTTTGGTTTCACTGGATCAGACACTGGTTCCGAAGTTCGACAGCAGATCGCGTTCCGGGCCGTTGGCGTGGCTGCTGCCAATTATCTCAAGAAGCTGTTGATCGAGCAGGATCAGATAACCGTGGGAACAGGTTGGGGACGTACAATCGAACAGATGACGCTTCAACTTGGAGGTGTGAGAGCCCCGCACGCCCGTTTCATCTCCATGATGGGTTCACTGACGGCGAACAATGCCTACAACCCGTTCGAAGTGGTTCATAGCCTTGCACGGCGCACCGGCGGGGAAGGTTTTTTTCTACCCGTTCCCTTCATTGCAGACAGTATCGAGGACCGAAAGGTACTCATGTCGCAGCGCTCGGTGATGAGGGCTATGGAAATCGCTCATTCTGCTTCGGTCTGCTTCATCAGTGCTGGAGAGTTGACCGAACGGTCACTGCTGAGGCTGCAAGGCATGATCAGCAAGGCAGAGCTTGAGAGCCTGCGGGAGGCCGGAGCGATTGGAGATACCAACGGGATTTTCTTCGATGCGAATGGCCAGGAGGTCAGTCACAGTTTGAGTGAGCGAACGATTGCAGTCGGAATGGCCGAACTTAGAAAGATAAAAGTCGTGCTTCTTATAGCCGGTGAAGAAAAGGCAATCGCAGCTCGAGCCTTGTTACGCAGCGGGATAGTCAACGGCTTGATCATCGATGGAGATGCTGCGCAAGGGTTGGATACTATCGGAAAATGAATGTGTGTCCTACCGCGGCAAGTAGGTATGTGTTCAGGCACTGACAGTCTACCGTCTGTATTGCCAAGGCAGCCCTTGTGTCTGCTGTTCCACCGATCATACGCAAGAGCATTTGCTCTCGCGGGTCCACCAACCAACAGAATGGGTAGAAAGAATGGTTCTGTCGTGCTGAGGCAACACTACAGAACCCAACCTGTCACGTCCGGCAAGAGGCGGGACGCAATTCTGGACTGATGATGAAGACCGATGATCAGCGTTTGATGAAGGCACCGTCTTTCATAATCATCGGCATGTGCATGCCCTGACGTGTAAGAAGCGTCAGATCCTCTAGAGGATTGCCGTCGATCACGATCAGGTCGGCGAAAGCACCGGCGGTGATCGTGCCGATCTTGCCTTCCATCCTAAGCAGGCGCGCCGCGACGTAGGTTGCGGAAGCGATTACCTCCATGGCTGGTAGAACCCGGCCGCGGATAACGAATTCTTCCGACTGGTGCACATGCATGCCGCCCAAGAGGTCACTACCATACGCCATCTGCAGGCCGGCTTCTCGCATGATCGATAGCGATTCCATGCCCGCAAGGCGCACATCATCAACCTTGGCAACCGATGCGGCGGGTAGCCCCATGGCCTCCCCTTCGCTCGAAAGCTTGTCATAGGTGACCAGCGTTGGAACGGCGAAAGCTCCCCTCGCTGCGGCAAGCTTCGCGGTGTCGGGGCCGATCAGGTTGCAATGCTCGAGCGAATGCACACCGCATTCGACCGCGCGGCGAATGGCCTGGTCAGTGTAGAGATGCGCGGAGACATAGGTGCCGGCATTTTCCGCTTCCTCGACAACGGCCAGCAGTTCCTCTCGGGAAAAGCCGAGAAAATGGATCGGGTCGGTCGGCGAGGATACGCCGCCGTTCGCCATGATCTTGATAAAGTTGGCACCGCTTTTGATCTCCTCACGGGCGGCGCGGCGAACATCCGGAACACCATCGACGATACGGCCCAGAGCGCCGAGCGGTAAGTTGCGGAGCCGCACCGGATCGTCGTTGTAGGGACCGCGATAATCACAATGGCCGCCTGTCTGAGCCAAAGCCTTGCCGGAAATGTTGAGACGCGGCGTCGGCCAGGAGGCTTCCAGTGCAGCGGCAACCAGTCCGGAAGTTGCACCGCCGACATCGCGAACCGTGGTGAAGCCGCGATGGAGCATCTCCCCCATCAGCTTGAAGGCGCGCACCGTGACGAGCGGATCCGGAAGCTGGCCGTTGCGGCCAAGATCGGCCGTCGAGGCGACCACATGGACATGGGCGTCAATCAGGCCCGGCATCAGGATCTTGCCGGAGAGATCGATGCGCTCGGCGGAGACGCTGGAGAGCGAGGCGCCGACATCACGGATAGTGTTGCCCTCGATCAGCACGTTGACTGGATCACTCGGGCGATCGGCGGTGCCGTCAACGATACGGGCGTTCTCGAAGAGAATGTTTGTCATAAAATGTGTCCTGGGAATGTGTTCAGGCGCGGCGCGCCTCAAGATAGGCAGGGATGAGCAAAGGCGCGTAGGCAGCCGCCTTGGCAAGATGCACCTCGGTATAGGCGCCGCTTTTGTCGAGCAGGTTCATCGTGCCGATGGTCTCGCCATCATAGACGACGGGAATGTTGATGACGGCCCCGAGTCCGAGGCTGAAAATCAGCTCGTGATCGTAGAAGGCCCAGACAATGGCTGCCGGGTCCGGCCCGAGAAAGGCTTCCTGCCGGTCAATGACCCTCTCGCCCCACGGGGTCGGCCCCATTCGTTTACGGCCGAACACCGGGTAGGCGGTCTCGTTGCTGGAATAGACGCGGGCCACCTCATCCCCATCGCGATAAAGCAGGGTGAAGAGGCCAAAGCCAATGTCCTTCGACAGGGCCTGTTCGAGTGCCTTATAGAGCGTCGCGGGCTGGCCGGTCGCGCTCAGCGTCGACAGAAGTTCCTTCACACTGAGGTCTCCGGTTTCGGTGCGGGGGCGATACGTTCGGGCAGGATGCCCTGCGGGCGCAGATGCAGAACACAGAGCAGCGCGAGACCGACGAGAACTTCGCGGATTGCGGCCACCTGCCCCGGCTCGAGCACGGTGAAGAGCTCACCCAGAAAACGGGTCGCCTCCAGGAAGAACACGACGAGATAGGCACCGGCAAGTGCCCCGACGGGCCGGCCCACGCCGCCCGCGGTCACCGCGAGGAAGATATAGATGGTGATCAGCGGCTGGAAATGATCCGGCGAAATATACGTCTGGAAATGACCGTAAAGAGCGCCCGCCAGACCGGCAATCGCGGCCGACAGCGCAAAGGTCTGCATCTTGAAGCGGGTTACCGACTTGCCGGCGAAGGTGGCGAGCTCCTGGTCTTCGCGGATCGCCTTCAGCACGCGCCCGAATGGCGACAGATCGAGACGGCGCAACGTCAGGAACACGCCGAGGACTATGACGCTGACCAGCGCAAGGTAGAGCAGGTTGAAACCGTCCACGCCAAGCTCGGCACGAAAAGGCGCGGGTATCCCCGATACGCCATCCGAACCGCGGGTAAGCCATCGCTCATTGAGCGCCACCATGCGCACCACCTCGGCAAAGCCGAGGGTGACGATGGCGAGATAGTCACCGCGCAGGCGAATGGTCGCAAACGTGGCCAGGAGACCTGCAGCGGCACCGATCAGGCAGGCGAGCAGCATGGCAATCGGCAACGGAACGCCGGCCAGCGCCACCAGCGCCGAGGCATAGGCACCGACGGCAAAGAAACCGGCAAGGCCGAGATTGACCATTCCGACGCCGCCCCAGATCAGATTAAGGCTGAGCGCCAAGAGCGCGTAGATGCCCCCGAGTGTCAGGGTGAAGATAAGATAGGACAGCATCAGGTATTCCTTTCACCCAGAATGCCCGCGGGACGCAGTGACAGGATGAGGAGAATAGTGGCAAAACCAACCGCCGAGCGGTAGGTGGCCGGTAGAACCAGCACCGCCAGTTCCTCGCCGACGCCGATCATCACCGCGCCAAGCACGGCGCCGGGGATGGAACCGAGCCCACCCAGCACCGCTGCTGCAAAAATCGACAGCAACAGGCGTGAGCCGGTCATCGGGTCGATGGCGGTATCGAGTCCGAGCAGCACGCCGCCAACCCCCGCAAGACCCGCCCCGAGCACCACGGTGATCATCGCGATACGGGCCGGATCCATGCCGAAAAGCCTGCCGAGATCGGGATTGTCGGCAACGGCCCGCATGGCCTTGCCAAACCGGGTAAAGCGGAGGAACAGAAAGACCACCGCCATGATGACGATAGCAAGCGTTGCCGTCTGCAGTTGTTGCGGCCCGAACCGGAGGCCTGCAAACCGCCAGTCCCGGGCGATCGGCAAATCGAAACCCTGAAGATCATTCCCGAAGATAAACCGTATCACATTCTCGAGAATGAGATTCACGGCGATCGAGGCGATCGCGACGGCAAGCGCGCCGGATGGACGCAGACGGGCAAGCGCCGTCTGCTCCGCAATCAGCCCGACCACGCCGCCGGCAACAAACGCGACCAGCGCGGCCGGAAATACCCCAAGCCCGAACCTCGTATTGACATACCAGGCTGCGAAAGCGCCGACCGTGGCATAGGCCCCTATGGCAAAATTGACATAGCGCAGCACGGCGAAGATCGCCGTGAGGCCAAGGGCGGGAATGGCGATCAGCATTCCCGTCATGATTCCGTTCAGTATTGCCTGCGCCACGATCGTCATCAATGCCTCACGCGATCTTCAGGAGCTTGAGCTTGCCGCCGTTGACCTGTTCGTACCGGAACTGACTGTCGGAGATGTCGCCGGAGGCCGTGAAATCGCATGGACCGGACGCGCCCTGATAGTTGACCGGCTTGCCCGCGGCGATCAGCTTCAGACCCTCGACGGCATTGTCGACAACGGCACCGCCCTCGGCTTGAGAGACCGAACGGATCGCGTCGCGGATCGACTTGCCGTCGGCGGCACCGGCCTTGGCAATGGCCATGATCACAAGATTGACCTGATCGTAGACCTGTGTGGTGTAGGGGTCGGGGTTCTGGACGTCGATGAGCGAAACCAGGCGCTTGTAGGCGCTGGAGGATTCGGCGGGCGACGGCGCAATCGTGAAGATGCCTTCGACGATCTCCGCGGGAACGCTGTCGATGAGCTTCTGATTGACGGAATAGGCAAAGGCGATCTTTTTGCCTTCGTATCCTGAACGGAAGATATCCTTGAGCAGGACCGCGGTATCCGTCGCATAGCCGCCCAGCACGATGACATCCGGACCATAGGCGAGCATCTCATCGACTTCGCTGCGATAGGACGGCTTTTTGTCGTCGTAAATCAGCGATTTCGTTTCGCCGCCGGCAGCCTTCACCGCCTTCGTGATATTGGAGAACTGGCTTTCTGCAAACGGAGTCTGCGGCGAGAAGAAAAACAGCTTCTTGACGCCCTGCTCGACCGCGAATTCGCCGAACTTGCGGCCCTGAAGGATGGTCGTCGGCTGGGTCCGGATGATGTAGCCCTGATGCGGCAGCGCCGTGATGGCATCGGCACCGGAAACGGTGGCCAGCAGTGTCCCGGATTCCCAGCAGATCGGTGCGACCGCAGTCGTGACAGACGAGGCCCAGGTGCCGAGAATGGCGGATACGCGGTCGACATCAACCAGCTTGCGAGCGGCGCGGACGCCGGCTTCCGGGTTCGTCTGGTCGTCTTCAGAGATGATCTCGATCTGGCGTCCCAGAACACCGCCGGCCTTGTTGACCTCGCCGGCAACCGCTTTGATGGCCTTGACCATCACGGGCCCATAGGGGCCGCCAGAACCGGTCAGCGGCGTCAAGGCGCCGATCTTTATGGGGCTGTCCTGCGCCATGACGGTGTGCGGAACCAGACCAGTTGCGGCGAGGCCGGCCACGCCGCCCATGAAACCGCGGCGACTGAATGTGAAGCTGCTCATGCGTTGTTCCCTCTTCTTTGATTGATTGCTGACCTTATTCTCAACCACCCAGAAACAGGCGGCGAACCTCAGGGTCGGCGGCCAGTTCCTTGCCGCCGCCGGTGGCCGCGTTGCGACCGGTGACGATGACGTAGCCGCGGGTGGAAATTTCCAGCGCCTCGAGCGCGTGCTGTTCGACCATGAGGACAGGCAGACCCGACTGATTGAGTTCTATGATCGCCATGAAAAGCTCCTCGGCCGCCTTCGGCGACAGACCCGCCGTCGGCTCATCGAGCAGCAACAGCTTCGGTTCCGTCATCAGGCCCATCCCCATGGCGAGAAGTTGTCGCTGGCCGCCGGAGAGCGTGCGCGCCATCGCCTTGCGTTTCTCGGCCAGAACGGGGTAGCGGGCATAGATCGCCTCACGCCGGGCCGCCATGCCCGAAGAATTTCCGAAGCTGGCGATGTCGAGGTTTTCGGCCACCGACATCGTGCCGAACACGTTCTTTTCCTGCATGACGAAAGCCAGACCGGCCTTGGAACGGCCCAGCGCATCCTGGCGGGTTACATCGGCGCCATTCATTTTGACCGTTCCGCCCTTCAGCGGCACCAGACCGGCAATCGCCTTGAGGAGGGTCGATTTGCCTGCACCATTCGGGCCGATGATCGTGACGATCTCACCGGCTTCCACGTCGATCCAAGCGCCTTTCAGGATTTCCTCGGCGGCGCCATAACCGGCCACAAGACCTTCAGCCTTCAACATGATCAGTGCCTTCCTCCGAGATAGGCTTCCTGCACCCGTCCGTCGGCGACGACCTCGGCGAAGCTGCCTTGGGTGAGCTTGCGGCCCTCGGCCATGACGATGACCGGATCGCAGAGGCTGCCGATCAGTTTCATGTCGTGCTCGATCAGGCAGATCGTCACACCGTCTGCGTTGAGCGATTTCAGATGCTCGGCGATTTCCGCGGTCAGGGTCGGGTTGACACCGGCCATGGGTTCGTCGAGCAGGATCAGCCGCGGCTTGGCCATCAACGCACGGCCGATCTCGACAAGTTTCTTCTGGCCACCAGACAATGCGGTCACCGGATTGTCGATCACATGGGTGAGCCGCAACCGCCGAGCGATCGCCAGGGCCTCCTCTGCCAGCTGTTCCTCGTGGCGTCGTCCGGCCTCACTGCCGGTCAGGCTGGCCAACAGGCCCTCACCCGGATGGTTTTGGCCATACAGCATGAAATGCTGGAACACGGTCAGCTTGGGGAAGCCGCGCGCGAGCTGGAACGTCCGGACAAGACCGGCCGCGACGCGATCCTGCGTTCTGGCGCGGGTGACGTCGGCACCATCAAACATCACCGAACCGCTATCCGGCATGTAGAGCCCGGAAATGCAGTTGAACAAGGTCGACTTGCCGGCCCCGTTCGGACCGATAAGTCCCGTGATGGTACCGTCGACGACATCGAGGTCGACGCCGGTTAGAACCTTTACGCCGTAGAAGCTGCGCCGCAGGTCCCTTACCTGAAGGAGTGGCTTCATGACTGCGGCTCCGAATTCCTGGAAATTGTCGCGAAATAGGCCCTGACCTGCTGTTTCCAGAATGTCAGCAACGTTTCGTAGTAGGTCGAATCCGCCGGTCGCAGCACGGTCTGGGCAATCATTCCGCGGATCAGGCACATGGTCGCGTTCATCACGATACGCACGCTGACGGGATCGGCCTGCCGATGGTCGGCAAGCGCCGTCCAGATCGCATCGAGACGATCATGAAATTCGTGAACGACCGGGATCAATCCGTCACGGAAGCCCTTGTTGTGGCGCGCCTCGGGCAGGTATTCGAGGGTGACGTAGAACAGCCGGTCGAACATGATCTGCCAGAGATAGTCGACGATCTCGTCGGTCGAGCCACCCCGGCGACCGTAGGTATCGGCAAAGGCTGCAAGCTTGGTGTTGACCTGTGTCAGATGATCGGCAACGGCGCTGATCACCAGATCTTCCTTGGCGGCAAAGTGATGGGTCAGCGCGCCCCGGGAGACCCGGGCCTTGCGTGCAATTTCCGGCGTGGACGTCTTGTTGAAACCCTGCTCGTACAGGAGATTGATGGTCGCATCGAACAATGCCTGACGCGTTTCGCCTGAACGTTCACTTTGCGTGCGCTTGCGTTGCGTCCCGACGGGTCGCTTCTTGTCTGAATTCACGATATCCCCTCGGCTTTTGATGCCATTTTTTTAGTCAGCACCCCCCGATGCCGCTTTGATTGCCACAATGGTTTGCATGCAAAAAACAAACAGTCAAGTTTGTTTTTATAAATTGCTATCGCGTAAAACTGCGCTTCTGGTAACGCAGATCCGATGGTGGTGGGTCTTTGGCCGGAGGAGACGGGATCTCCCGCTCTCAAGAGCGATTTAGGATTCCGTTTACAGTTAATATAAACTGCCTATGTGAGGTGCGTCATCTGATATAGCGGTAGCGTTTGAACGGGCTTGATGCCGGCCTCTTGTAAGGCTGAGACTACCCAGCACACGGTTGCATTGTCACGCTCTTCCGCAGCCACGGCATTGCTTCTAACCGGGCGATTGTTGGACGCGCGGCTTTGAAGGATTGGAATGCGCCTATTTTCGACAAATTCTTCTTGACTTGGAAATGGTCGCTCTCGATCCGTTGCTTCAGATGCTTGTTAACATAGTGAACCGGCTCCGGATGCAATTGCCCATCATCGACTGACATCATGACTACCGACGGAAAGGTGTTGGCGCCGTCTGTGGCGATCTTTACTGGTGCCAACAGGGGCTCGTCCTCGAGGATCTTTCGGAGAGAACGCTCTAAAGTATCGAGATCGCACTTTGCGATGAGCAGGAAGTAAATGGGGTTTCCGTGCTTACCCATGGCGCGGTACAGATATCGCCACTTGTCGCAAATTTTGACGTTGATCTCGTCAACCCTGGCTGAGCCACGACGGGTCTGCGAAACTGGCGCAACCTTTTCGCGATGACAGGCGCATGAGACAAGAAATCGGCTAAGCGTACTGTGGTCCACCTAGAGGCAAGGCTCGCCGAAAATTTCCTCAAGGTCGCGACAGCTCAGTGGATAGCGCAGGTGCCAGGTCACCGCCTGTAGGATCAGTCATGGCTCGAGATGTCGCGCTTTGGAATCATCTTTCGGCTGGCGCTTCAGCTTTTCGGCACTTGTGATCAAAAACTTAGCTATCCTCAACTACGTCGGAAGCGGTATTCCCGAAGCCTTGTGAATATCCCGTTAAACCCAAAAAATTGCGACAGCCCCCCTTTTAACCGTTCCGACGAACCGAGCCAGCCCTGATCGATAAAAGGTAGCCATTGCAGGCGTCCGTGCCTTACGAACGTAAAACCGCATTTAAGTAGATTCTTTCCAAATCCGCTGGGAGTGAGAAATCATTCAATCGAATCAGGTCTTTGGCTGAATTTTCGAACCTGCGAATGCCAATCCCAAAGTCAGACCCTTGTATCAATACATATAATAGGCAATATATCCGATTGGTTTGGATTGGTAATTATAAATGCCTGCCTTGGCAGTAAAACAAGCTGAATTCACAAATGTATCTATTCGAAGCTCTATTCATGAATGCAACTTCGAATAGTTCCTCGTAAGCAGTAGATATAACTGGAGTCGCGTAATTGGAAATTCTATCTTTCCTCTTCCTTGAGAAGCCGCTCTGGATGTGGCTCGTCTTCATGGGCCTGGTTGTGACTCTCCTCGCATTTGATCTCGGTGTTCTGCATAAGGATGACCACGAGATCGGTGTTGCCGAGAGCCTGAAGCTTTCAGTCATGTACCTGTCTCTCGGTTTTTTGTTTGCCGGCTTCATCTACTGGCAGATGGATTCTGAAGCGACTGCTCAGTACCTGACCGCCTTCGTGGTGGAAAAGACGTTGGCGATGGATAACATCTTCCTCATCGCCATGATTTTCGCGTTCTTTTCCATTCCGCGCGAGTATCAGCACCGCGTCCTGTTCTGGGGCATCCTTGGCGTCATCATTCTTCGCGGCATCATGATCGGCCTAGGTGCAACGATCGTGGAGCAGTACAATTGGGTGCTCTACATCTTTGCAGTATTCCTGATCCTGACCGGCATCAAAATGTTGTTCATGGCCGACAAGGAACAAAAAATCGAAGAGAACGGTCTAATCCGTTTTCTGAAGCGCCACTTGAACGTCACGAATGAGCTTCACGGCAACCGGTTCGTGATCAGGAAACAGGATCCCTCAACCGGGAAATTGAGGCGCTACGCCACTCCGCTTCTGCTTGCATTGATCATGATCGAGATTGCTGATCTGGTCTTCGCTGTCGATTCGGTACCGGCGGTCTTCACCATCACGACCGACCCGTATATCGTCTATACCTCGAACATATTTGCCATTCTCGGCCTGCGAGCACTTTACTTTGCACTCGACGCAATTCTGCATCGTTTCGCCTATTTGAAATATGCTTTGTCCGTTCTTCTGGTGTTCATTGGCTCGAAGATTTTCATCGCCTGGGCCATGGGCTGGGAAAAGTTTCCGCCAGAGTGGTCGCTGAGTATTACCTTCGTCATTCTGGGAGCGGGCGTTGTCTATTCGCTCTGGAGAACTGGTTCGAAACAGCAGACCTGACCCCCGGTCGGCCTGTGTGTTTTCGTTTTGAGGAACGTCGATGACTGATGGGAGTATAGCAATGAAGGGATCGGACTATCTCCTGGAATTGCTTGAGACCGCAAAGCGCAACGACGGTCTGCATATAAGAACGATCTTGTTGCGGGAGGGACGTCTTGGCGTGGCGATTGCCTTGCTGATGCTTGCAATTCCCGCTGTTGTACCGATACCCAACCCATTAGGGCCGGTTTTTGGCACCTGTCTGGCTTTCGTCGCAGTGCAAATGCTGTTCGGACGTCAGAACCTCTGGCTTCCCGAATTCGTCGGACGACGAATGTTGCCGATAAAGGTGGTCGCGGCGGCGGTCAACGGTACGAGACCGACGATCCTCAGAATCGAAGCCATGCTTCAGCCAGGAAGGCTCGCACGCTTGACGGGGCGAGGCGCGCGGGTTCTTCTGGCGATCCCCGTCCTGCTTCTCGCCTTGCTGATCGCACTGCCGATACCGTTTGGGAACACCCTCCCCGCAATCTCGATTGTCCTCATCGCCATTTCGCTGGCTGAACAGGACGGACTTATGATCCTGCTGGCGATGGTGGTCCTGGTGGCTGCCTGTTTTGCCTGCTACTATCTGGCAATCACGGCCGGATCACTCGTGTTTACGGCTCTTTTTTAGTCTAAGCATTGAAAGGCTGTAACGTCATTTAATTGAAGAGGCGCTGACCAAGTCCGGAGACCCTCAAATGGTTTCCTAAGGGTCTTGGGTCTTCTGAGCTGAGGATTAATTTCATCAGGCGGTATCAGAGAGCCGGCGGTCCCAAACTACATTAGATATTTTAGAAAATTGGCCCGAGTCATGTCGGGCCATTTCAATCAGCTCCTAGGCTTAATCCTCAGAACTCCTGCCAGTCATCGGCCTTATGTGCCAGATTGCCTTGCGTTTGAGGGAGTGCGCGGGCGACGCGCGGCCGTGCTGGGGCGGACGCCGGCGCAGGCTGGGCCATTGTCTGTGCGACCTGTCGCAAGGCAGAGGAATGCGAAACCGCAGAGGCCTCCAGTTGGAACATGGAAACCAGTTCCCGCAGTTTGCCTGCTTCCTGCGAAAGTGAAGCGGCTGCAGCTGTTGATTGCTCGACCATTGCTGCGTTCTGCTGCGTCGTTTGATCCATCTGGTTGACCGCAACATTGACCTCGGTCAGTCCTGTGGACTGTTCACGCGACGAGGTCGCAATCGACTCCATAAAGCTGTTGATCCGAGTGATGTGATCACCGATCGTCTTGAGCGCTTCGCCAGTCTGGCGGACAAGCTTTACGCCGCCTTCAACTTCGCCGGTCGAATTCTGGATGAGGCCCTTGATCTCCTTGGCGGCCTGAGCTGAGCGTTGGGCAAGTTCACGAACTTCCTGCGCGACAACCGCGAAACCCTTTCCGGCCTCCCCGGCACGTGCCGCCTCGACACCTGCGTTGAGTGCCAGCAGGTTCGTCTGGAATGCAATCTCGTCAATGACCCCGATGATGTTGGAGATCTGCTGTGAGCTGCTTTCGATACGCTGCATTGCTTCTTCGGCATGAGCCACGACATTTGCTGACTGCGTGGCACTGTGCGTTGCAGCCTGGGCCACCGATCTTGCTTCCTCAGTCATTTTGGAGGAGCTGGAAACGTTTGCCGTGATCTGATCGAGCGCCGCGGCTGTTTCCTCAAGGGCTGCTGCCTGCTGCTCAGTGCGTTTGGACAGATCATTCGCACCGGAGGCTATTTCGCGTGTTCCGGAATCCATGTTGCCAACCGCAGTGATAACCGCGCTGACCGTCTGGCTGAGTTGTTCGACAGTCGCGTTGAAATCCTGGCGCAGAGGCTCGTATTCCGGCGCAAACTGCGTCTGGATGCGACAGGCAAGGTCGCCACCGGCAAGCCGTTTCAGACCCGCGCCGAGGGCGGAGCTTGCGATACGAAGCTGTTCAGCCTCACGGGCAGTGCGCTGTTGTTCCGCCTCACGCTGCTTTTCGGCCTCCGAGCGATTGGCCAACGCTTCCTGTTCGAGCCGCTTGTTGGACAGCGAATTCTGCCGGAAGACTTCAACAGCAGAAGCCATGGCTCCGACCTCGTCCGAGCGGCCCTCGAACGGAATTCTGCTCTGGTCATCACCGCCGGCCAGACGGCGCATGGCCTCGGTTATCGCATTGATGGGCCGCGCGATGCCGACAACAGCGAAATACATGCCGGCGGAGCAGATCGTCAAAGTTGCGATCGAAAGTGAGATGACGGTCGCGAATGAATTGCCTGCAGCGCTTTCGGCATCGGTAACGACACTTTTGGAATTTGCAATGATCGCATCGACCAGTTCGTTGATCTTTGCGTTTACCGCGTCGGCGCGTGGCTTCATTTCGACCTTGAAATACTCGATCGCTTTCGGAATATTTCCTGCCGCGACTTGATCGACATACCACTTTGCTGCGTTATCGTATCCCGCAACAAGTGGCTTGAGATCATTGATAAGCTTGCGACCCGTTTCTGTCCGGACCTTCGCCTCATAGCGTGCCATTGCATCACGGAGTGCTGCCTCAAAGCCTCTCAAAGTTTGCTGCTCTGCATCTAGCCCGGCCTTGTCAGTCACCATGGCGTGTCGAGCCAGAGCGAGCCGGATATTCGCAAACTCACCCTTGATGTCGCGAGCGGTGAGCAAACGCTCCATCCAGTAATCGCCAATATCAGCGGTTTCAGACCGCATGGAAGAGATGCTTGAAACACTCGTAATAGAAAGAGCTGCGACAGCCAGGGCGATAAAGCCAAGCATTCCGATCAGAGCCATGCGAAGTGAAGGTCGTTTCATGCTCGGTTCCAGCGTTAGATTTCTTCAAAGCCAAATTTAGCATTAATTATTTAATTAATTATTACATCAAAGCCTATGCATTTTATAGAATGTAACTATATACAAAATGTGAGAAAAGATCATTAATTCGAATATATTTTAATCATAATCATGAAATGTAAATTACAATTCATGACACGATTTAGAATCTTTTCTTATATAAATTTTTGATCTGAATTTTAATTTTGCATAAAATCAGTACAATCGTGGCAGAACGGCCTTCAATTCTTCTCGATGTTTCATCTACACCTATTCTACCTGCTCACAGAGAAGCCCAACGAGCTTCCGCAAGGAACGACAGTAGGCCTGCAGCGCCTCATGTGCCTCTGCCGTCTCTTCGCCTGTCCTGACGTGCTCCCAATAAATTGGGCCATTTGGAACTGGAATTTTCCATTTATCATCCCTGCGGGGAGAGAGGAGAATTCCGATGAAGGCATCGAAGTTTAGCGAGGCGCAGATCGCGTTTGTTTTGAAGCAGGCGGAGGACGGCACGCCGATCGGGGAGGTCTGTCGAAAGGCTGGCATTTCCGATGCGACGTTCTACAATTGGCGCAAGAAGTATGCGGGCCTGATGCCGTCCGAGATGAAGCGGTTGCGTCAGCTTGAGGAGGAGAACGCCAAGCTGAAGCGGATCGTCGCCGACCTTTCGCTGGATAAAGCTATGCTACAGGATGTTCTGTCAAAAAAGCTCTGAAGCCTGCCCGCAAGCGTTCACTCGTCGACAAGGTCCGATCCGACTGGAAGATATCCACCCGCCGGGCCTGTGCGGTCCTCAATATCGACCGGTCACTCTATGTCTACAAGTCGAAACGCGGCGAGCAGGCTGAATTGAAGCTGAGGATCAGAGACATTTGCCAGACACGTGTCCGGTATGGATACCGGCGCGTGCATATACTGCTTAAGCGTGACGGATGGCCGGTCAATCCGAAGCGAATCTATCGTCTTTACAAGGAGATGGACCTTCAACTGCGCAACAAGGTGCCAAAGCGGCGGGTGAAGGCAAAGCTGCGGTCAGACCGGACCGCAGCGACCCGGTCCAACTATGTCTGGGCCATGGACTTTGTGCATGACCAGTTGGCTACCGGCCGCAAGATCAGGGTCCTGACGGTCGTCGATACCTTCTCCCGCTTCTCGCCGGTTGTCGATGCACGGTTCAGCTATAAGGGGGAAGATGTCGTCCAGACCCTGGAACGCACATGCCGCCAGATTGGCTATCCGGCGGTCATTCGTGTCGATAACGGCAGCGAGTTCATCTCTCGCGATCTCGATCTGTGGGCCTATCACAAAGGCGTTGTGCTCGACTTTTCCCGGCCTGGCAAGCCGACGGACAACAGCTTCATCGAAAGCTTCAACGGCAAGTTCAGGGCGGAGTGCCTGAATGCCCACTGGTTCATGAACCTTGACGACGCGCGGGTAAAAATGGAGGATTGGCGCAGAGACTATAACGAATTCCGGCCACACAGCGCCATCGGCAACAAGGTGCCGATTTCGCTAATGAAGGGCTCATCGGCACCACCGCTGACCTGAGCCATAACCCCGGAAAATTCCAGCTCCCGGTGGCCCAAAATCGGGGAGCACGTCATCCGGACAACAGACTAACCTCAAACCGAGGACATTCCAGGGGAGCAGGTCATCTTGTCCTCCATAGCCGGCACGGTAACCGCAAAAGGACGTTTGTCGCTTGATAAGCATCAAGTGGAGTCGCAATAATCCAGCAAGCAGCGCTCTATGTTGTCAAATGGGAGACCACCAGGGCGTGAACGTCATAGTCGGATCTCTCCAGAGACTGAGTAAGAACCGATCGTTCTCATGGAGCTCAGTCCGGAACGTGAACGCCGGCATTGGGTCATTAGCGGAATTCACTTGGGCAAGCGGCTAGATAACTTTCGACCGAGAGCGTCTATAGAATCTTTCATGACTTCTAAGCGCCGAAGGGTAGCTTCGCCTTTATCGAAGTCCACGCCTGTTCCGCTTTCTTCCCAGCGGATTTCGTCTTGGACGGCTCGGATGACATTGCCACCAACAGGTCATCCAACTCGGCCTGGATGGCGAGAGGGTGAACTTTGGCGGCATCCATGGCGGCGAGGTACGCCCGCGCGCGCTCTGGCTGGCGAAGATGTGGCAGGACGATCTCGAGATCATATGCGATTTCCCGAAGGAATACGATGTCATCAGCGAAACGGGCATCAAGCCAGCATCTAACCGTAGGGACTGTATCAGCGACTTGGGAGCGTTTGCCTTCGAGCATCTCGATCTTTGTCTGGATCGCCGTCAGCATCACATTACGAAAGCGCTCCGCCGAAGTATCGAGGTCTGCAAGCCATTCCGACGATAGAAGCCTACTTGCCTGTTCACGAGCCCAGCCAACGCCCGCCAAGGCACCGACTCCACCGACGCCGCCAAGCACAAGCGCCCCGGCAGGCCCGAAAGCCACGAGACCGATGAACTTCCCCGACAGGCCGCCGATCGCGGATAGTCCGCCTTTAACGGACGCATCCATTGCAACTGAAAGCGGAAGGTCGGACATCGGCACACGACCGCGCCAGACGCGATAGAGGTTTCGGGCCGATGACGCAGCGACGGCGAAATACGGGACGTTCAAATCGCCAAGAGCCTCTCCGGCTTCCATCGAGGTCGTCATGATCAGGTCGGCGATTTCGCGGTCGAACCCATCCACGTAGAAAACCAATTTCGCCCAAGGAGCGCCGATCTCCATGACGGCCTCGGCAAGTTCGGCATTGGCATAGACTGGCACGTCAGGGTATTTCTCAAAGTGCCTCCGCAGTCCATCCACATTCAGCAGGCATTTCACCTGAAACGGCATACCGTCCACGAGGAGATCGAACCCAGGATTATTCGCTGCCTCGGGAAACGAGACGACGTGACCGCTTTCGACGAGGCGAGACGCGACAATCTGCTCCGACACGTATCCCCTGAGATTGTTTTCAGCTCCTGAAGCCGCTGTCGCCGACATGGAGCTGACACGATCGGCAAAAGCTCCGAACTGGAAGATTGTCCCGATATCTTCCGTGCGGGAGAAGTCAGAGGCTGAAATTACCATCGGATCAATAGAAGCGGCGTTGTAGATGATGTCGCCAGCGGATAGAGCGGCAACGGTGGCGACTTCCGCTACGTCACCCTTACTTCTGGACAGAACACCGTCGAGGAAGATGCCGCGACGGTCTGCCGCAAAATGGCAAACCATGAGGTCGCCAAAAGCATTGGGCAGGCCTCCACCCATTGCCTTCGCCACTGCTTGGTTTCGCGACAGAGCCGCCGTCGCTAGAGTGGACGGAAGCGAAACCAAGTCGGCTGCTGTCACTGTCCTGAAATCATTGAGGGCAGTTGCGAGCCCTTCCCGCTCGGATGAAAGGCCGCGCAGTGCCAACTGGATCGCGACGACCGCCGCCAGCTTTGCGGCCTGCCCGCCGGTCACATGGCGGTTGGCGAGATATCCGATGCCCGCGACGGCGGGGATGCTGAACAGCGGGTTTGCGAGCATGAATAGCGTCGAAACGACTGCATGCCCGCTCACAAAAGGGATGAATGCCGACGCCTGAGCGGCGAGGATGTAGGCGCTGAAGCCCGCCAGATTCACGCCGACACCAATGGAAAACGCAGTTGTGCCTGTCGCCAGCAGAGCAAGTGTCGCCTTGTCCGCCGATGTGAGGGCCTTCTGCATTGCTTCATCACGAAGCTCTGGTGGTAGGCTCCTGATGTAATCGCGGATGCGCTCGTCGAGTGCGCTTTGCAGTCCCTCGGACATCTCGCCAGACTTTGCCGCCTCGGCAAGCGCCCTTGCAACCGTCTCCGCCTGGCCAGTGACGAGAGCCGAGAAATCCTTATGCCGTCGGCCTCGGATCGCCTTGAAGACTTTCCACGCTCGGTGGAGAGTGGGTTGTTGGCCGATTTCTGTATCGTCTGCGACAGGCAGGGCCATGATCGCCGCTGTCTTAATAGCCGCACCCGCGCCAATCGCGCTAGCCTTCCTAGTGGATAATGGGAGGACCGTGTCGAGACCGAGGGCATCAGCGATTCTCGTCCATAGTCGGACGCGAAGCGCTCGATCCGACGAAGTGGAAAGAAACAAAGCGTCAGCGGCCTCACCCAGGCGGCGGGCGAATGCGTTCGTATCTGTATCCCGTGCGTTTTTCTGGAATCGGGCAACCATGTCAGATACTCGATCCACAGACATAGAGAGCAGGGTCGTTGCCTCGAAGCTGGCGATGAGATTGCAGAGCTCACGACGATCGAACGCCCCGAGTCCAGCGAAAATCGTCCATGGTGGCACGTACAATTCAATTTCCCCTATCCAGCGCCGATGAATGTATCCCGGACATCCTGGGCATAGCCGTGTCCGTCGTCGAATTATTTGAGACGTTTCGGGCGCTTGAGGATTGGAGTTTCCGGCCCGGGTTATCGATTTATCTAAGCCGCTTTGATTTGATGGCACAAGACGCCTTTCTATCCACACCACCATCCGCGAGAAAATTTTCAATCGACGAGGAAAACGGTCCGCCCTCCCGTCAGGGTCTATTGTTGGCTGCGGTGTTGACGATCGGCGCCCTAATGCAACTCACTGAGGGGGGGGGAGAAAGGCGCTCTGCCCTCTCTCCCCCACAAGCACCAAACCGGTATCCCCATGCTTCGGCCTGTGGCCTGCAGCACCGGCCGCATTTTCATGAAATCCGTCTCGGCCCTCCGGGTGCGTGATCCCCCTCCGGTTTAGCGCTTGTCCCCCTCTCTCCAGCTGTTCCGCACGAGCTCGGGAGCAGGAGCGGGGCTCCTGCCTTCCCTTCGATTTCGGGAGGTCAAGGAGTGATCGCTTGCGCTTGTGGAGAGGGAAAGATGACAGAAAAGCTTGATCTGCAACCCAACGAGCCATTGTCCGTGAAGGTCGAACGTCACCGGGCCGTGTACCTGGCAGCCGTCAACGGCGAGGGCGGCGCTGACATGGATCAGGGAGCGAATGCACGTATGGAAATCATCAGGCACGCGCCGTCAGATCAGGATGAGAGAGATCAGAAGCTACTTTACGTATCGGGGTATCTAATTGCCTGCAAGGGGAGACTAAACCCTGAGGAAATGGAGCTTCTTCTTTCAGGCTCCATCTCACTATCGGGGCATTGATGATCAACGGGCATCTGGCCCTGAGATCAGAAGTTGGTGGCAACCCACTTGCCGGATGCAGACTTGGCAAATCCAATGACACGATCGAGAGGAGCTGCGTTTGGATTCCTCTTGATGGCCGCAACGCATGATACGCCTGGACCGCTGGCGTTCTCGTCACACTCTCCCAAGGCAAGGGTTACATCGGCGTCACCGCGACCAGTCCTCAGAGGATTGCGGGCATAAGCCTTGCGGTATGCGGCTAGGGCTTCCTCTTCTGTCGGTATTTCAAGCACAGGGGCGGGAGGTTCGGGAATTAGGGAGGGATTGGCTGCGATAAGGGCCGCGATCTCCGCATCAGTAGGGGGCCGAACAACCGGCTCTGGCTCCGGCATGATGAGATAAGTGCCTCCAGCACCGGCGAGAACGCCGATACCTGCGGCTGCTACGATGAGAATGTTGCTGTTCATGTCGTCCACTCAGTCATTCAGGTTGAACCAAGCGCGCTGCTTGACGCCCTTGTCGTTTGGAATGTCGAAATAATAAGGTTCCGCGCGGCGAGGGCGGGGCTGAGTGATCTGCACCATGCAGCCATTGTCTCGGTTGAAAACATCATTGTCGTTGTTCTGGTTGATCTGCCGGATCGTGACACCCTTGCGCTCGTTTTCTCGGGCGTCACCAAATTGGGTACGGAAGGCGGCACGGTTGCTGCACTGGTTGACGGTCTTCGTGCACTGATCCTTGTCGTCACGGCCCAAGAGCGGCCGATCCCCATCGGTGCGGGAGGAAACGGCGGTCATGCCGGCAGGGCATTCCTCGTAAGGTTCATAGCCCGGTTTTCCGGCTTTTGCTTCATGGCAGATCGGCCAGGAGAAGCCGGGCTTCGCCATAGCTGATATGAGCCTTTTCATCGGGGGAACGCAGTAGGGGACGCCATGCCATGACGGGCTTTGTGAGGCTGCGCACAAGAGGATCTGGCAACCCCATGAGGCATCCTCGGCCTTGGCAGATGCTGGAGAGATGGCAAGAGCCGCGAGACCGGCTGTGGCAAAAAACACTGGTTTCATATCAGGTGTCCCTCTTGAACAATGCTGCTGAAATTGCCGGCTCGGAAAGAGACCTTTCGAGCGGAGTCCTGTGCTTGATGCGTTCGCCTGCAGCGGAGATGACGGCCGAGATCAGTGCGAAGCACGCAAACCAGGAAATGCCGATGCGATAGAGCAGTGGCTGATTGGGAATGTCCCGAGAAACCGCGGCGAAGGCTAGGAGCCCGACCAGGTAGCTGTCGAAGGACAAGTGACGCTTGTCGTGGAAAGCCAGCGACAGGATGAGAAGGAAGGCCGCTAGTAGCGCGTGGATCCACCAGAGTCTCTGCGCCGGGATTATGAGGGCGATCGAGAGGGAGATGGCAAGCAGCAAGCCAGCCAAGGGATCCGTTGCGAGAGAGGTCGCAATATGTGCGAGGTCTGGCAACTATCGGTCTGTCCTCTTCGGCTTGTTTCGCGCATCAGCAAAAGGAGGAGAGATCTCGCTTTTCCTCTCGGCCAATAGATTGAAGTCGGCGATCGGATGCCGATCTAGCGTCTTGTCGACGGCTTTCCGGCGCCATTCGTTCATGTCCAACACGTAGGTTCCCCACATCCCATACCGGGCGGCCATCGCGTTGGTCTGATAAGCGTAATATTGGGAGTTAAGGTAAGGGGAATCGAGACGAGCCCAACCGACGCGCAGCATTTCGGCGGCGAGATCCACACCGTCAGTCGTGCATTGTGCGACAGGTATCCCATCGTTCGCGTAGGCCAGACCGACGCAAGTCGTGGGTCTGTTTCCGACAGTCCTTTTCAGCCAGGCCTTGGCGAAGGGACCGCATGGAACGGGGGTAGGGGCCGGTTGCTTGTCCCGGTTGGTCCACTTTGGGTTCAAAGCCCATTGAGGAAGCTCACAGGTGTCGATGCCAGCCAACCTCACTTTATAGCCATTGCCAAGCGTGCCGAACCATAGCGTGCGGCCGTCAAGAACGGTTACCGGGCCTTTGAACGTCGGCAACCGAACAGCGGCAGCAACGGGAGGCGCAGCCTGACCGCGTAGGGCGTGCCAGTTCTGATAGATCGGATCGGCGGCAAACGCCGGCTGGGCCAAAGAGCTTGCGGCGATAAAAAGGAAAAGGCGGCTTCTCATGGCTGGGCGCTCCTCGATCGCTGGTTCGCCTCACGACTAAGCAGGATGGAAGGATGCTGAACGTCGGAGAATTGCCAAAGGCCGGCCTTCTTTTGCTGAGCAAGCTGCTCGGCTATGGCGTAGGGGGCATGATAAGGGAGACCATCGGTCTTCAAGGCGGCGAATGCATAGCCGCTTGTCACCATGATCTGCGCGAGGTCGAGCCTTTGACTGCCAACCGTGGCGTAACAAACGACATATGAGATGCCGTTAAGCTTCGCCACGGGGGCACAGATCGGTTTAGTGTCCTTGATGTAGGCAGCCAACATCGCAAGCGATGCCTCGCCGCAATCTTGTCTGTTGCCCTGACCATCCGTGTAGGTAGTGCCGCGCAAGCAGGACTGGATGCCATAGAGACGAAACCTGTCTCCGTTCGAGATCCAGGTATCGCCCGTTTCCAGAGTGATGCCGGGCGCAAGATCGAAATACCCTTCAGGTGCGGCATTGGCCGCGAACGGCAACAGGGTCGCGACGAGTGCAGCAGCAAGCTTCATTGCGCCTTCACCCGAGGATCTGCCCACATGCCGTAGGAACCCTTCTGGCCGATTTCCTGAGCTTCTGTGAGATCGGGACGCTCAAATGAACCGTCGGCTTTCTTAGTCAGGCGAACCGCTCCCAACGACAGAAGCTGCTCCTCAAGATTATCAACCGTGTCCATTGCGCCGGGATAGTTATAGTAGCCGTAGCAAGTGACATCCTGGACTGGGGCGGCCTGCTCGCTGATGAACGCCCTGCAGAACAGCACCTTGGGGCTTTGCAGCATCGCTTGGAGCTGCTGCGTACCAAACTCCTCGCAAGTCCCGGAATAGTCCTCCGCGCGATTGACCAGATCGCCGTTGCAGGGCTGAACGCCATACAGATGCAACGTTGTCGATTCATCGACGCGAAACTCAGTCGCCGAAATAGCCTTGAAGCCATTGGCCGTGGCGTAACCCTTGCGATCAGCGACTTTGCCGGTCCCGTCGTAATACTCGACGACAAGAACCGTCTTGCCCGGCGCCGCAAGTGACCTGATGTAGTCCTTGTTCACCGCAGGAGCGGCAAGCGCTTGTGTTGCCAATGCGCAACTTAGAAGCGCGGGAATGATGGCCTGTTTCATATTCTAGCCCTAACCATCCGTAGTGCGATTGTTGACCCTGCAAAATAGGGTTTAACACCGATCAGAAAACTTGTAAGAGTGCATCAAATCGGTATCATGCGTGCATTAACTCTAGTCGGTTTTCGTGGCGATCACAACACCGTTTGACGGGCGGGTGCAATGGATAAAAACACTGTCTATGCAGGGTATCTAGGCCCGCGAACCCTGACTAGCACAGCATTATCCGTGCTGCTCGCGGCCAATACTGCTGCGTCACAAGACCTAGCCACAACAGGGCGTATTTCCAGCGATTACAACGGTTCTGTGACAATCAACGAGGAATCTCTGGTCACGAACTTCGAAGATCGCTGGAGCGGTGTCGAGACATCAGAGAAGGAATTTGTCCTTGGTGCAAACGGTGTTGTCACGAAGGGCGGAGCTGAAGTATTGGGCGCAACGGCGTCGAAAGACGCGGGCACCAAATGGCATCACATTGATGCGTCTGTCAGCGCATATTTTGATGTCTCGGAGCGCGCCACCGGCCGCATAGAGCCTGTCCAAACTCCCACTCTAGATACGACATCTAGTGATACCCCCGAAAATCTAGCGGCAGGAACTCCCGTTGAAGAGTGCGGGCCGCCGCCCCTATCACCTGACGAGATTAAAGTTCTGGTTGCATCCACTGCGCGCCGATACAGCGTCGATGAGGGCTTCGCGGTTGCGATTGCCTGGGCCGAAAGCCGCTTCGATGAGATCCGCAATTCACCGAAAGGCGCACGCGGTCCGATGCAGCTTATCCCCGAAACGGCGGCTCGCTTCGGTGTTCAGGACATTTGCGATCCCGCTCAAAACATCGAGGGCGGGATGAAGTACCTGCGCTTCCTGCTCGATGAGTTTCAGAACCCGCTTCTGGTCGCAGCCGCTTACAACAGCGGGGAGGGTCGCATCTACGAATATGGCGGCGTTCCGCCATTCCAAGAAACCGTCGGCTATGTCGCAAAGGTCGTGAATTTCCAGCTTGGCCTACCGATGCCAACCGGCAAGCGGAAGGCGAGCGGGATCGTCCGAGACATGGCGGCAAAGAACACCAGCGATGCCGGAGTCATCGCTGTGGAGAAGACCGGCAAGTTCGTCGGCGGCGTGATGCATTTTTAAGGAGAGAACTATGAAGAACGTCGTTTCCCGGCATTCCGGGGCATTGAAGGCAGTAGCCGTCGTTGGCTTGGTGGCAGCCCTGCAAGTTGCTGGCGCTGATCAAGCGCTTGCACAGGCTAGCGGTGGCGGCGGCGGTGCATTCGCCCCCCTTCAGACAGCCGTGCAGATGATCGTTGACTTCATCACCGGCCCCTTTGGACGTCTGATGGCAATCATCGCCGTGATTGGCCTCGGCTTCCTTGCCTTTGCCGGCAGGCTTTCGTGGTTCACGGCCGGAGCCGTCGTCATAGGCATCGGTCTCGTGTTCGGCGCCCCTGCCATCGTTGACCAGATGATTTCGTCGGTAGGCGGCGGCTGATGAGCGATTTTCAGGACGAGAAGCCAGCTTTGACGCCGTTGGTGATCGGCTTGACCCGTTCTCCGACGCTATGGGGCGTGCCCTACATGGCGATCGTCCTGATCATCGGCGTGACAATCATTGGGTGGCTGGTGACGAACCATCTGGCGGCACTGCTGATCGCGCCAGCCGCCTACCTTGTCCTTTTCTCGCTTTGTGCCTGGGACAGCAAGATTCTCGACGTCCTGCAGGTCACGTCCCGCAAGACGCCAAGGACCCCCAACAAGCGCTTTTGGGGCACCAACTCATACGGACCATAGTGATGCTGAAAGTCGTCAAGGAAGAGCTTGGGTTTGGGAAGGTCGCCGGCAACGAGCGGCCTATGTCCGTTCACATCCCCTACATGCGGCATGTGTCTGACACGGTCATCGGGCTCGAGAATGGAACCCTGATCAGCGTCATCAAGCTCGATGGACTGTTCTTCCAGACGGAGGACCAGGCCGAATTGAACATGCGTTCTGTTGTGCAGAACACCATGATCCGAGCTCTAGGTTCGAGCCGCTATTCTCTGTGGTCGACCGTAATCCGTCGTGAGGTCGAGACCGAAATCGGCGGTTCGTTCGATTCCTCTTTCTGCGAGATCCTGAACGATCGCTATATGGACCAACTTCGCAAGAAGCGGATGTTCACGAACGAAATCTACCTGACGATCGTGCGTTCGGGCATGAAAGGGGCGCTTGGCCTCGGCGACTCGCTAAAGCGGATCTTTGAACGCTCGAACAAGGAGGCCAGGGCCCAAGCGACCCGTGAGGACGTGACCGACCTTGAAGAGCTGGTTGGGAACATCGTGAAAGAGTTGCACAAGTACGGCGCAAAGCCGCTTGGCATCACGCATCGCAAGAAATCGGACGATACCGCGAAGAAGGACATCGATGGGGAAGAGGCTAAGGGCGATCCGTATTCGGAGCCCTGCGAGTTCTTCAACACGATCCTGACCTGCGGTGTGCCGCGAAAGATGCGGCTTCCGCGCATGGGAATCCGCAACTACGTCGGCACTTCACGGCTTCACTTTTCAAAGCGGACGATGCAGGCACAAGCGGCGGTGGAAGAAGATAGCCGCTATGCCGCTCTACTCTCGATCAAAGAATATCCTCCATTCACTGGTCCCGGCATGTTGGATGGGTTGCTGCAGGTGAACCACGAGTTCATCCTGACCCAGTCTTTCACCCTTGCAGACAAGCCGATCGCACAAGAGCGGATCAGCCGCCTTCAACGCCAAATCAAGGCCTCCGACGAAGCGGGTAGCTCGGTCGAATCCGACATCGACTATGCATTGAACAGCCTCCTCAATCAGGAGGCTGTATTCGGCTTCCATCATTTTTCGCTTCTGTGCATTTCGCGGGACCTCGACGGATTGAGCCGTTGCGTGTCGGAACTTGGTGCTTGCCTCACCGACATGAACATCAACTGGCTCCGGGAGGATCTTAATCTTGAAGCGGCGTTCTGGGCGCAGCTGCCGGGAAACCGCTCCTACATCTCCCGCATCGCCATGCTGTCGAGCGCCAACTTCTCCGGCCTTTCCTCGATGCATAATTTCGCGACTGGACAGGCGGATCGCACCCATTGGGGCCTGCCGATCACCATTCTGGAAACGACCTCACAAACCCCCTACTGGTTCAACTTCCACCGTCGCGATATCGGGCACTTCACGGTGACTGGTCCGACAGGATCCGGCAAAACCGTAGGTTTGACCTTCCTGCTGGCTCAGGCGATGCGGGTTTCACCCACGCCTCGCGCCGTGTTCTTCGACAAGGACCGGGGGGCTGAGATCTTCGTCAGGGCGATTGGCGGAGCCTACGAGGTTCTGTCTCCAGGAACACCCACGGGCTTTAACCCGCTGCAACTGGAAAACACCGGCGAGAACCGGGAATTTCTGGTCCGTCTGCTCAAGGCCATGCTGCGCGGCGATCGTCGCACCGACTTCACGCAAGAGGACGAGGACACGCTGGAAAAGGCAATCGTCCGGATCATGCAGGAGCCGGCAGCTCAGCGGAACCTCCCGAATCTTGCCGGCCTCTTGATGGGGCGGTCCAAGGCCGATGCCAACGATCTATACTCGCGGCTTCGCCCTTGGATCGAAGGCGAAAGAGCCTGGCTGTTCAACGCGCCCCATGACGTCCTGTCCTTCTCGGGTCACAGCGTCTTTGGCTTTGATATGACCAACATCCTCGGAAACGAGGAGCTAAGAACCCCTGCGCTGATGTATCTTTACCATCGGCTGGACGAGCTGCTGGACGGTAACCCCGTCATGTTCTTCATGGATGAAGGCTGGCAGCTTCTGATGGATGACACTTTCAGCGCCTTCATCGTCGACAAGATGAAGACGATCCGAAAGCTCAACGGCATCGTGGGCTTTGGTACGCAGTCGGCCGCTGACATTACCAAATCCAAAGCGTCGCACACGCTCATTGAGCAATCGGCGACCAACATCCACTTCCCGAACCCACGGGCTGACGAAGAGAGCTACATCAAGCGCTTCGGCCTGACGGTGAAGGAGTTCAAGTTCATCAAGAACACGCCTCCTGAAAAGAGAACCTTCCTGATTAAGCATGGCAACGACTCTGTCATTGCGCGTCTCGATCTGTCGACAATGCCGGATCTCGTGAAGGTGCTTTCAGGACGCAAGGAGACGATCGAGGAGTGCGCGGCACTTCGCGAGCAGTACGGAGACGAACCCGAAAACTGGTTGGCGAAATTCTGCGGATGGGAGAAGGCCGAATGAGGGACAGTCGGACTCTAACGCTGCTGGTTGCAGCCTTGGCTTGGGGAACAGCGCCCCCCGCCTCCTCTCAGGTTCCTGTTACTGATGGCGCCCTCACTTCAACAGATGCAGCGCGCAATGAAACGACGAAGCAGATCGAGGAAACGGACAGTCGCCGGCACTCCGTGAGCAAGAGCGTCACCTGCTCGATGTACCGGCCGGGGCGCGGAGGTGACGCCCCCTCGGCAGCACAAGCCAATCCGGAGATTGTCGGGCTCGTGAAGCGAGTGGCGCGTGAGGAAGGGGTAGACGAAACCCTCTTCATGTCTCTCGTCTACCAGGAGAGCCGGTTCAATCCCTGCGCAAAGTCGCCTGTCGGCGCCATGGGCTTGTCACAGCTGATGCCGGGCACAGCCAGGGATCTTGGCGTGAATCCTCACGATATCGAGCATAACCTTCGCGGCGGCGCACGCTACCTGAAGCAGCAGCTCCGCACCTTCAACGGCAATACCAACCTTGCGCTTGCCGCGTACAACGCGGGACCAGGCAACGTCCGCAAGTATGGCGGCATTCCTCCGTTCAAGGAGACGCAGGGCTATGTAGCCGCGATCAAAGGCAAGTGGATGCCTCAGTTTGGAGGCTCCGATGTGTCGAACATCCCCGAAAACTTCGGCGGAGGTACGTCGGGCTTTTCAGGTGCGAGAGACGCAACGATCAACTCAATGGCAACCAGCCAGTCGATTACCGAAAACAGCGGGAACGTCGCGTCATGGCTTCAGCAACTCGGCCAGATGGAAAGCGGCACGATCCAAGACAGCTGGGACCACAATTCCGGCGCACGCAATGCGAACCTCGAGATGATGAACCAGGTCATCCGCCTCGGAACAACGTTTACCGAGCTTATGAATTCTCAAAATGCACTCGATCTGGGCGGGCTCTCGGGGTCTTCGCGGTCCAGCGACTACAAGCGAGACGAGAAGGAAGACGATCGCGAGGTAGCTGACCTCTGCGACAAGGAACTGCAGCTTGAGTGGAATCCGGAGGAACAGGCCTGCGTTCGAAAACTCGAACCAGAGGCTGACATGAAGCTGATGTTGAGCGCCGAATGACAAGGAGAACGGCCATGAAAAGAGCATTTCTGACTGCGTTTTCGCTAGCGATGGCGTCTACCGCGCATGCACAGGTTCCCGTGATCGACAGCGCCAACCTGAAGATTGCAACGGAAACCTCTCAGACGACCGATCAGATCCTGGATACGAACAGGCAAGTTCTGACGACGGTAGAAGAGACGCTTAAAGCCGTCACGGGGGATCGCGGGAGCGTTTCAAATCCCATGCAGAACCTCGCCGTTGGTCAAGGGTTCAGCGTTTCTCAGATGCCGTCACTCGACAGCCTCATGCAGGGCGGAGTCCCCAACTTCGGCAGCATGGGCGGTGACATCGGCCAGATTGCCACCACCTTCATCAACGGTCTTCAGCTGGTAAAGAACTTGTCTGGCAAGGCGGACAGCACGTTCTCCGGCGACAAGTCCTACGAAGAGATGATGAAGACCGTCCTTGGAGTTGCTGCCCTAGTCACCGGCTCGCAACAGGCCGTTCAGTCGCGAACACAGGCATTCCAGCAGGCAGGTCAGCAGATCGGCCAAGCCCAAGACATCAAAGGGTCCATTGATCAGAACACGCAGCTGCAGGTTCAAACCGGCCTGACGATCAACGAAATGATTGGCGTGATGAACGGAGCGGTCGGCTCCCTGCAGGCCCAAAACCAGCGCCGCCTTGTCGACATCTCCAATACCAAGAAGGCGCTGACCTACGGTGACTAAGACATTTCGAGTGAAAGGTTTTGTGCTCCTCTCCGTTCTGGTTGCTGCCGGAGTAACTGGCTGCGCCGGTGCTCCGAAAGAGAAGACTGCACCATGCAAGAGGCCGGCAAACCTCACATCCTACGCCGAGGATCCGCGACAGGAATGTGGCCCAATGACCAGCGTGAATGGCAACCCATCGGAAGCGCTGGCGGCGATCGACGCTTTCGCTGCAAGCGGAGAGCAATGACCCCATGAACTTTCTAGGCGGCCTGCTTGAGGCTCTTGAAGATGCAGGGCGGAATTTCTCCCAACGGGCTTATGAGGTCGTTGGCGACGAGATCATGCCCTTGCTGACGATCATGCTTATTGCCTACGTCGCCTATTACGGACTTCAACTCGTCATGGGGACCGCGCGAGTGAGCGTCGGCGAGATCGTCGGCCGGGTCGTGCGGATGATGCTTATTGTCGCCTTCATTGATCAGTGGGGCAACTTCCAACTCTTCTTTTACGACTGGCTGAACAACACGCCGGAAGACGTGGGGCGAGCGCTCCTGACGGCTAGCAGTACCGGGATAACTGAGCCGACAGACGGCCTCTCCATGATTTGGGAGACGGCGAATGAGGCAGCAGCAGCATTCGCGGAGCAGTCAGGCTACTTCGCCATTCTACCGGGCCTCGTAGGGTTCCTGATCATGCTGGCAGTTGGGCTGTTCATTGCCGTTGCGCTTGCCATCCTCGTGCTTGCAAAAGTGATGATGTGGGTGCTGCTTGGCACTGCACCGATCTTTATCGCCTGCTTATTGTTTGATTCCACACGCCAGTACGGGATGGCTTGGTTCCAGCAGGTTTTGACGTACGCGATCATTCCGCTCTTCGTTTACGTCGTCGCCGCCTTTCTCATCACGACCATGGACGCTGAACTGCAGAAGGTCGCAGCGGCAGCATCCGCGAACGAGATCCAGCTAGACGATATCTCGGCTTTCGTCCTGATCTGTGCGGCTGGCGCTTTTGTCCTCTTCAACATTCAAACTCTCGCCCAGGGAATCACCGGGGGCGTCGCAACGGGCGTTGGGCAGATCGCTCGATCGGTTGGCTACGCTACCGGTGTTGCGCTGCCAGCACGAGCTTTGACCGCGACACGTTCTGTAGCCGGGAGGGCTGGAGAATTAGGAATGGCCGCACGCGCCAGAACCCATGCCGGCATGAGGGAAAACATCCAAAACGCCGGTGCAGCAGAAGCGATGCAAAACAGAATTACCAACAACAGTCTGCCCAACTAGGCAGCTGGTGGCGGGAATTAAGGGCTAGGATACATGGCAGAGAATAACGATGCTCTCCGGAGCTATTTTCAGGATGGAGACCGTTGGGAACAAGAGATCGTCAAAAAGGCCAAACGGTCCAAGGCGTTCGCTTGGCTGATTACGCTGATCTTCGGCGGCATCACGATCCTGTCGCTCTCCGCATTGGTGATGCTCGTGCCCCTCAAGAGCTTCGAGCCGTACATTGTCGAGGTCGACAAGAACACTGGCTATATTGAGGTCAAGACAGGGCTGACCCGAACATCGAACATCACCGATCAGCAGGCGGTAACTCAGGCGAACGTCGTCCGTTACATTCGATCCCGCGAGGGCTATGATCCTTTTGCCATCGAGCAGAACTTTGGAATTGCAGCTTTGCTCTCCACCGGCGACGCAGCACGCGACCTCCAGGCCCAATGGAGTGCCGCGAACCCTGATAATCCAGCTCGCCGGCTCGGCAAAAACAAGTCGATCACCGTCGACATAAAGTCTGTCACCTTCCCCAACACGACAACGGCGCTCGTCCGGTTCTCGACGCATGAGCGCTCTGATTCAGACGTCATCACGCGCCACTTCATCTCGATCGTTCGCTATCGCTACACCGATACGCCTGAGCGCAACGAATGGCGCTTCGAAAACCCGTTGGGCTTCCAGGTGTATGACTATCGCCGTGATCAGGAAACGGTGACCTCGGGAGGCCAGCAGTGAAATATGGCTTGCCACTGGCGGCGTCGATCGCCGCTCTCACGATGGTCCAAGCCTATGCGGCGCAACAGCCCCGCCCTGGCAGTCTGGATGCGCGTGTGACCAGTGTCGTCTATCAGCCGAACAACGTCGTGAAGGTATCTGCGACCTACGGCATCTCAACGATGATCATCTTTGACGAAGATGAGAAGTTTGAGACGATCTCGCTTGGTGACACCGACAGTTGGCAGGTTGCCCCGTCCGAAAAGGGCAACATCCTTTTCGTCAAGCCGATAGCCAAGGACGTTTCCACAAATATGAACGTGGTGACCTCAAAGAGGATCTACTTCCTTGAGCTCAACGACTATGCACCGGAAGCAGGGAAAAAGGTATTCGGCATTCGCTTCGTTTATCCGGAGAAGAACCTGAACGAGTCTCTGCGGAAGGAGGCTGAGTTTCGGGCAGCTAATACCAACCGTCGCTGATGC
>NZ_VJMG01000021.1 GCF_007004135.1 Affinirhizobium straminoryzae
CGCGTCCCGCGCCTGCGGCCTTGCGGGCCGCAGCGCCGGCCGCCGAGGCGACCGATGCCACCGCCGGCAAGCCGGAGCGCATCTCCAAGATTCTCGCCCGTGCCGGTGTCGCCTCGCGCCGCGACGTGGAGCGGATGATCATGGACGGCCGCGTGCGCCTCAATGGCCAGGTTCTCGATACGCCCGTGGTCAATGCCACGCTTTCCGATCGCATCGAGGTGGATGGCGAGCCGATCCGCGGCATCGAGCGGACGCGCCTGTGGCTCTACCACAAGCCGGCCGGCCTGGTGACGACCAATTCCGATCCGGAAGGCCGCCCGACCGTGTTCGACAACCTGCCGGAGGATCTGCCGCGCGTGATGTCGATCGGCCGCCTCGATATCAATACCGAGGGCCTGCTGCTGCTGACCAATGACGGCGGCCTGTCGCGTGTGCTCGAACTGCCGACCACCGGCTGGCTGCGCCGTTACCGCGTGCGCGCCCATGGCGAGGTGACGCAGGAGGCGCTCGACAAGCTCAAGGAAGGCATTGCCGTCGACGGCGTGCTCTACGGTGCGATCGACGCGACGCTCGACCGCCAGCAGGGCCACAATGTCTGGATCACCATGGGTCTGCGCGAAGGCAAGAACCGCGAGATCAAGAACGTGCTCGGCGCGCTCGGCCTCGATGTCAACCGCCTGATCCGTGTCTCCTACGGTCCGTTCCAGCTCGGCGACCTGCCGGAAGGCCATGTGGTGGAGGTGCGCGGCCGCATGCTGCGCGACCAGCTCGGCCCGCGCCTGATCGAGGAATCCAAGGCGAATTTCGAGGCGCCGGTCTACAGCAACCCGGTGGCCGACGACGAGAAGCCGCAGCCGAAGGGCCCCTCTGCCGGTCGCGACGACAAGCCCTGGGGCGCCGAGGAGCGCCGCGAGGGACGTGGGGATCGCGATGGTGACCGTTTTGGCGGCAAACCGTCGCCAAAGGGCAAGGGTCCCGCCAAGGGCAAGGATTTTGACAAGCGCGGCGGCAAGTTCGGTGGCGACGGTTTCGGCGAGGACAAGCCGAAGAAGCGCCTGCCGCTCGGCACTGCCCGTACCGCCAATGTCTGGATGGCGCCCGGTGCGCGTCCGACGGCCGATGGCGGCGCCAAGAAATCGGCGCGAGCCGAGGCCGAGCGCCTGTTCAGCAAGGGCGGTGAGGCCCCACGCCGTGCCTCCAGCGTCAATGTGAACCGCGTCGAAGGCGACAGCGACTGGATCCGCGCCGAGGCGCCCGCGCGCCGTCCGCGCGACGAGGATGAAGGCGGCTTCGGTCGTCGTGATCGTGGCGACCGTGCTGACCGTGGCGATCGGCCGGAGCGGGGCGAGCGTCGTGATCGCGGGGATCGTCCGGATCGTGGCCCACGCCCGGATCGGGCGGAGCGCAGCGACCGTTTCGAGCGCGGGGAGCGCAGCAGTGATCGCAGCGAGCGCAGCTTTTCGGACCGCCCGCGGGGCGATCGCAAGCCGCGCGAGGACGGCGATCGTCCGCGCTCCAAGCCCTATGGCTCAGGGGCCGGTCCCGGTCGTTCGGCGCGTGAAAACGCAGAACGTGCTTTCAGCCGGCCGGAAGGCGGGCGTCCCGAGGGGCGTCGCGCCGAGGGGGAACGCGGTGGCTTCGGCAGCAAGCCGGCCGGTGGCAAGCCGTTCGGCGGAAAACCCTCCGGCGGCAAGCCGGGCGCAAAGCCCTTCGGTTCCAAGCCGTCGTTTGGTGGCAAGCCCGTAGGCGGCAAGCCGTCCTTTGGAAGTAAGCCGGGCGGTGGCAAGCCGGGTGGCGGCAAGCCGGGTGGGCGTCCGGCGGGCGGTCGCGGGCCGGGGTCCGGTCCAAAGGGCGGTTCGCGTTCGAGAACACCGAGAGGGTAAGCGCCGTGCGGATCGTCGGTGGTGAGTTTCGGGGCCGGTCTCTGGCCACGCCCAAATCCAGCGCGATCCGGCCGACCATCGACCGGACGCGCGAAAGCCTGTTCAACATCATCGGCCATGTCTATCCCGAAGCGATCGAGGGCACCCGCGTCGTCGATCTCTTCGCCGGCACCGGCGCGGTGGGGCTGGAAGCCCTGTCGCGCGGCTGTCGCAGCGCGCTGTTTGTGGAAAACAGCGTCGAGGGCCGCGGCCTGTTGTGGGAAAACATCGAAAGCCTGGGCCTTCACGGCCGCGCGCGCATCCTGCGCCGGGATGCGACCCGGCTTGGGCCGGCCGGTACGATGGAACCCTGCCATTTTCTCTTTGCCGATCCGCCCTATGGTCAGGGGCTTGGAGAGGCGGCGCTGCTTTGTGCGCATCAGGGCGGCTGGCTGATGCCCGAGGCGCTGGTGGTGCTGGAAGAGCGGGCGGATGTGACGCTGGCCGTCGATCCCGTCTTCCAGCCGCTGGAGCAACGCATGTTTGGCGATACCCGGATCGACTTCTTCCGCTACCGGCCCGCCTGAGGACCAGGACCATGAGCACCCGGCTGTCGCTGCCCGTCGAGATGAAGCGCCCGCTCGGAACCAAGCCAAGGGTCGGGCTGGCGCTCGGCGGCGGCGGTGCCCGCGGCATCGCCCATATCGCCGTCATCGAGGCGCTGGACGAGATGGGCGTGAAGCCCGTGGCCATTGCCGGCTCCTCCATCGGCGCCATCTTCGGCGCCGGCATGGCCGCCGGCATGAGCGGCGCGGAGATCCGCGACTACACGGTGGAAACGCTCGGCAATCGCGGCACGGTGCTGGGCCGCCTGTGGTCGCTCGGGCCCGACAGCATGCGCGACATGGTGGGCGGCTTTCGCCTGGGCCATTTCAACCTGGAACGCATCCTCGCCGGCTTCCTGCCGCCGCAGGTGCCCGACACATTCGAGGCGCTGCCGATTCCGCTGAAGATCGCGGTCACCGATTATTACGGCCAGGCGGAGGTGATCGTGGAGGAGGGGGATCTGCGCACCGCCATCGCCGCCTCGGCCGCCATTCCCGGCCTCTTCATGGCCGTGCGCATCAATGGCCGCATCATGGTGGATGGCGGCATCTTCAACCCGGTCCCTTATGAGCACGTGGCCGATGCCGCCGACATCGTGATCGGCGTTGATGTGGTCGGCGGGCCGGAGGGCGATGGCACGCATCCGCCGAACCGGCTGGACAGCATGTTCGGCGCCAGCCAGCTGATGATGCAGGCCTGCATCGCGCTGAAGCTCAGGCTGCATCCGCCGCACCTCTTCCTGCGTCCGCCGGTCAACCGGTTCGGCGTGATGGATTTCCTCAAGGTGCGCGAAATCCTCGATGAAAGCGAAGGCATCAAGGACGAAGTCAAGCGCGGGCTGGACAGCCTGTTCGAAGCGGCCGCAGCGCCGCTCTGACGCCGTTCCGGTCGCGCCCTGCGACCGGTGATCGAGGCTGCGCGATGGCGCTCCCTCGGTCACCCGCGCCCCACATCAGATGGTGTCGGCCTCTTCCTCGGCCTCCGTAGCGTCCCGCACCGGCGTGCGCTTCGGCTTTGTCAGAGGCTCCGGGCGAACCGGGCGGGTGTGCAGCATGTGCAGCCCCGCCGTGATGCCCTTGGCGGCCTGGATCTGCAGGCGCTCCTCGTCGCGGCGGCGGATATCGTCGCCGATCTCGGCTGCCTCGGCTTCGGACTTGTCGAGCCCCTCCAGCATCTTGCGGCCGAACAGAAGACCGGATTCCAGCGTTTCGCGCAGTTCGTATTCCACCTCGCGGGCCCTCAGCGACAGCGAATGGATGCGGTCATAGGAGCGGACGAACAGGCGTGTTTCGGGGAACTCGGCGCGGATCAGGTCCACCACCTTGTCGGTGATCTCCTGCCTGTGGGTGCAGACGGCGACGATCTTGGCGCGTTCGATGCCGGCAGCGACCAGCACCTCTCGGCGCGTGCCATCCCCGAAATAGATGCGGAAGCCGAAGGTGGCGGCCTGTCGGATGCGATCCGGCGAATCGTCGATCACGGTCACGTCGCTGCCGCCGGCGAGCAGGATCTGCGCGGCGATCTGGCCGAAGCGGGAAAAGCCGACCATCAGCACGTCCGCGCCCGCTCCCTCGAAATCCTCGGCGATCTCCTCGCGGGTCTCGCGTACCATCAGACGCCGCGACAGCGCCGTGCCGAGTGGCGTCAGCGCCATCGACAGCGTGACGCTGGCAATCAGCAGCGAGGCGGTGGCCGGCGTCAGCAGGCTGGCGGATACGGCGGTGGTGAACAGCACGAAACCGAATTCGCCGCCCTGCGGCAGGAGGGCTGCGATGCTGACGGCATCGTCGTGGTTGGATCCCCATAGCCGCGACAGGGCGTAGAGGATGACTGCCTTGACGACCATGAAGAGCGGCACGCCGACGAGGATCAGAACGAGGTTGTCGAGAATGGCGTCGAGCTGCAGCGACAGGCCGACGGCGATGAAGAACATGGCGAGGAGCAGGCCGCGGAACGGCTCGATATCCGCCTCCAGCTCGTGGCGGTAGGAGGATTCCGCCAGCATCACGCCGGCGAGAAAGGCGCCCATGGCCATGGAGAGGCCGGCAAGCTGCATCAGGATTGCCGCGCCCAGCACCACGAGCAGGGCGGCTGCCAGCATCACCTCGCGCGCGCCGGTGCGGGCGATCACCTGGAACATCGGCGTCAGCAGATAACGGCCGGCGAGAATCAGCAGGCAGATGGCAACCGCCGCCTTGGCGAAATCGATGAAGAAGGTGTTGGCATGTGGTTCCGATCCGGCGCCGAGCAGTGTCACCAGTGCAAGAAGCGGCACGATGGCGAGATCCTGGAACAGCAGGATGGAGAAGGCGCGCCGGCCATAGAGCGTGTTGGATTCGCCGTTATCGGCCAGGATCTGCAGCGCAAAGGCGGTGGACGAGAGCGCCAGGCCGAAACCGGCAATCACGCTGCCTTGCCAGCTGGCGATGCCGGTCAGCCATGCCAGCCCGGTCAGCGCCAGGCCCGACAGCACCACCTGGGCGGTGCCGAGCACGAAGATGTCGCCGCGCATCTGCCACAGGCGCGACGGTTTCAGCTCCAGACCGATGATGAAGAGCAGGAAGACGACGCCCAGTTCCGAGACATGCAGCACTTCCTGCGGATCATTGATCATCCGCAGCACCGGACCGAGCACGATGCCGGCCGCGAGATAGCCCAGCACCGTGCCGAGACCGAGTTTCTTGAACAAAGGTGCAGCCAGGACGGTGCCGGCCAGCAGCAGAAGCGTTTCGTTCAACATCGGGTCGGTGGTTGCCATGCGGCCTCTCGGATTCTGCATCGCGGCAAGAATCACCTTGCCGCTCTTGATGCTTTCTTTCGTCCACAATACATGGTCTGGCAACGAAAGGCTCATCCCATGTCGTCTGAAATGCCCTCCGCAATTGATTCCAGTGCCCTGCTGTCCCGCGCGGCCGAACTTATCGATCTGGCCAGGAAGGCAGGCGCCGATCAGGCGGATGCCGTCGTGGTGCGCTCCCGCTCCCGCTCCGTCAGCGTCCGCCTCGGCAAGGTGGAAAATACGGAGGCCTCCGAAAGCGACGATTTTTCGCTGCGCGTCTTCGTCGGGCGGCGGGTCGCCAGCGTCTCGGCCAATCCGGGCTTCGACCTGAAACAGCTTGCCGAACGGGCGGTTGCCATGGCCAAGGTCTCGCCGGAAGATCCCTATGCCTGCCTGGCGGACGAGGCCAGGCTCGCCCGATCCTTCCCCGACCTCGATCTCTATGATCCGACCGAAGTGCCGACCGAGGCGCTGACCGAGGCGGCGTTGGCCGCCGAACAGGCGGCGCTGTCGGTGGCGGGCGTCACCAATTCCTCCGGCGCCGGCGCCTCCGCCGGCTCGGGCGGCCTCGTTCTCGTCACCTCGCATGGCTTTTCCGGCAGCTATATCGCCAGCCGCTTCGGCCGCTCCGTCAGCGTGATTGCCGGCGAAGGCACGAAGATGGAGCGCGATTACGATTATGACAGCCGCCTCTATGTCGCCGATCTCGATCCGGCAGAACTGATCGGCCGCCGCGCCGGCGAGCGCACCGTCCGGCGCGTCAATCCCCGCCAGGTGGACACCGGCAGCAATGTGACGGTCGTCTTCGATCCGCGCATCGCGCGCGGCTTCGTCGGGCATATCGCCGGCGCGATCAACGGCGCATCGGTCGCCCGCAAGACGAGCTTCCTGCGCGACCGGATGGGCCAGCAGGTGCTGAAGGCCGGCCTCAACATCACCGACGATCCGCTGATCGTGCGCGGCTCTTCCTCACGCCCCTTCGATGGCGAGGGCGTGACCGGCGAGCGGATGGTGATGATCGAGGACGGCGTGCTGAAGCACTGGTTCCTGTCCACCTCCACCGGCCGCGAACTCGGCCTTGAGACCAACGGGCGCGGCGTGCGGGGCGGCACCTCCGTGTCGCCCGCCTCCACCAATCTGGCGCTTGAGCCCGGCGAGATTGCGCCGGAGGACCTGATCCGCGGCATCGGTAACGGCTTCTACGTCACCGAACTGATCGGCCAGGGCGTCAACATGATCACCGGCGAATACAGCCGCGGTGCGACCGGCTTCTGGATCGAGAACGGCGAGCTGACCTTCCCCGTTTCGGAAGTCACGATTGCCTCCAATCTCAAGGACATGTTCATGCGCATGACGCCGGCAAACGACATCGATCGCAAGTACGGCGTTGCCGCACCGACGATTGCCATCGAGGGCATGACGCTGGCAGGGCGCTGAGGTGACGGACACGACCGCGAGCGACTGGACAGAGGACCTCGACCTGATCCGCCGCGCCGCGCGCGAGGCGGGCGACGTGGCGCTCGGTTATTTCGGCCGCTCGCCCGAAGTCTGGTGGAAGAACGAGGGCCGCTCACCGGTCAGCGCCGCCGATTTCGCCGCCAACGACCGGCTGGAAACGCTGCTGAGGACCGCACGCCCCGCCTATGGCTGGCTGTCGGAGGAAACCGACGATGATCCCGCGCGGCTTGCCTGCGAGACGCTGTTCGTTATCGATCCGATCGACGGCACGCGCGCCTTCATCAATTGTGAGGCAACCTGGTGCGTCAGCGTCGCAGTCGTGCATCTGGGGCGTCCGGTGGCGGGCGTTCTCTATGCGCCGGCCCTTGGCGAGGAATTCGTCGCAGTGGCGGACGGAGCGGCGCTGAAGAACGGCGTGGTGATCCGCACCTCGGAGCCGCGTGCGCAGGAGCTGCGCCGCATCGCCGCGCCCGAGGAGATGCTGCGCCGGTTCGAGCCGGGCTTGCGCAGCACGCTGCAGCGCATCCGCCACGTCCCCTCGCTGGCCTACCGGCTGGCCATGGTGGCGGATGGTCGCATTGACGGCACGGTGGTCATGCGCAACAGCCACGACTGGGATCTCGCCGCCGCCGATCTGATCCTCGAACGGGCCGGCGGACGCCTGGTCGGGCTCGACCGGCTGCCGCTTGCCTACAACCGGGATGCAGTGACCCACGGCGTGCTCTGTGCCGGTGCCGAACATCTGCTGGAAAGCCTTGTCCACGGCCTTGCATCGGGTTGACCTTTGGTGCGGAATGCCGCAGGAGAAGGGGGCGGGGGAGTTGATAAAAAGAGGCATAGAATGACCGTGCAGGGCGACAAGAAACAGCTTCTTCATCTCGTTTTCGGCGGTGAGCTGGAAAGTCTTCAGGGCCTGGATTTCAAGGATCTGAACGCGCTCGATATCGTCGGCATCTTCCCCGATTACGCCAGTGCTCTGGAAGCGTGGAAGAGCAAGGCGCAGATGACGGTTGACAACGCACACATGCGTTATTTCATCGTCCACATGCACCGGCTGCTCGACCCCGACAGCAAGGCCTGAGCGCCGCACGGGCGTCGGCCCTGACGCGGACGTGGCGCGTTTTTGACGCAATTGCGACGCATACACCAATGCAATTTCGGGCTGTGAACGGGACGATGCGGATGAGGGGTGATCGAGGGCGATGGCAGTGAGCAACGGCTTGGCGCGCATGGCCCTGTTCGGATACCGCGTGGCCGGTATCTGTGCCTATCCGCTGGCGTCCCCCTACCTTGCCTATCGCACGCTGAAGGGCAAGGAAGAGCGGCAGCGGCGGCTGGAACGCTTCGGCTATCCCAGCGTGCCGCGCCCGCATGGGCCGCTCATCTGGGTGCATGCGGCAAGTGTTGGCGAAACGCTGGCGGTCATTCCGCTGATACGCGAGCTGCGCCGCCGCGAAATCCATGTTCTGCTCACCACCGGCACCGTAACGTCGGCCGCCCTCAGCCGCACCCGGCTGGGCGACGAAGTCATCCACCAGTATGTGCCGCTCGACGTAAAGTTTCCGATCAAGCGCTTCATCGCCTACTGGCGTCCGGATGCGGCGATCACCGCAGAATCCGAGATCTGGCCCACCACCATGGCCGAACTCTCCCGCCGAAACATCCCGCAGATCCGCGTCAATGCCCGCATTTCCGACCGCTCCTACGAGCGCTGGAGCAATCGCAGCAAGATCGCCGAACTGCTGTTCGGGCGCCTTGCGCTGGTCGTGGCGCGCTCCGATCTCGACGCCGAGCGCTTCCGTGATCTGGGCGCCTGGCCGGTGGTGATCTCCGGCAATCTGAAGGGCGATACCGATCCACCGCCAGTGGATGAGGCGGTCCTTGCCGGCTACCAGTCGCAGGTCGGTGACCGGAAGACCTGGGCGGCGATCTGCACGTTCGAGGGCGAGGAAGAGGCGGCCGCCTTCGTGCATCGCGCCATCAAGCCGCGCAACCAGCAGCTCACCATCATCGTGCCACGCCATCCCGAACGGGGCGATGCGATCGAGGCCATGCTGCGCGAGAAGGGGCTGACGGTCGCCCGGCGCTCCCGCAACGATGTCATCACCCCCGAAACCGATATCTTTCTCGGCGACAGCATCGGCGAAATGGGGCTTTACCTGCGCCTCACCGAGATTTCCTTCGTCGGCCGCTCGCTGACGGCGGAAGGCGGGCAGAACCCGCTCGAATCGGCCATGCTCGGCTGCGCGGTGCTTTCCGGCCCCAACGTTCAGAATTTCCGCGAAACCTATCAGCAAGTCATCCGCAAGGGGGGTGCCCGCATGGTGCGCGACACCGAAATGCTGGCCAAGGCCGTGCATTACCTGATGACCAACGAGGTGGCCCGCCGCAAGATGATCGATTGCGGCCACGAGGCCGTGCAGGACATGCGCGGCGCTCTTTCCACCACGATCAAGGCGCTGGAACCCTATCTCAACCCGTTGACGGTGGCCGCCCGCTTGCGTCCGGCCGGCGGAGGCGCATGACCACAGACATTTCCGAGATCGCCGGCATCCTGTTCGACAAGGACGGCACGCTTCTGAGCTATGACGAGAGCTGGGGCCCGGTGAACCGCGAGGCGGCCCGCATCGCGGCCGCCGGGGGCGATTCCGCGCTGGAGGAGCGTATGCTGCGCGCCGCCGGCATGGATCCGGTGAGCGGACGCACGGCGGCTGACAGCCTGTTTGCCGCCGGCACGGCGGCGCAGATCGCGGCCGGCTTCGTGGCGGCCGGTTCGCCACTTGCCGTCGGCCCGCTGACGCAGGCGCTGGACGATCTTTTCGTGCGGGGTGCGCAGCATTCCGTACCGGTGACGGATCTGGCCGCCTTGTTCGCCCGGCTGAAGGCGCGCGGCTTTCGGCTCGGCGTCGCTTCCAGCGACAACGAACGCTCGATCCGCGAAACGGCGGAGCGGCTGGGCTTTCTCGATCATCTCGATTTCATCGCCGGCTATGACAGCGGCCATGGCTGCAAGCCGGAGCCCGGCATGGTGCTCGGCTTCTGTCGCGCTGTCGGCCTTCTGCCCTCGCAGGTCGCCATGGTCGGCGACAACAATCACGATCTGCACATGGCAGCGGCTGCCGGCTGCGGCTTGAAGGTGGCTGTGCTCACCGGAACGGGATCGGTTGCAACGCTTCAGGCGGCGGCCGATTGCGTGCTGGACGACATCACCGGGCTGGAAACGCTGCTGCCCGCCGGTCTCCCGCCGGCCTGATCCACGCCCGTCCGACGCCCGGGCTGCGGGTCGTCTTGTGGATTGCATGTATCATCGGTCGCCGAAAGAGAAGGAGGACGAGCCATGGTTTCGAAAGCGCCCTCCTTCTGGTGGCAAAGATCCGGCTGGCAGGCCTTCGGGCTCTGGCCGCTGTCGCGTCTCTACGGCCAGATTGCGGGGCGCCGCATGGCGCGCAAGGTGCGGCCTTCGGTGTCCGTGCCGGTCTTCTGCGTCGGCAATTTCACCGTGGGCGGGGCGGGCAAGACGCCGACGGCGATTGCCATTGCCCGCGCGGCAAGGGCACGCGGCCTGACGCCCGGTTTCCTCAGCCGCGGTTATGGCGGACATCTTCGCCAGACGGTGCTGGTCGATCCGGCCCGGCATGGCGCCGATGCCGTGGGTGACGAACCGCTGCTTCTAGCCCGCGAGGCGATGACGGTGGTTTCCCGTCGCCGGCTGGATGGGGCGAAGCGGCTGGTGGCGGAAGGCTGCGATCTCATTATCATGGATGACGGCTTCCAGAGCGCCCAGCTGGTGCTCGATTTCGCTCTTGTGGTGATCGATGCCCGCCGCGGCATCGGCAACGGCCATCTGGTGCCGGCCGGACCCGTCCGCGCGCCGCTGTCCGAACAGCTGCGGCAGATGTCCGCGCTGCTGAAGGTCGGCGAGGGGGAGGGGGCCGATCCGGTCGTGCGCCTTGCCGCACGCGCGGCCAAGCCGTTGCGCGTCGCAAGCCTTGTGCCACGCCCGGATGCGGCGATTGCCGGACAGCGCGTTCTGGCCTTTGCCGGCATTGCCGATCCCGCAAAATTCTACCGCACGGTGGCCGCGATCGGCGGCACGGTGGCCGCCCAACGCTCCTTCCCGGATCACCATCCCTTCACGGAGGCGGAGCTTCTCGACCTGATCGGCGCGGCGGAGCGCGACAGCCTCGTTCCCGTCACCACCACCAAGGATGCCGCACGGCTTGCCGGCCGCAAGGGAGCGGCCGAACGCCTGCTGGCGCTTGCCCGCGTGGTGGAGGTGGACATGGTGTTCGACGATCCGCACGCTCCCGGGCTGATGATCGAGGAGGCCATCGCCCATTGCCGCCGACGGTTGCTGGAAAACGGCAAGGGGTAGCCTTGGGCCGCGATGCGACGGCGTATGTCAGCCGCGCGACTGGTTGGGAAGAATGCCGGCGCGCTTGTCGGCTTCCAGCGAGGCCGCGCAATCCACATAGGCTTCCTGCCGCGCCACGCTCCAGTAGCGCAGTTCGTCGACGGGGATCGCCACGCCGGTGATGGCGCAGGGGACATGGGAGCCGGCCGTCAGGATCTGGTAGTCGCCATCGAGGTAACGGATCTTGGCCTCGCGGTTTCCACCCCCTTCGAATCGGTTCATCATACGTCTCCTGCGAAAAATCATGGTCCTCATCTACAGCATCGGGCCTGAAACCGCATCCTGCAAATCGCACCGGATCGCTCGGGCTGGCGATGCTTGCCACAGGTGTCAGCTGCGGCCGAACAGCCGCTCGATATCGCTCAGCTTCAGCTCGATATAGGTCGGCCGGCCGTGGTTGCACTGGCCGGAACCGGGGGTCGCTTCCATCTCGCGCAGCAGCGCGTTCATCTCCTCGGGGCGCAGCCGGCGGCCGGAGCGCACGGATCCGTGGCAGGCCATGGTGGCGGCCACATGCTCCAGCCGGCTCTTGAGCCCGCTTGCGGTGTTCCACTCGCCGATCTCGTCGGCAAGATCGCGGATCATCGCGGTCGCATCCACCTCGCCGAGCAGGGCCGGCGTTTCACGTACGGCGACGGCACCCGGGCCAAACCGCTCGATCACCAGACCCAGCCGCTCCAGATCGGCCGCATGCATGGTCAGACGGTCGCAATCCTCTTCCGGCAGGTCGATGATTTCGGGGATCAGCAGCACCTGCGAGGGCAGCCGCTCCGCTTCCAGCGCCTTGCGCATGGCCTCGAAGACCAGCCGCTCATGGGCGGCATGCTGATCGACGATGACCAGCCCGTCCTCGGTCTGGGCGACGATATAATTGGCATGAAGCTGCGCGCGGGCAGCCCCCAGGCGGTGGCGAAGCGCGGGCTCCGAGACGGCCGTGTCGGGTGTGGCCTGTGCCGGAACCGGCATCGCGTCGGCCCGTGCGCTGGGCGTCATCAGCGCATCGAAGGCGGACTGGCGCTGTTCGGCAAAGCCGTTTGCCTGCGGCATGGCCATCGGCCGGTAAAGCGAGGTCTCCGCCGTCCAGCCGACATTGGCCGGTCGCGGCGGCATGGACCCGCTGCCGAAGCTGCGGACCGGGCCGGCATCCGATCCTGACGGGACGCCGCCGCCAGGGCCGAAGCCGGGGCGAAAGGCGCGCATCAGGCCGCTGGCGCCGGTGGTGGCAGCCCGGTCGCCTTCCCGCGCGAGTGCCTCGCGCAGTGCGCCGACGATCAGCCCGCGCACCAGGCCGGGATCGCGGAAACGCACATCCGCCTTGGCCGGATGCACGTTGACATCGACCAGCGCCGGATCGAGCGCGATCGAGAGTACGGCGACCGGATAGCGCCCGGCCGGAATGGTTTCCGCATAGGCGCCGCGAATGGCCGAGAGGATCAGCTTGTCCTGCACCGGCCGACCGTTGACGAAGGCATATTGATGGGTGGAATTGCCGCGGTTGAAGGTCGGCACGCCGGCAAAGCCGGACAGCGTGACGTCCTCGCGCTCGGCGCGGATCTCGATGGCATTGTCGCGGAACTCCGCGCCCAGCACCTGCGCCATGCGCGCCAGGGGATCGCCGGGGGCGGCGGGAAATTCGAGCGTCGACCGGTCGCTGCCCGACAGCACGAAGCGCACCTGCGGAAAGGCAATTGCCATGCGCTTGACCACCTCGGTGATCGCGCCGGCCTCGGCCCGCTCGCTTTTCAGAAATTTCAGCCGGGCCGGTGTCGCAAAGAAAATATCGCGCACCTCCACCACCGTGCCCTGATTGGCCGCCGCCGGCCGTGCCGGGGTCAGGCGTCCGCCGGTGAGCGAGATCTCCACGCCCGTCTCGGAGCCCGCCGTCCGGCTGGTGATCGACAGCTTGGCGACCGAACCGATCGAGGGCAGGGCCTCGCCGCGAAAGCCGAGCGTGCGGATATCGTCCAGCGTCTCGGAAATCTTCGAGGTGCAGTGGCGGCGCACGGCGAGATCCAGATCGACGGCATCCATGCCGCAGCCATTGTCGGTGATGCGGATCAGGCTCTTGCCGCCGCCGGCGGTGGCGATCTCGATGCGGGTCGCGCCGGCATCGATGGCGTTTTCGATCAGTTCCTTGGCGGCACTGGCGGGGCGTTCGATCACCTCGCCGGCGGCAATCTGGTTGATCAGCGTTTCGGGCAACTGTTTGACGGGCATGCCCCCATTGTCGGGGATTCGACGCGACAAGAAAAGGCCCCGTGTCGAATTGTGGAAAAGGTTGCGCCGCCCGCTGCGTCGCAACCCGATCATTGAGCGTTAAGAGCAACTTAACGTGAAGCCGATATTGCTTCACAACGAGATGGCAAACGGCAGATTCGCACGCTTCGGCGACGGACATGCCGGCCGAACAGGTGGTGCGCCCGTGCGGTGGCCGCAAACAGGAAGCAAGAGGATGCAAGCGGTACGGATCGACAGTCGGCCCCCGGCAGCGGGTGCCTCCCGCGAGACAGGAAGCGCCTTGCGATGACGCAGACGGGCGCGCATCCGGACGGGCTGGCGCAGGCGGCCCTGCTTGACCTTCTGACGGAGGCGATGTCCGGTGCCGTACTCATCTACGACCGGAACGACACGATCGTCTTTGCCAGCACGCAGCTGCGCGCCTTTCTGCCTGCCCTGCCGCTGATGCCGTCTCCCGGCACGCGACTCAAAGATTTCCTGTCTCTGGTCTACGATCATGGCGGCTACTTCCCCGATGTCACCGGGCGTCTGCGTCATCCGCCGATGGGACGCGAGGAGTGGATCACCACCGAGATTGCCAGTCTCTGGCGCGAGCGTTCCGAAACCGTGGAGCGCCAGGCGCTTGATCGGTGGATGAGCCTCAGCAAGCGACGCATGCCCTCCGGCTACGGCCTCTGTCTGTTCCGCGACGTCTCCGAGCACAAGAAACGCGAGGACCAGTGGCGGTCCGATCTCGAGCGGGTACAGATCACAGAGGACATTCTCGACAACCTGCCCTTCCCGATCCTGGTGATGGATCGCAATTTCACCTATGTCGCAGTCAACAAGGCGACCTGCTCATTCTACAATCTCGCCGCGGACGAGATTCTCGGGCGCAAGAATGATGACATCCATCCGCCGGAGCTGGCAGCCCGCATCGATCGGGCCAGCCGGCAGGTCCTGGAGACTGGCATCCCTTTCTCCATCAGCGAGCAGGTGATCCGCCCCGACGGCAGCCGCACCGCCGTGCTGACCCGCAAGCTGCGGGCGGGCAAGCCCGGCCGCTATTTCGTGGTCACCGCCATGGAAGATATTTCAGAGGTTCTCTCGACCGGAGAGCAACCCGAATGGGTGTTCAACGGTTTGGAGGGCGTCGACTTCGTGCATTCCGACATGCGCCTCAAACGTTCCGAGCAGCCGGCGGCCGTGCCGGCGGAACGGACGGGGCGCCGCCGCGTGCTGCTCGTGACCGATGACGGCAAGGTGGAGGCGGACGGCGTGTCGCTTCTGCTGCGCGCCGGCTTCGATGCGACCGCGGCCCGCGACCTCAGGGAGCTGCGCGGCATCCTCGACATCGCCCGCGAGCGGCAGGTGGACATCGATCTCGTGGTGGTTGATTCGGCCATGGATATCGAATGCCTGGAAGAGGCGGAGGCCTCCGGCATCGATGTCCTGGTTCTGGAAGCCTTCCAGGTGGAGCGCGAGCTTCTGGTGGCTGTGCAGCGGCGTCTGGCGCGTCCGCGTCCCGCGCCTGCGGCCCGCAAGGCCGCCGAGGACGACTGGCAGATCTCATCGGTTGCCGCAATCGACGTCCTGGTGGCGGAGGACAATGAGGTCAACCAGATCGTCTTCTCGCAGATCCTCGAAGGCTTCGGCTATCGCTATGCCATTGCCTGCGATGGCGAGGAGGCGGTGCGCCTGTGGCGGGATCTCAAGCCGCGAATCGTGCTGATGGATATCACCCTGCCGATGCTGAACGGCTTCGAGGCTGCATCGCGGATCCGCGAGCTTGAAAGCGGAGGCGAGCGCACACCGATCATCGGCGTGCTGACGCCGGCCGTCGAGGGAGACCGCGACGCCTGCTGGGCTGCCGGCATGGATGACGTGGTGCTGAAGCCGCTGAGTCCCGATGCGCTGGACGAGAAGTTCCGTCGCTTCATGGGCGCCGGCGACCGCGAGACACGCCGGCGTGGCGAAGGGCGCTGAGACTGCACGCGTTTGTGATAAGCGCTATGCATTTGTTAATCTTTTGGCAGCATTCTGCGCGAAAACCCGACATGCGTGGAGCGCGTAATGACATCGGCCGGCCGTTCGTTGCCGCAGGTCAGCCAGAACGAATTGCAGGCCATGGCCTATCGCGATCCGCTGACTGGTCTTGGCAACCGCTACCGGCTGCGCGACAAGGTGCGGCTGATCGCTGCCGAACGCGCCGATGATCCCGCCCCCTTTACCGTCGGCATCGTCAACCTCGATGGCTTCAAGCCGATCAATGACCTGTTCGGTTCGCAGGCCGGCGATGACATTCTCTGCCAGGTGGCGCATCGCCTGAAGGCCTGCATTCCCGATGGCGCCACCGTGACACGCCACGACGGCGACGAGTTCGCCTTCCTGCTGCCGCTCGTCTTCGAAAAGACCAGCGCAGAACGTCTCGGCCAGATGATCAAGGAGGTGCTGTCTGCGCCTTACGATCTGGGAGACCGCAATGTGCGGCTGTCGGCTTCCTTCGGCTTTGCCGTCTATCCCTTTGCCGGGGAGGAGTTCGAGGAACTGATGAAGAGCGCCGAAACCGCGCTCTATCGCTCCAAGCGTCGCGGACGCGGCCAGATCACTGTCTATTCCCGCGAGATTGCCCAGGAAATGAAACGCTCCACCCAGCTGGAGCAGGCGCTGCGCAATGCCATCATTGCCGATTCGGTCGAGGTGCATTTTCAGCCGATCGTGCGCATCCGCGATGCTTCGGTGGTCGGTTTCGAGGCGCTGGCACGCTGGAACGATCCCGATCTCGGCTTCGTGTCGCCGGCCGTCTTCGTGCCGCTTGCCGAGGAACGCGGCTTCATCGATGCCCTGTCGGATACGCTGCTGCGCAAGGCGGCGGAGGCAGCACTCTCCTGGCCGCGCGAACTCTTTCTGTCCTTCAATCTTTCTTCCGCGCAACTGATGGACCCCGGCACCGCCGGAACGATTCTGGCAACGCTTGGCCGCGTCGGGCTTGATCCCGCCCGGCTGGAGCTGGAGATCACCGAAACCGCCGTCATGACCTCGGCCGATACCGCCGAGCGCATCATTGCGGAGCTGCGCCAGTCGGGTGTGCGTATTTCGCTCGATGATTTCGGCACCGGGCAGTCAAGCCTCGGGCGGCTTCGCGATTTTACCTTCGACAAGGTAAAGATCGACCGTGCCTTCATTTCCCGCATCACCACCGATCGCGCCTCCGAACATATCGTCAAGGCGATCATCGCCATGTGCGATGGCCTTGATCTGCAGGTGGTCGCCGAAGGCATCGAGGAATGGGCGGATGCGGAAAAGCTGAAGACGCTCGGCTGCGCCATGGGGCAGGGATATTACTATGGCCGCCCGGTGGATGCCGCCGCGACGCTGCGCTACCTCCAGACCCATCACCGCGATTTCCTGCCGACCCAGGAAACCGCCTGACACCTTTCCCGATTCACCAAACGACGAAGGGCGGCGCCGTAGCGCCGCCCTTGTCCGTATGTGCCCTGGTCAGGCGGAGCGTGGCACGCTCCAGACCACCGATGCGGATTAGGGCTTCGGGGTCGTCGACGGGGTTGTGGCGCCGCCGGCCGGGGCCGTGGTGGTGGCTGCACCACCGGTCGAAGACGTGGTGGTGTTGTCGGTCTGCTGCTGGTCCAGCGTCTTGAATTCCGGCGCGGCCTTCAGCGATTCAGCCGTTTCCATGGTCGTCAGGCGGACCTTGTTGTTGTTGTCTGCGTCGCGGCTGATGTTGATCTTGCTCATCGGCACGGCGACGTTCTTTTCGCCGATGCCAAGGAAGCCGCCGACGCCGACCACGGCTGCGACGATGCCGCCGTTTTCTTCCAGGATCAGGTCGTTGACGTTCCCGATGCTCTTGTCTTCACCGTTGTAGATGCTCTGGCCGATATAGTCGTTGGCGCTCACCTGCGTTTCCGTCTGCCGGGTCAGGTAATCCTGCGCGGCGGCGCTGGTGGATGCAGCGCCCATTGTGCCTGCTGCGGACGAACCGGTTGCCGGAGCCACAGCGCCATTGCCGGTCGCCGGCATGGTGGTATCGGTCTGGGCGTTCGGAGCGGCAGGCGTTGCCGAGGGAGCCGTCGTCTGGGCCAAGGCCGGTGCAACGGCGGTGGAAGCCATCAGGATGGCTGCTGCTGCCATGGTACCAAGGGTCTTTTTCATAACGAACCTACCTTTGTTCAATCCGGGTTGCTCCGACGCGCAGGGTGGAGGATCGCGTCGGTTCGACAGGGAAATGCCTGTCCGCGAGGATGGTTCCGAGGCGGGCTGCCAAAAAAATAGGCGAAAACGCCGGAACGTTTTCGCCTGTCGAAGGTTAGGGGCAACCCGCCACATGCGCGGATTTCCCCTGTAAAAACAATGTCAGAGACGATAGGCCGGTTCGACACGCCCGTTCACCGTGATGCCGAGATCGAAGAGGAAGCCGGCCTTGGTGTCGGAGGCCCGTTCGTCTGCGCTGGCACCCTCATATGCGGTTGTCACCGCCATGCGGTCTGCGGATTTGCCGAAGAAGGCCGGGCATGAGGCGCGCGATGTCGGGACGCTGTAGCGGGCCACGTGACGTCCGTCCGGTGCATACCGGTCCACAGCCCCGGCACCCCAGCGGGCGTTCCAGAGATAACCGTCCGCATCGCAGACGGATCCATCCGGACCGCCATCGGCGCCGGCAGGCACGAAGACGGTTGCCTCGCCGACCGGCAGCCCGGTTTCGGCATCGAGCGGCAGCCGCATGATGTTGCCGATGCGGGTGTCGGTGTAATAGCCCGTCGCACCGTCGGGGGAGAAGCAGATCGAATTCGGAATGCTGATGCCGGTGACGATGCGGGTCACCGCGCCCTTTGCCACGTGATAGATCGAGCCCGCGCCATTCTGGGCCTTCAGCCCCATGGTGCCGATCCACAGCGCACCGGAGGCATGCACACGCCCGTCATTGGAGCGGTTGCCCATATGCGCCGGCTCGAGTTCCACATAGGGAGTAAAGCCGCCGCTGGCGATGTCGCGGATCATCAGGCCCTGTTCTGTCGCGATCAACTGGCGATCCGCATCAATGCGGGCCAGCACACTGGCCTTGAAGGGCAGGGGATGAACGCGCCTTGCACCGCTTGCAAGGTTCAGTTCGTGCAGTTCCTTGCCGAGAATGTTGAACCACCACAGCGTATCGGTCGCCGCATCATAGGTCGGGCCTTCGCCGAGTTCTGAGGCATGGTCGGAGAGGATGGTTCCGGCGAAGTCGTGGATCTCGCTCATCGCACCGCCTCCAGCGCCCGGTCATAGGCCTCGATCGTCACCCTGGCGCGACGGATCACCTCGTTGGCGCTCATGCCCGCCTTGTAGAGGCTGGAGCCGAGACCGAAGGCGGTGATGCCACCCTTCACATAGTCTTCAAAGTTCGTGTCGGACACGCCACCGACCGCGGCAATCACCAGCTCCTTCGGCAGCACGGCGCGGATCGCGTTGATGCCGGAAGGGCCAAGCACGCTGGCGGGGAAGAATTTCAGGCCCGTTGCGCCGGCGCGTGCGGCAGACAGCGCTTCCGTTGCCGTAAAGCAGCCCGGCAGCGTCACCATGCCGCGCGCCGCAGCAGCCTCGATGACCGCCGGCTCGACATTGGGGCTCACCATCAGCCTGCCGCCGGCGGCATCGAGTGCGTCGACATCCTCGACGGTCAGCACGGTACCGGCGCCGATCAGGCAGTCCGCCGGCGCCAGCCGCACGGCGGTTTCGATCGACCGGAACGGATCGGGCGAGTTCAGCGGAATCTCGATGGCGGTGAAGCCGGTTTCGATCAGGCCGCCGACGATGGCTTCAGTCTCTTCCGGCTTGATGCCGCGGAGAATGGCGACCAGCGGCCGCTGCATGGAGGGAAAGGGAATGCGGGTCATGCGGGTATCCTTGCATGGCTGAGGAAAAGCGATTGGGCGGCGGCGGCAAGGCCCTGCCGCACGGCAAGATCGGCGTCGATCGTCTCGAAGGCAAGGCCAAGGGCTGCAAGGGCGCCTTCGTAGAGGCCCTGCAGCCGGCCGGAGGCAACGAGCCGCACCAGATCCGGGCGCCGGCCGGCCGCATGGATGCCGCCGGCGATTTCCGCCCCGATCAGCGTGCCGGAGAGGCGGGCGGCAGCGCCGGTGGCATCAAGCCCGTGCAGCAGCTGGCCGGAGCGCGCGGTAAAGATCAGGCTTGTCAGCAGTGCCGGCTCGGCCGCGGCCTTGACGACGGCGGCCTGGAAGGCCGGGTGGCTGGCGTCGAAGGCTTCCGCACCCGCCACCGCATGCTTCAGGATTGAATGCTTGGTGATCACGTCGAAGACTTCGCCGGTCATGAAGGAGGCGAAGCTGGTGACGCGGCTGTCTTCCACATTCACCCATTTCGAATGGGTGCCGGGCATGCAGACCAGCGCCTTGCCGGTGGAGGAGGGGCCGAGCGCGCCGAGCAGCTGGGTTTCCTCGCCGCGCATCACATCCGGTGCGGTTTCGGCGCGCTGGGCAATGCCGGGCAGAATGCGGATGTCGCGCGTTTCGCCGGGCACGCGCACGGCGCCGTCGAGAACGGCGGCGAGCGGCGCCGGGGCATCGACATAGCCGGCCTCCACCCAGCCCTGGCGGGCGCCGGCCATGCCGCAGATGATGACCGGCAGATCGGCACCGGCGGACACGGCGGCAAGATGAGTCTCTAGGACCTGGGAAAAGCCCGTTTCGGCGGCGGTGGTCATGCCTTCGCCGCTGCGCCGTTCGGCCAGCACGCGGTGGTCGCCATCCATGAGCCAGAGCCGGAAGCTGGTCGTGCCCCAGTCGACGGCGATATAGGCGGCCTCAGCCATCAGAGTGTTCCTCCATCTACGGTGATCCATTGGGCGCTCATGCCGGCCGATGCCGACGAGGCCAGAAACAGGCAGGGGCCGACCATGTCGGCGGCGGTCAGGCTGCGCTTGACGCACTGGCGGTCGATCATCGCGGCAATGCCTTCATCCGTCAGCCAGAGCGCCTTCTGCCGCTCGGTGACGATCATGCCCGGCAACAGCGCGTTGACGCGGATGCCGTCCGGGCCGAGGCGTCCGGCAAGGCTCTTCGTCAATCCCAGAATGCCGGCCTTGGCGGTGGTATAGCTCGGCAGACCGCCCATGTTCAGCAGGAAGGAGATCGAGGACAGGTTGACGACCGCGCCGCGCCCGTCCGCGATCAGATGCGGGGCGGCCGCCTGGGCACAGAAGAACATCTGCTTCAAATTGATTGCCTGGTTGCGGTCCCAGTACTCCTCCGTGACCTCCAGAAATTCGTGACGGTCGTCGAGGGCGGCATTGTTGACGAGAACGCCAATGCCGCCGAGCCGCTCGGCCGCCGCCGCGACTGCGGACCGGATCTGTGAGACATCGGAAAGATCGGCCTCGATGAACTCTACCGGATGGCGCGTCTGTCCGGAAAGGGTGGCAACCAGCGCAAGGCTCGGTTCGCGCGCGATGTCGAGAAAGGCGACGCGTGCGCCCTGGCGGGCGAAGGCTTCCGTGAAGGCTGCGCCAATACCCGATCCCCCGCCGGTGACCAGCACCGGGCGATCCTCCAGGTCGGCAAAGCGGAAGGCCGGCTGCGATGCTGCGACAGTGTCCATGATGATCCTCGATGTTCCATCATGTGGAACTGAGTTTGACTATATGGAATAAAGATTATAATCAGGAGGGACTGTCAAGCACCCATGCCGTGATGGCGAGGCTGCAGGAGGGAATGTTTGGTGACCCAGCATCAGGACACGGAGACTGGATCGGAACCGGACGGGCCGGACACGGGCACGCTCGGCAAGGCGATCGCCGTGCTTGACCTGATTGCCCGCGCAGAGGTGGCGCCGCGCTTCACCGATCTTCTGACGCTGAGCGGCCAGCCGCGCGGCAGCCTGCATCGCCAGCTCAGGCATCTTGCCATGGAAGGTCTGGTCGAACTCGGGCCGGATGGCGGCTATACGCCGGGCCTTCGCCTGCTGCAATTTGCCTCGCGCGCCTGGTCGCGCCACTCCTTCCGCCAGGTGGCCGAGCCGCACCTGAAACATCTGCATGAGCGGACCGGCGAGACGGTACATCTCGGCCTGCTGCGCGAGGACGAGATCATCTATCTCGACAAGATCGAAAGCCGGCAGGCGGTGCGCATGCATTCGCAGGTCGGCAATGCCGCGCCGGTCTATTGCACGGGCGTCGGCAAGGTGGCGCTCTCCTGCCTGCCGGACGAGCGTCTCGCGCAGATCGCGTCGCGGCTTCGCTTCCAGACCTTCACACCGGCCACGCTGGCGGATGCCGGCGCGCTGCTGTCGCAGGTCGAGGCGATCCGTGCCCGCGGCTATGCCTTCGATCTCGAGGAGCACCAGCCGGGCATCCGGTGCGTGGCCGCCGCCATTGCCGTTCCCGAGGCAAATATCCTCGGCGGCATCTCGGTGACGGCTCCTGCCTTCCGTGCCGACATGGATCAGCTGGAGGCCTGGGCGGACGATGTCTGTGCCGCGGCGCGCGCTATTGTTCAGGATGCTTTGCAGCGACTTGGGCCTCGTCGCTGAGCGCTGTTTTAGCATGCACTTTTCTTTGCCCGATACGGAATTGAGTGTTTGTCAAATCTCTCGGATCGTGGCATGATTCTGTCGTGATGATTGCGGCCATGATGGCACCACGCAAGACCGGTCTGATTGCTGCCGGTGCGCTGTCACTCGGAGGTTTGGCCTTGAGCCGGCTTTCGAGGCCTTCTAACCAAGATTGTCATGAACAATGGATAAGACCGAGAGCTTTGACGCCACCTATTCCGTGGCCGCCCTTGTGGCAGAACTGAAATCCCTCAAGACGCAGTTCGACATCTTCCGCTTCATGCGCCGGGTCACCGAGAGCAATGGCTGCCGCGCCTTCATGGTCTGCGAGCTGCCATCGATGACCACGCTGGAGCTGTCCGGCAATACAATCATCACCAACTGGCCTTCGGAACTGCTCGCGCACTTCGATCAGGCCGGGCTTCTGCAGTCGAGCCCCATCCTGCAGCGCCTGCGCGCGTCGACGCTGCCCTTTACCTATTCGATGGCCGATATCGCCCGTCAGCGCGGCGACACCGTATCCTTCGATCTCTTCCAGCGCTTCGGGCTGACGAGCGGCGTCTATTTTCCGGTGCATGATTCGTCCGGAAAGCGTGGCTGCGTCTCCTTCTGCGGCGATGGGGTGATGTTCACCGTGCAGCAGATGGTGGAACTCATGTATCTCTCGGTGCATGTCTACCAGGGGCTGGCGGAAATCCGCGACATCGACGTGCGCGTCAGCGACCAGCTCAGCGAGCGGGAGATCGACTGCCTCAACTGGACAGCCGCCGGCAAGACGAGCGCGGAGATTGCCGACATCCTCGAACTCTCCGAGCATACGGTCAATCACTACCTGAACCGCGCCACCAAGAAGCTCGATGCGGTGAACCGCAGCCAGGCGGTTGCCAAGGCCCTGCGGGCCGGCCTGATCAAGTGACGGGCAGTTTTTCCGCCTTGATTTCGGGCAGCGCTCAAGAATTCATCAGAAGCGTGGCGGAAGGCCGGTGTTGAACCGGCAATTGTGCCAGTTTATCGGAATTTCGGGATCTGGCACGCATCCTGCTTCTTCCTTCGCAGGTCCAGAGGGGACTTGAAAAGCGTCCCAAGAGACGCACCCAAGAAAAAGCCGTCGTCCGGGCATTGCGCGTCGTCAGATCGCCGCATGTCCCGGACGGCGGCTTAATACTTGTTGCTCCACCCCGGACGCACCACCTATAAGTCCGAGCCGGCACGACCGCGGGGCCGCCCTTGCGGGCCGGCGCGCGACACGAGAGGCCCGTGCCAACGACAGGGCCTCGGCAACAATTCTGGGAGTTCCCGATGGCTGATGTGACGAAGGACATGGTGATCCAGGCGCTGCGCCGGGTGCGCGGGCCGGATCTGGAGGGCGATATCGTCTCGCTCAACATGGTGTCCGATGTCTTCATCGCGGATGGGAAGGTCTATTTCTCCATCACCGTGCCTGCCGAACGGGCGCGCGAGCTGGAGCCGCTGCGGATTGCAGCCGAAAAGACGGTGACGTCCATCGAGGGCGTGCGCAGCGTGCTGGTGACGCTGACGGCCGATCGCAAGGCCGGTGCGGCCCCCGCCCGTCCTCAGCCGCAGGCTGGCGCTCATGATCATGGCGCCCATGCGGGCCATTCGCATGCGCCGCAGGCAAGGGCGCCCGGTCAGCCCTCAGCGCCGGCGCGTCCGCAAAAGGCGGGCGTTCCCGGCGTTGGCGCCATCATCGCGGTGGCCTCGGGCAAGGGCGGCGTGGGAAAATCCACCACCGCCGTCAATCTGGCGCTGGCCATGATGGCGAACGGCCTGAAGGTCGGCCTGCTGGATGCCGATATCTATGGCCCCTCGGTGCCGCGTCTTCTGAAGATTTCCGGACGTCCGCAGCAGATCGAAAACCGCATCATCGTCCCCATGGAGAATTATGGCCTGAAGGCCATGTCCATGGGCTTCCTGGTGGAAGAGGAGGCCGCGATGATCTGGCGCGGCCCGATGGTGCAGTCGGCCATCCTGCAGATGCTGCGCGAAGTGGCCTGGGGCGATCTCGACGTTCTCGTGGTCGACATGCCGCCCGGCACCGGCGATGCGCAGCTGACCATGGCCCAGCAGGTGCCGCTCGCCGGCGCGGTGATCGTGTCCACGCCGCAGGACCTGGCTCTCATCGATGCACGCAAGGGCATTGCCATGTTCCGCAAGGTGGAGGTTCCGCTGCTCGGCATCGTCGAGAACATGAGCTATTTCCTGGCGCCCGATACCGGCAAGCGCTACGACATCTTCGGCCATGGCGGCGCAAAAGCGGAGGCCGCGCGCATTGACGTTCCGTTCCTCGGCGAGGTGCCGCTCACCATGGATATCCGCGAGCGATCCGATGCCGGAACGCCGGTGGTGGTCTCGGATCCCGATGGCGCATCTGCCGCGATCTACAGGGATATCGCCAGCCGCGTGTGGCAGCAGCTTACAGGCCGCACGCCGCGCACGGCGCCTGCAATCGTCTTCGAATGACCGTCATCGGGACTTCGTGTCTCTTGCATTAATCTTTCGGTGGTCTTATACGCGCGTCTCGCTTGGGACGAGGGAACTGCAGATTGGCCCCTTACGTTCAATTGTGCCGGTAAATCCGGGCGCCGGCACGGAGACGTCGCATTGATCAATGCCTATGGTTCCAATGGCTCCCCATCGGTGCTGACCGCTGTCCAGCCCGTTGGCTCACTGTCTGAGGACATCGTCTGGATCGATCTCTTCGAGCCCACGCGCGAGGAAGACAGCTATGTCGAGCAGCTGCTCGACATCTCGGTTCCCACACGCGACGAGTTGAAGGACATCGAACCGTCCAGTCGTCTCTACACGGAAAAGAACGGCCTTTTCATGACCGGCTCCGTGGTCTGGAAAGCCGACAGCGAAGAACCGGAACTGACGGATGTCGCCTTCATCCTGGCCGGTGGCCGCCTGCTGACGGTCCGCTATGCCGAACCGCGTTCCTTCCGTCTGTTCACCGCAGCTCTTGGTCGCACTGCGCAAGCGCATCATACGGGCGCCTCCCTGCTGGCGCATCTGATCGAAACGATCGTCGATCGCACGGCCGAGATCCTGGAAGGTGCCGTCACCCGTGTCGATCGCCTGTCGATCGATATCTTTCGCGACCGCGAGAAGCGGCGGCCGCCGAAGTTTCTCGAGGGAAAGCTTGCCGACATCGCCGGCTGTCACCGGCTGGTCGGCAAGGTGCGCGACAGCCTCGGCTCGCTGTCACGCGTGCTGTCCTTCCTGATGAACGCACCGGCCATTGCGGCCGAAAGCGAACTGCACAGCCTCTGCGGCACGGTGGCCCGCGACGTGGCGACCCTGTCCGAACATGCCGCCTTCGTCGCCGGCAACATTGCCTTCCTGCTCGATGCTTCGCTCGGTCTCATCAATGTCGAGCAGAATGCCATCATCAAGATCTTCTCCATTGCCTCGGTCGTGTTCCTGCCGCCGACGCTGGTGGCGTCGGTCTACGGCATGAATTTTCGCATGATGCCGGAACTTGACTGGACCTTTGGCTATCCCTGGGCTCTTCTTGCCATGCTGGTCTCGGCCCTGGTCCCGTTCTACTTCTTCCGCTGGAAAGGCTGGCTCTAGGCCAGAAAACCGGATGTCACACGCAGCTGACGAACATTTGACTGAGGACAAGAGCCTGAAGAAGTTCCTGGCGGTCGCGCTGGGATCCGTCGGCGTTGTCTATGGCGATATCGGCACCAGTCCGCTCTACGCCTTCCGCGAAGCGCTGCGGCCCGTTTCCTATGACGGTGTCACGCAGGCCGAAGTGATCGGCATCATCTCGCTGATGATCTGGACGCTGACGATCATCGTCACCCTGAAATACGTGCTCTTCCTGCTGAGGGCCGACAACCACGGCGAGGGCGGGACACTGTCGCTGCTGGCCATGCTGATGAAGACGGCCGGCAGCAACAGGGCCGTGCTGATGATGCTCGGCCTGATCGGCGCCGCTCTCTTCATGGGGGATGCGATGATCACGCCGGCGCTCTCCGTCCTGTCGGCCGTCGAGGGCGTGAAGCTCATCACGCCCGCGCTCGACGAGGCGGTGGTGCCGATTTCGATCGTCATCCTGATTGCCCTCTTTGCCATCCAGTCGCATGGAACGGGGCTTGTCGCGCGCTTCTTCGGCCCGATCACCGCCATCTGGTTCCTGGTAATGGGCGCAGGTGGCATTGCCCATATCACCGATGATCTCAGCATCCTGTGGGCGCTCAACCCGCTGCATGCCGTCACCTTCCTCATCCAGGAACGCTTCGTCGGCTTCGTGGTGCTCGGCGCCGTCTTCCTGACGGTCACCGGCGCGGAAGCGCTCTATGCGGATCTCGGCCATTTCGGTCGTCGTCCGATCCAGTGGGCCTGGTTCGCGCTCGTCTTTCCGGCGTTGACGCTGAACTATCTCGGCCAGGGCGCGCTGATCCTGAAGCAGCCGGAAGCGATGTCCAATCCCTTCTACCTGATGTTTCCGAGTTGGGCGCTGATCCCGGTCGTGCTTCTGGCAACGGCGGCCACCATCATCGCCAGCCAGGCCGTCATTACCGGCGCCTTCTCGCTGGTGCGTCAGGCGATCCATCTCGGCTATCTGCCGCGCATGGAAATCCTCTTCACCTCGGAAACCAATACCGGGCAGATCTTCCTGCCGGGCGTCAACATGGTGCTGTTGATCGGCGTACTGGCGCTGGTGCTGGGCTTCGAAAGCTCGGATGCGCTGGCCACCGCCTACGGTATCTCGGTCACCGGCGCCATGGTGGTCACCACCCTGATGGCCTTCGAATTCGTGCGTGCCCGCTGGCACTGGCCGCGCTGGGTGGCGGCACTTGCGCTGGCACCGCTTCTGCTGCTCGAGATGGTTTTCCTCGGCGCCAATCTGCTGAAGATCCACGACGGCGGCTATGTGCCGGTGCTGATGGCTTCTGCCTTTACCGTGATCATGTGGACCTGGCGTCGGGGTACCGACATCCTGGCCGACAAGATGAAGCGCACCGACGTGCCGCTGGCGATCTTTGCCGAATCCATCGAGCGCTCGATCGAGAAGAAGAGCCAGAACGCCCCGGTCAGCGTGCCGGGCACGGCGATCTTCCTCACCAGCGATCCGGAATCGGCGCCGGCAGCGCTGATGCACAATCTCAAGCACAACCATGTGCTGCACGAGAAGAACGTCATCCTGACGATCCGCACGGTCAACAAGCCGCGCGTCTCGCAGGAACATTGCTTCCATGTGGAGAAGATGTCGGATCGCTTCGTGCTGGTCGAGCTGCGCTTCGGCTTCATGCAGTCGCAAAACGTGTCGCAGGCGCTCGCCTACTTGCGCAAATGTGGCTTCAAGTTCGACATCATGGCCACCTCCTTCTATCTGGGACGGCGCAAGCTGGTGCCGGATGCTGAATCGGGCATGCCCATGTGGCAGGACCGGCTGTTCATCGCGCTCGCCAATGCCGCCTCCGATCCGTCCGACTATTTCCACCTGCCGGCCAACCGTGTGGTGGAACTCGGCTCGCACGTCATCATCTGACGCATTTCGGGGCAGGTTCATCCGTCCTCGGGGCCGTAGCGCCGGCCCCGACCCCGGGAAAACCAGGGCGTTAACCCTCCATTTAGGTTAATATTAGATCCTTCGCGCATTCGAAAGATTGTGCGTTGGAGTTGCGGTGTGCGTCAAAAGCGTTCGAGAAGGAGGGGGGCCTCCCTGATGGACCGGTGGGCCTCGCCCATCGTCTTCGGCCTTGCCGCCTGGCTGATCGTACCCTCCATTCCGGCGCAGGCGGATCTGTCCGGCCTCTTGTCCGGCGATGTCCATCCCGGCAGCCAGTGGCGCATGGTGCTGACGGATTCGCCCGCCGGCTCGCTGCATGTCGCGGAGCTTGCCTTTCCCAAAAGCGAGGCGCGGATGGTCGAAGGGGCCGGCATGCTAATGCCGGACGGTCGCCGCATCGCCTTCACCGCGCCCGGCGAAAAATCCGGCCTCGTGCCGGATGAGGAGCGCGTCACCCGTGGCGCCAAGCGCGGCCGGGTGATTGCGGTGGAGCGCATGCAGCCGCCGAAGGATTTTACTGCCGGTTCCATTCTCCAGCGCAGCAGTTCGCTGCTCGCTCCGCCGGCCCAGGCGGCCGAGCGCGTCGCTTTCGCGCCCGCCGATCCGGTGCCGGCCATGGTCGAGATGGCCTCCTTCGAATTCTACCGGCCGAAACCCCGGCAGCTCGATCTCGGCCTCTCGCCGATGGTGGCCAGTCTCGTCACCAATCCGGGAGGCGACATCCTGGCGAGCGCCTATGCGCCTTCGATCGCCCGAAAGCCCGGCCGTTCCCCTTTCGATGCGCTGCTGGGCAAGCCGGCCGACGAAGGGCGCTTCGTGCCGGAGATCGGCCCGCATGACCATGCCTGGGCCGCAACTGCCCTGCCGGCCACTGTCTTTGCGCCGGAAGAGCAGCAGTGCCTGGCGTCGGGCATCTATTTCGAGGCACGCGGGGAATCGGTGAAGGGGCAGGCGGCGGTGGCGCAGGTCATCCTCAACCGCGTGCGCAATCCCGCCTATCCCCACACGATCTGCGGCGTCGTCTACCAGAACAAGGACTGGCGCAACCGCTGCCAGTTCTCCTTTGCCTGCGACGACATCCGTGACCGCGTCCGCTCCCGCGAGCACTGGGCAACCGCGCGCGAGGTGGCGATCGCCGTGACGGCCGGCAAGATCTGGCTGCCGGAAGTCGGCTCCGCCACTCACTATCACGCCGTCTATGTGCGGCCCTCCTGGGCCAGAAGCATGGAAAAGGTCGGCCGCATCGGGCTTCACGTTTTCTACCGCACCCATGGCGGCGGCTGGAGCTGAAATGTGTGATTCCCTCAACAACGGATCGCGACTTGATCCGGTTGTGACTTAAACGATTGAAAATTCGCGGTTAATTTGTTCTGGATGAGCGTCTTTTGACGCCTTGACTATGGGTGCGCGCAAAACTATGGTGCGCGCGACTTCGAAACGGGCCGGAAGGCGCTATTTCCCGGGCTTCGAGAGAGGCTTTGATCTTTCGGTCAGGGCAGGCAAGGCCAGGGGGATGCATGACCGGGGACCGCGACGACAGTCTGGAGCAGCGCCGCAAGGATCTTTCCGCCAAACTGGCAGAGAGGGCAAAAGGCGAGGCAGTGGGGAAGGCCAGGGAAAGCCGGTCCGAGGAAAGCCGTAAAGGCATGGCGCTCGGGCTGAAGATTTCATCGGAATTCATCGCTGCCATCGCCGTTGGGGCCGTGCTCGGCTATGTGGTCGACCGTTTTGCCGGGACGACGCCGTGGGGGATGATCATTCTTCTTCTTCTCGGTTTCTGTGCCGGAGTGCTGAACGTCATGCGGAGCCTGGGCGTGGTTGCCCAGCCGGGGCCTCTTCGGCCGGGTGACCGCAAGGACGATCGGTAAAACGACGTGATGAGTTAATCTGCCGATTGTGGCGGGTGCAAGGAAGAAAGAAGGTAGAGCGGTGTCTAACGATCCGACCCATCAGTTCCAGATCTCGAAGATCGTGCCGATTGAGATCGGTGGCATGGACTTCTCGTTCACCAATGCCTCGCTGTTCATGGTGGCCACGGTGGCCTGCGCCGCCGGCTTCCTGTATTTCTCGACGTCCAGCCGTGGCCTCGTTCCGTCGCGCGCCCAGTCGGTTGCGGAAATGTCCTACGAGTTCATTGCCTCCATGCTGCGTGAAGGGGCGGGCAGCCACGGGATGAAATTCTTCCCGATGGTGTTCTCGCTGTTCATGTTCGTGCTGACGGCAAACCTGCTCGGCATGTTCCCTTACTTCTTTACCGTGACCAGCCAGATCATCGTCACCTTCGCGCTGGCGCTGTTCGTCATCGGCACGGTTCTCGTCTATGGCTTCTACAAGCATGGCCTGCATTTCCTGAACGTGTTCGTTCCGAGCGGCGTTCCGGGCGTGCTTCTGCCGCTGGTGGTGGCCATTGAAATCATCAGTTTCCTGTCCCGTCCGATTTCGCTGTCGGTTCGTCTTTTCGCCAACATGCTGGCGGGACACATCACGCTCAAGGTGTTCTCCGGCTTCGTCGTGTCGCTCGGAGCCCTTGGCGCAATCGGAATCGGTGGCGCGATCCTGCCCCTGATCATGACGGTCGCTCTGACCGGTCTCGAATTCCTCGTAGCCTTCCTGCAGGCCTACGTCTTTGCGGTGCTGACATGCATGTACCTCAACGACGCGGTCCATCCGGGCGGCCACTGAGGAGCGACATTGGCGTATTGAAGCGTCAGTCATCCGCCGCAACAACCCATTCGAAGGAGCATTCACATGGAAGCGGAAGCAGCAAAGTTCATCGGTGCAGGTCTGGCTTGCTTTGGCATGGCCGGCACGGCTCTCGGCCTCGGCAACATCTTCGGCAACTACCTCTCCGGCGCTCTGCGCAACCCGTCTGCCGCTGACAGCCAGTTCGGCCGTCTGGTATTCGGCTTCGCCGTTACGGAAGCTCTGGGCATCTTCTCGCTGCTCGTAGCTCTCCTCCTGCTGTTCGCCGTCTGATAGCCGGCAAACCGTATGGGATCACGGCCGCGCGGTTCAACGGCGCGCCGTGATCTTCTCTATTGAATACCCCTGGAGGTGATGATGTTCGTGACACCGGCATTCGCGCAGGACGGCGCGCCGGCCAATGGCGAAACCCATGGAGCAGCTGGCAACGTGCACACGGAAACCGGCGTGGCCCATGGCGAACATGGTACCGGCGTATTTCCGCCGTTTGACCAGTCGACCTACCCGTCGCAGCTTCTGTGGCTGGTCATCACCTTCGGGTTCTTCTATCTGGTCATGCAGAAGGTGATCGTGCCCCGCGTCGGCGGCATTCTCGAACACCGCCATGACCGGATTGCCCAGGATCTCGATGAGGCCTCGCGCCTGAAGGCGGAAGCAGACGCCGCCGTCGAGACCTATGAAAAGGAACTCGCGGCTGCCCGCGCCAAGGCCGGCAGCATTGCCGATCAGGCCCGTGACGCCGCCAAGGCGAAGGCTGCTGCCGATCGTGCATCGATCGAAGCCGAGCTGTCCGCCAAGCTGTCGGCTGCGGAAGCCCGTATCGCCGACATCAAGGCCCGTGCCTTTGCAGAGGTCGGCTCGATTGCCGAGGATACAGCTGCCGCGATCGTCGATCAGCTGATCGGTGCCAAGGCAACCCCGGAAGACGTCAAGGCTGCAGTTGCTGCCGCCAAGGTGGAGGCGTGATCGACCATGGCATTTGATGCAACATTTTTCGCCTTTGTCGGCCTCGTTCTCTTCCTTGCCCTGATCGCCTATCTCAAGGTGCCGGGCATGATCGGCCAGGCCCTCGACAAGCGCGCCGACAACATTCGTGACGAGCTGGAGCAGGCCAAGCGTCTGCGCGAGGAAGCCCAGGCGCTGCTCGCCGAATACCAGCGCAAGCGCAAGGAAGCGGAAGCGGAAGCCGCCCACATTCTGGCTGTTGCCGAGCGTGAAGCCGCAGCGCTGACCGAGGAAGCACGGCAGAAGACGGAAGAGTTCGTCGCCCGCCGCAATGCACTCTCCGAACAGAAGATCCGCCAGGCCGAGGCAGACGCCATCGGCGCCGTGCGCTCCGCCGCCGTCGATCTGGCCGTGGCTGCCGCCCAGAAGGTGATTGCCGCCAAGGCTGATGCCTCGGTTCAGCAGTCGCTGTTTGCGCAGTCGGTTGGTCAGGTGAAGTCGCGCCTGAACTGAGATCGGTCCGGGCGCCATCCCGATGTGATTTGAAAGCCGGGCCTGGGGTCCGGCTTTTTCGTTTGCAGCATTTTCGGGGAACCGCACCATCCTCCTCGACCTGCTGCCGGTTCCCTTGGCTTTGGTCCTGTCGTCGCCGTCCGCAGATTTCATGCATGTTTTGCTGCAGATGATCGCATGTCGCCGGTTCCGGTCTGTGGGGCTTGCAAGCATTCTGACAGCAATATGGATCAGTGGACGGCAGTCTTGATCGCGGCACGAGGCGCGCGATCAAGACTGTCGCGGCTGGCTGCGACACAAATGGACCAGGACGCGCGGGCAGTCAGCGTCAGGCACACGTTGTCCCGTGGATGGTCAAAGGTTTGAGCAGGGACGAGCGCGCTCAATCCCGGCGCAGCGGGCGAAAGCTCATGCGGTGCAGCGGGCAGGGGCCGTCGCTCAGGATGGCGGCGCGGTGCCGGGCTGTTCCATAGCCGGCATGGCCGGCAAAGCCATAGGCGGGGTAGACGGCATGCGCGCGCTCCATCATGCGGTCCCGCATCACCTTCGCAATGATGGAAGCCGCCGCAATCGACAGCGAGCGGGAATCGCCCTTGATCACCGCGCGGCCCGGACAACAGATGCCCGGCGGCACATCGCGGCCATCGGCCAGAACCATCGCCGGCGCCACCGGAAGCGACAGGACAGCGCGGCGCATGGCGTCGAGGCTCGCTCGCAAGATGTTTTTTTCGTCGATATGCCGCGGGCCGGACGAGGCGATCGCCACATGGGCGGTCGCCATGATCTCGTCATACAGCCGTTCCCGCACTTTCAGCGACAATTGCTTGGAATCGTTGAGACCTAAGGGGATGTGATCGGGGTCGAGAATGACGGCGGCCGCCACGACAGGACCGGCAAGCGGGCCCCGACCTGCCTCGTCCGTGCCGGCAACCGGCCAGTGACCGGCTCGCCGGGCGGCAAGCTCCAGGCTGAAATCGGGAGCGAGAGGGACCTCGTCGAAGAGGCGGGGAGAATCGGGTGGCGTGTTCAGTGACATGCGGCGGAAACTGGCACGCGCACCCGACCCCCTGCAAGCCCCGGCCAAGCGTATCATGCGGCAACGCTTACGACCGCCCTAGGGGAAGGCGGGCCGGGGTGTTCCGGCACGGATGAGGCGGTGGACCGTGCCGAAGACCTTTGGTCTCATTCATTCCAGAGCCGTTCGGTGACAGCGGATGACACGAAAGGCTCCATTCTCTGTTGTCGCGCAGTCCGAACGCAAACCGCTGACGCACTTTTACCTGTGTGTTCCAGGCCGGGCCGCCGTCTCGGTCACTTCAGAGCATGGACAGTCGGGATGAGAACGCCACGTTGTCTGGGATTTCCCCCCTCCGAGGCTGGGGGAGACGGTATGATCCGCCACCACCTTATGTCCCTCCGGCGCGATGCCCTGCTTGCCCGCTGCCTGCGCCCAACACGAGGCGCGAATGCCTCCATCAGAGCAGCGACAGCTGCACGCCGCCGCCCGCCGGCGGCACGAACAGGTCGTCGCGCAGTGGCATGCCGCGGCGGCCGAGGCCGAGACGCTTGGTGGCCAGTTCAAAGCGCCGCGAGATCTGCCAGGCATAGGGACCGGCACCCTTCATGCGCTTGCCGAACTCGGCGTCGTAATCCTTGCCGCCGCGCATGGAGCGCACCAGCGACATCACATGGCGATAGCGGTCCGGATAGTGGCGCAACAGCCAGTCGCGGAAGAGGGGGCTTACCTCCAGCGGCAGGCGCAGCAGCACGTAGCTCGCTTCCGTCGCGCCCGCAGCCCTGGCGGCGTCAAGGATGCGTTCGATCTCGTGGTCGTTCAGCGCCGGGATGACGGGGGCCACCAGAACGCTGGTCGGGATACCGGCTTCCGTCAGCTGCCGGATCGCTTCCAGCCGCCGTGTCGGCGTTGCCGCGCGCGGCTCCATGCTGCGGGCCAGCTTGCGGTCCAGAGTCGTCACCGAAATCCCCACCTTGGCGAGCCCCTTGGCCGCCATCTCCGAGAGAATGTCGATGTCGCGCGTCACCAGCGCCGATTTCGTCACGATCATCACCGGATGGCCGGCCTTGGCGAGAACCTCCAGCATCTGCCGCATCACTCGCCATTCGCGCTCGATCGGCTGGTAGGGGTCGGTATTGGTGCCGATGGCGATCGTCCGGACCTTGTAGTCCTGCCGGCTGAGTTCCCGCTCCAGCAGTCTCGGCGCATCCGGCTTGGCAAACAGTTTTGCCTCGAAGTCGAGGCCCGCCGAAAGGCCCATATAGCTGTGAGTGGGGCGTGCAAAGCAATAGATGCAGCCATGCTCGCAGCCGCGATAGGGGTTCACCGAGCGGTCGAAGGGAATGTCGGGAGATTCGTTGCGCGTGATGATCGTCCGCGGCTTTTCCACCTGCACCTCGGTGCGGAAGGGCTCCAGCTCCTCCAGCGTCTGCCAGCCGTCGTCAAAGGCCTCGCGCCGTTCGCTCTCGAAACGACCGCTGGGGTTCAGCCCCGCGCCGCGCCCGCGCCGCCGGTCGATGTCGATCCTGAGCCCCGAGGATTGCACCAGGGCATCGGCAATATCCGCCGTGTGGGCAGGCGCAAGGGCGTCCTGCCGCAAATGGGACAGCTCGTTCATGGGAAACTCCTGCGGCCGATTCAACGATCACCGTGGCTCTATTGGTAGGGCAGAAAAGAGAACATTGCAAGAACAAATTCGGCATGACGGCTTTGTGGCAATTCCTGCTGCGATGCGATAAAGCAGGAGACATGCTGAGTGTGCTGATGGAATGCAAAGATCAGGAAACCGAGCTGGCGCAGACCCTGTCCGTGCTGGTGGCGGGTGCCGTGGAAGGTCTCGTCAGCGATGTCAGCGTGCTCGATCGCGGCTCGCAGGATGCCTCGTCAAGGGTCGCGGATGCCGCCGGCTGCCGTTTCCATGTGGACTGGCGGCTTGATGATGTGTTGCGTGCTACCCGCGGCGAATGGCTGCTGCTGATCGAGCCCGGCGCCCGCCCGCAGATCGGCTGGATCGACGAGGTGGCCGAACATATGGCGATGAACCGTCAGGCGGCCCGCTTTTCGCCGTCCCGCAATCACCGCCGTTCGCTGGTGGCGCGGCTTGTCACGCGGCCGGCCCCGCTGGAGCACGGCCTTGTCGTGCAGAAGGCGGAAGCCCTGGCGCGAACGCGCGCCGGCATGGGGCTTGCCGATCTCGCGAGAAGCCAGACGCGCGCCTTTCGGCTGGTGAGCGAAATGGTGCCGGCCTGGGCGGCCCGCGGTTGAGGCTGTTCAGCCCTTGCCACCGCGCCGCAGGTGTTCGTCCAGCCGCGGCATGATCTCCACGAAATTGCAGGGCATGTGCCGGTAGTCGAGCTGGGCTTTCAGAATGCCGTCCCAGGCATCCTTGCAGGCGCCGGGCGATCCCGGCAGCACGAAGATGAAGGTGGCGTTGGCAACACCGCCCGTCGCGCGCGACTGGATCGTCGAGGTGCCGATCTTGTCGTAGGAGATGCGGTGGAACACCTCGGAAAAGCCGTCCATCCGCTTCTCGAACAGCGGCTCCAGTGCTTCGGGCGTCACGTCGCGGCCGGTAAAGCCGGTTCCGCCTGTCGTGATCACCACGTCGATCCCGTCCGCCAGCGTCCAGTTGCGCACGGTCTCGAAAATGGCGTCGCGATCATCCGGCACGATGGCGCGCGTCACCAGCCGGTGGCCGGCCTCGGCAATGCGCGCCACCAGCGTATCGCCGGAGCGGTCGTCGGCGAGGGTCCGTGTGTCCGACACCGTCAGCACGGCAATGCCGACCGGAATGAAGGGGCGGCTTTCATCAAGACGGTTCATCACTCACTCTCCGCAAACGGTGCTCGTTGGCTGAACATACCAGAGCGGATGCTGTTCCGTCAGCCTGCGGGCGGCACGCTCCGCCTCGGCGGGTGCCGCATAGAGGCCGAAGCAGGTGGCGCCGGAGCCGGACATCCGCACCAGTGACGCTCCGCTGGCCGCAAGCGCTCCGGACACCGTGACGATTTCATCGACCAAGGCGCGGGCCGGCGGCTCGAGATCGTTGCGCTGGCTGGCGAGGAAAGCCGTCCAGTCGGCCTGCCGATCGACGGGCAGCGGCGGCATCGGATCGTTGTCGCGCCACTCCAGACGGCGAAAGATCTCCGGCGTCGAGACCGAGACCAGCGGATTGACCAGCACCAGCGCCAGGCTCGGGAGAGCCGGAACGGGGGTCAGCTCCTCGCCGATGCCGCGCGCCAGAGCGGGCCGGCTGGCAAGACACATCGGCACATCGGCCCCCAGCGACAGCGCCAGTGCCTTCATGGCGTCGTCCGGCAGGCGGATATTCCAGAGACGGCAGAGGCCGCGCAGGGTGGCCGCTGCATCCGCCGATCCGCCGCCGATGCCGGAGGCGATGGGCAGCGCCTTATCGAGCGTGATCGCCACCGGCGGCGTCGCGTGGCCGGTGGACCGAACGACTGTGCGCAAAAGGTCGCGCGCGCGAATGACGAGATTGTCCTGGGCTTCGCCGAGAAGCGCGCCGAACCGGCCCGTCACGCGAAAGCTATCCTCAGAAGCCGGGCTCAGATGCAGTCCGTCGCCATCGGTGGCAAAGGTCACCAGGCTGTCGAGCAGATGATAGCCATCCGCCCGGCGGCCGGTAACGTGCAGCGCCAGATTGATCTTGGCCGGCGCCGTTTCGCGGATGCTGCCTGTCATTGCCTCAGGATGTCACTCTGGTCGGAGGGTCTCAGTTGGCGGGGCCCGGCAGTTCCAGCACCTGGCCGGGGAACAGCCGGTCCGGGTTGCGACGAAGCGCCGGATTGGCCCGGATCAACTCGCGGAACCGGTCGCCGTCGCCGAGCTGCTCCACCGCAATCTTCCACAGCGTGTCGCCGTCATTGACCGTGTAGTTGGAGGGCTTTGCGTCGCTTGTCGCATCCTGCTGCGCGGCAACGGCAGGTGCGGTCGCCGCAGGCGAGGCCATGGCGGTCTTCACCGGCGGCGGGCCGGCATCGGCAAGACCCTCGCGGATCTTCTGCTCGATCTTCGGAATTTCCGTCAGCTCCGGCTTCATGGTCAGCGCGCGCTGCCACTGGTATTTTGCCTCGAGCTTGCGGCCCACGCGCCAGTAGGCATCGCCCAGATGGTCGTTGATCGCGGCATCGCCGGCGCGCAGTTCCACGGCTCGCTCCAGCTCTTCCACCGCCTCGTCGTAGCGGCCGAGACGATAATAGGCCCAGCCGAGCGAATCGACGATGTAGCCGTCATCGGGACGCAGCTCGACGGCCTTGCGGATCATCTCCAGGCCCTCGTCGAGATTGCGGTTCATGTCGACCCAGGAATAGCCGAGATAGTTGAGAACCGAGGGCTGGTCCGGATTTAGCTCCAGCGCCTTGCGGAAATTCGGTTCCGCCTTGTCCCATTCCTTCAACCGTTCATAGGCAATGCCGCGCTGGAAGAAGATCGACCAGTCGGACTGGCGCGGCACGGGGCCGACCACGTCGACGGCGCGGTCGTAGTTGCGCGCCATTTCCGCATAGTCCTTGGCATCGGAGAGAACGCTGCCATAGGCGATGTAGCTGCGAAGGTCGGTCGGGTCGGAGGCGATCAGGGACTGCAGGTGCTGGCGCGCCCCGGCCACATCGCCTGACTGGGCCAGCGTCAGGCCAAGCTGCAGCTCGGAAATGCGGCGCATGGGAGAGCCTTCCGGCACCCGGCCGTACAGCTCGATTGCCTGCTTCGGCTGCTCCAGCTTCTCGGCAATGCCGCCAAGCAGGATCAGCGTGTCGGCGCTCTTCGGATCGAGTGCATGCGACATTTGCAGATAGAGCGAGACCATTTCCTCCGCGCCCTGGCGGTTCAGCGCGCTGCCGACGGAAAACAGCACGCTGGCAGCGCCTTCCACGGCATTGGTCACCTGCTGCTCGGGCTTCTCGCCCTTTTCGATGCTCTGGCGGAGCGCCTTCAGCGGCGCGTAATTTGTCACCAGCCGCTCGGCCACGGAAATGGCATCGAGTGCCTGCTGCTTGCGGCCATCGGCGGCTTCCATCCGGGCGAGCGCCATCACGGCGCGCATGAAGGTATCCGGCGTGGTGGCCACACCTTCCTCGCTGGTGATCGCCGCCTTCAGATAGGTCCGGGCGGTCGCATCGTCGCCGGACATCAGCGCCATGCTGCCGATCTGGTAATCGGTGAACACCTTGAACCAGTCCGGCCCCTTGAGACCCTTGACGAGGCTGATGGCGTCCTTGCCCTTGCCGGCGCCAACCTTGGCCCAGGCGGATATCAGCGCCTGCGTCAGCCGGTCGAGATCGTTCAGGCCCTTGTAGGCCAGCACCTTCTCGGCTTCCTGATAATCGCCCTTGCGAATGGCATCGAGGCCACGCACGATCTTGGTGATGCGCTCCACCGAGGTGTCTTCCTTCAGCGCATCCACCTGCTTCAGGCTCTCGTCGAATTCGCCGTTCATCAGGAGCGAGATCATCAGCCGTTCGCGGATGTCGAGATTGGCCGGGTCGAAATCGAGCGCCTTGCGGTAAAGCGCGATGGCTGTTGCGTAGTCATGGTCGACATCGGCCGTGCGGGCAGCCAGGAAGGCGCCTGAAAAACTGTTCACGCGGCTGGCGTCGAAGGCGGGCTCTTCGGTTACCGGATCATTGGCGGGTGCGGCGACGGGCTGGGTGACGGCAGGTTGCTGCGTCTGGTCCTGTGCGCCGGCCAGATGAGGCGTTGCCGTCGCCAGCAGAAGCACGGCGCCGAAGGCCGCGCTGGAAAGCAGACGATGGGCGAGTTTCTGCCGCATGAAGGTGCCTCTCATGAAAAGCTGTCGGCAGCACTGTGGCTGCCATGGGAATCCTCGGCCGATGATTCACCACAGAATGGCTTTTTTAGAGCAGCTCCGCAAGAATCTCGCCGTTGCCGCGGGGGATCAAAAGCCCCCCGCAATGCTCAGTTTACGCGCTCGATGCAGAAGTCGATCACTTCCATCAGCGCGGCCTTGTGGGCCGATTCCGGCAACGGCGACAGCGCATCGCGCGCGATCGTGCCGTAATGCTTGGCCCGCGCAATGGTGTCGCCGAGGCCATTGTACTTGCCGATCAGGGTCAGGGCGCGCGCCAGGTTCTCGTCGGTGCTCTCGCCCTGTTCGATCGCCGTTTTCCAGAAGGCGCGTTCGTCGGCCGTGCCGCGACGATAGGAGAGGATGACCGGCAGCGTGATCTTGCCTTCGCGGAAATCGTCGCCGACATTCTTGCCGAGATCGGCAGCCTTGCCACCGTAATCCAGCACGTCATCGACCAGCTGGAAGGCGAGGCCGAGGTTCATGCCATAGGATTTCAGCGCGCCGCGGGTGGCCTTGTCGGTGGCCGCGATGATCGGCCCCACTTCCGCTGCGGCGGCAAACAGGGCTGCCGTCTTGGCGCGGATGACGGCCAGATAGTCATCCTCCGTCGTTTCCATGTTCTTGGCGACCGAGAGCTGCAGCACCTCGCCTTCGGCAATCACGGCGGCTGCGGAGGCAAGCACGTCGAGCGCGTCCAGCGACCCGACATCGACCATCATCTTGAAGGCCTGGCCGAGCAGGAAGTCGCCCACCAGAACGCTGGCCTGGTTGCCCCAGATCATGCGGGCGGTGGACTTGCCGCGGCGCATGTCGCTTTCGTCCACCACGTCGTCATGCAGCAGCGTTGCGGTGTGCATGAATTCCACGCTGGTCGCCAGCCGGATATGGCCCTCGCCCTCGTAGCCGAACATCTGGGCTGCCGCCAGCGTCAGCATCGGGCGCAGCCTTTTGCCCCCCGACGAGATCAGGTGATTGGCGACCTCCGGGATCATCTGCACATCAGATCCGGCCTTCGACAGGATCAGCTGGTTGACCCGATCCATGTCCGCCTTCGTCAGATCGACCAGCGGCTTGACGGATGCCTGCTTGTTTTTGCCCTCTTCGAGCGGAATAACGACGCCCAATGAAATGGCCTCCTGTTCAAAATTTGTGCCGGACAATAGAAAGGGGCGCATGGCCCGGCAAGGGGCAAACGGAATTATGACCTAGATTTGAGGGGGTTTGCCCCATGAAAGAACTGATCCGCGCCAATGACGCGGTCCTGCTCTCCTACGCGGCGAGTCTGCTGAAGGATGCCGGCATTCCCTGCCTGGTGGCCGATCAGTCCATGAGCATACTCGAAGGTTCGCTCGGCCTCCTGCCGCGCCGCCTTCTGGTGGAGACGGAGAGGGAGCCGGCGGCACGTCGGCTGCTCTTCGATGCCGGGCTCGGCGCCGAGCTGAGGGATGGCGATGACTGACACGCTGGACGCCTTCCATCGTGGCCGCTTCCACCTGCTGCAGCCGAAGAATGGCGGCCACCGGGCCGGCATGGATGCGATGATGCTGGCAGCACTGGTGGCAGACGAGCGGCCGGTGCGGGTGGCCGACCTCGGCGCCGGCGCGGGTGCGGCCGGTCTTGGCGTGGCCGCGCGGCTGCCGCGTGCCGAGGTGACGCTGGTGGAGCGCTCGCCGTTGATGGCCGACTATGCGCGCCGCACCCTGCAGCTTGCCGAAAACGCGTTCCTCGCGGACCGCGTGCAGGTGGTGGAGGCGGATGTGACGCTGAAGGGCAGGGCGCGCGTCGCGGCCGGCCTGCCCGACGATCATTTCCACCACGTCATCATGAACCCGCCCTTCAATGACGGGCGCGACCGGCGCACGCCGGATGCGCTGAAGGCGGAAGCGCATGCCATGACCGAAGCCCTGTTCGAGGGCTGGCTGCGCACCGCCGGTGCGATCATGGTGCCGGGCGGGCAATTGTCGCTGATCGCGCGGCCGGAATCGGTCGGCGAGATCCTTGCCGCCTGCGGCCGGCGTTTTGGCGGGCTGGAACTGACGGCGATCCATCCGCGCCCTGGCGAGGACGCGATCCGCCTGCTCGTCACCGCGATCAAGGGCTCGCGCGCCCGGCTGAAATGGCGTGCGCCGCTCGTCATGCATGCGCAGGAAGGCCACGCCTTCACGGACTTCGTGGATGACCTGAACAACGGCCGAACGGCCTATCCGCGCCGCTGACCGGTCGATTTCCGGGCCGTCAGCCGCCGGCACCCGAAAGCACATCGGCCACCAGCCTTACGTTCAGCCCGGTGATCAGCACGGCAATCGAAAGTGCTGCGAGCGTGACCCAGCGGGGGGCGGCAAGCGCGCCCATCTTGTCGCGGCTGGCGGTGAAGAAGACCAGCGGAAAGATCGCGAAGGGCAATTGCAGGCTCAGCACCACCTGGCTGAGGATCAGCAGCTCGGCGGTGCCCTTCTCGCCATACCAGAGCGCCACGAGGGCGGCGGGCACGATGGCAAGCGCGCGCGTTGCGAGCCGCCTGACCCAGGGTCTGACCTTCAGCCTGACGAAGCCTTCCATGACGATCTGGCCGGCCAGCGTCGCGGTGGTGGTGGAATTCAGCCCGCTGCACAACAGCGCCACGCCGAACAGCACCGGCGCCAGCGCGCTGCCGAGAAGGGGGGCGAGCAATGTGTGCGCATCGCCGAGTTCGGCCACATCGGTTTTGCCATGCGCATGGAAGGCGGCAGCGGCGAGGATCAGGATCGCCGCATTGACCAGCAGCGCGAAGGAGAGCGCCACGGTCGAATCCAGTGTGCTGTAGCGCAGCGCCTCGCGCTTGCCGGCCGTATCCTCAGGCAGCTGACGCGTCTGCAGGATGCCGGAATGCAGATAGAGGTTGTGGGGCATCACGGTGGCGCCGATGATGCCGATGGCGATATAGAGCATCTCCGGATTCTGCACGATGCCGCCGGAGGGCAGGAAACCCAGCCCGACGCCGGCCCAGTCCGGTTGCGCCAGAAACAGCTGGATGCCGAAACAGGTGCCGATGATTGCCGTCAGCGCGATCACGAAGGCTTCGATCCAGCGGAAGCCGAGCTTCTGCAGCATCAGGACCAGGAAAACGTCGAGCGCGGTGATCAGCACGCCGGCTTCCAGCGGAATGCCGAACACGAGCTGGATGCCGATGGCCGTGCCGATCACCTCGGCAATGTCGGTCGCGACGATGGCGATCTCCGCCAGCAGCCAGAGCGCGATGGTGACGGGGCGCGGATAGCTGTCGCGGCAGGCGCGGGCAAGGTCGCGGCCGGTGGCGATCGCCAGCCGTGCGGCCAGCGCCTGCAGCAGCATGGCCATCAGGCTGGAGGTGAGCACCACGAAGAGCAGCGTATAGCCGAATTGCGAGCCGCCGGCGAGCGAGGTCGCCCAGTTGCCGGGGTCCATGTAGCCGACCGCCACCAGATAGCCGGGGCCGATGAAGGAGAGCGCCTTGCGCCAGCCCGGCCCGTGCCGCCGCACCCGGATCGAGCCATGCACATCCGACAGCGCCGGTTCGCCCGCGTCTTCGCGCCAGCCTCTGCCGCCTGCCGCCTGATCCATGTCTGCCTCCGAATTCTGTCTCATGGTCAGACAATCATTAATGCAACTCATTCGCAATAGCATTTTCTCGCAATTCGTTTGGCAAGCGTGAGCTTCTTCGTACCAAGGTTGCTCCGGGCGGTGCGGGTTGCCGCTGACGCGGAATTTATGACGGCGGCCATTGCGCCTGCCGTTCCATTGCATACATCTCCGCAAACAGGTTGATGCAGGAGACGACATGGCAGGGTTCTGGACGCGGTGGATACCGAAGCGGCTGCGCAAGGAAGGTGTCACCATTCCCGTGGTTCGACTGCATGGCACGATCATGGCCGGCGGCAGCCAGTTTCGTCCGGCGCTCAACCTTGCCAATGTGGCGGGTTCCCTCGAACGGGCCTTCTCGCGCAAGGATGCGCCGGTCGTGGCGATCTCCATCAATTCTCCGGGCGGTTCGCCCGTCCAGTCGCGGCTGATCTACCAGCGCATCCGGGCGCTGGCGGAGGAGAAGAACAAGCGCGTGCTGGTCTTCGTCGAGGATGTCGCGGCCTCCGGCGGCTACATGATCGCGCTCGCCGGCGACGAGATCCTGGTCGATCCGACCTCCATCGTCGGTTCGATCGGCGTGGTGTCCGGTGGCTTCGGCTTTCCCGAACTCTTGAAGAAGATCGGCGTGGAGCGCCGCGTCTATACCGCCGGCGAGAACAAGGTGATCCTCGACCCCTTCCAGCCTGAGAAGGAAGGCGACATCGAATACCTGAAGACGCTTCAGCTCGAGATCCACAAGATCTTCATCGACATGGTGAAGATGCGCCGCGGCGAGCGGCTGGCCGATGATGCGACGATCTTTTCCGGCCTGTTCTGGACGGGGCTGCGCGGCGTCGATCTCGGGCTCGTCGATGGTATCGGCGAAATGCGCGAGGTTCTGAAGCGCCGCTACGGGCCGAAGACCCGGCTGGAACTGGTGGGCGCCAGCCGCGGCCTGTTCGGCCGCCGCGTGCCGGGCGTCCTCTTCGGCGGTGCTGATCGCGGTGGCGAGATTGCCGCATCGGCCGCCGCAGGGCTTGCCGCGACCCTCGAAGACCGGGCATTGTGGAGCCGTTACGGGCTCTGATCGCGGGGAGGTCTCATGCCGCAACTTCTGTTTATCGCCATCGTGGCCGGCGGCGGATGGCTTCTCTATCGCAAGTTTGTGGCCGACGCCGAAAAACTGGCGCGTCGGCGGCGCGAGCAGGAACGCGAGCGCCAGACCGGCGCCATCGGCACGCTGGTGAAGGATCCGGCGACCGGCGAATATCGCGTGCAGCGGGAAGAGGATTAGATTTCCGCGAGGTCAGGCCGGTGGCCGGCGGCTTTGCTGCGGGATGGCGAGAGACGAAAGGCGCTGGAGCACGGCCGGGACGTGCCGGTATCATAAACCTCATCAGCTACGGTCTTTGACGCGCCGCATCCAGTCACTGCCGGCGAAGCCGACGCAGAGGATCGTGACGGTCGCCGTCTCATCGTCTACGACGAAGCAGATCACGGCCTCGCGCACCGCAACGGCGCGTAGTCCGGGCCGGATGTCATGGCGCAGACTGCCAATCTTTGGAAAATCGCCGAGCCTGGTGATGAAGCCGGTAATGTCGTCGGTTGCCTTTCTGGCGCTTGCAAGCCCTGCAAAGGGGACGATGTAATCCACGATGTCGAAGATATCCTGCTCCACCTGAGGATGGCTAACGACATGGTAACTCATTCTGGGGAGCCGTACTTCTCGTCCAGCCGTGCCTTGATGCGTGCGGCCACAGAAGAGCCATCCCAGGTCACCCACTGATCCGCCGGCAAGGCGGCGCGGCGGCGAATCTCCTCGGCCATGTCGGTCAGCGGATCTTCGGCGTCCTGTTCGCCGAGCATCCGTTCCATGCTGTCGGTCAGCACGCTGTCGATCGAGGGATAGCGGCCTTCCGCCACCAGCCGTTCGGCATGTCGCAGCAGATGTTCGGGCAGTTCGATGGTGGTTTTCACGTTCATGTCGGGCCCTCGCCGGAAGAGGGCCAGTCTAGGCGAAAATCGCTTCGCTGTCGCCCCTGTGATCTGAACCGACCCGGGGGAGGGCTGCTGCCCTGCGGCTCTTTGCGAGCGGTTTTCTGGCACGGTACGACACAGAGACGCTGGAAGGTCCGAAATACAGTCTTGCCAGACCGTGAGGATGTGCCGGGTGCAGCGAGAATGCGTGACCCTGCTTGACCCTTCCGGCCCGCCGTGGCACCAGACGGCGCACGTTTCATAAAACAGGCCGGACATTGCCATGACCACGTCTCTTGCCCCGCACATGGACCCGAAGCGCTCCTTTCAGGCGCTGATCCTGACGCTGCACAATTACTGGGCCGACAAGGGCTGCGCGGTGCTGCAGCCCTATGACATGGAAGTGGGCGCCGGCACCTTTCATCCGGCCACCACGCTGCGCGCGCTTGGGCCCAAGCCGTGGAAGGCTGCCTATGTGCAGCCCTCGCGCCGTCCGTCCGATGGTCGCTACGGCGAAAATCCGAACCGGTTGCAGCACTACTACCAGTATCAGGTGATCCTGAAGCCGAACCCGTCCAACCTGCAGGAGCTTTATCTCGGCTCGCTCGCCGCCATCGGCCTCGATCCGCTGCTGCACGACATCCGGTTTGTCGAGGACGACTGGGAAAGCCCGACGCTCGGCGCCTGGGGCCTTGGCTGGGAATGCTGGTGCGACGGCATGGAAGTCTCGCAGTTCACTTACTTCCAGCAGGTCTGCGGCATCGAATGCTCGCCGGTCGCGGGCGAGTTGACCTATGGTCTGGAGCGTCTGGCCATGTATGTGCAGGGCGTCGACAATGTCTACGACCTCAATTTCAACGGCCGCGAGGGCGAGGAAAAGATTTCCTATGGCGACGTCTTCCTGCAGGCCGAGCAGGAATATTCCCGCCACAACTTCGAATTTGCCAATACCGAGATGCTGCTGCGCCATTTCGAGGATGCCGAGCGCGAATGTGCCGCACTTCTGGCGGCCGGCGCGCCGGGCGACAATGCCAACCAGCGCCTGCACAAGTGCGTGTTCCCGGCCTATGACCAGTGCATCAAGGCCTCCCACGTGTTCAACCTTCTCGATGCCCGCGGCGTGATCTCGGTCACGGAACGCCAGAGCTACATTCTCAGGGTTCGCACGCTCGCCAAGGCCTGTGGCGAGGCCTTCCTGCTGACCGATGCCGGCGGCATCAACATCGACAAAAGCGCGGCCTGACGCTCGTGAGCCCCGGCGGGGTCCTGCCGGGGTTTTCCGTTCAGTCTGCGGTGACGAGGCCGAGCGAGGCGAGCAGCGCCTCGTGCTGGTCGCGCGTCACGATCGTGGCGCGGAAGGATGCAAGCGAGGTCAGGTCGAAATCGTCGAAGCTCGCATGCGAAAGATCCGCATGGTCGAGCGTTGCTCCGGCAAGATCGATGTTGTGGAGGCTCGAGCCGCGAAAGCTGGCATGCCGCAGATTGCTGCCCGAAAGCGAGCAGTCGCGCAGATCGGAGCTTTCGAACACGCTTTCCTGAAAATCCGCAGCGGCGAAAACGGCATATTGCAGCTTGCATTTCATAAACTGCACGCCGCCGGCGATCACCTGCGTGCGGATCTTGCGCTGCGTGTCGAGATCGAGTTTCGCGCCTGAAAGCGCGCAGTCGGCAAAGGCAGTCAGATAGGCTGTGCTGCCGATCATGGTGTTGAGGCTGAGATTGCTGCGGCGGATCTCTGCCTTGGAGAGATCGCAATAGCGCCACTGTGTGCCGGTCTCGCCCTCCGAGAAAATGCAGTCCTCGATCACGCTGTCGCGAAAGCTGCAATGCTCGAAGATGCAGCCCACGAATTTCACACGGCGAAGTATCGCCTCGTCGAAACGACAGTTGGAAAACCGGCAGGCGCGAAATTCCGCCTCGCAGAGGTCGGCCTCCTGCAGTTCCTCCCCGTCAAAGCGCATGCCGCTGACAGGCTCCCTGTTTCGGATGGCATCGAGCAGTGCCTGCATCCCCGTCTCCTCCGTTCCCTGCCTTCATAGCGGAACGGGAGGCGGCATGTCACGGACTGGCTCTTCAGAACTCCAGCCCGGCCGCCACGCGATTTTCGATGCGCACCACCAGCCCGTGGATCTTGGCCATCAGCACGTCGAAATCGATCGGCTTGGTGAGATAGCTTTCGGCGCCGGCGCCAAGGCCCTCGATCATCTTCTCGCGGTCGGCCAGCGCGGTCAGGAAAATGAAGGGCATGTTGGAGAATTGCGGATAGTTGATCTGCAACTCGCCCAGCATGGCAATGCCGTCCATCTCCGGCATGGTGATGTCGGAGATCACGATGTCCGGGCGCTGCTCCAGGATCGTCTCCAGGCCTTCCTTGCCGTTTTCCGCCTGCAGCACATGCATGCCGGCCTCTTCCAGTTCCTCCACGATCAGTTCGCGGACGTCTTTTTCGTCTTCAACGCACAGAACGGTGATCATCTGCTTTTCCTTTGCGTGTGGTTGGCTTCAGTCTGTCACGTCTTGAGTCTGGCGGTTGCTGTTCAGAGTGCCTTCTCCTCCAGTTGCAGGCTGGTGCCCACCGTGACCGGACCGCGGATCGGCAGCCGGATGGTGAAGGTGGAGCCATGCCCGCGCCGGCTTTGCAGGACGATATCGCCGCCATGCAGCGTCACCACCTGCTTGACCAGCGAGAGCCCGATGCCGGTGCCGGCAATGCCGGTGGAGGTGCGGGCGCGGAAATAGGGCTGGAACAGCTTCGGAATGTCGTCCGCATCGATACCGACGCCCTGATCCTGCACCGAAATCATTGCGAATTCCCCCTCGCGCCAGCCGCGGATCGTCACGTCGGGCGCGCGTGGCGCGTATTTCACGGCATTGCCGAGCAGGTTGGTCACCACCTGCGAGATCGCCAGCGCATCGCAGCGGATTACATCCGGCAGATCCTCCAGAAAGCCCTGGAAGCGATGGTTCTGGGAAAACATCCGCTGGCGGTGGATGGCCTGCTCGATCAGTTTCTTCAGCGAACAGTCGACCAGCGTCAGTTCCATGCGGCCGGTATCGATGCGGCCGGCCGAAAGAATGCTCTCCATCAGGTCCACCATGCGCATCACGGCGGCGCGGATCTGGTGCGTCTTGTCGACCAGGAAGTCCGGTTCGATGCCGCCCTTCTTGCGCATCAGCCGCTGGGCCGCACCGTCGATGATGGCAAGCGGCGTGCGGAATTCGTGGCTGGTCATCGCCACGAACTGGCGCTGCATGGCATTGATGGTCTTTTCCTGTTTCAGCGCCTCTTCCAGTGCAGCTGCCTGCGCGGCGATCTCGGCCGTGCGCTGGCGCACGGTCGCCTCCAGCTCGTCGCGGTCCCGGATCAGTTCCTTTTCTGCGCGCTTGCGCAGCGTGATGTCGGTGTAGCTCAGCACATAGCCGCCGCCGCTCAAGGGTTCGGAGCGCACCGCCAGCACCTTGCCGCTCGCCCGTTCGCGCTCGAAACTGTAGGGAAGGCCGAGTTCGGCCTGCTCCACCCGCTCGCGCACCATGGCCTCCACGTTGCCATCGCCATATTCGCCACGCGTCGCGTTGTAGCGCAGGATGTCCTCGAAGCGGGAACCGGGCGGAAACTGCTCGGGCGGAATGTTCATGAGGTCGTAAAGCCGGCGGTTCGCCATCAAAAGGCGCGAGCGCTTGTCGAACACGCCGATGCCGCCGGGAATGGCGTCGAACACCTGTTCCAGCAGGCCGAAGGCCTTGCGCTGGTCGGCGGTCGTCACCGCCACCTCGGCATAGAAGTCGCCTTCGTCGCTGCGGATGCGCCAGGCCTGCACCTTGACGGGATAGACGGTGCCGTTGCGCCGCCGGTGGCGGGCGTCGAAGCAGATGCTGGTGCAACGGCCGCTCAGCAGCGGTTCGATCTGGGCCCGGTAGGCGGCCTCGCTCATATCCACCTTCAGCGCCGCCGGTGTCATCCGCGACAGGGTTTCCAGGCTGTGGCCGGTGCGGATGCTGGCCGTGTGGTTGGCCCGCACGATGGCAAGGCTCAGCGGATCGAAGATGTAGATCTCGTCGGTAGAGAGTTCGACGAGATCGATCAGGGTGCCGCTCGGGCCGCCGCGATTGATGATGATGCGGGCGATCTCCTGCGCCAGCGCCATCAGGATGGTCTGCTTCTGTGCGCTCATGCGCTTGGCGGTGCGGCCGAAGAACAGCGCGCTGCCGATGCTGCGTTCGCCCTCGCCGATGACCAGGGGCACCGGGTAGAAGCTGGCGCGGCCAAAGCCCTGCGGAAAACTGTCGCTGATGTTTTCGGGATCAATGACGAGGGGAAAGATCAGATCATCGCTGTGGCGATGGTAGAGCAGCCGATGGCCTTCCTGGCCGCATTCGCCGATGTAAAGGGCCGCGCTCGGTGCCAGATCGAGGTCGGAAAGCCCGGTGATGATGTCGGTGATCTCGTTGAGGATGTCCACCAGGCGGCGATTGGCGGTCGCGGCCCTCAGAATGTCACGGCAGGCCAGGAGGGCCCAGGGTGGCAGCTTGGTCCAGGTCTTTTGCGGCATGCCAGTCTCCGCGATGATTGTCCCGAAATCTGATGCTACTGCCTCGGACTTAACTTGACGCGCACGCAAAAGGTTACATTTGAAGGAGGGGGGTTACGAAAGGTTAAGGTCTTGGAGGCGTCGGGGCTGCCGAACGGGCATGACACGCCCTATCGAAAGCAGTAGGGTTCAGCCGCCCAAGAATGAGGGGGAAATGTCATGTATATTGCACTCGCCGTCCTGGCGGTTGCCGTGCTCTACGTCATCTTTACTTACAATGGTCTCGTGTCGTCGCGTCAGATGGTGGAGGAGGCGTGGTCGGGCATCGACGTGCAGCTGAAGCGCCGCGCCGATCTGATCCCGAACCTGATCGAGACCGTGAAGGGATATGCCAATCACGAGAAAACCACGCTGCAGGCCGTGGTGGACCTGCGCAACAGGGCCCAGGCCGTGCCCGCCGGCGATGTGGCCGGCCGCATCCAGGCCGAAAGCCTGCTGGGGCAGGCGCTTGGCCGGCTGCTGGCCGTGTCTGAATCCTACCCGGACTTGAAGGCGAACGAGAATTTCGCCGAACTGCAGCGTGCGCTGGAGCGGGTGGAGGGCGAGATCCAGATGTCCCGCCGCTATTACAACGGTGCCGCCCGCGCGCTGAACGTGAAGGTGGAAAGTTTTCCCTCCAATCTGATTGCCGGCCAGTTCGGTTTCGGCAAGAAGCCCTATTTCGAGATTGCCAACGAGGCGGACCGTGCGGTACCGACCGTCAGGTTCTGATGTTTTTCGCGCCGCCCGGCGCCAGCCGAGATCGACATGACCACCACTGACAAACTGACCATGCACCCGGTGACCGCGCCCCTGAAGGGCCGTGTCAGCCCGCCGGGTTCCAAGTCCATCACCAACCGCGCCCTGCTGCTGGCCGGTCTTGCCCGCGGCACCAGCCGCCTGACGGGCGCGCTGAAGAGCGATGACACCCGCTACATGGCGGAGGCGCTGCGCGCCATGGGCGTGACGGTGGAAGAACCGGATGCGACCACCTTCGTGGTGACGGGCACCGGCGAACTGAAGGCGCCCGCCGCGCCGCTCTTCCTCGGCAATGCCGGCACCGCGACCCGTTTCCTCACGGCGGCCGTCGCCAGCGTTGACGGCACCGTGGTGGTCGATGGCGACGAGCACATGCGCAAGCGGCCGATCGGCCCGCTGGTCGTTGCCCTGCGCTCGCTCGGCATTGCGGCGGATGCGCCGACCGGCTGCCCGCCGGTGACGGTCAAGGGCAATGGCCATTTCGGCACCGGCCGCGTCGAGATCGATGCGAACCTCTCCAGCCAGTATGTGTCGGCTCTGCTGATGGCCGCGCCGCTCGCACCGAAGGGCGCGAACCGGCCCGTCACGATTGCGCTCAGCGGCGCCGAGATCGGCGCGCGCGGCTATGTGGATCTGACGCTGGATGCCATGCGGGCCTTCGGCGCCAGGGTGGAGCAACTGGATGCGGCCAACTGGAAGGTCGAGCCGACCGGCTATACCGCGACCGATTTCCACATCGAGCCGGATGCCTCCGCCGCCACCTATCTGTGGGGCGCCGAAGTGCTGACGGGCGGCGCGATCGATATCGGCACGCCGGCCGCCGCGTTTACCCAGCCCGATGCCCGCGCCCATGCGGTGATTTCCGCCTTCCCGCACATGCCGGCCGTGATCGACGGCAGCCAGATGCAGGATGCGATCCCGACGATTGCGGTGCTGGCCGCCTTCAACGAGACGCCCGTGCGTTTCGTCGGGATATCCAATCTGCGCGTCAAGGAATGCGACCGCATCCGGGCGCTCTCCACCGGCCTGAATAACATTCGCGCGGGGCTGGCAACGGAGGAGGGTGATGACCTCTTGGTTGCGTCCGATCCGGGGCTTGCCGGCCAGCATCTGCCGGCCGAGATCGACACCTTCGCCGATCATCGCATCGCCATGAGCTTTGCGCTGGCCGGCCTCAAGATCGACGGCATCACCATTCTCGATCCGGCCTGTGTCGGCAAGACCTATCCCCAGTACTGGGATGCGCTTGCCTCGCTCGGCGTCGGCTTCGACCGGTCCTGACGCCATGCGGGCGGGGCTCTCGCAGGCAGGCTTGCTGCTCGCCCTGCTGCTGACCCTGCTTTTCGGCGCGGCGGCCGGAACGGCCGTCGCTGCCGAGATGATCGAAAGCTACCGCTCGGACATCGATCTCTCCCGTGACGGCACCGTGACCGTCACGGAGGTCATCACGGTCAATGCGGAGGGTCGCGAGATCAGGCGCGGCATTTTTCGCGATTTTCCGCTCTTCCTGCAGGATGCCAATGGTCGCCTGCAGCGGGTCGGATTCGAGGTTCTGTCCGTTGCGCGCGACGGGGCGCCGGAAGAGTGGCATACGGAAACCATCGAGGGCGGCCTGCGCATCTTCATGGGCTCTTCCGAGCGGCTGCTCTCTCCCGGTCGCCACACCTATGAGCTGACCTATCGCACCGACCGGCAGGTGCGCTATTTCCCCGACCACGAGGAATTCTACTGGAACGTGACCGGCACCGGCTGGATCTTTCCGATCAACCGGGCCTCTGCCGTCGTCAGCCTGCCGCCAGGTGTCTCCGCCACGGACACGACGGTCTATACCGGGCGGCAGGGATCGCGCGAGAAGAATGCCCGCATCGGCAGCAGCGCGACCGCGCCGCGCTTCGAGACCATCCGTCCGCTGGGGCCCCGGGAAGGGCTCACCATCGTCATCGCTGTTCCCAAGGGCTCGATCGCGCCGCCTTCCAGGGCGCAGCAGCGCGACTGGTTCCTGCGCGACAACCTCAACCTGATCATCGGCTTCGCCGGGCTTGCGATCGTCACCCTCTATTACGTCTGGTGCTGGCGTCGCGTCGGCCGTGATCCGCCGAAGGGCGTGGTGGTGCCGCGCTGGGATGCGCCGGACGGTCTTTCGCCGGCGCTTGTGAACTACGTGCACAACAGGGGCTTCTCCGGCGCCGGATGGGAGGCGCTCTCTGCCAGCTTCATCGAACTGGCCGTCAAGGGCCATGTCACGCTGGAGGATCTCGACAGCCGCATCGTCGTGCGCCGTACCGACAGACCGCTGACGGAAACCTTGCCGGCGGGGCAGGCCGTGCTGATGCGCGATCTCGGCGGCCCCGGCAGCACCTTCGTGATCGACAGGGATAATGGCGAGCGCGTGCAGACCGTGGCGCGCAATTTCCGCTCGGCCATCGAGAAGGAGCATCGCGGCCGCTACTACCGTCGCAATCTCGGTCCTGTGATCGGCGGGGCGTTGGTCAGCCTTCTCGTGCTCGGTGTCCTGCTCGTTTTCGGCAATGTGCACCCGGACAGCGTCGTGGCGCTCGCCGTTCCGGCTGTTGGCGGGGTGATATGGGGCCGTGCCGCGGTCAGCGCGGCCAGGGCCTTCATGCGCCGCCGCACCCTCTTCCTGCGGCTGATGGCGGCGATCGGCTTTGCCATCGTCGGCTTTATCGCGCTGAGCGCGGCCGGCTTCTTCGCCGTCAGTATTCTCGACAGCATCGACAATGGCGAATGGCCGGTCTTCGTCTCGGTCGGTGGTCTTTTCCTCGTCAACGGGCTGTTCTTCGTGCTGATGGGGGCGCCGACGCCGCTGGGCGCCCGGCTGATGGCCGGCATCGCGGGGCTGGAACTCTATCTGACGCTGGCGGAAAGGGATCGTCTCAACATGGCCGGCGCGCCAAAGATGTCGCCGCAGCATTTCGAAACCCTGCTGCCTTATGCGGTGGCGCTCGGGGTGGAAAGGCCATGGAGCGACGCCTTCAATCGCTGGCTGGCGACGGCGGCTGCCGGGGCTGCCGCCTATCAGCCGGTCTGGTATCATGGCGGATCGATCGGCGATTTCGGGTCCGGCATCGGCGCGTTCTCGTCCTCCATGGCCTCCAGCATTGCGTCCACCATCCCGCAAACCTCCTCGTCCTCATCCTCCGGCTTTTCCGGCGGCTCGTCCGGCGGCGGGGGCGGCGGGGGCGGGGGAGGCGGCTGGTAAGTCGTCATTGTCCCATCAGCGCACTCGGCTTTTCGAGTGACAAGCGCCGTCTGGCTTGCTAAGTCCGCCGCAGCCTGAACAACCAGCAAAAAGCCAATTTCCATGCCTGATCTTCTGCTCGAACTTCGCTCCGAAGAGATTCCTGCCCGCATGCAGCGCAAGGCTGCCGGCGACCTGAAGAAGCTCGTCACCGATGCGCTGGTGGAAGCGGGTCTGACCTATGAGGGCGCGCGCGAATACTGGACACCGCGCCGCCTGACGCTGGATATCCGTGGCCTCACCGCCCGCTCCGCCGATCAGCGTGAGGAGATCAAGGGCCCTTCCACCAAGGCGCCGGAACAGGCCGTGCAGGGCTTTCTGCGTAAGGCGGGGCTTGCTGCGGTGTCGGAGGCGCAGGTCGTTTCCGATCCGAAGAAGGGCGATTTCTATGTGGCCGTCGTCACCAAGCCCGGCCGGCCGGCGGAAGAAATCATCGGCGAGGTGATGCCCGGCATCATCCGCGCCTTCCCATGGCCCAAAAGCATGCGCTCCGGTGCCGCCTCGATGCCGAAGGGCATGCGCTTCGGCGGCATCGACGGCAAAGGCTCCGAAAGCCTGCGCTGGGTGCGCCCGCTGCAATCCATCGTCTGCCTGTTCGGGCCGGAGCATGACGAGACGCAGGTGATCCCTTTCGAGGTGGATGGCATCGTCGCATCGAACATCACCTATGGCCACCGCTTCCATGCGCCCGACGCCATCACCGTGCGCCGCTTCGACGACTACGTGACGAGCCTTGAAAAAGCGAAGGTGATGCTGGATGCCGAGCGCCGCAAGGATGTGATCCTGCATGATGCGCGCGATCTCGCCTTCGCAAGCGGCCTCGATCTCGTGGAAGACGAAGGCCTGCTGGAGGAAGTCTCCGGCCTTGTCGAATGGCCGCATGTGCTGATGGGCACCTTCGAGGAAGAGTACCTCGCGATCCCGGCCGAAATCATCCGCCTGACGATCAAGACGAACCAGAAATGTTTCGTCACGCGCCGCCAAGGCGGCGAGGGCCTGTCGAACCGCTTCATCCTCATCTCCAACATCGAGGCGAAGGATGGCGGCCAGGAAATCATTCACGGCAACGGCAAGGTCGTGCGCGCCCGCCTGTCGGATGCCAAGCATTTCTGGACGCGCGACCAGGGCAACCTGCCGGATCTCGACACGCTGAAGGCCGCTGCCGAAAAATTCGGCCTGGACCTGAAGAAGCCGCTCGACCAGCGCATGGCCAAGCTCGACGCGCTGAACGTCACCTTCCATGCCAAGCTCGGCACGCAAGGGCAGCGCGTGGCCCGTATCCGGGCGCTTGCTGCCAAGCTCGCGCCGCTGGTCGGTGCCGATCCGGCGCTTGTCGATCGTGCCGTGGTGCTGGCCAAGGCCGACCTGCGCACCGAAGCCGTCGGCGAGTTTCCGGAACTGCAGGGCCTGATGGGCCGCAAATATGCGGTTCTGCAGGGCGAGCCGGACGAGGTGGCGGCCGCCATCGAAGATCATTACAAGCCGCAAGGTCCCTCCGACCGCCTGCCGGAAGGCAAGGTGGGCCTCACCGTGGCGCTCGCCGACAAACTCGATACGCTCGTTGGCTTCTGGTCGATCGACGAAAAGCCGACCGGTTCCAAGGACCCTTATGCGCTGCGCCGCGCCGCGCTCGGCGTCGTTCGCATCCTGATGGAGCGCAAGGTGCGGTTGCGGCTGCTCTCGATCATCGGCGATGCCGACCTGCTCTCCTTCTTCCACGACCGCCTGAAAGTCTATCTGCGCGATATGGGCGCCCGTCATGACCTGATCGATGCCGTGCTGACGCCGGCGGCCGACGACCTGCTGCTGGTGGCGCGTCGCGTCGAGGCGCTGACGGCCTTCATCACGTCGGAGGATGGCAAGAACCTGCTGGCCGGCACCAAGCGCGCCACCCAGCTTCTCGCCGCCGAGGAGAAGAAGGGCGCCGTGGTTGCCGATGGCGTGTCCGACGAACTGCTGATGCTTGAGGCCGAAAAGGCGCTCTACACCGCCGTGCGCGCCGCCTCCGCCAAGGCCTCCGATGCCATCGTGCAGGAGGATTTCCGCTCGGCCATGGAAGCGCTCTCCACGCTGCGCGGCCCGGTGGACCGCTTCTTCGAAGAGGTTCTGGTCAACGACGAAAACCCGGCCATCCGCGCCAACCGTCTCGCCCTTCTTTATGCCGTGCGTGAAGCGACCGGCACCGTGGCGGATTTTTCGAAGATCGCCGGCTGAGTGTTGCATGACCCCGCTTCGGCGGGGTCTTTTGCTTCCACCTTCCTGTTTGTCGGCGTCGTATGTTACATTTGGCCCGTCAGGTTCAACGCTGGACGCTTCCGATGAACAAGCCCTTTCACATCATCCTGGATGAACCGCTTGATCGCTTCGTCGATGAGCAGGTGGAAAGCGGGCGTTTTTCTTCCCCGCAGCAGGTCGTCGAAGCAGGCCTGCGGCTGCTGGAGGAAGAGCAGGCAAAGCTGGAAGGCTTGCGCAAGGCCTTGATCGAGGGTGAGAACAGCGGTCCTTCCGTCGCTTTTGACCCGGAAGAGCTGATGGCCGCTGCGCGGGCGAGATGGAAGAGCCATGGCTGAGGTCCGCCTCAGTGCTGCCGCGCGGCAGGATTTCCTCGATATCGGCGACCAGACGCGGGATCGATGGTCCGAAGCCCAGGCCGAGCGTTATCTGAACCAGATCCTGGAAACGATCGCGGAGATTGGCCGCCATCCCCTTGCAGGCGCAGAGGTCAGCTGGGTTCGTGCCGGTTACCGTCGGCGACGGACGGGCTCCCATCTGATCTTCTATGTCATCCGCGGGGACGACTTCATCGACGTGGTTCGTATCCTGCACGAACGCTCCGACGTGCCGCGCCAACTGGATGTGTGACCATCATGCGCGCCAACATCCTCATCAGCGCCTGCCTGCTCGGCCAGCCTGTCCGCTATGACGGGCGCGGTAAGCTTCTGTCGCATCCGGCGCTTGGCCGCTGGCAGGGGGAGGGGCGGCTGGTGTCCTTCTGCCCGGAACTGGCCGGCGGCATGGCCGTGCCGCGTCCGCCGGCGGAAATCGAGGCGGGCGGAACGGGCGAGGATGTGCTGGCCGGGCGTGCCCGCGTGCTGGAGGTGACCGGCGGCGACGTGACCGGGGTCTTCCTGGCGGGCGCCGAGAAGGCGCTCTCCTTTGCCCGCGAAAAAGAATGCGCCTATGCGCTGCTGATCGACGGCAGTCCGTCCTGCGGTTCGCTGGCGATCTATGATGGCAGCTTCTCCGGTGTGAAGCATGCGGGCCAGGGCGTTACCGCTGCTCTGTTGATGAGGGCCGGCATCGCCGTGTTTTCCGATCGGGAGATCGAGGCGCTGGCCGCCCTGACCTGACGATGTCGCAACAAAAAACGCCGGATTGCTCCGGCGTTTCTGATCCAAACGGAGAGGGCTTGTTTAGCCGGCCATCCGCATGCGCTGGCCCTGATGACCGCTCTGCTGGCTGGTGCGAAAACCGCGGATCAGCTCCAGCAGGTCGCCGGTGTCGTTGGCCAGCACTTCCGCCGAGGCGGTGGTTTCCTCCGCCATGGCGGCATTCTGCTGCGTCGCCTGATCCAGCTGGTTGAGGGAGGAGGAGATGGACCGCAGCGTCGTATCCTGCTCCTGCGCGCTGTGGGCGATGCGCGAGACTACCGTGTTGGCGCCCTCGATCTGGCTGGAGATCCGCTTCAGCGCCTCGCCGGCCTGGGCCACCAGCTGCACGCCCTGTTCCACCTGGCCGGAGGAGCGGGAGATCTGGTCCTTGATCTCCTTGGCGGCGGCGGCGGAGCGCTGGGCAAGTTCGCGCACTTCCTGCGCCACCACTGCAAAGCCCTTGCCGCTCTCGCCGGCACGTGCGGCCTCGACACCGGCATTCAGGGCCAGCAGGTTGGTCTGGAAGGCAATCTCGTCGATCACCCCGATGATCTTCGTGATCTCGGACGAAGACTGCTCGATGCCGCTCATGGCGCTGATGGCCTGCTCGACGATCGAGTCGCTCTGTCGGGCTTCCGAACTGATCGTCTGCACGCGCTGGGCTGCCTCTTTGGCCCCGTCGGCGGTCTGTCGCACTGCCACCGTCAGTTCGTCCAGCGCCGCGGAGGTTTCCTCCAGATTGGCCGCCTGGCGCTCGGTGCGCTGGGCAAGCTCGCTCGAGGCACGGCGGATCTCTTCCTTGGAAACGCCGATGTCATTGCCCTTCAGGTTGACGCGGGCCATGGCCTGCTCGAGGCGCGACAGCGCGTCGTCGAAATTGTGGCGCAGGCCTTCATACTTGGCTCCCAGGTCTCCGCAGCGCACCGTCAGGTCGCCCTGCGCCAGACGCTCGAGCGCCGAACCGATGGTGGCCACCACATGCGCCTGGGCGCGGGCTTCCTCGCGCTGCATGTCGATGCCGCGCTCGCGTTCGCTCTGCAACTCCTGCTCCTGCTGCTTCTGGCGTTCGGCCAGCGCATGGCGCTCGCGGATCTTTTCCTGAAGAGACTGCGTGGCCTTGGCCATCATGCCCACTTCATTGCTCATGTCGGTGTGAGGAATGGCGACCGAAACATTTTCGTCCGCAACCGCATTCAGCGCGTTGTGAATGGAGTTCAGCGGGCGGGTGATGCCGCGAATGATGTAATAGGCGCCTGCCAGTGCCATCAGGAACAGAACTGCGGATACGCCGACGATCCGGATGATCGTATCCCTGATATCGGCACGCAGGTCATCGGTATAAAGCCCGGTGATCAGCACGATCTGCCAGGGCTGGAATACCTTGGCATAGACGGCCTTCGGATAGCTGTAGTCATTGGGGTCCTTGCCGGGCTTCGGGCCGATGAACTCCACATAGCCGCCGCCAGCGCGACCCAGCTTGACGATTTCGTCACGATACATGAACCCGTTGGCATCCGGCTTTCCCTTGGCCGAGGTTCCGACGATCTTGGGGTTCGGGTGGAAAACGATGGTCACGTCGAAGTCATAGGCGGTGAAATAGCCATCCGGTTCGAAGCGCAGCGAGACCAGCTGTTCGTAGGCCCGCTTCTTTGCCTCTTCCAGCGTGAACTCGCCCTTGGTGGCCCGCTCGTTGTACCCCTGAAGGATGGAGAGCCCCGTCTCCACCTGGGTTCGCAGCATCTCGTAACGCTCATGATAGATGGCGTTGGTGGAGGAGCGAATCTGGACGAAGGTGATGACCGCGAAGGTCGCCAGCATGGCTCCGACCAGGATGAAGAGCTGATGCGAGATTCTGAGGTTTTTCATGAGTGTACCGTCGTTGATGCCACCCCGAAACAGTCACGGGTTCTGACGTCGTTGCAGGAAAGGGAAACGCGCGGCGCGTCCTGCGCCCGACGGATACTGCACCGTACCCCACGATATTATGGCCCGGAATGCTAAACGTTTTTATAATGGGCTAACCTGTTGTTTGTGATGGACTGACAGAACGACTGGCGTACGCACTTGGTATAAGTTCGTCTGCCTGTCGACAGAATGCCCAAGGCAGGTCGTGGTATTACACTTCAGCCTGTCAGCCCTTTTCCACGCAACGGGTTATCGAACGACGGTGGCGGTGCCTGTGTCTGCGCGGTGCAACAGGTCTTCGTTCACCGGCCGGGTCGCAGCCTGTAGGTGGAAAAATCCGGCGCGAGTTCTGTCGTCGTCGCTTTTGCGGGGTGAGCGCCCGCACCCCCGTCGCTGAGGGCGGCCGTGGTTCCGGCATCGACACCATCGCCGTTTACGGGGAGGGCTGGCGCCTTGCGCAGCGCCATCAGCCGTTCCTCCTCATGGATGAACAACGGGTTGAGGCTGACGAAGGTGACGGGCGAGCCGCCCATCCAGGCCTCGGTCCGCTCCAGCGCCTTTTGCCCCTGTCGATCGGTGATGCGCAGGATCTGCCCGTTTCGCGGCAGGCCGAGGCGTTCGATCGAGGGGCTCGGCGGGTTGGTCTCGACGGGTCCGGTGCAGCCGGTGCAGCCAAGCGCGACAAGGCTCGGCGGATTGCCGGGCGGTTTCGTGGCCAACCTCTCGATGGACGAGGCGAGCGCCGGTTCCGTGACGAGCACGGACAAAAACAGCAGGGCATTGCGAAGCATGGCAGCACCTCTCCTCGGATGAGGAGGGCAAGGCTAGCCGCCTTTCCTTTCCAGCCTGTCAGGAAAGGCGGTTAAGCGCGGGTTAACGCGCCGCCGCCTGAGCCCGCAGCGGCTTATGCCTCGCGCTCGATGGCACGCCAGCCGATGTCGCGACGGCAGAAGCCGTTCTCCCATGAGACCCGGTCCACCAGGCCATAAGCGCGCGCCTGCGCCTCTGCCACCGTCCGGCCCATGGCGGTCAGGTTCAGCACGCGGCCGCCGGTCGCGACCAGCTGGCCGTCCTTCAGCGCCGTGCCGGCATGGAACACCTTGGCGCCCTCTTCGGCCTCGGGCAGGGCAGTGATCGGTGTGCCCTTCTCGTAGGCGCCGGGATAGCCCTTCGAGGCCATCACCACCGTCAGTGCCGTCTCGTCGTGCCATTCGGCCGTCACCTGGTCCAGCGTGCCGGTGGCGGCGGCAAAGAGGATCGGCAGCAGATCGCTCTTCAGCCGCATCATCAGCACCTGGGTTTCCGGATCGCCGAAGCGCACATTGTATTCGATGAGTTCCGGCCCCTTGGCAGTGATCATCAGACCGGCGAAGAAGACGCCGGTGAACGGATGGCCGCTGTCGGCCATGCCGCGAATGGTCGGCTCGATGATCTCCGCCATCGTCCGCGCCACCATGGAAGACGTCATCACGGGGGCGGGGGAATAGGCGCCCATGCCGCCGGTGTTCGGGCCCGTATCACCATCGCCGACGCGCTTGTGGTCCTGCGCGGTGGCGAGCGCCAGCGCCGTTTTGCCGTCGGACAGGCAGAAGAAGCTCGCCTCCTCGCCGTCCAGATAGGCTTCGACAACCACCTCGGCACCGGCCGCACCAAAGGCGCCGGCAAAGCAGTCGTCGACGGCAAACAGCGCCTCGTCCAGCGTCATCGCCACCGTCACGCCCTTGCCGGCGGCAAGGCCGTCGGCCTTGACGACGATCGGTGCGCCCTGTTCTCGGATATAGGCCTTGGCGGGCTCGGCCTCGGTGAAGCGCTGGTAGGCGCCGGTCGGAATGCCGTAGCGGGCGCAGATGTCCTTGGTGAACCCCTTGGACCCTTCCAGCTGGGCGGCGGCCTTTGACGGACCGAACACCACGAAGCCTTCAGCCCGCAGATCGTCGGCAATGCCCGCCACCAGCGGCGCTTCCGGCCCGACGACCACGAAATCGATTGCCGTGTCGCGGCAGAAGGCGATGACGGCTGCATGATCCTCGACATTGAGGGCAACGCATTCTGCCACCTCTGCGATGCCGGGATTGCCGGGGGCGGCGTAGAACCTGGTCAGCTTGGGCGACTGCGCCAGCTTCCAGGCCAGAGCATGCTCGCGTCCCCCGGACCCAATCAGAAGAACCTTCACGTCTTTCCCCTTTTGCCATCGCCACCGGATGTCCTGCGCGGTTAAGGGGAGGAGGGCAAAAGGTCAAGCAGCCTTTCCGTCCGTATTGCGACGATGTGCCCTCCAGGCCGAAAGCGGGCCGATTCCGAAGCCCTTGTCGGGTGACTCGTCGAGCATGTGGATCAACTCCAGCGAATGCCCGTCCGGGTCCTTGAAGTAAACCGACAAAGAAGGTGCCCAGCCGATGACGACCGGCTCCTCGGCGGGATTGCCGTGGAAGTCGAGCGGTTCGATCCCGCTGCTTCGCAGTGTTTCGCATGCCGTCATCACGGCCTCTTGTTCCATGCGGAAGGCGAAGTGAAGTCGCATCTGTAAAGGACCGGTTCCAACCTGCCACAGCCCCAACATTCCCATCTCCCTTCGTCCGACCCAGAAGAAAGCAATCTGGCGTTCGGAGATCTCGGTTGCCAGCTCGAGGCCCAGCCGGTCGCGATAGAAGGCGATCGAGCGGCCGAGATCCCTCACCGGCAGATGGGTTTCATAGACGCCGGTGATGCTCGTGGCGATGGGTTCGGATTGCATGTCTGTCTCCCAGAATAATGTCTGCGAGCATCTTGATAGAACCTCAACCATGGTTGAGATCAACACCTTTTTTACATGTCCTCACGCTCCATCGACCCACCGCCGCAACGCGCAGATGTGGATGGCGGGTCGTGGCCATTGCCTTGACATCATCGATGAGTACAGTCGCGTACCCTTCAAGGACCAGGAATGAAAATGGCCGCCGACATCAAATCCATCGCCGCAACCATTGCCGCCGAGATCAATGCCCGCCCGGACCAGGCGGTCGCTGCCATCGGCCTTCTGGACGAGGGGGCCACGGTGCCCTTCATCGCCCGCTACCGCAAGGAAGTGACGGGCGGGCTGGACGATACGCAGCTGCGCAATCTTGCCGAGCGGCTCGTCTATCTGCGCGAACTGGAGGCGCGCCGGACCTCGATCGTCGAGAGCATCAACAGCCAGGGCAAGATGACCGACGAACTGGCGGTGAAGCTTCAGCGCGCCGCCACCAAGGCGGAGCTGGAAGACCTCTACCTGCCCTACAAGCCGAAGCGCCGGACCAAGGCGGAGATTGCCCGCGAGCGGGGGCTCGGGCCGCTCGCCGATGCGATCTGGGCTGACCGCGCCGCCGATCCGCAGGCGCTTGCCTCTGCCTATCTCTCGGCGGAGGTTGCCGATGTGAAGGCGGCGCTCGAGGGCGCACGCGACATCGTGGCCGAAACCATCACCGAGAATGCCGATCTTCTGGGCCGCCTGCGCCAGTACATGCGCGACACTTCCACACTTCGGGCCAGGGTGGTGGATGGCAAGCAGGACGCAGGCGCCAAGTTTGCCGACTATTTCGATCATTCCGAACGCTGGGCAACGACGCCCGGCCACCGCGCGCTTGCCATGCTGCGCGGCTGGAACGAGGAAGTGCTGACGCTGACCATCGAGGTGGATCAGGACGATCCGTCGCCGATCAAGCCGACCCAGCGCATGATCGCCGCCGCTTTCCAGATCGGCGACAAGGGACCGGCCGACCGCTGGCTGATGGAGGTCGCCGGCTGGACCTGGCGCGTCAAGCTCTCCATGTCGCTGTCGCTCGATCTGATGCGCGAATTGCGCGAACGCTCGGAGGAGGAGGCGATCCGGGTTTTTGCCCGCAATCTCAAGGATCTGCTGCTGGCGGCACCTGCCGGCTCGCGCGCCACCATGGGGCTCGATCCCGGCATCCGCACCGGCGTCAAGGTGGCGGTGGTCGATGGCACCGGCAAGCTGGTGGAGACGACGACCGTCTATCCCTTCCCGCCGAAGAACGACGTGCGCGGCACGCAGGCGGAACTTGCCAGCCTCATCCGCAAGCACAAGGTGGACCTGATCGCCATCGGCAACGGCACCGGCAGCCGCGAGACGGAAAAACTGGTGGCGGACATGCTGGCACAGCTGCCCGCAGGACCGAAGCCCACCAAGGTCATCGTGTCGGAAGCGGGCGCGTCCGTCTATTCCGCCTCCGAACTGGCGGCGGCGGAATTCCCGAATCTCGATGTCTCGCTGCGCGGCGCCGTCTCCATCGCGCGCCGCCTGCAGGACCCGCTGGCGGAACTCGTCAAGATCGAGCCGAAATCCATCGGCGTTGGCCAGTACCAGCACGATGTCGATCAGGGCAAACTGTCCCGCTCGCTGGATGCGGTGGTGGAAGATGCGGTGAACGCGGTCGGCGTCGATCTCAACACCGCCTCCTCGCCGCTTCTGGCGCGCGTTGCCGGCCTCAGCCGCTCGATTGCCGATGCCATCGTCATTCACCGCGACCAGAACGGCCCGTTCGAAAGCCGGAAAGAGCTGCTCAAGGTGTCCCGCCTCGGCGCCCGCACCTTCGAACAGTGCGCCGGTTTCCTGCGTATTCCGAACGGCAAGGAGCCGCTCGATGCCTCGGCCGTCCACCCGGAAGCCTATGGCGTGGCGAAGAAGATCGTGGCTGCCTGCGGCCGCGACCTGCGTTCCCTGATGGGCGACAGCGCCGCGCTGAAGAAGCTCGATCCGCGTCAGTTCGTTGATGAGCAGTTCGGCCTGCCGACGGTGAAGGATATTCTTTCCGAACTCGAAAAGCCGGGCCGCGACCCGCGCCCCAGCTTCAAGACGGCCACCTTTGCGGAGGGCGTCAACGAGATCGAGGATCTGAAGCCCGGCATGCTTTTGGAAGGCACAGTGACAAACGTCGCAGCCTTCGGCGCCTTCGTCGATATCGGCGTGCATCAGGATGGGCTTGTCCACGTCTCCCAGCTTGCCGACCGCTTCGTCAAGGACCCGCATGAGGTGGTCAAGGCCGGCGATGTGGTGAAGGTGCGCGTGGTCGAGGTGGATGTAAAGCGCAAGCGCATCGGGCTCACCATGCGCAAGGATGGCGGCGAGGCCGCGCCCGCGTCGATGCGCGAAAACCGGGCCCCGGGCGGCGGCAATCCCATGCGTCATGCGCAGGCAAAACCGCAAAAGAGCGAGGGCAGCCAGCTCGGCGGGCTCGGCGCGGCTCTGGCCGAGGCCATGAAGAAGCGCTGATCAATCCGGCCTCGTCACGGGAGAGGGAGGCTGCCGGCGTCGGTTCGGCAGCCTTTTTCAACGCGGCCATTCCGTGGCAAAATTGTGCTTGTCTCCTGCGCGCAAGGGACTAGTTTCTTCCGGAATAGTAAGGGTGCCTTAGTATCTCGGAGGTAATGATGGCCTCATCCTTGCGTCTTCTGGTGGCAAAAATCATCAAGATCGGAACGCTCACCGTCCGGGGACCGGCGGGCGAGCAACGGTTCGGAGGCGGAGGAGGGCGCAGCGTCACGCTGCGCTTCACCGATGATGCGGCCGAGGCGGAACTGGCCGCCGATCCAGCCCTGAAGCTCGGCGAGCTTTACATGGATGGCCGCCTGATCGTCGAAGAGGGCGACATCTACGATTTCCTGGCGCTTGTGAAGGAAAACACGCTGAGCGAAGGGCTGACCTTCGGCATGCTGTGGCGGGGGCTCGCGCGCATCGCCGTCTCGCTGTTCCGCAACCGGGTTCCCATCAACCACAATCGCCGCAACGTCGCCCATCACTATGATCTGGACGAGCACCTGTTCGCGCTCTTTCTCGATCCGGACTGGCAGTATTCCTGCGCCTATTTCCATCCGCCGGGCATCTCGCTCGAAGAGGCGCAGCTTGCCAAGAAGCGCCATATTGCCGCGAAACTGCTGCTTCGGCCCAGCCAGCGGGTGCTGGAAATCGGCTCTGGCTGGGGCGGCATGGCGATGTATCTGTCCGAGGCCGCCGGCGTCGATGTCACCGGTATCACGCTCAGTCAGGAGCAGCTGAAGATTTCGAGAGAGCGGGCGCAACAGCGCAATCTCGCCGAAAAGGTGCGCTTCCAGCTGCAGGATTATCGCACCTACCGGCCGGCGGAGCGTTTCGACCGCATCGTCTCGGTCGGCATGTTCGAGCATGTCGGGCGCACCAATTATCGCAACTTCTTCCGCAAGGTGAACCAGTTTCTGGCCGATGACGGGGTGATGGTGCTGCACTCGATCGGCCAGCCGAGCGTCAGCTACGTCACCAATCCCTTCATCGAGAAATATATCTTCCCCGGCGGCTACATTCCGGCCCTGTCGGAAGTGTTGCCGCACATCGAGCGCGCCGGCCTCCTGATCTCCGACATCGAGATCCTGCCGATGCATTATGCGCATACGCTGCACCACTGGCGGCAGCGGTTTCTGGCGCGCAAGGCGGATGCCGTAGCGCTTTATGATGAACGCTTCTTCCGCATGTGGGATTTCTATCTGGCGGGCTCCGAAATGGCCTTTACGCACGAGAATTTCTTCATTTTCCAGATCCAGCTGAAGAAATCGCGTGATGCCGTGCCGCATCAGCGTGATTATATTGCAATGCGAGAGGAAGAGCTGAAGAAGTTTGAGGCGAAAAGGCGCGCGCTGGAGCCTGTAGAGCTTATGCAGGGCTTAACAGTGTAGTTAACATTTCGGTAACGCGATCGAGTCTACTGTCCGGAATTGACTCATCCCGGTCAGTGTCTTGCGTTTCCGGAGTTTTTCATGTTCTTTTCCCGCGCGGCTTTCGTCGCTGTTTTTGCTTCTGTTTCCATGGCGGTGCCGGCGCGGGCCCAGGAGGGCCACTGGTGGAAGGACTGGTATCTGACGCTGGGCGGCATGGGGTTCCAGGCGCCAAAATATCAGGGCGACGACCGGAGGGGCCTCAGTTTCTCACCCGTGGTGGCGCTCGGGCGCGGCGAACGCCCGGCCTTCGTGTCGCGCAATGACAGTCCCTCGATGATGCTGCTCGGCGCCGGCGGTTTCCATGCGGGCGTCGTCGGGCGCTTCGTGCCCTCGCGGCGTGAAAGCCGCAGCGAGGATCTGCAGGGTCTCGGCTCGGTCAAGTGGGGGCTGGAAGCCGGTGGTTTTGCCGAGCTTTATCCGGTGGAGGGCGTCCGCGTGCGCGGCGAGGTGCGCCAGGGTATCCGCGCCCATGACGGCGTGGTGGCGGATCTGGCGCTCGACGGCTATTCGGATCTGGTGCCCGGCCTGCAGGTTTCCGGCGGTCCGCGGATCACCTTGGCGAGCAAGGGTTACCAGAAGACCTATTTCGGCGTCAGCGATGCCCAGTCGCTGGCCTCGGGCCTTGCGCCCGATGATCCGCAGGGCGGTCTGCATGCCATGGGGGTTGGCGCGGCCATATCGTGGAAAAGCACCGACCGGCTGACCATCGGTTCCTTTGCCGAATACCGGCGCCTGATGGGCGACGCGGCCGACAGCAGTCTGGTGCAGGAGCGTGGCTCGCGCAACCAGATCATGGTCGGCGTCTCCGCCACCTACACCTTCGGTTATGTGCCGGGGGCGGCCCCGTAAGGACCCGCCTGTCGGTTGCGGACCGTCCCGGACGTGGCGCTGATAAATGAAAGGGACGAAACCGCTCCCTGTTTTCTCGCCATAGAGCGGACGACAGCCTTTGCCCGCTTTCGCTGGACGTGCTCTGGCAGCACGACATAATCCGATCGTCGACATCTGTCATGGCTCATCGGAACGGGGGGAGGGGCATGACCTGCCATCACCTTCCGAAGGGCCGTGTGGCAAGGCCCAGCGCGGGCCGCCACTGGCGCCTGCTTGGTGCTTGCGACCGATTGCTTTTGACATCAAACCGCTTAGAACTTCGCCCATGAGCACATCGCACGATTTTCCGGGCCGCGTGGCCGACGCACCTTCCGACAACTTCGTCTACCGCGCCCTGCCGCGCGCGCTGTGGCCCTATGCACAGCTGGCGCGCTGGGACCGGCCGATCGGCTGGCAATTGCTGATGTGGCCGTGCTTCTGGTCCTCGGCGCTGGCGGCCAATGCCGATATGGGGCCGGATGGGGTCTTTTCGCTCAAGGTGAAGCTGTTTCACCTGTTCCTGTTCTTCCTCGGCGCGGTCGCCATGCGCGGCGCCGGCTGCACCTATAATGATATCGTCGATCACCGCATCGACATGGAAGTGGCGCGCACCCGATCGAGGCCGCTGCCCTCCGGCCGGGTCACGCGGCTGCAGGCGAAAATCTTCATGGTGCTGCAGGCGCTGGTCGGGCTTTTTGTGCTGCTGCAGTTCAACGGCTTCACCATCGGGCTTGGTCTTGCCTCGCTGCTCGTGGTCGCGATCTATCCCTTTGCCAAGCGCTTTACCGACTGGCCGCAGTTTTTTCTCGGTCTTGCCTTTTCCTGGGGGGCGCTGATGGGCTGGGCGGGCGTGTTCGGCAGCCTTTCCTTCGCACCGGTCTGGCTCTATGCCGCTGCGATCGCCTGGACCATCGGCTATGACACGATCTATGCGATGCAGGACCGCGAAGATGATGCGCTCGTCGGCGTGCGCTCTACCGCGCTTTTGTTCGGAGAGCATGCCAAGGCCTGGCTATCCGGCCTCTACGCGCTGACAGTGCTGTTCCTGCTGTTTGCCTTCATTGCCGGCCATGTTGCCTTCCTTGGCTATGTCGGCCTTCTCATCGTGGCGCTGATGCTCGCCTGGCAGGTACTGATCCTCGATATCGACAATCCGGACCAGTGTCTGAAGCTCTTCAAGTTCAATCACCCGGTTGGCGCGATGATCTTCCTTGTCCTCGTCGTGTCGCTCGTCACCCACAGCCGCTGACGGCCCCCCGTCTGAAACGCAAGAAGCCCGGGCAGGGATGCCGGGCTTCTTGGAATGGAGGTCGGTTCCCTTGGGGAGCCTCTCGGATGCGTGGCCAGTCGGCGGCCGGAGGATCAGCGACGCGCGATGATCTCCTTGCCTTCGATGCGCATCGCAACACCCAGGCTGCCGGTGGATCGGCGAACCAGGAAGCGCGGGCGGCGGGCTGCGAAATAGGAGTGGCGGCGGCGCGGCTTGGTGTCCTGCATGCGCACATCGCCGAGATGGTTTTCCAGCGGACGGGCAACGCCATCGGCTTCCACCATCAGCATGGGAATGTTGAAGGCATCGGACCAGCTGCGCCAGTCGGCTGCGATGTCGCACAGGTCGTGCGCCACCAGCAGCGGGATGCACAGGTCAGGATCGTCATGGTGCAGTTCGAGCGTCACGGTGACGTCGCCATTGCCATGGTCGATGGCGCGCGCCGCGACGCCCTTGAAGGCGCGGGCCGGAAGGGCAAAGGACAGCGGCAGGCCGCTGCCGGGGAGGATCTTGCGCAGGACTGCGCCCCGTTCGTCGATGGTGATGGTGACATCGCCGGCGGCGTCATGCAGCCCGTACGTGATCTGCTGGGGGAAACGCGTCGGGTCCAGTCGAAGCGTTGCACCTGCCCAAGAGGGTTTCAGAACCGTATTTGTCATCTCGAATGCTACCCTTGTTTTACCTGAGAGCCGTTTTCGATCTCTCGCGGGACTTTTGTCCTCTGATGGGCTGGAGCATAGGCGACCCCTTTCCAGAACCGCTTAAAAATTGCGGTTAAGAAATTCCTGCCTCCCCTGATGGTTAGCAAAGGTGAATCCGTCAGGGTTTCCTGAAGATGAACAAGGCTCGTTCTGGCCGGTCTCAGAACAGGTTTTCACCCCGCGACAGGCCCGCGCAAGCCCCGCGTGCCAAGCCCGGACAGCAATTCTTTAAGTTTCGTTGACGTATGCTGCGCACGGGTAAACACACGCGGCAGGAGAACGAGAGGCTTCGCGACATGGTATCCACCTATCTCAGCTATGACCTCGTCAGTCGGGATCTGCAGGCCAGCCTCAAGCGCGTTTCCAAGCAGACCGACGTCAGCCGGGAGGCCGATTATTACAAGGCCAACATCGCGAAGGTTACCAGCGTCGATGATTTCCTGAACAACACCCGTCTCTATAACTACGCGATGAAGGCCTACGGCCTCAGCGACATGGCCTATGCAAAGGCCTTCATGCGCAAGGTGCTGGAGAGCGACCTCTCCGACACCAACAGCTTCGCCAACAAGCTGACCGACAGCCGCTACCGCGATTTCGCCCGCGCCTTCAACTTTTCCAGCGACGAGAAGACCGCGCAGTCCTCGACCCAGATCGACGCCATGCTCGGTCTCTACAATTCCACGATGGTGAGCGAGGGGGATGCCGTCACCACCGAGACGAACTATTTCAACGCGATGATGGGCGAGATCGGCAATGTCGATGATCTCCTCAACAATGACCGTCTGCGCAGCTATCTCTTCACGTCCTACGGCATTTCGGAGAACTACTATTCCCGCACGCTGCTGCGCGGCGTGCTGTCCAGCGACACCAGCGATCCCGCAAGCTACATCAACCAGACACTCGGGCCGCAGCGCACCACCCTCAACACGCAGCTGACCGATGCCCAGACGCGGCTCGACGCGACGACCGATGCGACCGCGCGCGCCAAGATCGAGACGGAAATCACCGGCTACGAGGCGAAGCTCGCGACCCTGCAGAACTATTTCGACATGGCCGACGCCTTCCAGTTCAAGGCGGATGGCACCGTGCCCGCCGGCGGAGCGCAGACGAGCGCGCAGAAGGCGACCATCAACGACCTCTATCTCAGCAAGCAGGAGCGTGTTTCCACCGCCACCGCGCTGAACGATGCCAATTACTTCAAGCAGAAGATGGCAACGGTCGACAATGTGACGGATATCATCGGCGATACCCGCCTCTACAAGTTCATCAAGACGGCCTATGGCCTGACCGGCATCACGGTGGTCACCTCCACCATCGAGCAGATCCTGACCAGCGATCTCACGGATCCGAACAGCTATGCCAACCGGTTCGGCAAGAGCAATCCGGCCTATCTGCAACTGGCGAAGGACTTCAACTTCAAGACGGACGGCACGGTGACCGCCGGATCCGCGCAGACCACGACGCAGCAGGATTCCACCGTCAATCGCTACTACAGCACCTATAACGATGCCCAGGATGCTGCGGACGAGAAGGCGGCGACCGCCTATCAGAAGGCGATCGGCAACATCAAGACCGTGTCGGATTTCATGAACAACAAGGATGTCTACACCTTCGCCCTGAAGGCCGTCGGCATCGATCCCTCGGAAGTCTCGGTCAACACCATGAAGCGGGCGCTGACCAGTGATCTCAACGATTCCAAGAGCTACATCTACACCCTGAAGGATGACCGCTTCGTCCAGCTTGCCAAGTCGTTCAACTTCGACACCAAGGGCAATGTCAAGGCGCCGCTGACGGCCCAGCCACAGGGCACGATCACGTCGATCGGCTCCGAATACACGATCAAGATGACCCGCTTCCTGACCGATACGGCCAAGGACAAGGCGAAGACCGATGCCGCCGCCGAGGTGAAGTATTACTCCACCAAGATGATGACCATGCAGTCGCCCTCGGAATTCATCAATGACAGCCGGCTGGTGAAGGTGCTGCTGACGGCCTATGACATCGATCCGTCGAGCGTCAGCAAGGATTTCCTCAAGCAGGTCTTCTCGTCCGACCTCAACGATCCCAAGAGCTTCGTCAACACGCAGAAGAACACGGCCTGGGCGGAAATCCTCGGCACCTTCAACTTCGACACCAAGGGCAAGCTGGCGGAGCGCCCCGCAACCGGTATCCAGAGCCAGGGCAAGGTGCTGGAAACGGAGCACAAATATACCCGCCAGACGCTCGAGGAGGAGCAGGGCGAAAGCAACAACGGCGTGCGCCTGGCGCTCTATTTCGAACGCATGTCGCATTCGATCACAAGCGCCTACGACATCCTCGGCGATACCGCGCTGCTGGAGTTCTTCCGCGTGACCTACCAGCTGCCGGAAAATTTCAGCAATCTCGACGTCGACAAGCAGGCTGCCCTCGTCAAGAAATACATGAAGCTTGAAGACCTGAAGGACCCTTCCAAGGTGGCCAAGATGGTGAACAAGTTCACCGTCATGTATGACGTCCAGAATTCCGACGCCAGCTCGTCGGCGCTTTCCATTCTCACCGGCAACGGCAACACCGTCGGCATCAGTGCCGACCTGCTCTACTCGCTCTCGCAGAACCGCTGATCGAAGCCCTCAACTGCTGATCACCTTGCCGGGGTTCATGATCCCGGCCGGGTCGAAGGCATGCTTGATGCGCCGCATCAGGTCGATCTCGATCTCCGGCCTGATCGCCGCCAGCTCGTCACGCTTCAGCTGGCCGATGCCGTGCTCGGCGGAAATCGACCCGCCGGCTTCCAGCACGATGGCGTGCACGATGGCATTCATCTCCCGCCAGCGGGCGAGGAAGGCCGTCTTGTCGGCACCGACAGGCTGGGAGATGTTGTAGTGGATGTTGCCGTCGCCGAGATGGCCGAAGGCGCAGATGCGCGCGCCGGGCATCGCCGCCAGTACGCCTTCTTCCGCCGCGGCCATGAAGGCCGGGATCTTCGAGACCGGTACCGAGACATCGTGCTTGATCGAGCCGCCTTCCGGCTTCTGCGCATCCGACATGCTTTCGCGCATGTGCCACAGGGCTTTCGCCTGGGCGACCGAGGCGGCGATCACCGCGTTTTCGACAAGGCCCGCCTCCAGCCCCTGTTCCAGAAGCGCATGCACCAGCCGTTCCGCCGTCTCGGCCGAATCGCTGGTGGAGATGTCGACCAGCACGTACCAGTCATGCACCGTCGGCAGCGGATCGCGCACGCCGGCAATGTGGCGGGTGGTGAACTCGATGCCGATGCGCGGCATCAGCTCGAAGCCGGTCAGCGCCGTGCCGCAGAGATTGGACGCCTTTTCGAACAGGGCAAGCGCGTGCTGAGGCGAAGCGAGCCCGACAAAGGCCACCTGATGGCCGACCGGCTGCGGGAAGAGCTTCAGCACGGCCGCCGTGATGACGCCGAGCGTGCCTTCCGCGCCGATGAAGAGATCACGCAGGTCATAGCCGGTATTGTCCTTCTTCAGGCGCCGCAGGCCGTTCCAGATCTCGCCGGTCGGCAGGACCACTTCCAGGCCGAGGCAGAGCTGGCGCATGTTGCCATAGGCGAGGACCGCCGTGCCGCCGGCATTGGTGGAAAGGTTTCCGCCGATGCGGCAGGAGCCTTCCGAGCCGAGCGACAGCGGAAACAGCCGGCCGACCGATTCCGCCGCCTTCTGCACATCGGCCAGAATGCAGCCGCCTTCGGCGACCAGCAGGTTGGCAAGCGGATCGATGTCGCGGATGCGGTTCATCCGCTCCAGCGAGAGGATCAGCTGCGTGCCGTCGGCGCTCGGCGTCTGGCCGCCGACAAGGCCGGTATTGCCGGTCTGCGGTACGATTGCCGTGCCGGTCTCGCTTGCAAGTCTGAGGATGGCGGAGACCTCTTGCGTCGAACCGGGCTTCAGCACCAGCGGCGACGCACCCTTGTAGAGCCCGCGATTTTCGACGAGGCGCGGGGCGATCTCCTGGGGGTCGCTGACCACGTTTGCCGGGCCGACAAGGGCCGTGAAGCGGGAGATGATGTCGGAAGAGGGCAGGCGGGCATCCATGGCATGTCTCCTCGGTCTTGTCTCGGCGCCGCCGGGCGTCCGCTTTGGCGGGACGTCCCGTCCGGGCGTCAGGTATCGCGCGGGGCGGCCGCACGGGCCAGCCGGTCGTTGATCGCCTCGCCGAGCCCTTCATCCGGAATGGCTGCCACGGCGATGCGGGCAGCCCCCGTCGCATCGGCCTGCTTCAGATAGTCGAAGAGGTGCGCGGCCGCCTCGGCAAGGTCGCCGGCAGGGCTGAGATCGAACACGGCCTTCGCCGCCTCGCTGCCCGCCACCGGCTGACCGGCAAAACGGATGAGGGCCTCCCCCGGTTCAGCGGCTGCGGCAAAAAGCCGGACGGCAGCGCCTGGCGCATAATGCGAGGCGAGCATGCCGGGCGCCTCGATGGCGCCGGAAAGGCCTTCCTGCCGCTCGACCTTGCGGCCCGTCAGCCGCTCGATGGCTTCCGCCGAAATACCGCCGGGACGCAATAGCCGCACCCGGTCGCCCTCGACCTTGACGATGGTGGATTCCACACCGACCGGTGCGCGACCGCCATCGATGATGAGGCTGAGCTTCTCACCCAGATCTTCCGCCACGTGGCGGGCGCTGGTGGGGCTGACCTTGCCGGAGGTGTTGGCGCTGGGCGCTGCAAGTGGCCGGCCGAAGGCGGCGATGAGGTCGCTGGTAAAGCCGCGCGGCACCCGCACGCCGACGGTATCGAGGCCGGCGGTCGCGAGATCGTGGATGCCGCTTTCGGCGCGGCGCGGCAGCACCAGCGTCAGCGGCCCCGGCCAGAAGGCTTCGGCAAGGAGGCGCGATACCGGATCGAAGATCGCGTGACGCTCGGCCATCGCCAGATCCGCCATGTGGCAGATCAGCGGGTTGAAGCGTGGCCGTCCCTTGGTCTCGTAGATGCGGGTGACGGCGGCCGGATTGGTGGCATCGGCCGCCAGCCCGTAGACGGTTTCGGTCGGGATGGCGATCGGCAAGCCTTCGCCAAGACGTGCCGAGGCCTCGGTCAGTGCAAGGGCGCGATCTGTCGCGATATCGATGATGCGTGCTGCCATGACGGCTGCAATAGCGCCAAACGCCCGTTCTCTGCAAACGCTTTCAGAGCTTGCGCAGAATGGCGCGCAACGCCTCGTCCGGTGCGCCGAGGATCAGTACGTTCTTCAGCGCCTCCTGCGGATCGCTGGTGCGGAACAGGATGCCGTTGTCGCGCACCGTGCGGTTGATGCGCGCCTCGCCGGTCGGCTGCAGATCGAGGGCGACGGCGAAATACATGCGGTCGTAATCGGTGCGGATGCGTTCGAAGAACTGCTCGGCCTCGCCGATCTCGGCGAGAAAATTGCAGATGTAGAAGGACCAGTGGATCGGCGGGGTGCGTTCGAAGACGGTGCGGGCCGCGGTGACGTGGCAGTAGCCGAGATGCGGGCTTTCGGAAAGCGCCCGGCTGAAGACGATCTTCGGGAAGCGGATGGCGCGGTGCACCGCATTGATCCGCTCATGCGTCTTCTCGCCGGCCGCGGACAGCCGTCTTTCGGTACGCTCGGCCACCTCCTCATAGGTGAGATAGCGACGCTCTTCCGGCAGCCAGTCGCGCCGGTTGCGCGAAATGCGGCCGGTGCGCAGGAATTCCGAATGGGTGGCGGCCTTCGGCGGCTGGCCTGCGCCAGGCGTCGGGCGGATGTCGAAATATCTACGCTTTGCCTTGGCATCCACGGTTCTTCACTCCCTCGAGACGGGGAGAAGGATAAAGGCGGATGCTTGACGCAGGCTTGCGGTTGCGCAAGCGGGTGGCTGTTCCATTTGCGCCGCAAACGGGTCGCTTCCGCCGCCGGTTTCCCTCGCCAATCACCTGCTTTTGCAGGGAGAATGCCCGTGTGACCGGCTTGCGACATGTCGCGTTTTTGTCGTCAATGCGGAAAAGCATGTCGCATTGCACCCTGTAGGTCGGCGAAGGCCTCCGCTATAGATGAAACACTCGAGGCTTCGCCCCTTCCCACGGCGGAGACCTGGGAGGTCGCACAGGCAAAATGCCGGCACCTTCCGCCTCAGACCAGCCCGAGTGACAGTGTGACCCATCGCGGTGGGTGACAGTAGCGGACCGCAGGGCTCGGTGGCCGGCGGCCTGTCCGCGTGCCGTCGCATCGCCGCCATCGACAGGAACCGAAGATGGACATTCGCAATACGGTGCTGCGGCAACTGAAGAACCAGCGTCCCGGCTACAGCCTGGAGCAGCCCTTCTACATCGACGCCGATTATTTCAAGCTGGACCTCGAAATGATCTGGTATCGCGACTGGCTGTTCATCGGTCATGATTGCGAAATCCCGCGCGCCGGCAATTACGTCACGGTGCAGATCGGCGACTACCCTGTTGTCATCGTGCGCGGCCGCGACAAGCTGATCCGCGCCTTCCACAACACCTGCCGGCATCGCGGCCACCGCGTCTGCACGCAGGAGAAGGGCGCGTCGGCCAAGCTCGTCTGTCCCTACCACCAGTGGACCTATGACCTCGACGGCTCGCTGGTCTTTGCCCGCCAGATGGGCGAGGACTTCGACAAGTCCGAATTCGGCATGAAACCCGTCCATTGCGAAACCGTCGGCGGCTATATCTTCATCTGCCTTGCCAACGAGGCGCCGGACTTTGCGCCGGTGCGGGCCACGATCGAGCCCTACATGGCGCCGCATCGCCTGTGGGAGGCCAAGGTCGCCCATAAGAACACCATCATCGAGAAGGGCAACTGGAAGCTCGTCTGGGAAAACAACCGCGAATGCTACCACTGCGCCGGCAACCATCCGGAACTCTGCCGCACCTATCCGGAAGCGCCGACGGCGACCGGCGTGCAGGGGGCTGCCGATGATCCGTTCATTTCCGAGCACTGGGAGCGCTGCGAGGGCGCCGGCCTGCCGAGCAGTTTCAACATGCACCAGAGCGGCCAGTTCCGTGTCGCGCGCATGCCGCTGATCCAGGATGCCGAAAGCTACACCATGTCCGGCCAGCGCGCCGTCAAGCGGCCGCTCTCGGACGACGTGAAGATCAGCCATATCGGCACCATGCTGTTGTTCCACTATCCCACCACCTGGAACCACATGCTGGGCGACCATGCGATCTCCTTCCGCGTGCTGCCGATCTCGGCGGAGGAAACCGCTGTCACCACCACCTGGCTGGTGCACAAGGATGCGGTCGAGGGCGTCGATTACGACCTCGAGGAACTGACGCATGTGTGGAACATGACCAACGACCAGGACCGCTCGATCGTCGAGGAAAATGCCTTCGGCATCCGCTCGCCCGCCTATGAGCCCGGCCCCTATTCGCCCGATCACGAAGGCGGTGTCATGCAGTTCGTGGAGTGGTACACCAACTTCATGCTGAACCGCCTGCAGGGCGATCAGGCGCGGCTTCACGCCGTCGCCTGATCCGGGTGAGAGGGCAAGAGGGGACTTGAGCGGGGAATTGAGAGCGCAATGAGCATGGCCGTGACCTACCAGCATGTCGACCAGTTGCAGCCGTGGAGCGACCGGCTGCACCGGCTCGAATGCACCTCCGTGACGCTGGAGGCACCCGACGTGATGACCTTCACGTTCAAGGCGGAGAAGCCGGCCTGGTTCCGCTATCTGCCCGGCCAGTTCGTCACGCTGGAAATCCCGGTCGGCCCGGAGCCGGTGATGCGCACCTATACGCTCTCCTCCAGCCCCTCGCGCCCTTACGCGCTCGCGGTCACGGTGAAGGCGCAGAAGGACAGCATCGGCACCCGCTGGCTGTTCGAGAACTTCAAGCCCGGCATGTCGATCCGCGCCTATGGCCCGCTCGGCGACTTCTCCTATGTGAAACATCCGGGCGAGAAGTACCTGTTCATTTCGGCCGGATCCGGCATCACGCCGATGATGTCGATGACGCGTGACATGGCCGATCGCGCGCCGCTCTCCGACATCGTCTTCATCAACTGCGCCCGCTCGCCCTCGGAGATCATCTTCCGCCACGAGCTGGAAAACCTGTCGCGGCTGATGCCGAAACTGAACCTCGGCTTCGTCGTCGAACATTGCGGCCGCGCCGAGCCCTGGCATGGCCTGCGCGGGTTTGTCGACCGGGCGAAGATCTCGCTGCTCGCGCCGGATTTCCTCGACCGCACCATCTTCTGCTGCGGGCCGGAGCCCTTCATGGCGGCGGTGCGCTCGGCGCTGGAAGGCGCCGGTTTCGACATGAGGCGCTATCACCAGGAAAGCTTCCAGCCGGCGGTGCAGACCGTGGAGCCGGAGGCGGCCGCCCTTGCCGAGGGCGAGGCGCCGGCGATCATCTCCTTTGCGCTGGCCGGCAAGCAGGCGGCCTGCAAACCGGGCGAGACGGTGCTGATGACGGCGCGTGCCAACGGCATCCGCATTGGCGCCGCGTGCGAATCCGGCCTCTGCGGCACCTGCCGCGTGATGATGCTGTCCGGTGCCGTGGATATGAACCACAATGGCGGCATTCTCGACGAGGAGATCGAGGAGGGCTATATTCTGGCCTGCTGCTCGCGGCCGAAGGGCGATATCGAGATCGAGGTCTGACGGCATCAGGCGTGAGATTGCCTGACATGTGTTTCGCTCTTGTACCACACGGGGTTGTGACGGAACCACGGGCCGCTGTCCTGCGTTTCCCGGTTCACAAACGACAAGAGGAAACACATCCGAGATGAGGAAGAAATTCGCCATCCTGGCAACGGCCTTCACCGTTGCCGTTGCAGCCCTCTCGCCGGCGGGCGCGATGCCGCTTCCGCCCGTGGCTGCGCCGGCTCATGCCGAACTGCCGGTGGTGCAGGCCCAGGTCCTGTTCCGTGACCGCGAGGATCCGCGCTATCGGCTGCATCGCTGGGGCAATGACCGTCCGAACCTTCGCCAGTTGCCGCCACGCGTGTATCGTGCGGAACGCCCGGGCTATATGAACGGCTATCGCGGCTATCGCGAACGTCGCCCGGGCTATCGCTATCAGGATGGCTTCTGGTTCCCGCTCGCCGCCTTTGCGGCCGGGGCCATTACCGGGGGTGCCCTCCAGCAGATGCGGCCGATCACGCCGGATCGCGTGCGGCCGGGTCGCTATTCGCAGAGTCATTATGCCTGGTGCGAGCAGCGCTACAAGACATACCGCGCGTTCGACAACACCTATGTCGCCAACAGCTATGGTGAACGTCGCCTCTGCAATTCGCCCTATTGATGTGTTTGCCGGAGGCCTGCCTGCGGGCCTCCGGTACCTGTTGCCGGATGAACGGGTCGTTAATGACCGGTTCAGGTGACTAATCCTAGATTGCCTTCATCGTCTGCGCTGCACGAGCCGGTTTCATTCCGGCCGAGGCTCAGACCCCCAACTGTCGGGAATGGAGATTGATCATGAACAGTCTGATGAAAAAGCTGACCATTGCCGGCCTCTCCGTATCGATGATGGCCGTGTCCGTCTTGCCGTCGCAGGCCATGCCGCTGGTGCCGGCGCCTGCCGCCTCCACCGGGACGGTGGAAGGCCAGCCGATCCAGGTGCAGTACCGCGACGACTATCGCTACTGGCGCCACGACGATCGTCGCTGGGACCGCCGCTGGGATCGCCGCGATTATCGGGATGATCGCTATGGCCGCTATGAGCGCCGCCATCACCGCTCCAGCAATGCCTGGGTGCCGTTGGCAGCCTTTGCCGCCGGTGCACTGATTGCCGGCGCCGCCGCCTCGCAGCCGCGCCATGTGGCGCCTGCAGCCCCCGGCATTCCGTCCGGCGTCAATCCGCGCCATTTCGAATGGTGCTCGGCGCGCTACCGCTCCTATGACGCCTATTCGAACACGTTCCAGCCCTATGAAGGGCCGCGCCAGGCCTGCTACTCACCTTACTACTGAGCAGCTGGCCGACAATCGATCGACAGGAAGGGCCGTCCGGAAACTCCGGGCGGCCTTTTCCTTCAAGGCAATGTCAGAGAATGCCGGCGCGTCGCAGCAGCCACCAGGCGCCGCCGACCGACAGCGTCATCAGGCCGAAGGCGTAGAAGGTGCCGTGCTCGGCATGCGCGAAGGGCAGGGCTTCCGTGTTCATGCCGAAGAAGCCGGTCACCAGCGAAGGCGGCAGCAGGAAGGCCGTCATCAGCGAGAGAATGTAGAGGTGGCGGTTCGTCTCCGAGGAGAGCTTGGAGTCGATTTCTTCATGCAGCAGGCGGGCCCGGTCCTGCAGGGCATAGACATCGTGGTCGACGGCCTCGAGCCGGCTGGTCAGGCGGCCGGAGACATCGTGAAAGCCCTCCGGCATCTCGTCCTCGTCGGCGGCGGCGGCACGGCGGAACAGGGTCAGCACCGTGCGCAGATGGCGATGCAGGCGCACCACCGTGCGGCGCATCGGTGCCAGCCGCCGCCGCTCGTCCTGCGTGGTGGCGCCATAGACCACATCCTCGATCTGGTTCAGCTCGTCGGTCAGCTCGATGACGAGCGAGATCAGCGTGCGCTGGAATTCGGCGACGATCAGTTCGAAGATGTCGATCGGCTGGCGATAGCGGGACGGGTTCTTTTCCACCGCCGCACGCACCCGGTCGATGGAGCGCAGCGGCTGCAGCCGGGTGGTGACCAGGATATTGTCGCAGACGGCGAAATGCAGCCAGCCGATGTCGCGCGTTTCCTCATCGAACTCGCGCTGGAAATCCACCAGCGTGCCGTAGATCATGCCGTCTTCCAGCGTGATCGAGGCATGCGTTTCATGCGTCGTCAGCGCGGTGATGACCTGCGGCGGCAGCTGCGAGAATTCCTCGAGAAAGGCGCCCACCCGCTGGTCGGCAAGGTTGAGGTGCAGCCAGCGGAAGCCCGTCTGCAAGTCGCCCAGATCCTCGCGCGTCGCATCCGGGGGAAGGCGCCGGCAGGACCGGTTGTCACTGTCGAAATCATAGGCCCAGACGAGGCCCGGAATGGACTGGACGATGGATAGCATGTCAGGCTCCTTCGCGGCTGCGGCGTCTCTTTCCGATGCCGGGCGCTCAAGGCCTCCCGTACGCGCCGGGCCGTTGCCGCGCCGGCGCGGACAGGCAAGCGGTAGCGATCTTTGCCGTTCCGACGCATCAGAATTCGTTTCTACCGGCACTCTGCCACACCAACATGATGGCGCACGTTGCAAGGCTGCGACAGGAGGGCGCGCGCATGCAAAACATTTGACGTTTACGTAAAAATCAATTAGCCGAAAAGGGAAGCATCAGGGCAGGAGCGGCGCCACGAGGAGGTGGTGTTTCTGTCCGTCACGACCTTTTGGAGGAGATCGGATGTACAAGGCGCCCGTCGAGGAAATCGCGTTTACCCTGAGACATGTCGCGGGCCTGTCGGCCGCGCTGGCGAATGGCCGTCTTGGCGATCTGAGCGAGGATCTGGTCGATGCGATTCTCTCCGAAGCCGGGCGGTTTGCCGGCGAGGAAGTGGCGCCGCTGAGCCCCATCGGCGATACGCAGGGCGCGCGTCTGGTGGAGGGCAAGGTGATCTCGCCGGATGGCTGGGTCGATCTCTACAAGGCCTGGTGCGCCGGCGGCTGGAACGGGCTGACGGGTCCGGAGGAATTCGGCGGGCAGGGCCTGCCGCACATGCTGAACGTCGCGACGCTGGAAATGTGGAATTCCGCCTCGATCGGCTTCACGCTCGGGCCGACGCTGACGATCGGCGCCATCGAGGCGCTGATGGCGCATGGCAGCCGCAGCCTGCAGGAACGCTACGTCGAAAAGCTCGTCTCCGGAGAATGGACGGGCACCATGAACCTGACCGAGCCGCAGGCCGGCTCCGATGTCGGTGCGCTGAAGACGCGCGCCGAGCGCCGGGCTGACGGCACCTATCGCATCTTCGGCCAGAAGATCTACATCACCTGGGGCGATCACGATGCGGCCGACAACATCATCCATCTGGTGCTGGCCCGCCTGCCGGACGCGCCGGCCGGCACGCGCGGCATCTCGCTGTTCCTCGTTCCGAAATTCCTCGTCAACGAGGATGGCTCGCTTGGACCCCGCAACGATCTGTTCTGCCATTCGCTGGAGCACAAGCTCGGCATCCATGGCTCGCCCACCTGCACGATGATCTATGGCGACGGCCGTTTCGGCGAGGAGCCGGGCGCCATCGGCTGGCTGGTCGGGGAGGAGAACAAGGGCCTCGCCTGCATGTTCACCATGATGAACAATGCACGCCTCGCCGTCGGCATGCAGGGGGTTGCGACCGCCGAGGCCGCCACGCAGAAGGCGATCGCCTATGCCCGCGAGCGCACGCAGGGGCGTGCCCCGGCCTGGGGTGGCGCGGCCTCCTCTGCTCAGGCGGCGTCCGGCATGAGCCCGATCATCGAGCATCCGGATGTCGCGCGCATGCTGGTGACGATGAAGGCGCTGACGCAGGGCGCGCGCGCCATCTGCTATGCCTGCGCGCATGCCATCGATCTCTCCCACCGGGCGGACGGCGAGGAGGCGCGCCATTTCCAGGAGCGTGCGGCTTTGCTGACCCCGATCGCCAAGGCCTTCGCCACCGATGTCGGTGTCGACGTCGCCTCGCTCGGCATCCAGGTGCATGGCGGCATGGGCTTCATCGAGGAAACGGGTGCCGCCCGCCTGCTGCGCGATGCCCGCATCGCTCCGATTTACGAGGGCACCAACGGCATCCAGGCGATCGATCTCGTCGTGCGCAAGCTGCCGCTCTCCACTGGTGCGCAGGTGCGCGGCTTCATCGCCGAACTGCGGCAGGTGGCTGAGGCCGTCGCCGCCTCGAACCGCGACGGCTTTGGCGAGACGGCGTCCCGTCTGAGCGCCAGCCTCGACGATCTCGAAGCTGCGACCGACTGGCTGCTCACCCGTCAGGCGGAGGGCGCGCTGGCCGAGGCGCTGTCGGGCGCCACGCCTTACCTGCGCCTGTTCGGCCTTGCGCTCACCGGCGCCTATCTCGCCAAGGGCGCGCTGGCGGACGCCGCGCATGGGGCGGAACAGCGCATCGCGCTCTGCCGCTTTGCCGCGGAAAACCTGATCGCCGAAACGGCCGCGCTGAAGGACCGCGTCATCCATGGCGCGGCAAGCCTTGCCGCCGCGCGCGTGTTGCTGGCCTAAACCCCTCCCCATAAGGGGGAGGGCTTCTGCTGCCTCGCTCCGACCTCCGTCGTGAGGAGAGGCCGCGCCTCTCGTGATCTCCCCCCTTGTGGGGGAGATGGCCGGCAGGCCAGAGGGGGATTATTCTCGTTCGTCTGCATGCTGGGATTTGAACACCGCGTGCGCCAACTGTTCGCCCCAGGAGACCCAGCCGTGACCGACCACATCCTGATCGAATGCTCCGACGTCCATCCCGGCGTGCTGGTGATCCGCCTCAACCGGCCGGAGAAGAAGAACGCCATCACCGCAGAAATGTATCGCAAGATGGTCGGCGGCCTCACGCAGGCGGCAGCGGACGAGGCGATCCGCGCTGTTACCTTTCTCGGGACGGAAGGCTGCTTCTCCGCCGGCAACGACATGGGCGATTTCCTGAGCTATGCCCTGTCCGGCAGCAGCGAGCCGCCAGCCGCGGTGGATTTCCTGAAGGCGCTCGCCACGTTCGAAAAGCCGCTGGTCTCGGGCGTCGACGGGCTGGCGATCGGCATCGGCACCACGCTGCACCTGCATTGCGACCTGACCGTCGCCTCCGCCCGCAGCCTGTTCCGGACGCCCTTCGTGGATCTGGCGCTGGTGCCGGAAGCCGCCTCCAGCCTGCTGGCGCCGGCGGTGATGGGTCAGCAGCGGGCCTTTGCACTGCTCGCCGCCGGCGAGGGCTTTTCGGGCGAGGAGGCGCGTGCCGCCGGCCTCGTCTGGAAGGTTGTCAGCCCGCAGGAGGTCGAGGCCGAGACGCTCGCCATCGCCGCCAAGCTCGCGGCAAAGCCGGCGGGCGCGCTGAAGATCGCCCGCGATCTCGTGCGCCCGAGCCCCGCCGCGGTGCTGGCCCGCATCGATGCCGAGATGGTGCATTTTTCCGCGCAGCTGAAGAGCGCCGAGGCGCGCGCGGCTTTCGAGGCCTTTCTCAAGCGCTGAGGTTTCGCCGTTGACGCGGCGTTAAGGCGAAGGGCCGAAGCTTGGGCTGTTCACTCTCCCGTGGAGGCTTCTCATGAACAGGCTGCTGGCCGGTTCCCTTCTTCTTCTGCTGGCGGCTCCGGATGTCTGGGCCGCCGGCAGCGGACCCAATACCCGCGTCTACAACGACAAGGATTTCCAGCCACGGCAGCGCTATTACTGCGTGATTGATCCGCCGAAGAGCGCCGGCACGAAGCGCCCCTCGGTCTGTCGGGCGGAGCCCGGCCGGGTGGGCGGGCGCTGCCGCTGCGACACTGTCACCGGCAGCGGAACGCTGCAGATTGGCGGCTAGAGTTTCCGGTGAAAACCGGATCCCCTGACATGCTCTGTCTCTTTGTTTTCCCGCAGTCCGGACGCAAAACCGCTGACGCGCTTTTGGCTCGGACGTCCTCCAGGGTTTGCAGCCTGCGCGGCGCAGCCCGAACGGGGCCCTCTTTATTTCTCCAGCAGTGCCACCGCTTCCACATGCGTTGACCACAGGAACTGGTCGATCGGCGCAACATGTGCGATCCGGTAGCCGGCAGCGGTCAGGAGGGCAAGGTCGCGGGCGAGCGTCAGCGGATTGCAGCTGACGGCGGCGATCTTTTTGACGCCGGAGCGTGCCAGTTCCTTCACCTGCTCCTCGGCGCCGGCGCGCGGCGGATCGAACACCACCGCGTCATAGACCTTCAGCTCCTGCGCAGTCAGCGGGCGGCGGAACAGGTCGCGCCGCTCCACCGTCACCGGCTTCAGCCCCTGCGCGCGGCGTGCGGCCTGATCCAGCGCCTCGATTGCCTTCGGATCGCTTTCCACCGCATGCACCTTGGCCTGCCGGGCGATCCTGAGCGCAAAGGTGCCGGCGCCGGCAAACAGGTCCGCCACGCGCTTTGCCTTGCCGAGATGGGCAAGAACCAGCGCCGCCATCGCCTCTTCCGCCTCGCGCGTTGCCTGGGTGAAGCCACCGGGCGGCAGGACCACCGGCACGCCGCCGAAATCGAGCAACGGCTTTTGCGGTTCCACCAGAATGTCGCCGGCAATCGAGACGCGCGCGATGCCCTTCAGCTGCAGCACGCAATCCACCACCGCCCGCCGTTCGGCGTCGGACAGGGCTTTCAGACCCTCGGCGGCGAGATCGAGACCGGTCAGCGTCTCCGTCACCGTCAGCCGCCAGGGCTGCGCGGTGACGCTGAGGGCCGCTGCCAGCCGGCGGATCGTCTGTAGCCGGCTGACGATGCCATCGGACGCGATGGGACATTCGGCAATCGAGATGATGGTGTGGCTCTCGCCCCGGTTGAAGCCGAGCAGCAGCTCCTTTTCGGTGCGGCGCACGGAAAAGGTCACGCGGCGGCGCTGGTGGGGTTTCGCCTGCAGGAGATCACCGATCTCGGGCTCAAGCCCCCTGGATTTCAGCGCATCCACCACCAGCTGCCGCTTGAAGGCGTGATAGGGCGCATCCGCCAGATGCTGCAGCGAACAGCCGCCGCAGGCATCGCTGTCCGGCCCGAAATGGCGACAGAGCGGCGCGATGCGGTCGGGCGAGGTGGTGGTGGTCGACATGACGGTACCGTGGTTGCCGTTGCGGGCAATCGCCACGGTTTCGCCGGGCAGCGCGAAGGGCACGTAGATCGGGCCGTCCGTGCCGTGGACGATGCCGTGGCCCTGAGCGCCGAGGCGCTGGATGGTGACGGTCTCGGTGCTCATGGTTTGCGTCCTGCCAGAAGATATTCCTGATTGCCGTCGCCGCCGGCGATCGGGGACGGGATCAGGCCGAGGCTCGTCCAGCCCATCTCCTCCACCAGCCAGCGTTCCAGCTCCGCCGCCACATCCGGTGCGGTTTCCGGCGCCTTCAGCAGGCCGCCCTTGCCGATCGCCTCGCGGCCCGCCTCGAACTGTGGTTTCACGAGCAGGGCACACAGGGCCTGCGGCTCGGCAAGCTTCAGCGCCGGCGGCAGCGCGAGCTTCAGCGAAATGAAGGAGACATCCGAGACGACGAGCGAGAAGGAGAGACCCCCCACATCCGCGCGGGTGAGGGCGCGGGCGTTCAGCCCTTCCAGATTGGTGACGCGCGGATCTTCTGCGATGCGCGGATGCATCTGCCCATGGCCGACATCGACGGCCACCACATGCGCTGCGCCCCGCTCCAGCAGTACCTCGGTAAAGCCGCCGGTGGAGGCGCCGATATCCAGGCAGGACCGGCCTTTCGGATCAAGCCCGAAATGGTCCAGCGCCGCGACGAGCTTCAGCGCCGCGCGCGACACGTAGTCGCGGGCGGGATCGTCGATCGACAGCCGCACATCGGCTGCCAGCACCTGGCCGGGTTTCAGCACGGTTTCGCCGTTCACCTTGACGGTGCCGCGCAGAATAGCGTCGCGGGCGCGCGAACGGCTGGAAAACAGGCCGCGGGCCACGAGAAGCTGGTCCAGTCTCAAATCGTCGGAAGAGGTCATGGCCAGTCCAATGACGGTGATGCGCCGGCAAGGCAAGCGCTTTGTGCCGGAAGGCCTCCGCCAAACCTTAAGCAGATGTGAGGATAGCGCGACATTCTGCATAGTTTCTCAATCCCATATTAAGTGAATCGCGCTCTTTATGCGGGTCATCATCGGTGCGCTCGCGCCGGACGAAGTGAAGAAGTCGCAGAAAGCCAATGTCCTTGAAGAACCTCTCCCTGAACAAGAAGCTGATCAGCACCTTTCTGGCCCTCATGTCCGTCTGCCTGCTGGCTTCGGCCATGGTCTACTGGCAGGGGCTCAAGTCGAGCCAGGCCAGCCGCGATCAGGCCCAGGCGCAGGCGATTGCCGCAGCCGTCAGCCTGGCGCTGGAAGGCCAGCTCGAAGAAGGCATGTCGCAGCGCGGTTACCTGATGTCCGGCAGCGATGACATGCTGCGCAGCGTGCGCACCGCCCGCGACAGCGTGGTGACAGCCCTGACCGAAGCCCGCAAGCAGGCCAGCGATTTCCCGGCGCTGGTCTCGACCATCGACGACATGCGCCGTGCGTCCGATGCCTTCCACCAGGAGGTAGTCGAGCCGCAGATCAAGGCGCGCCAGGACAAGGGGGGCGATGCCGTTGCAGCCCTCACCAGCGCTGCCGGCAACAGCGCCAGCCAGATGGCTGCCTTCCGCGCCGCTGCCACCCGTCTCAAGGCGCAGGTGGCCGAGTTGATGCAGCAGACGCTTGCCCGCCAGGAGGCCGCCCATACCAGCCTGCTTCTGACGCTGCTCGTCGGCGGCGCGGTCGCCGGCGTGATTTCCGTCGGCCTGATTGCGCTTCTGTCCCGCGCCATCGTCAGCCCGATCGTCGGCATGACGGAGGCCATGTCGGAGCTTGCCGCCGGCAAGCATGACATCACGGTGCCGGCCCTCGACCGCGGCGACGAAGTGGGCAAGATGGCCAAGGCGGTGGCCGTGTTCAAGGATGCCGCGATCGAGAAGCTGCGCCTCTCGCGCGAGACCGACGAGATGCGCCAGACCAGCGATCGCGAGCGCCAGACGAATGATGCGCGCAAGGCGCATGAGGCGGCCGAAATCGAGTTTGCGATGAACGGGCTGGCAGGCGGCCTGTCGAACCTCGCCGAAGGCAATGTGGCCTATCGCATCGACAAGCCCTTCGCCCCGCATCTCGACCGCCTACGGGTGGATTTCAACCAGGCGCTCGAAAAGCTGCAGGACGCCATGCAGGGCGTGGGCCGCAATGCCTCGGCCATCAATGCCGGTGCGGCCGAAATCCGCGCCGCGACCGATGACCTGGCCAAGCGCACCGAGCGGCAGGCGGCTTCCGTCGAGCAGACGGCGGCGGCGGTGGAACAGGTCACCACCACCGTGCGCGATTCCGCCAAGCGGGCCGAGGATGTCGGCCAGCGGGTGGAGCGCGCCCGCCAGAGCGCCGAACGCTCCGGCAATGTGGTGCGCCGGGCGGTGGCGGCCATGGAAGGCATTTCCAAGTCCTCGCACGAAATCATCAACATCATCAGCGTGATCGATGACATCGCCTTCCAGACCAACCTTCTCGCGCTGAATGCCGGCGTGGAAGCGGCGCGTGCCGGGGAAGCCGGCAAGGGCTTTGCGGTCGTCGCGCAGGAAGTCCGCGAACTCGCCCAGCGCTCTGCCAATGCGGCCAAGGAGATCAAGGGTCTCATCACCAATTCCAGCCAGCAGGTGGATGCCGGCGTGGCGCTGGTCGGCGAAACCGGCGAGGCGCTGCAGGCGATCGTCACCGAGGTTCTGGAAATCAACGAGAACATCCAGGCAATCGTGGTGTCCTCGCGCGAACAGTCCACCGGCCTGCAGGAGATCAACACGGCGATCAGCGCCATGGACCAGAACACCCAGCAGAATGCCGCCATGGTGGAAGAACAGACGGCGGCAAGCCATGCGCTGGCCCGCGAGGCCGGTGAACTCGATACGCTGCTGCGCCAGTTCCGCCTTGGCAGCGGGGCAGGGGCGCCCCTCGAACGCCCGGCCTTCTCCAGCCCCAGGACAACCCCGGCGGCTGGCCTTGCCGCGCGCGGCACAGCACCGCAGACGGCGGCGCGGCCCGTCTCACCGCCAGCCGCCCGGCCGGCGACGGCCCGCGGGCCGGTCGCCGCGCCCGCCTCTGCCCGCCCGGTCGCCTCGCCGGCAGGCGCGCTGCGCAACAAGCTGTCCCAGGCCTTTGGCACCAGCGCGCCTGCCAGCCGCCCGGCGGAAAACTGGGAAGAGTTCTGAGCGCGGTCCATGACCGTTGACCGATGATCGGGGCCGGCATCGTCCGGCCCCTTTTCATGCGCAGCATGGGTGGCACGGAGCGACGGAAAGGCAGGCGGGCGTTATATCCCTGCAAAGATCGGGGTCTAGGGAGAGGGCGCGAGGCGACCTGCCGTGACGCCCGCCGCTTGCGCCCCCACGGCCTTTTTCAAGGACGCGACATCATGATCAGGTCATTGTTCGCCGGTACTGCCCTTACCCTTCTCTCCTGCGGCTTCGCGCTTGCCACCGAGATCGGCACCACGGTTTCGACGCCGTGCCCGTTTGGCGATTGCGCCGCCACGATCAGCCTTGCCTATGCGGGCGAATTCGACATCGCGACCGGCACCGTGGTCGACGGCGTGGAGCTTGGCGGCCTCTCCGGCCTCGATTTCGACCTCGCGAGCGGCCATTACATCGCGATCTCCGACGACCGGTCCGAAAAGGCGCCGGCCCGCTTCCATGAACTTGCCATCGACGCGTCCGCCGCCGGCATCAGGGATGTAAAGGTTCTGCGCACCGTGACCCTGAAGACGGAAAAGGGCGAGGCCTTTGCGGCAAAGGCCGTCGATCCGGAAGCGATCCGCCTCGGCCAGGACGGGATCTACTGGACGAGCGAGGGCGATGCCAAGCAGCTGCTGCCGCCCTTCGTGCGCGTGGCCCGGCCGGACGGATCGTTCCTGCGCGAGCTCACCCTGCCGCAGGGCTTTGCCCCGACCGCCGACAATGCGAGCGGCATCCGCAACAACCTCGCCTTCGAGGGCCTTGCCTTCCTGCCGAACGGCGACCTGATGGTTCAGACCGAATCCGCCCTCAACCAGGATGGCCCGATCTCCAGCCTCACCACCGGCGCGCTTGCCCGCATGATCCGCTATGATGCGGCAAGCGGGGAGCCGAAGGCGCAGTATGTCTATCCCGTCGAGCCGATCAGCCAGGCGCCGAAGAAGGAAAAGGGCTGGAACGACAACGGCGTTCCGGAAATCCTGGCGCTCGACGACCACCGCCTGCTCGTCATCGAACGCGGCTTTGCGGAAGGCTTTGGCACCTCGATCAAGCTCTTCATGATCGACACTGAGGGCGCGACCGACGTTTCCGCCATCGCCTCTCTGGTGAAGACCGACCAGCCCATCGTGCCGGTGCGCAAGAGCCAGGTCCTCGACATGCGCGCAATCGGCCTTGAGCCCGACAATATCGAGGGCATGACCTTCGCCAAGGGCGCGGACGGCAGCGACCTTCTCGTCTTCGTCGCCGACAACAATTTTTCGGCCCAGCAGAAGACGCAGTTCTATGCGTTCAAGGTGCTGAAGCGGCCTTGAGGGCGTTCAGCGGCGCGGTCGCGGGGCCGCGCCGGCTTTTTGGGGGGGCAGGAGAGGGCGGTGCGGGGGTATCCTCTTCCGTCCTGCCGGACATCGCCCACGAGGAGTACGCCCCATCGACCGCGTCCGCGCTATCGTCCTGGCCGTCGGTGCTCTTCTTCCGGCAACGCTCACCACGCCGTCATCCTCGGGCTTGACCCGAGGATCCATGCCATCCGCACCCGGCCACAGCCTGTTACAGCCCCGGCCCTTAGGTCATCCAGCCGCGCCCACCTGAACCCCACGCCCAAGCGCGCTGAACACCGTCTTCACGATGCCGGCGCGGTCCAGCCCGGCCTTGGCATACATCACCTCGGGCTTGGCCTGGTCCATCCAGAGGTCGGGCAGCACCAGCGAGCGGATCTTGAGGCCGGTGTCGAGCAGGCCCTCGTTGGCGAGGAAGTGCATGACCTGTGAACCGAAACCGCCAACGGCGCCTTCCTCCACGGTTACCACGATCTCGTGGTGGCGGGCGAGCTGGCGGATGAGGTCGTGGTCGAGCGGTTTTGCGAAGCGGGAATCGGCAACAGTGGTGGAAAGGCCTGCGGCATCGAGATCTTCGGCGGCGAGCAGACAGTCGGCGAGCCGCGTGCCGAAGGAGAGGAGCGCCACCTTGGCGCCCTGCTTCATCACCCGGCCCTTGCCGATCGCAAGGATTTCGCCGCGTTCCGGCAGTTCGACGCCCACGCCTTCACCGCGCGGATAACGGAAGGAGATCGGGCCGTCGTCGTAAGCGGCGGCGGTGCGCACCATGTGCTTCAGCTCCGCCTCGTCGGCGGCGGCCATCACCACGAAGCCGGGCAGCGAGGCGAGGAAGCCGGTGTCGAAGGAGCCGGCATGGGTCGGGCCGTCGGCGCCGACAAAACCGGCGCGGTCGATGGGGAAGCGCACGGGCAGGCCCTGGATCGCCACGTCATGCACCACCTGGTCGTAACCGCGCTGCAGGAAGGTGGAATAGAGCGCGCAGAAAGGCCTGTAGCCTTCGGCGGCAAGACCGGCGGCAAAGGTCACCGCATGCTGTTCGGCAATGCCCACATCGAAGGTGCGGGCGGGATAGAGGTTTTGCAGCTTGTCGAGCCCGGTGCCGGAGGGCATGGCGGCGGTGATGCCGACGATCTTCTCGTCAAGCGCCGCTTCCTGCACCAGCGCATCGGCAAACACGGATGTATAGCTCGGCGCATTCGGCTTGGCCTTCGCCTGCGCGCCGGTGATCACATCGAACTTGTTGACGCCATGATACTTGTCTGCGGCCGCTTCTGCGGGGGCATAGCCCTTGCCCTTCTGCGTCACCACATGGATCAGCACCGGGCCCTTGGCATTGTCGCGGACATTGCGCAGCACCGGCAGAAGATGCTCGAAGGAATGCCCGTCGATCGGGCCGATGTGGTAAAAGCCCATCTCCTCGAACATGGTGCCGCCGGTCACATAGCCGCGCGCATGTTCCACGGCCCGCGTAATGGCGCGGTCGACATTCTTGCCGAGATAGGCGGTCAGCTTCTTGCCGAACTCGCGGAAACCCATGTAGCTGCGGCCCGACGCCAGACGCGCCAGATAGGCGCTCATGGCTCCCGTCGGCGGGGCAATCGACATGTCGTTGTCGTTCAGGATGACGATCAGGCGGGCATCCAGCGCGCCGGCATTGTTCAGCGCTTCGTACGCCATGCCGGCCGACATCGCGCCGTCGCCGATTACGGCAATCACGTTGCGCGGCTTTCCGGAAAGATCCGCCGCCACCGCCATGCCGAGGCCGGCGGAAATAGAGGTGGAGGAGTGGGCGGCGCCGAACGGATCGTATTCGCTCTCGGCGCGCTTGGTGAAGCCGGAGAGCCCGCTTTCCTGGCGCAGTGTGCGGATGCGCTCGCGCCGGCCGGTCAGGATCTTGTGCGGATAGCACTGGTGGCCCACATCGAAGATCAGCCGGTCGTCCGGCGTGTTGAACACCTTGTGGATGGCAATCGTCAGTTCCACCACGCCAAGGCCCGCACCCAGATGTCCGCCGGTCTTGGAGACCGCATCGATCATCTCGTCGCGCAGTTCGCGCGCCAGTTGCGGCAGGTCGCGGTCTTCGAGGTTGCGCAGGTCGGCGGGCCAGCTTACCTGGTCCAGAAGCGGCGTCTGGGGCATGGAGGTCACGAGTTTGATGCCTTTTCTGCTCTCGTCGGAGCCTTTGTCTCCCTCAAGATGAGCAGAAACGCGGCCATTTCAAGTGTCACGAAGCCGCGCTTCTATAGCAATTCCCCCCTCAAGGCAAAGGCACGAACTCGTCTTCATCGCCCGGCACGATGTCGAAACGGGCGGTGCGCCACTCTTCCTTGGCCTGCTCGATGCGCTCCTTCGAGGAGGAGACGAAATTCCACCAGATGTAGCGCTTCGAATTCAGTGCCGCGCCCCCGAACAGCATCAAGTGGCAGCCCTCCGGCCCGCCTTCCAGCGTGATCTCGTCGCCCGGCCGGAATGCCAGCAGCTGGTCGGCCGCAAAGCGGTCGCCGGCCACGATCAGCGAGCCGGAGAGAATGTAGATCGCGCGTTCCTCATGCAGGGCGGAAAAGGGAAACCGCCGGCCGGCGGCAAGCGCGAGATCGGCATAGAGCGTGTCGGTGAAGGTTGCCACCGGCGAGGTGACACCATCGAGCGAGCCCATCACCACGCGCCCGGAAATGCCGGCGAGATCGATGACCGGCATGGCCTCCTTGGCCGTGTGGGCAAAGGCCGGATCGATTTCCTCCTTGTCATCAGGCAGCGCCAGCCAGGTCTGCAGGCCGGACATGGAGAGCGGGTGGCCGCGCAGGTTTTCCGGCGTGCGTTCCGAATGCACGATGCCGCGCCCGGCCGTCATCAGGTTCACGTCGCCGGGGCGGATGACGAGTTCGGTGCCCAGGCTGTCGCGGTGCTTGATCTCGCCATCGAACAGGTAGGTCACGGTGGAGAGCCCGATATGCGGATGCGGCTTCACGTCCAGCGCCTCGCCGGCTTTCAGGATGGCCGGTCCCATGCGGTCGAAGAAGATGAAGGGGCCGACCAGGCGCCGCTGCCGGGTCGGCAGTGCGCGGCGCACGGCAAAGCCGCCGATATCGCTGGAACGCGGAATGATCAGGTTCTCGATGGCGTCACAGGCAAAGGCATCACCCGCCTCCGGATCGTTGCCGGGAAAGAAGGACATTGCGCGTTTCTCCTGTTGGTGGGGCCACACTGTCTGTTGTGTGGAGATGTGTGCAGGCAGCATTCCAAGGTCAACCCGCCCTGTCTTGTCCATTTACCCTGTGCCGCACCGGCTGAGCCGCACAAGGCTTCCGCTTTGACATTTGCGCCGCAAATCGCTACAGCACGCACCATATCCGCCGCGTTCCGCCGCGGCCCCCCGCGCGAAAATGCGCCATACTCCGAAAGACCTTATGTATGTCCGAACTGAATAACGCCGTTCCGGCGATTGCCAAGGCGTTGTCGAAACGCGGCTATGAGACCCTGACGCCGGTGCAGCAGGCAATGCTCGACCCGAAGCTTGCCGATGCCGATGCGCTGGTTTCTGCCAAGACCGGCTCCGGCAAGACCGTTGCCTTCGGGATGACGATGGCCTCCACGCTGCTGCCGGATGGCGCCGAGCGCTTTGGCCGCGCCGAGGCGCCGCTGGCGCTGGTGATCGCGCCGACCCGCGAGCTTGCCCTTCAGGTGAAGCGCGAATTCGAATGGCTTTACGAGATGACGGGCGCGGTGATTGCCAGCTGCGTCGGCGGCATGGATATCCGCACCGAACGACGCATGCTGGAGCGCGGGGCCCATATCGTCGTAGGCACGCCCGGCCGCATCTGCGACCATATCCGCCGCAACGCGCTCGACATGTCGCAAGTGCGCGTCGCTGTTCTGGACGAGGCCGACGAGATGCTTGATCTCGGCTTCCGCGAGGATCTCGAATACATCCTCGAGCAGGCGCCGGATGATCGTCGCACGCTGATGTTCTCCGCCACCGTTCCCGCCGGCATTGCCAAGCTTGCCAGGCAGTATCAGCGCGATGCCGTGCGCATCGAGGTGGCATCGGAAGAAAAGCAGCATGCTGATATCGAATATCGCGCCCTGCTGGTGGCGCCGTCGGATCGCGAGAACGCCATCGTCAACGTGCTGCGCTACTACGAGGCGAAGAATGCCATCGTGTTCTGCTCCACGCGCGCCAATGTGAACCACCTGACGGCGCGCCTCAGCAACCGCAATTTCTCCGTGGTGGCGCTGTCGGGCGAATTGACGCAGAACGAGCGCACCCATGCGCTGCAGGCCATGCGCGATGGCCGCGCCCGCGTCTGCATCGCCACCGACGTCGCCGCCCGCGGCATCGATCTTCCGGGCCTCGAACTCGTCATCCATGCCGATCTGCCGACCAATCCTGAAACCCTGCTGCACCGTTCGGGCCGCACCGGCCGCGCCGGCAACAAGGGCATCAGCGCCTTCATCGTGCCGGTCAACCAGCGCCGCAAGGCCGAACGCCTGCTCGGCGGCGCCAATGTGACGCCCGCCTGGGTGCGTCCGCCTTCGGCCGAAGAGGTGATCGCCCGCGATCAGGAGCGCCTTCTCTCCGATCCCGTGTTTGCCGAGGAGGTGCGCGAGGAGGAGCAGGATCTGGTCGCGCGTCTGGTGGAAAGCTACGGTGCCGAAAAGCTGGCCGCCGCCTTCGTCAACCTGCACCGCAACAACAATGCCGCGCCGGAAGATCTGCTCGAGGTGTTCGTCGATCAGCCCCGCAAGCCGCGCGAGCGGGCCAATGACCGTGCCGATTTCCGCGGCGAGGCCGTCGAAAGCTTCCCCTCCACCCCGCGCACGCCGCGCGGCGATTTCGGCCCGGCCATCTGGCTGTCGCTGTCCGTCGGCCGCAAGCAGAATGCCGAGCCGCGCTGGCTGATTCCCATGCTTTGCCGCAATGGCAGCATCACCAAGGCCGGTATTGGCGCGATCAAGATGCAGCAGACGGAAACCTATGTGGAACTGTCCGCCGACGTGGCCGATACCTTCCTTGGCGCGATCGGCCCCAACCGCATGCTGGAACGCGGCGTGCGGGTGACGGTGCTGGATGGCGTGCCGGATCTGACCCGTCAGGCCGAGCCGCGCAGCTTTGAAAAGCGCAGCTTCGAGGACCGTCCGCCGCGCCGCGAGTTCAACGATGCCCCGCGCGAAGGCGGTCGCGAGGACCGTGCCCGTGACGACTGGGGCAAGGGCAAGCCGAAGGCGAAGGCCGCCTATGCGGGCGATGATGCCCGCCCGGCAAAAAGCTTCGACAAGCCCTTCCGCGACAAGCCGGCCCGCAGCGATCGGCCCCAGGGCGAGAAAAGCTACGGCGAGAAGTCCTACGGCGACAGGCCGTATGGCGAAAAAGCTTACGGCGACAAGCCGGCCGGCGAGCGACCGTTCCGCGACAAGCCCTTCAAGAAGGATGGCAAGCCGTCCTTCAAGGATGGCGCCAAGCCCGCCAAATCCCCTGCCGGCAAGGGCAAGCCGAAAAAGGCCAATGGCAAGGACCGCTGGAACTGATCATTGATCGACAGGGGTGCGTCCATTGAGATTGCTGGGGCCGGCAGCGGATATGCGCTGCCGGCCCTTGTCGTTTCAGGCCATCGAACGACAATCGGCAAACCGGTCCGTAACCGGCATCTGCCCCAAAAACCTGTTCCGCTTGCCGCGCCGATGCGCTATCGCCACCGGAGCGACCGGAGGAAAGGACGTTGGACATGGGCGATCTTGTCATTCTCGATGGCGGCATGAGCCGTGAACTGGTGCGGCTGGGGGCCGAGCTGAAGCAGCCGGAATGGTCGGCGCTGGCGCTGATCAACGCGCCGGAGATCGTGCGCCAGGTGCACGCGGAATTTATCGCGGCCGGTGCCGATGTCATCACCACCAATTCCTATGCGCTGGTGCCCTTCCATATCGGCGAGGAACGGTTTGCGACAGACGGCGCCTCCCTCATTGCGCTCTCCGGCCGGCTGGCGCGCGAGGCGGCCGATGCGGCGGGGCGGCCGGTGACGGTGGCGGGCGGCCTGCCGCCGATCTTCGGATCCTACGAGCCGGAAAATTTCGATCCCGCCCGCGTGCAGGATTATCTTTCGTTGCTGGTCGACAATCTGGGTCCCTTCGTCGATGTATGGCTTGGCGAAACGCTGTCGCTGATCGCCGAGGGCGAGGCCGTGCGCATTGCCGTGGCGAAAACCGGAAAACCCTTCTGGATCTCCTTCACGCTGGCCGACGATGCGGCGCAGGTGGCGGGAGCCACGCCGAAACTGCGCTCCGGCGAACAGGTGGCGGATGCCGCTGCCTGGGCGGCGACCTCCGGCGCATCGGCGCTGATGTTCAACTGCGCCCGTCCGGAAGTGATGGAGGCAGCGGTGCGCGTGGCCTCCGCTGTCTTCCGCGACACGGGCGTGTCGCTGCCGATCGGCGTCTATGCGAATGCCTTCGAGAGCGATACGGACGAGAGTGCCGCCAATGAAGGGCTGCACGATACCCGCAAGGACCTGACCAGCGATGTCTATTCCCGCTTCGCCTGCACCTGGGCAGAGGCCGGCGCCTCGATGATCGGCGGCTGCTGCGGCATCGGTGCCGAGCATATCCACCGTCTGGCCGGCACGCTCCGGGCGCGGTAACAAGGCTCACGACGGAACCGGAACGGCAGCACGTGCACATCCTCTTCGATCAGGCGGAACTCAGCTACGGGCCGGTGGTGGCGCTGAAGCCGCTGTCGCTGTCGCTCCACGAGCCCCGCATCGGCGTGATCGGCCTCAACGGGTCGGGCAAGACAAGCTTTGCCCGCCTCGTCAACGGACTTGCCAAACCGACACGCGGGCGCGTGACGCTGGACGGGCTCGATACCGTGGCCGACGAGAAGGCGGTGATTGCTGTGACCGGTTTCATCTTCCAGAATCCCGGCCATCAGATCATCCTGCCGATCATCCGCGATGATATCGCGCTCGGGCCGCTGAGCCGCGGTCTGAAGGGCAGGGACCTGGAGGAGAGGGTGGAGGCGGCGCTGGCCCGCTTCGGCCTTACGGATCTGGCGTCGCGTCGCCCGCATGAACTGTCCGGCGGCCAGTTGCAACTGGCCGCGCTCGCCGCCGTCGTGGTGAACCGCCCGAAACTCATCCTGTTCGACGAACCGACCAACCAGCTCGATCTCAGAAACCGCGCGCGGGTCAAGGCGGCGATCGAGGCTCTGGAGGAGCAGGCGATTGTCATCAGTCACGATCTCGATCTGGTCCGCGATTTTTCCCGGGTGCTGGTGTTTCACGAGGGCGCGCTTGCCTTCGATGGTGCGGGTGTCGATGCCATAGCCCGCTATCGAGAGATTGCCGCATGCTGAACAGCCTGCATGTGGCGGGAAACACGTTGATGCACCGCCTGCCGGCAGGCCTGAAGCTTGCGGCGCTGGCGCTGGCAAGTTTGGCGCTGTTCTTCGTGCAAAGCGCCCTGCCGCTGGCCCTGGCGGCCATCCTCACGGGCACGCTCTATCTTCGGCTCGGGCTTTCGGCTGGTGAAGCGCTGCGGCGGGTGCGGCCGGTGCTGATCACCATCGGCCTGTTCGGTCTTTTGAATGTCGTGCTGGTTTCGCCGGAGGAGGCACTTTCCTCGACGCTGCGGCTGCTCGCCATCCTGTTTCTGGCGGCGAGCGTGACGGCCAGCACGGCGCTGGCGGATGTGATGGCCGTTCTGACCCGCCTGTGCCTGCCGCTGGAAGGTCTCGGTCTCCTGAAAGCCAGCGATGTCGGGCTGGCGGTCGGCCTCGTGCTGCGCTTCGTGCCGGAGATCGCTGCCCGCCACGCGGCCCTGAAGGAGGCGCATCGTGCCCGCGGGCTTCCGGTGAAACTGCACCGCATGCTCGCGCCGCTGATCATTTCCACCTTGCGCGATGCCGACAGCATTGCCGAGGCGATTGACGCGCGCGGCATTCGCGGCCAGTAAGGCAGGATGCAAACGCAAAGCGCGGCTTGCAGGCATGAGGGGGCACCGGCATGCGTCGTCTGCGAGCGGCAGGATCGCGACGGATCGAGGGGTCTCACAGGCTGTCTCTTTTGGGGAGAAATTCCATGACCACCAGGGATCTGGTTCTTGCGGCGCTGTTTACCGCCATCATCATCGTGCTCGGCCTCATTCCGCCGGTCACGCTCGGCTTCATTCCGGTGCCGATCACCGCGCAGTCCATGGGCGTCATGCTGGCCGGCTGCATCATCGGCGCGCGCCGCGGCGCGGTTGCCTATGCGCTGCTGGTGGTTCTGGTGGCGATCGGCCTGCCGGTTCTGTCTGGCGGGCGCGGCGGCCTCGGCGTGCTGATGGGCCCGACCGCAGGCTATATTGTCGGCTGGGTGCTGGGCGCCTTCGTCACCGGCCTGCTTGCCGAGCGCTTCGTGCGTGAGGGCCAGTCCGGCCTCGTGCAGATGGCCGGCTTCTTCCTCGCCAGCGTCATCGGCGGCATCGCTGTGGTCTATGCGATCGGCATGCCGGTCGTCTCACTGGTGGCCGGCACGCCCTTTGCCAAGGTCGCCGCCGGCTCGCTCGCCTTCCTGCCTGCCGATCTTCTGAAGGCCGCCATCGCCACGCTTGCCGCACGCGCCGTGATGGTCGGCTATCCGCTTCTGCCGCAGCGGGCGTGAGCGGACGGGATTGCTGCTCAAAGCTCTCTTGAAATGCCACCTTTAAGGTGGCATTTTACTGTCGTGGAGAAGAAAAAGCCGACTTACGCGCTGTCACGCATCAAGGCTGCCATCGGCTCGGTCGAGACGTTGGCAATGACCGGTTCCGCGCTGCGGGATGCGCTCGCGCTGGGGTTTGATCGTCACGCCATCGTCGAGACGATCAACGGCATCGAGGCTTCGATGTTCTACAAATCGATGACCACCTACCGGGATCATCGCCAGTGGCAGGATGTCTACCATGTGCCAGCGCGCGACCTCGTCCTCTATGTGAAGTTTCAGGATGACGTGGTCACCGAATTCAAGGTGATGTCCTTCAAGGAGACATGACATGACTGCATCGGACACGCACAGACGCGACGTCATGATCGCCCCGGACACGGGCGAGACACTGCGGCGAGACGTGCGTCCTTTCACCGTTCGTTACAAGGGCGAGAGCCTGACCGTCGATCTGCCGGGCTATTATCCGGAAGGAAACGGCGAGGGCGTTCATGTCGGAGACGACATGAAGGTGACGGACGATGCCCTGCGGCTGCTGAAGGAGCGGGTGGACGGCATTCCGGCGCCCGCAACCATTCGCAATTTTCGGCTGAAGCTGAAGCTCTCCCAGCGGGAGGCCGGCCTGCTGCTGAAGGTGGGCGAGAGCGCCTTCGACAAGTACGAACGCGGTATCGCGGAACCGAGCGGGCCGACCGTGCAACTCATGAAGCTTCTGGACCGGCATCCAGAGCTTGTGCTGGACCTTCAGTCGGCCTGATGCCTCGTCACTCGAGATACTTGTAGAGCCAGTCGCGCAGGTCTTCGGGAAGCGGGATCGGCTCGCCTGTGTCCGGGTTGCAGGCGGCCCAGACGATTTCGGCTTCGGCGACCAGTTCGGTGCCGCGTTCCATCAGGATCGAGAAGCCGGCGGTCTTGCCGCCGATCTTGCTGACACGCACGGCGGTCGTCACCGTCTCGCCCACCTGCAGCGCCCTGTGCAGCTGGCAGCCGACCCGGGAAACGCCGAAGGCGGGCAGGGGCATGTCCGGCGCATGCGCGGCCCAGAAATCGGCGAGCGCCTCCTCCGCATAGGAGATATAGGCGAAACTGTGCATTTCGCCGCGCATGCCCACGTCGCGGAAGCCCACGCGGAACCTGTGGATCGTCTCGTCGCTCACATCGTCTCCCATGCCTGTTGCGCTCGCCTCGCATTTAAGACGAGCGGGGCGTCCCGAACAAGCCGCGCCCTGGTGAAGTGCCTTGAAAAGTGCCGGTTTTTGCGCCATTTCCGCAGGGCAGTGTGCGTGTGACCGTGGCAGGAGCCCTGAGGAATGACCACCCGTCTTTACGAGCATAAGATCTTCCTCGAACACAACACGCCGGAGGGCCATCCGGAACGCGCCGACCGGCTGCGTTCGCTGGCGCTCGCACTGGAGCATCCGAATTTCGACCGGCTGGACCGCAGGGAGGCCCCGCAGGCCAACGAGGATGCGGTGACGCTTGCCCATCCCGAAAGCCATCTGTTCTCCGTGATGCGCGAAATCCCCGAGGAGGAGGATCTGATCCGCCAGATCGAGGCCGATACGCATGTGAGCCAGAAGAGCCTGCAGGCGGCGCTGACGGCCGTCGGCGGCGCGATGGCCGCCGTGGACGACGTGTTTGCCGGCGCGGCCGACAATGTGTTCGTCGCCTCGCGGCCGCCCGGCCACCACGCGGAAAAGGCCAAGGCCATGGGCTTCTGCCTGTTCAACAATGTGGCGATTGCCGCCCGCCACGCCCAGAAGACCTATGGCGTGGAGCGCATTGCCATCGTCGACTGGGACGTCCACCACGGCAACGGCACCCAGGATATCTTCTGGGACGATCCCTCGGTGCTGTTTTGCTCCACGCACCAGATGCCGCTCTATCCCGGCACCGGCGCTCTGTCGGAAACCGGGGCGCATGACAATGTGGTCAACGCGCCGCTTTCGCCGCATGCGGCCGGCGATCATTTCCGCGAGGCCTTTTCCAGCCGCGTGCTGCCGGCGCTCAACAATTTCCGTCCCGACCTGCTGCTGATTTCCGCCGGCTTCGATGCCCATCACCGCGATCCGCTGGCGCAGATCAACCTCGTCGGCGATGATTTCGACTGGGCCACCGGCCGGCTGATGGAAATCGCCGGGAAATACGCCGGCAACCGGGTCGTCAGCCTGCTGGAAGGCGGCTATGATCTCGAAGGCCTCGCCGAATCGGCGGGCCTGCATATCCTCAGACTGATGAAAGGCTAAGCATGTCGGAGAGCGCTACCGCCCACGACGTCAGCGGCTACACTTTTGAAAAGGCCGTGGCGGAACTGGAAAGCATCGTGGCCCGCCTGGAACGCGGCGACGTTGCACTCGACGAATCGATTGCCATCTACGAACGCGGCGAGGCGCTGAAGAAGCACTGCGAAAAGCTGCTGTCCGCCGCCGAAAACCGCATCGAAAAGATCCGCCTCGACCGGGCAGGCCAGCCGCAGGGCGTCGAGCCACTGGACGGTGCGTAAACGTCAACCGGCGGAACCAAGGGCGGCCGGCGAACGTTCTGCCGCCATGACACAGGATACCGGACCCAAGGCCCGCGGCGGCATGATCACCTTCGTTCTCACCATCTTCGCCATCGCCATCGTGGTGGCGGGGATCTACATGCTGGGGTTCACCCCCGGTGAACCCTCGTGAGGAACGATCTTCTGGCATGAGACGAGGAAGGAGCGACAGCGATGCCGCTCCTTTTTACGTTCTGGCGTCAGGCCGTCTGCATGGCGCCGGGGCCGGGCACGGCGCCCGGCGGCACCTTGCCGAGAATGATCATGCCGAGCACTTCATCCTTGGTCACATCCTCGGTGCGGGCATGGCCCACCACGCGGCCGTTCTTCATCACGAAGACGCGGTCGGCGAGATCGAAGACGTCGTGGATGTCGTGGCTGATCAGGAAGATGCCGATGCCCTCCCGCTTCAGCTGGGTGATCAGTTCGCCCACCTGCGCGGTTTCCTGCGGCCCGAGTGCCGCCGTCGGCTCGTCCATGATCAGGATGCGGGCATCGAACAGGATCGCGCGAGCGATCGCCACAGATTGCCGCTGACCGCCGGAGAGCGCCTTCACCGGCTCCTTGAAGCGCTGGAAGTTGGGGTTGAGCCGCCCCATCACCTCGCGTGCCTTGGCTTCCATCGCCACGTCGTCCAGCGTGCCCCAGGGGGTGCGCAGCTCGCGGCCGAGATAGAGGTTGGCGGCGGCATCGACGTTATCGGCGACGGCCAATGTCTGGTAGATCGTCTCGATGCCGTATTTCTTGGCGTCGCGCGGATTGTTGATCTCGGCCTGTTCGCCATTGATCAGAATATCGCCGGAATCCCGCCGATAGGCGCCGGAGAGGATCTTGATCAGCGTCGACTTGCCCGCACCGTTATGGCCGAGCAGGGCGACGACTTCGCCGGCGAACAGATCGACCGAGGCACCGTCGACGGCATGAATCCCGCCGAAGGAGATGGAAACGTCACGCATTTCCACCAGAGGAGTCTTGTTGTTGGTCATCTTTCCTACTCCTTCTAGCGAGCGCGGGCGCGATAGATGGTGTCGAGCCAGACTGCCAGCACCAGCACCATGCCGATCACGATGCTCTGCAGCGGCGCATCCATGCCGAGCAGCACCATGCCGGAATTGAGGGATTGCATGACGAGCGCGCCGAGAACCGCGCCCGCGATGGTGCCGACACCGCCGGCGAGCGACGTGCCGCCGATGACGGCTGCCGCAATCGTATAGAGTTCGTCGAGCGTGCCCTGGGCATTGGTCGCCGCATTGAGGCGCGCGGTGGAGATGGCCGCCGCAATGGCGCAGAGCGCGCCCATCAGCGCGAACAGCCGCACCGTGACCCAGCGGGTCTTGATGCCGGCAAGTTCAGCCGCTTCCGGATTGCCGCCGATCGCAAAGACATAGCGGCCAAAGCGCGTGCGGTTGGTGAGGAAGGTCATCACGATTGCGATGCCAAGCGCGATCAGCACCGGAATGGCGATGCCGAGCGGAATGTCGAGCCCGTTTTCCGGCCAGGCGATGCCGTGGTCCTCGGCATATTTGCGCGCCAGATTGACCGGCATGTAATAGCTGTTCAGCACGTTGACGGCGCCCAAGACGACACCGCAGCTGACGATGCCGACGACAAATTCGGCCCAGACCGGCTTCAGCGGGAAGCCGAAACGCTTGCGCTGCTTGCGCGAATGCAGGATCGACAGGACGATGAAGAGGCAGGCGATCACGCCGACGATCCAGCTGGCCGTCGCGCCGATCGAGCCGTCGGCACCGCCGCCCATCAGGCGGAAGGTGGTGTCCATCGGCGCAACCGTCGCGCCGCTCGTCACCATCCAGGCCGCACCGCGCCAGACGAGCAGGCCGCCGAGCGTGACGATGAAGGAGGGAACGTTCAGGAAGGCGATGATCATGCCCTGGAAGGCGCCGATCGCCGAGCCCAGCACGATGCCGACGGCAAGCGCCAGGAACCAGTTGGCCGGATGGTCATAGCCGAGCCAGGCCGGCAGGAATTTCGTCTGGGTCACCGCCATGATCATGCCGACGAAGCCGAGGATCGAGCCGACGGACAGGTCGATATTGCGCGTCACGATGACCAGAACCATGCCGGTGGCCATGACGGAGACGGAGGCGGCCTGCACGGACAGGTTCCACAGGTTGCGCGACGTCAGGAACAGGCCGCCGGACATGATGTGGAAGCCGATCCAGATCGCCAGCATTGCCACCACCATGCCGAGCAGGCGGGTATCGATTTCGGTGGCTTGAAAAAAGCGCTTCAGCGGATTGCCCGGCGCCGCGCGCGCACCGGTCGTGGTGCGGGTCGCGGGGACCGCGATGGTATGATCCGTCATGAGCCTTGAACTCCCCTCGTTACTCGGCAGCGGCCGTCAGAGAAGAACGCCGCAGCAAGGCTGCGACGTCCGGAACTGTCGGTCAGTTTGCCGTTTATGGTCTTTTCCAATCAGGCGAGAGAACCCCTGCCGCGCCCTTCTGCGGGAGGGATCCGTCCGGAGGGTCCTCCCGAGGGGGAGCGACGTCCGGACGTGTGCTCGCCTGGAATTGCGTCAGCCGCAGACCTTGACGGAACCGGCCTTCACGCCCTGGCAAAGCTCCTTCTTGGAGATCCAGCCGGCGTCGAGAACCACGTTCAGATTGTCCTTGGTGATGGCGATCGGCGTCAGGAAGACGGAGTTCATCTCGATGCCCTTGGCACCGCCCTTGAACTTGACGGTGCCCGGCAGGGCTTCCATCTTGGTGCCCTTGGCAAGCGCCACGGCCACTTCACCGGCCTTCTTGCCAAGCTCGCGGCTGTCCTTCCAGACGGAGACCGTCTGCGTGCCAAGCGCGATGCGGTTCAGAGCGGCCTTGTCGCCGTCCTGACCCGAGACCGGAACGGAGCCGGCCATGCCCTGGGCTTCGAGAGCCGCCACAACGCCGCCGGCCATGCCGTCGTTCGAGGAAACGACCGCATCGACCTTGTTGTTGTTCTTGGTCAGGAACTGCTCCATGTTCTTCTGGGCAATTTCCGGCTTCCAGCCATCCGTGTAGGATTCGCCCACATTCTTCACCTTGCCGGAAGCGATCGCTTCCTTCAGCACTTCCTGCTGGCCGGAGAAGACGAAATCGGCGTTCGGGTCGGTGGAGCCACCCTTGATGAACACGTAGTTGCCCGACGGCTTGACCTTGAAGACTTCCTTGGCCTGCAGGCGACCGACTTCCTTGTTGTCGAAGGTGATGTAGTAGGTCTTCGGATTTTCGATCAGGCGGTCATAACCGATGACCGGAATGCCTTCGGCAGTGGCTTTTTCGATGGCCGGGCCAATGGCGCCGGAATCCTGGGCGAGAACGATGAGCGCGTTGGCGCCCTGCGAGATCAGGCTTTCGATGTCGGTCAGCTGCTTGGCGGCAGAGGTCTGTGCGTCAGCGGAAATGTACTTGGCGCCGGCGGCTTCGAGAGCCTTCTTGATCGCGGCTTCGTCGGTCTTCCAGCGCTCTTCCTGGAAGTTCGACCAGGATACGCCGACCACCAGATCCTTGGCGAAAGCCGGAGCGTGAACGGATGCGATGACAGCCGCGCAGGCCATCAGCTTGAGAACTGATTTCATAATTACCTCCCGAGTGAATGCGGGTCGCTGCAGACCTCCTTGTCCGCCCGGCCCCCCGCCGATTACCGTCGAAACCCCCGTCATCCCAACTGAGAATTGTTTTTCTCGACAGTCGAGAAAATAACTGGCAGATGATTTACACCCTGTCAACACTCTGTTCAGCACGAAGCGCTAACTGTTCGAGACCATGCCTGCCGCGTCCTATTCCTCTCTGCCGGCCAGTCCTGCCGCCGCCCAGCGCGCGGGCACCGAACAGCTGCGCCGGCACAGCCTTGCGCTGGTGCTTTCGGCGCTGAGGGAGGAAGCTGTACTGTCACATACGGCGCTTTCGGAGCGTACAGGCCTTGCGTCGGCCACGGTGACGGCGGTGACCGGCGATCTGGAGCGGCTGGGTGCCATCGAGCGGCAGGATCAGCCGGCCTCCGGCGGGCGCGGGCGGCCCCGCGTGCTGTTTGCCCGCAGGCGTCGCTTTTCCCATGCAGTGGCGGTGCAGATTTCGTCCGATGCCCTGCATTACGGCCTTGCCGATTATGGTGGCACCATGATCGACCGCTTCAGCCGCCCGCGCGACATTGCTGCAGGCACGCCGGACAGCCTGCTGTCCGACATGGGCGAGGCGATCGCGCGTCTGATCCAGCGCTCCCGGCTGGAGCCGGCGGAAGTGGGGGCGATCTCGCTGTCGTCCAAGGGCATCGTCGATGCAGACGGGGGGCGGCTCGTCTGGTCACCGGTGTTTGGCGAGCGCAGCGTCGAGTTTTCCGCACTGCTGGAACACTGGCCGGCCGCCACCCTGTTCGTCAGCAACGAGACGCTGCTGGTGGCGCACGCCGCCGCCCGCAAGCGGATGGCCGAATCGCCGGCGGAGGGCGGGGCAGGACTGATTGCGCTCTCCCTCGGTCACAGCATCGGCCTTGGCATCGCGCGGATCGAGGAGGGCCAGTTCAGCGTCAGCGCGCCGAACTTCGGTCACATGCTGAATGCGGTGGACGACCGCCTGTGCCGTTGCGGCCTCAGGGGGTGCATCGAGGCGACCGCCGGCTTCTATGGCATCCTGCGGATTGCCTTCCAGGTGCCGCCCAACACCATTCCGGCGCGCTTCGTGCCATTGACCGAAATCGAGAAGATCGCGCTCTCGGCGCGCCAGGGCACCCGCATGGCCCAGCACGCCTTCCGCCAGGCGGGGCTCGCGCTGGGGCAGGGCCTGTCGCGGGTGCTGAGCCTGCACGAGAACCTGCCGGTCATCGTCACCGGTCCCGGCACGCGCTTCTACGACCTGATGCAGCCCGGCATCGAGGAGGGCTTGCGCCAGTCGCTGCATGTGCGCCTCAACGGGCTGCCGAAAATGACGGTGGTGACCGACGAATCCTCCCTCGTCTTTGCCGGGCATGTGGACCGGGCGCTGACGGCCGTGGACCAGCGGGTGGTCGGCCTGCGGTGAGGCGCGGGAAAGCGTGAGGGGGCGCGAATGTCGGTTGAACAAAAGATGAACATGACCTAGCCTCGGATCATGGCGATTCTGATCGAAAACCGGCAGGCCCGGCACATGTTTCTGGAGCGGCAGGGGCTTTCCCGGCCGCCAAACCGGCAGCTTGGTCGTGACGGCCTGCTGGGCCTGATCCATGATCTCGGCTTCGTACAGGTCGACAGCATCCAGATCGTGGAACGGGCCCATCACCAGATCCTGTTTTCGCGCAACCAGACCTATCGCCGGGAGCATCTGACGGCGCTTCTGGAACAGGATCGCAGCCTGTTCGAACACTGGACGCATGATGCCTCCGTCATCCCCTCGGCCTTCTTTCCCTACTGGAAGCATCGTTTCGTGCGGCGCGAGGCAAAGATCCGCGAGAACTGGGCGAAGTGGCAGGGCAGGGATTTCGATTCGGCCTTTGCCGAGACCTATGATCGTATCCGCCATCAGGGCCCGGTGATGGCCCGCGATGTGAAGGCGGACGATCACAAGTCCGGCGGCTGGTGGAACTGGCACCCGTCCAAGACGGCGCTGGAATTTCTCTGGCACACCGGCAAGCTGGCGATTGCCCGGCGGGAAAATTTCCAGAAGGTCTACGATCTTTCCGAACGGGTCATCCCGCCCGATCATTTTGCGGCAGAGGTCAGCCACGAGGATTTCGTCGACTGGGCCTGCCGGCAGGCGCTGCAGCGGCTCGGCTTTGCAACCTCGGGCGAAATTTCCGCCTTCTTCGATCTGGTCACGCCGCCGGAAGCGAAGGCCTGGGTCAGCCGGCACCGCGCAGAACTGGAAGAGGTGGAGGTGGTGACGGTGGATGGCCGTCGCCGACCGTCGTTTGCCTTTGTCGAGGGGCTTGCCGACCTGCTCTCGCCACCCGAACCGCCGGCGAGGCTTCGGGTGTTGAGCCCCTTCGATCCGCTGCTGCGCGACCGCGACCGCGCCGAGCGCCTGTTCGGCTTCAACTACCGGATCGAGGTCTTCGTGCCGGAGGCGAAGCGGCAATACGGCTATTACGTCTTCCCGCTCATCGAGGGCGAGCGTCTGGTTGGCCGCATCGACATGAAGGCGGATCGAAGGGCCGGGACGCTTGCGGTGAGGCGCCTCTGGTGGGAGCCCGGCCTTCGCGCTTCCGCCAGCCGGCTGGAGCGTCTGGAGGCGGAGCTTGTGCGCCTGGCCCGTTTCACCGGAGTGGAGCGGGTCGAATACCTGCCGGGCTGGGAGGGTTGAGCCTGTTCCACGGCCGGCAAACCAGCGTTTTCGACAAGACAGGGGCGGGGGATGTCGTGGCAAAGGCCGGACGATTGCCCTTTTCCCAGAAACCAACGACAGAAGGAAACACCATGTCCAGCAGCGAATACCGCGTCGAAGCCCGCATTCCCGCCGTGGAGACCTATCTCGGCCTGCGCAAGGCCGCCGGCCTCTCGCCCTTTTCCGAGGCGGCGGCCGAGCGCGGGCTGAAGGGCAGCGTCTTCGGCGTCAGCGTGATGCTGGGTGAGGAAACGGTCGGCATGGGGCGCATCATCGGCGATGGCGGCTGCTTCTTCCAGATCACCGATATCGCCGTCAAGCCCGCTCACCAGGGGCGCGGACTCGGCAAGCGCATCGTGGCAGCGCTTGTCGATCACCTGCGCGAGGTGGCGCCGGCCAGCGCCTATGTCAGCCTGATCGCCGACGTGCCGGCCAACCGGCTCTATGCCCAGTTCGGCTTTCGCGAAACCGCGCCGCGCTCCGTCGGCATGTCGATGGTGATCGGGAAGTAGAGGCGCGTCTTGGTCGGGCGAGGGGCCGCGAGGTCGTCTGATCGTGTCGCGCCGGGGCCCGGCAGGACCGGGGGTGGCCCCAAAACGCGCTGTCTTGAGCATCGCTGTCCAGCAACGGGAGGAAAGCCATGGACGACCTGAATGCCTTCATCGTCGAGGCCAAGGCGGCGGCCTATGTGGGCGGTCGGGCGGCGGGGCCGTCGTGCCGGCCGGGATCGCATGATGTCGGCCATGCGCGGGACGAGTGGTCCTATCTCGACAGCTATTTCGGCGGCACGGATTTTCTCGGGCAGGAGGTTGTCTGGAGGAAGGGCGAGCCGGTCTGGGCGATGAACTATTACGGTCGCATCCTCGATCCCCTGGAGATCGACGGCGAAAGGGCCGGAATGGTCATCCGCGCCAGCCTGCCGCAGATGTATGCGCAAGGGCGCTTTCTGGGCGGCTTCGTGCATGAGGTGGCAGGTTACCGCTATGCCGATGAGAGCACCGGCGATCCGGCAAGCTTCATCGGCATCGAACGCATCTTTCGCGGCGACCGCGAGGTCTATCGCCTCGATTACCACGGTGGCATGATCGTTCCCTGACGGACGGCCCCGTCAGGGTTTTGACGGGAGCCTTCCCGGACAGGCGTCAGCGGGCCTTGCCGGTCTGCCCGCGATCGCGCAGGAAGTGGTCGGCCAGCGCGCAGGCCACCATGGCTTCGCCGATCGGCGCGGCGCGGATGCCGACGCAGGGGTCGTGGCGGCCCTTGGTGCGCACATCCACATTGTTGCCGTCCGCATCGATCGACTGGCGCTCGGTCAGGATCGAGGAGGTGGGCTTCACGGCAAAGCGGGCAGTGATCGGCTGGCCGGTGGAAATGCCGCCCAGAATGCCGCCGGCATGGTTGGAGAGAAACAGTGGCTGGCCGTCATTGCCCATGCGCATTTCGTCGGCATTCTCCTCGCCGGAGAGTTCGGCCGCGGCGAAGCCTTCGCCGACCTCCACGCCTTTCACGGCATTGATCGACATCAGCAGGGAGGCGATGTCCTGGTCGAGCTTGGCATAGATCGGCGCGCCGAGGCCGGCCGGCACGTTTTCCGCCACCACCTCGATCACGGCGCCGATGGAGGAGCCGGCCTTGCGGATGCCGTCGAGATAGTCTTCCCATACGGGCACCATCGCGGCATCCGGGCAGAAGAACGGGTTCTGCTCCACCTGCGCCCAATCCCAATTGCCGCGGTTGATCTTGTGCTTGCCGATCTGCACCAGCGCGGCGCGGATGGTGACGCCGGGGATGACCTTGCGGGCAAGCGCGCCGGCGGCCACACGCGCCGCCGTTTCGCGCGCCGAGGAACGGCCGCCGCCGCGATAGTCGCGGATCCCGTATTTCAGGTCATAGGCATAATCCGCATGGCCCGGCCGGTAGCGGCGGGCGATTTCGCCGTAATCCTTGGAGCGCTGGTCGGTGTTTTCGATCAGCATGGAAATCGGCGTGCCGGTGGTGGTCATCACCGTTTCGTCTTCCGACAGCATGACGCCGGACAGAACCTTGACGATATCGTCCTCGCGCCGCTGCGTCACGAAACGCGACTGGCCGGGCTTGCGCTTGTCCATATAGGCCTGGATCTCGTCCAGCGTGAAGCGGATGCCGGGGGGGCAGCCATCCACGACGCAGCCGAGCGCCGGGCCATGGCTTTCGCCCCAGGTGGTAACGCGGAAAAGGTGACCGAAGGTGTTATGCGACATGAGACCTGACCGATGGGCGACGCCTGGCCGCCGGGACGTTGAGCGGCCTTGTCATAGTGGAAAAGGCGGGGGAGGGGAAAGCCCTTTTTGTCCGGATGCCGGCCTCAGGCGATCCGGCTGAAGCCGTTGCGGGCCGCTTCGGTGAAGTCCGCATAGGGCAGCGCCTTGGCGAAAGCAAAGCCCTGCAGAAGGTCGCAGCCCATTTCGCGCAGCAAGGTGGCATGTTCCAGCGTTTCCACACCCTCGGCCACCGTATCGACGCCGAGCGAGCGGGCGATCTCGATGATCGAGCGCACCAGCGCACGCTCCTGCGGCGCCGTCAGGATCGGCATCACCAGCTGGCGGTCGATCTTCAGCCGCCGGGGTTTGAGCTTCAGCAGGCTGACGATGGAGGTATGGCCCGTTCCGAAATCGTCGATCTCGATGTCGACACCGAGCGCCTTGATGCGCTCCAGGTTCTCCGTCACCAGATCCTCGCGGTCATCGAGGAAGATCGATTCCACCAGTTCGAAGGCGATCTGTCCGGGCGAGATCGGCAGGGTCTGCAGTGTGTCGATCAGCGTCCGGTCACTCAGCCGCCGCGAGGAGACATTGACGGAGACACGCGGGATGCGGATGCCGGCGGCGGCCCAGCGCATCTGGTCCTTCAGCACGTTTTCCAGCACGATCTGGTCCAGCGTGGCCGCCACGTTCAGGTCTTCGGCGATGGCCAGGAAGGCATCCGGCGGCAGTACGCCGCGCTGCGGGTGGTTCCAGCGGATCAGCGCCTCCACGCCGGCCAGCTGGCGCGTGATGGCGCAGAATTGCGGCTGGTACCAGGCGGTGAACTGGTGATCCTCGATGCCGGCAAGGATCTCGTCGGCCGTCTGCTTGTGGCGGATGATTTCGGCCTGCAGGTTCTGGGTGAAGAATTCGAAGCGGTTGCGGCCCTGTCCCTTGGCGCGGTAGAGCGCGATATCGGCATTGATCAGCATCTTGCGGGCATCGATCCGGACGCCGCGCTCCTGGGCGATGCCGATCGAGACGCCGCAGCGGCAGGAAAAGCCCTCGAAATCGATGGGCTGGCGCAGCTCGGTGACGATGCGTCCGGCCAGCGTCGCCATGTCCTTGGGATCGGCATTGTCGTTCACGAGAATGACGAATTCGTCGCCGCCGATGCGGGCGACCAGATCGCGAGGGCCGACATTGCGCGTGAGGATCTGCGCGGCATGCACCAGCATCGCATCGCCCGCCGCATGGCCCAGCGTGTCGTTGATCTGCTTGAAGCGGTCGAGATCGAGATGCAGCAGCGAAACCTGCCGGCGCTTCTGGCGGCTTTCGAGCGACAGCGCATCGAGTTCCAGATCCAGCTTGCGGCGGTTCGCGAGCCCGGTCAACGGGTCGTGCAGGGCATTGTGCTCGATGCGGCGACGCGCCAGTTCCAGCTCGACGTTCTTGGCGTCCGCCTCCAGCTTGGCGGTTTTCAGCCGCTCCTGCATCAGCATGTCTTCGGTCACGTCGAAGGCGATGCCGACGAGCTTCTGGCTGCCGTCGCGCTGGGTATAGGGCTTGCCGATGGACCGCACGAAGCGGATGCTGCCATCGGGCTGCGGCACGCGCACCACCAGCGGCTGGCCGGAGGGTTTTGCCGGGAAATGGGAGGACATCCGCCGGGCCAGCTTGCGGTCGTCGGGATGAATGAGGTTCATCCACTGTTCGGCTGTGATGTGCCCATCGGTATAGGGCAGCCCGTAAAGCTGGCACATGCGCCGGTCCCAGATCTCGGTCCGCGTGTGCGGATTGGATTCCCAGATGCCGCAATTGTAGGAGCCGAGTGCCAGATCCAGCCGGGTCGACAGTTCTTCCAGCTGGTGTTCGCGATTGGACAGCTCGTCCAGCGCCAGTTCCAGCTCGGCATTCTTGATGTCGCTGTTTTCCTTGGCGCTCACCAGCGTCTGGTTCATCAGGATGTCGGACGTGACATCCCAGACGATGCCGGTTGTGCGCGTGCTGCCATCGGCGTGGCGATAGCTGGCGCCGGCCGAGCGCAGATGGCGCAGCGAGCCGTCGGCCAGCCGGATGCGGTAGACCTGCGTGCAGGGCGTGGTGGAGCAGATGCAGGTGAAGAAATGGGCTTCGGCCGCATCGACATCATCCGGGTGGATGGTGCGCAGCCATTCCTCCAGCCGGCTGCGATCCTGGGCGTCCGGCCGTTCGTGGAGCGCGGCGGCGCGCTGGTCCCAGGTCAGATGGTTGTCGCCGGTCACCTCCCAGATGCCGATGCTGGAGGTTTCCATGGCCAGGTTGAAACGCTGCGACAGTTCCACCAGATTGGCCTCGCGGCTTTTCAGGATGGCGATGTGGCGGTTGCGCTCGCCGATCAGCAGGCTGGCGAAGAAGACCGGCAGGATCATGCCGAGGCCGGCCGCGGCGAGCAGCCAGCGGAAGGAGACCTGGTCGGCCGGGCTTGCGTCCCAGCCCTGTCGCGGTGCCGCCATCACCTCCCAGCGCCCGCCGTTGACGGGAAGGGCTGACGCAACGGGCTCCAGGCCGGCAATGTCAGGCTGTCCGGTCAGCAGGGTTTCGCCGCCGGGATCCACATGGCGCACGGCCACATGCAACCAGTCATCGGCGAGCATGTCCCGGAAGGACACCGACGAGGTTTCGGCATCGATGCCGGCCTCGGCGAAGAACTGCCGCTGGTCGATGATGAGCGCCAGCGCGCCCCAGGGCTGACCGTTGCGCTCGACCGGGACGACCAGTGTCAGGGTCTGGTCGCCGGCGCCTGACACGGCGAGCATCTGCCCGCCAGCACCGGGATCCTTCAGCCGCGCGGCAAGTGTGGACAGGTCAAGGCGTGTAAAGCTGCCGGCGGGATCGGTGCGTGCGCCCTCGCGCAGGATCACGCGACCGAGCTTGCGGTCCGGGGCCAGAGCGACCGCCAGCGTGTGCGGGTTGTCTGCCAGGACGCGGCGGACATCCTCATCGAGCTGGCCGGGGGTCACGTTTGGCGCGTGCGCGAGAAGATTGGCCAGGTGATCGGCGATCAGCCGGTCGCCCTGCAGCCGGCTCTTCATCCGCTGGATCAGGATGTTGACGGTGCGCTCCGTCGCCACCCGCAGGTCCGCCTGGTAGACGTCACTGCGGTAGCGATCAAAGACGACGCCTGCCGTGGTCAGAACAAGCGTGATGGCCGCCGCAATGAGGGCGGGCCTGCGCCAGCGCATCGGCGTCTCGTCCGTTTGCCAGTTCGACAGGAGCCAGGAAAACAAGCGGACGGGCCTTTTCTGGAAGCTTTCAGACATCAACCCCATCCTTACGGCCGGCAAGTTAATTTCCGATTGCGCTGATGGACATGAACTTGCCGACGATTTTCTGTGGGGATAACAGCCTGACGTTGCTTGCGCCTGGGTGCTGTGCGCACGCCTCTTGCGGTTGGTTGCAATTCGTAAAAATTGTCTTCATCAATAAGACGCCGGATGCCACGCGGGCGGGCAAATTTCGCCATAATCGGAAGGCAAAACATGTTTCGAAACAAAACATTCGCTGATGTGCCCAGGGCTTACACCATGCGCCTCCTGATCGCTGCACTGCTTTCTACCGCAAGCATCCTGTCCCCGCTCTCGACGGTTGCCCAGAGCATGGATGTCGAAGCCACCATCAAGTCGGTCGACAAGAAGAAGCTGAGCTTCACGCTTGATGACGGCAAGACCTACAAGGTGCCCGAGGAATTCAACTTCGACGGGTTGACGTCCGGCGTGAAGGTAGTGGTGTTCTACACCATCGTTGACGGCAGCCGCGTGGTGGACGACCTGCAGATCGTCCAGTAAGTCCATCCCATTCCAAAGGAATTTCGTTCGGCCGTGTCAGAGCCACTCGACGCGGCCATGATCGCGCTCGATGATCAGCACGCGGTCCTGATGGATGTCGCAGCGTGCCGCGTCCAGCTCGTTCCAGCCGCCGACCAGTTTCAGCACGGAGCGGATGACGCCGCCATGGCTGACGCAGACGGTCGGCTGTTCCACCGCCTGCAGAAAGGCCGCGACCCGCCAGGAGAGGATTTCATAGCTTTCCGCATCGACTCCGGGCGGAATGAAGTTCCATTTCTGCCGGGAACGCTCCTTCAGCCGTTCCGGTGCGAGCGCCCGGATTTCGTCCAGCGTATGGCCTTCCCAATCACCGAAGGACAGTTCGACGAGCCGCTCGTCGGTACGATAGGCCAGCGGATCGAGACCGATGGCCGTTCGCGCGATCTGCATGGTCTCGCGCGTGCGGGAGAGAGGGGAGGCCACGAAATCGAAGGCCTCCACCTGATCGGCAAGCAGCGTGCGCAGCGTCTCGCCGTTGTGGCGCGCCTGGGCGCGCCCCGTGTCATTGAGGCCGATATCCTTCTGGCCCTGCAACCTGCCTTCGGCATTCCAGTCGGTCTGTCCGTGACGGATCATATAGATGAGCACGGCGGCCGCTCCAGCGGTTGGCGTCAATCCTTGGCGACGGAAATATCCGGCGCATCGACCGCCTTCATCCCGACGACGTGATAGCCGCTGTCGGCATGGTGGACCTCGCCGGTCACCGAGCGCGACAGATCGGACAGCATGTAGAGGCCGACATCGCCGACTTCCTCGATGGTGACGGTGCGGCGCAGCGGCGCATTGTACTCGTTCCACTTCAGAATATAGCGGAAATCGCCGATGCCGGAAGCCGCCAGCGTCTTGATGGGGCCGGCCGAGATCGCGTTGACGCGGATGTTCTTCGGGCCGAGATCGACGGCGAGATATTTCACGCTCGCCTCGAGCGCGGCCTTGGCAACGCCCATGACATTATAGTTCGGCATCACCTTCTCGGCGCCGTAATAGGTCAGCGTCAGCATGGAGCCGCCGTCCGTCATCAGCTTTTCGGCGCGACGGGCGACCGAGGTGAAGGAAAACACCGAGATCTGCATGGTCTTGGAAAAGTTTTCCGGGGTCGTGTCGATGTAGCGGCCGGTCAGTTCGTCCTTGTCGGAAAAACCGATGGCGTGCACGAGGAAGTCGATCTTGCCCCAGCGCTGCTCGATCTCGGAAAAGACGGCATCGATGCTCGCCTCGTCGCTGACATCGCAGTGGCCGGCAAGCGTTGCGCCGAGTTCCGCTGCCAGAGGCTCGACACGCTTCTTGATCGCATCGCCCTGGTAGGTGAACGCCACTTCGCCGCCCTGTGCATGAATGGCCTTGGCAATTCCCCAGGCGATCGAACGATTGTTCGCCACACCCATAATGATGCCGCGTTTGCCTGCCATGAGGCCGGTTGCCTGAGCCATACTCTATCCTCTGAGACTTTAGACGAATTTTGCCTATGGCATAGCCCGCCCCCGCGTTCAAGCTTGACGCAGATCATCTCCTGTAAGGCTCCGTAACAATGGGTGCGCGACCTTGGATAACGTCGCAAAAGCGTCACACGAAGAGGCCATAGCGCATGTGGCGCATCAGGTCGATCACCTTCGGGTCCGGCTTTTCCCAGAGAATGACGCGCACCTCCACCACGAGGTCGCCCCGTTCGCCGGCGCTCGCATGCAGGCCGAGCCGTTCGATGCGCACGCTCTGGTCCGAACCCGTCCAGGCGGGAATGGACACAGGCACCCGTCCGCCCGGTGTTTCCACCTCGGCTTCCGTGCCGAGCACCGCGTCCTCCAGAGAGATCGGCAGTACCGTGTGCAGGTCAAAGCCCTCGACGCGGAAGCGCTCGTCGCGCGCCACCTTCAGCGTCACCACCAGATCGCCGCGCGGGGCGCCCGGAATGCGCAGGCCCTGACCCGAAAGGCGGATCACATGACCATCGGTCATGCCGGCTTCCAGGGCAAAGCGCACATCGCGTCCGTCCGATAGCGACACGGTGACCGGCGCCAGCTGCAGCAGGTCGTTCAGCGACACGGTGGCCGTCGCCAGCAGGTCCGGCGCCTTTTCCGGCGGCGTCGGGTTGCCGCGGATGCGGCGCATCAGGCCGGTCAGAAGTTCTATCGCCTGAAGGGGAAGCGGCGGCTGCGGCTTCTGCGGTGCCGTCTGGCCCGTCTCAGGCTTTGCCTCCGCGCCGCCCGGGGCGCTGGCCGTTGTCTCGGCGGTTGTCTCCGGGGGTGGCGGCGCCTGCCGCGCCTTGCCCTGGGAGGCGCCCGGTGTCTGGGAGTGTGTCTGGGACCGCGCCTGTGACTGTGATCCGCCGGCCTGCGCGGAGGCTGGTCCGGCGCCCTGGCCCGCTCCGAAGATGCGGTTGATCATGTCCTCGGGGCTTTCCTGATCGCGGCCCATGGTGCTTGCACCGCTGCTGCCCTGATCATGGGCCTGGTTCTGGGCCTGGGCGCGCTGCGCATTGGCGCGCGCCAGTTCCTCCATCACCCGTTCGGCATTGGCGCGGGCGGCGCGGGCGCGTTCCTCTGCCTGACGGGCCGCCTCGCGCTGCTGCATGATGGTCTGCTGCGTTTCGAGCGCGCGGTCGTAGCGCCGGCGACGTTCCGGATCCTTCAATACCTCATAGGCTTGCCCTACCTCGGCGAAGCGGCGGCTCGCCAGCGGGTCGTCCCGGTTGTGATCCGGATGCAGGGTCTTGGCCTTGGAGCGCCAGGCAGCCTTGATCTCGTCGGGTCCTGCGTCTTTCTGAACGCCAAGGAGGGAATAGGGGTCGCGCATCAATATCCACCAACTCGGTTTCCTGGCACGCGCGCCGCATGACGGGCCGCATGACAAGGTCAAACAACTCGTGCCGGCCCGGACCGTTCCCGTGGAAACGTGGCAGGACATCGGCTTATGCGAGGAGAATAGAGGCGGGAGTCTCTAAAGAGGATTTACGTCGCGATGACAGTAGAATTAAGCTTAAGAGAACGTAACACGTCGGCCTGCATTGCGCCGATCAGGCGCATGACAAAGTGGCCGCCAAAGAAACCGCGGGCTGCGCCGTCCTTGCGACAGGGGCACCGTTACTGGCGTTCGAAGGAGGTCAGCAGCCAGTCACCGCTGTCGGCCATGCAGGCCTGCCCGGTGAACTTGGCAATGCCTTCGTAGGAATGGCGGGTGGTCACGAAACCGCGGCACAGCTGGCCGGCCACCCGTGCCTCGCGGATCTTCGAGACGACGCCGGCGCTGCCGGTGGCGGTGTTGGCCCAGGGAAGCGGATTGGCTCCCATCTTCGACAGGTCGGCAGAGGTTACGGCATTGCGCACGGTCACCTCGTCGGATACCGCTTCTTCCGACCGCTTCGGGATGGTCGATGTGGAAAGGCTGCGGTCCACCTTGGGCGAGGTGTCGAACAGGTCGAAGGCACCGCTCGTGCATCCGGAAACGGAGCCGGCGAGGAGGACGACAAGGGCTGTTTGAAGCATAAGCGACAGCGGTGTCCGGGTGCGGTTGTTTGTCTTTGCTGTCACTTCCACCTTGCGTCCAGTTCGGAAACGGTTCACGAGTCGATTTGACCAGATCGGGAGCATTTTAGTCAATATGTCTGAAGATGGGTTAACAAGCGGTGACTTTACCGAGGAAAGCGAGCCCTTCGCCCTGTTCGCACAATGGCTGAAGGACGCGGAAGGTTCCGAAATCAATGATCCGAATGCGGTGGCACTGGCGAGCGTCGATGAGCAGGGCCTGCCCAATGTGCGCATGGTGCTCCTGAAGGGTTTTGATGCGCGGGGCTTTGTTTTCTATACGAATTTCGAAAGCCAGAAGGGTCGCGAGATCCTTGGCCAGCAGAAGGCGGCCATGTGCTTCCACTGGAAATCGCTGCGCCGGCAGGTGCGTCTGCGCGGACCGGTGAGCGTCGTTTCCGACGAGGAAGCGGATGCCTATTATGCATCGCGCCCGCGCGGCAGCCGCATCGGGGCATGGGCGTCGAAGCAGTCGCGACCTCTGGAAAGCCGCTTTGCGCTGGAAAAGGCGGTGGCTGAATACACCGCACGCCATGCGATCGGCGAGATCCCGCGGCCCGCGCACTGGTCCGGTTTCCGCATCGAGCCGACCTCCATCGAGTTCTGGCACGACCGGCCCTTTCGCCTGCACGACCGCGTCGAATTCCGCCGGCCGGCGCCGGATGGCGACTGGTCGAAGGTGCGCATGTATCCCTGAGCGATCACGGCACGGGCATCCTCAGGGTGCCCGCTGCCCCGTCAGCCGGAAGGGAATGCCCGCCGCAAGCGCCGTCACGTAGCGCGGCCTCTGATAATAGCCGTTCAGTGAAATTCGGGGCAGGGCGGTCAGCTGCGCCGCATGTGCGCGCGTCACCACGCCGGGCTGTGTGGTCACTGCAGCCGTGAAGCCGGCCGTCCGGGCAAGATCCGGTTCGCGTGCCGAGAGGGTGGCGGCAGAACCATAGGGATAGGCAAGCGTTGCCGGACGCCGGCCGGTCAGCGCTGCCAGCCAGTCTGCCGACCCCTGCATTTCCGCCCGCGACTCGTCCTCGGCCAGACGTCCGAGTGCGCGGTGGCTGAGGGTGTGGGCGCCGAGCGTGACCAGCGGATGGCGCGCCAGTTCAGCGAGCTCGCCGCCATCGAGCGTCAGGCGCCGGGTGATCTCCAGCGGATCGATCCCGTGCCGGCTTGCCAGCCCATCCAGCCATGCCACCGTCTCGGTTTCGTCGCCCTGCCGCAGCCGGCGGGCAAACCGGTCGAAGGCATCCAGCCTCGCCTTGGCGGTGGAAAGGTTGATGTCTTCTTCGCCGCGGCCGAGATCTGCGCGCAGCCTGGTCCTTGCGTTCAGCAGGTCCGCCAGCGTTTCCCACCAGATACTGTGGGTGCGTTCCGCAAAACCGCGCGTGACGAACAGCGTGAAGGGCACGCCATGCCGTTCGAACACCGGCAGCGCATGGTCGCGGTTGTCGCGGTAGCCATCGTCCAGCGTGAAGCAGGCAAACGGACGGGACTGCGGCGTGGTGAGCCGCTGCGGCACGTCCTCCAGCCGGATGACGTCATATCCCTCTTGCGCCAGCCGGCATATCACCGACTCCAGGAAATCAGGCGTGATCTCGAGATGCCGGTTGGGTGCGCTTGGTCGCTGCTCAACGGGGCGGACGTGATGGAGGGCGAAGATGGCGCCCGCTCCGCCGAAGCGCTTCCCGATGCCGGCACGCGCCAGCAGGGCAGATGCTTCCAGCCCGCAGACGATCAGCCCGCGGCGGAGGCGGCGGCGCCAGAGCGCATCAATGCTGTTCCTCATGCCTGCGCCGCTTTCCGCACTGATCCTGCCTGCCTTCGTGTCGGGAGAGCCCGCCGGGCATGGCTCATGCCGGACCTTATCGCGTGCAGACTTAAGTCTTCCTGAAAAATGAAGGGGCAGAAGCCGGGCCTGCCGGGCCGTCAGTGCAGCAGCCCGTCCAGCGCCGGCAGGCTGACGATGCCCGCACTGGCGATCAGCGTGTAGCAGATGCGGCGGAAGGTGGTTTCGCTCGCCAGTCCGAACAGGCGCGCGCCGATGGCGATGCCGAGCCCGTAGCCGGGGCCGACCACGGCGGCAAGCATGAGCGTATCCAGCCGCAACAGGCCGGCCGCGACATAGGAGGTGCCCGATATCACGGAGGAGAGCGCGAAATAGACCACCAGATTGGCCCGGACTGTCAGGCGGTCGATGGCGCCGCCGAGCCAGTAGGCGACCACCGGCGGGCCGGAGAGTTGCGCAACGCCCCCGAACAGGCCCGCCATGACACCCGTCGCGATGCTGAGCGCCGGTTTCGGTTGCCCTCGATAGCGCCAGCCGGAGATGAGGAAGGCAAGAAGCGCGAACACGATCAGCGAAATGCCCCAGCGCAGGCCAAGCTGCGGCGCAAACGCCAGAAGCGCCGTTCCGGCGGGTACGCCGGCAAGCGCCCCGATCAGCATGGTGCCCACCTCGCGCCGGTTGGCGCGCCGCCAGGCATCCGGCAACAGGCCGAGCGTCATGATGAAATCGATCACCAGCAGCAGCGGCGAGGCCACCTGCGGGCCGGCCACGGCCCCTGCCAGCGGCACGAAGATCAGCGCGCCGCCGAAGCCGGAAAAGCCGCGCGCCAGCCCTCCGATGAGCGCGGCTGCGACCAGCACGAGGATCTGGGCGGGCGGATGCAGCGCCAGAAAGGTCTGCGCCTGGGCGGCAAGGAGATCGGTGACGGACATTAACGTGGAACCGGCTGATAAAGCGCTTGTCTGGAGGGCTCCCCACGGCCTGTCAAGCCGGCTCACGCCACGATGTCGCGTCTCCATGCTGTTCCGGCAGGTGTGGACCTTTCTGCCGAATCGGGTTCATCTGACGAAAACAAATGGAGAACGAAATGCTGGATGACCTGATGAAGGCTTTTGACGCGGCCTCCCGCCGCTATGCCGAGGCCCATGGCCTGACGCGCGATCCCGACTGGTTCGTGCTGAAGCTGCATGAGGAGGTGGGGGAACTGACCCAGGCCTGGAACCGGCTCAGCGGGCGCGGCCGGCCCAAGGGCCGCAGTGTTGAGGACATGCAGCGGGACCTTGCCGACGAGGCCGCCGATGTGCTCGGCCACATCCTGCTGCTTGCCCATGCCAACGGTCTCGATCTTGCCGCGGCGGTGGAGCGCAAATGGCTGTTCAGGCCGGCGTGACGACGGCCGGATGACGATCGAAGAAGGCGCGGCAATGGTCAAGACTGTCGGCCACGGCCGCGCAGAGCGCCCGGATTTCCGCTGTCGGCTGCAGCATGTCGGGCACCATCACCGCCATGGTGCCGGCGGTGGCGGCGCTGCGGATGCCGTTGTAGGAATCCTCCAGCGCCAGACAAAGCGCCGGCGCGACGCCGAGCCGTGCCGCGGCCGTCAGATAGGGATCGGGCGCCGGCTTGCCGCGGGCATAATCGCCATGCGCCACCACATGGTCGAAGCGCCCGAGAATGCCGAGTTCGCCGAGGTGATGCTTGACCTGGAAATGGGCCGAGGAGGTGCAGACGGCGCACGGAATGGAGAGGGTATCGAGCAGATCCAGCATCTGCGTCACCCCCGGCTTCAGCCGCAGGTCGGTTTCCAGCAGCCGGTCGAAATGCGCAAGCCACACCGCCCGGAAGCCATCGGCATCGAACGCTTCGCCGTAATGCTCCCGCAAAAGATCGGCGATGCTGACCCAGGGCCTGCCCAGCATGCCCTCATAGATCGAGGGACCGATCGGCAGGCCTTTCTCCGTGGCGGCGGAAATGATCGAGCGGCGATAGAGGATTTCGGTATCGAGCAACAGGCCATCCATATCGAAGATGACGGCCTGCGGCAGGCGGGGAAGTATCGGCATATCGGTCCTGTATCGAAGGCGTCTGCGGCAAAGGGGGTTGCCTGGAACGCCCGGTTTCACTGTTCACGTTCTGCTCCGGCTACCATGCCGGTGCCCGTTCTCGCGCGGATGCGCTTATCGGCACAGCACTGCAAGCGGGTCAGGAAGCAAGGCGTGCCAGGCGGCCCTGTGCCTCTAGCACTTCGACAGCCTTCTGATCAAACGACACGAAGGTCTCACCGCCGAGCCACTGTCCCTCATGGGCGATGACGCCGTCTGCGAAATCGCCGCCCGCTTCCAGAACCGCCAGTCCGGCCTCCACGGCCGGGCGATCCATCGCGACATTGCCGGCCTCCAGCAGGTCGCGAAGGGAGCGCGCAACCTCCTGCCGGGAAAGTCTCGCGCCGCGCAACAGCACCCAGACAAATTCGCAGAGACAGGATGACGAGATCGCAATCAGCGAGGCCTCCTGCAACAGACGAGCCGCGGCAGCACCTTGCACCGCATCGTCCTGCAGCACGGCGCGCACCAGAATGTTCGTGTCGACGGCAATCTTCATTCCTCGCCAGCCCAGCCGGCGGCGGCTATCCGGTTCATCTCCTCGATCGACAGGGGTCTTGCCGCCTTGCCGGCATGGCGCCCGATAAAGCCTCCGATGCTGCCGGTCGGCCGCACGGCCTTCAGACGCAGTTCTCCGCCCGGAAGCCTGTCGAGTTCGATCTGTTCCCCCGGCCGGACACCCAGATGGTTCAGAAGCTCCCGCCTGAGGGTGATCTGCCCCTTGGCGGTCACGGTCAAAGAGGCCATGGCACATCTCCTTTTGGCTTTAAGGTAATGGAATTTTTCCTTACCGCAAGCCGTCCGGTGCGTCTCCGGTGCGAAGGCGACGGCCAAGATCCTCGAAGGGCCGCAGGAGGTAGCCGTCGGGATCGGCGACGAGGCACTGGCGGTTGCCGACCTCGTGGTCGTCGCGGCGATACCATGTGTCCTCGACCGGAAGGACGAGCGGATGGCCGGCGCGTTCCAGACGTTTGACGAGGGCCGAAAGGTCCGGCACGCGAAGTTGCAGGTTGAGGCCGCGGCCGAGCGGGGGCGTGAGCGGTGTCGCGTCATCGAAGGTGCGGCCGGTGCCGATCTGGTCGATCATCAGCTGGGCGTTTCCGAGCGTCAGAAAGGAAAAGCTCTCGTCCGGGCGCTCGTAGAGAACCTGAAAACCGATGAGATCCACGTAGAAGGCGCGGCTGCGCCGAAAGTCCGTCACCGCGAGTTCCGGAACCAGCGCGTTTTCGGAGGCGGTTGTCCCGGCTATGGCGTCGCGGATGAAGTCGCCCTTGGCGGCGGTGTAGCGGTCGCCGTCCTCTGCATAAAGGCCGGCCAGCTCCTGCTTCAGGACGCGATAGGCAAAGGCGAGATGCGGATTGGCCCGCAGGGCATCGCGGAAGGTGACGCGCTCGCGATGGGTCTGGCTGTCGGGCGGACAGAGATAGACCCGCCGGCCGGGATCACCCGGCATCAGGAAGGCGAAGACACCGTCGCCGTGGCGCGATCCGCGCGGCTGGTATCCGGCGTTTTCCAGGCGTGTCGCAAGATCCGGAATGGTGCCCGGATCCGCCACCGTCACATCGATGTCGATCAGCGGCTTGGCGGCAAGGCCGGGCACGGCCGTGCTGCCGACATGCTCGATTGCCGAGGCCGGCAGGGACAGAAGCCGTTGCAGTTCCCCGCCTGCCCGTTCGAATGCCAGCGGCCAGGCGGGGTCGTAATCGATGATCCTAACCCGCGTCGCCATGGCGCTCCGTCAGGCCTTGGTGCCGCCGACGGTGATCTGGTCCATCCGCAGATGCGGCTGGCCGACGCCCACCGGCACCCATTGGCCGGCCTTGCCGCAATTGCCGATGCCGGTATCGAGCTTGGAATCGTTGCCGACCATCGAGACGCGCTTCATCGCATCCGGGCCGTTGCCGATCAGCATGGCGCCCTTGATGGGCGCGCCGATCCGGCCGTTTTCGATCAGATAGGCTTCCGTGCAGCCGAACACGAACTTGCCGGAAGTGATGTCCACCTGCCCGCCGCCGAAGGAGACGGCATAGATGCCCTTCTTCACGGAGGCGATGATTTCCTCCGGCGTCTTGTCGCCCGAGAGCATATAGGTATTGGTCATGCGCGGCATCGGCTGGTGGGCATAGCCCTGGCGGCGGCCGTTGCCGGTCGGCGTCATGCCCATCAGGCGGGCGTTCTGCCGGTCCTGCATGTAGCCCACAAGCTTTCCGTTCTCGATCAGCACATTGTAGGCGGACGGCGTGCCCTCGTCATCGATGGTGATCGAGCCGCGGCGGTTGTCGATCGTGCCGTCATCGACCACGGTGACGCCGGGGGCTGCCACCATTTCGCCGAGCAGACCGGCAAACGCGGATGTCCTCTTCCGGTTGAAATCGCCTTCCAGCCCGTGGCCGACGGCCTCGTGCAGCATCACGCCCGGCCAGCCGTTGCCGAGCACCACATCCATGGTGCCGGCCGGCGCCTCGATGGCCTCCAGATTGACCAGCGCCTGCCGCAGCGCCTCGTCGGCGCCCGCCTGCCAGTTTCCGCCGGTGACGAAATCGCCGAAACCGATGCGGCCGCCGGTGCCGAAGGAGCCGCTTTCCTGCCGGTCGCCGTCGCCGGCCACCACCGAAATGCTGATGCGCGTCATCGGCCGCACGTCCTGCACGCGGTGACCATCGGCGCGCAGGATATCCACCACCTGCCAGCTGGCGGCAACGGTTGCCGTCACCTGCCGCACCTTCGGATCCTTGGCGCGCAGATAGGCGTCGATCTCGGTCAAAAGCGCCACCTTCTGTTCGAAGGAGGGCTGGCCGATCGGGTTCTCGTCGCCATAGAGCTTCTTGTTGGTGCGCTGGGGCGCTGCGCCATAGGAGCCGGAATAGCCGCGGGTGACGGCGCCGACCGCATCGGCCGCGCGCGACAGGGCGGCGGCGGACAGTTCGCCCGCATGCGCATAACCCACCGCTTCGCCGGCCACGGCGCGCAGGCCAAAACCCTGGTCGGTGTTGAAGGAGCCGCCTTTCAGGCGGCCATTGTCGAAGGAGAGCGATTCGGCCTGCGCATGTTCGATGAACAGCTCTCCGTCATCCGCGCCAGTAAGCGCGTCGGCAAGGATCCGGCGCAGGCGCGTCTCGTCGCAATCGAAGAGGGAGATCAGGTCGGTGGTCATCGGCAGCTCCTTGGTGCCGGATGCTTCGCCCGGCCGTGTTGTCCGATGTAGGACTGCCGGCGGCGGGACGCAACCCCGCAGGACCGGCGCGGCCGCTGCGCCGGATCAGGGAAGCGCGTCGTAGCCTTCGCCGAAGCCGCTGAGTTCGATCGGGATGCCGATGCGGTCCTGGTCGGCCGATTCGCGCAGCGCGAAGACGGCGCCCTTGCCGGCGCGCAGGATGCGCATCAGCTCGTCATCGATGCCGACTTCCACATAGCAGCCCTCGGAAAAGCAGCGGGTGAAGCCGGCGCGGCCAATGTTCTTGCCATCGACGTAAAGCTCCATGCCGTCCGTCAAAAGCACGCCAAGCGGGGCGAGGATGCGCAGGATGCGCGCCTTGCGGTCGGCAGTCTTCAGGATGACGACGGAGAGGCCCACTTCCGGCCGGTCGTCGGCCACCACGTTCTGCATCAGGGCGCACTGCTCCACCGAGGAGCCGGCGGGCTTGTCGCAGAGGATGGACCACGCGCCATGATTGCCGCGCACATTGCCCTGCTGCTGCGGAGAGAGCGGCTGCGGCTGGGCGGTCTGCGCACGAGGCTGCTTGTCTCCCGCAGGCGGCGTTTGTGCCAGGGCCACGTGGGCAAGCAGGAGCCCCGGAACGAGGGCTGCCAGCGTGGCGGCACGCAGGAAGGGAGAACGCATGAATACCTCTGTCTTTCGAATCAGTCGTGCTATTCTTGTCGCCGGTCCGGATAATGAAAAGCCCTGACGTCTTTTCAGCCGAGTGCGGCGAAAATACGGAGCCCGCGGCAAGCTTGCGGCAACCGCCATGAACCATCCTTCCCGTGCATTCCGGCGGCCTGAATTGACAACGCGCAAAAATGCCGCACGGACCAACGGGGATGAACCCTCTGGCGCATATTGCGGCAGTTGGCAAACTGTGATTGAACCAATAGGCTATAGCTTGGGAATATGCGTGGCGATCTGATCCAGATCAAACGCTTGGGGAGAGAAATCGTGATGAACAGAGCCTTAGCAGCCTTTGCTGCGACGATCTGTCTGCTCTTCGCTTCGGGGGCGGGAGCGGACCAGCCTGTACCGTGGCAGCTGGACCTGCAGCAGCCGGTAACGCCGATCATGCATGAGATCAAGTGGTTCTCGCATTATACACTCTGGTTCATCGTGCCCATCACGCTGCTGGTGCTGGCGCTTCTGGTCTGGGTCGTCGTGCGCTATCGCGCCAGCGCCAACCCGGTGCCTTCGCGCACCAGCCACAACACCACGATCGAGGTGGTGTGGACGCTCGGCCCGGTGCTCGTGCTGCTGTTCCTCGCCATTCCCTCCTTCAACCTCCTGAACGCCCAGCTCACCATGCCGGAAAAGCCCGACGTGACGGTGAAGGCCACCGCTACCCAGTGGTTGTGGAGCTATGAGTATCAGGGCATGGAAAATCCGGTCGGCTTCGACAGCTACCTGCTGCCGGACAAGGATCGCGAAAAGGCCGGCAAGGTCGACAAGGCGCGCTATCCGCGCCTGCTCGCGGTGGACAACGAGCTGGTGCTGCCGGTCAACAAGACCGTGCGCATGCTGGTGACGGCCGCTCCCACCGACGTGATCCACGCCTTCGCCATGCCCGCCTTCGGCATCAAGATCGATGCCGTGCCGGGCCGCCTGAACGAGACCTGGTTCCGCGCCGAGAAGGAAGGCCTCTATTATGGCCAGTGCTCCGAACTCTGCGGCAAGGACCATGCCTTCATGCCGATCGCCATCCGCATCGTCTCCGACGATCAGTACCAGGCCTGGCTTGCCTCGGCCGGTTCCGATCTGCCCGGCGCCTATCGCAAGCTGATGGCGGCAACCGATGCGCCGGCACGTACCGTCGCCGTCGCGTCCAAGTAAGGGGAGTGAGGACAATGGCTGGACATTCGACCGATCACGGTCATCACGCCCGCGTCGCGGACGGGGCGCACGCACATGACGATCATCACGATCACAAGCTGAGCTTCTTCGAGCGCTGGTTCAAGTCGACCAACCACAAGGACATCGGCACGCTCTACCTGATCTTCGCGATCTTCGCGGGCATCATCGGCGGCCTCTTGTCGGTGGCCATGCGCATGGAACTGCAGGAACCCGGCATCCAGATCTTCCACGGCCTTGCCGCCATGGTCTACGGTTTCGAAGGCGATGCGGCGATCGACGGCGGCAAGCACATGTACAATGTGTTCACCACAGCGCATGCGCTCATCATGATCTTCTTCATGGTGATGCCGGCGATGATCGGCGGCTTCGCCAACTGGATGATCCCGATCATGATCGGGGCACCGGACATGGCCTTCCCGCGTTTGAACAACATTTCCTTCTGGCTGATCGTGCCGGCCTTCATCCTGCTGCTGCTCTCCATGTTCGTGGAAGGTCCGGCAGGCGCCTATGGCGTGGGCGGCGGCTGGACGATGTATCCTCCGCTTGCCACCTCCGGCCATCCGGGCCCTGCGGTCGATCTTGCGATCTTCGCCCTGCACATCGCCGGTGTGTCCTCGATCCTCGGCGCGATCAACTTCATCACGACGATCCTCAACATGCGCGCCCCTGGCATGACGCTGCACAAGATGCCGCTGTTTGCCTGGGCCGTGCTGGTCACCGCCTTCCTGCTTCTGCTGTCGCTTCCGGTTCTCGCCGGCGGCATCACCATGCTGCTGACGGACCGCAATTTCGGCACCACCTTCTTCGCACCGGAAGGCGGCGGTGACCCGATCCTCTACCAGCACCTGTTCTGGTTCTTCGGTCATCCGGAAGTCTACATCCTGATCCTGCCGGGTTTCGGCATCATCAGCCACATCATCTCGACCTTCTCGAAGAAGCCGGTCTTCGGCTATCTCGGCATGGCCTATGCGATGGTGGCAATCGGTGCCGTCGGCTTCATCGTCTGGGCGCATCACATGTACACGGTCGGCCTGTCGCTTGATGCGCAGCGCTACTTCGTGTTCGCCACCATGGTGATCGCCGTTCCGACGGGCGTGAAGATCTTTTCCTGGATCGCGACGATGTGGGGCGGCTCGCTCTCCTTCCGCACGCCGATGATCTGGGCGATCGGCTTCATCTTCCTGTTCACCGTCGGCGGCGTCACCGGCGTCCAGCTCGCCAATGCCGGCCTCGACCGCTCGCTGCACGACACCTATTACGTTGTGGCCCATTTCCACTACGTTCTGTCGCTCGGCGCCGTTTTTGCCATCTTCGCGGCCTGGTACTACTGGTTCCCGAAGATGACCGGCTACATGTATTCCGAAAAGCTCGGCAACCTGCATTTCTGGGTGATGTTCGTGGGCGTGAACCTGGTGTTCTTCCCGCAGCACTTCCTCGGTCTTGCCGGCATGCCGCGCCGCTACATCGACTATCCGGATGCCTTCGTCGGCTGGAACTACGTCTCCTCGATCGGTTCCTACATCTCCTTCGTCGGTGTGCTGATCTTCCTCTTCTCCGTCTGGGAAGCCTTCGCCAAGAAGCGCGTCGCCGGCGACAATCCGTGGGGCGAAGGTGCGACCACGCTGGAATGGCAGCTGTCCTCGCCGCCGCCCTTCCACCAGTGGGAGCAGCTTCCCCGCATCAAGTAAACGAAGTCCGGCGCGGGTGTTGCAGCCCGCGCCGCTGAACGACGACAAACAGCAGGAATGACCATGGTCACCATCGACAATCACGCAGATCTCCGGGCAGAGGAGCAGGTTCGTCTCTCCGAAGCCGGGGCGCGCGATTTCTTCGAGCTTCTGAAGCCGCGCGTGATGTCGCTGGTGGTGTTCACCGCCTTTGCCGGGCTGCTTCTGGCGCCCGGCAGCATCAATCCGGTGATCGGGGCCATTGCCATTCTCTGCATCGCGGTGGGGGCAGGGGCCTCCGGCGCGCTCAACATGTGGTACGATGCCGATATCGATGCGGTGATGACGCGCACGGCCCGTCGTCCCATTCCTGCCGGCCGCATCCGGCCGGAAGAGGCGCTGGCCTTCGGCCTGACGCTCTCGACCTTTTCCGTGGCGATCCTCGGCCTGGTGGTCAACTGGTTCGCGGCCGGGCTGCTCGCCTTCACCATCTTCTTCTATGCCGTCGTCTATACGATGTGGCTGAAGCGTTCGACGCCGCAGAACATCGTGATCGGCGGGGCATCCGGCGCATTTCCGCCGATGATCGGCTGGGCCTGCGTGACGGGCGGCGTGTCTCTCGACAGCGTCGTGCTGTTTCTCATCATCTTCCTGTGGACGCCTGCGCATTTCTGGGCGCTTGCCCTCTTCAAGATGCGCGATTACGGCTCCGTCGGCATTCCGATGATGCCGAATGTCGCCGGCGAGCGGGCTACCAAGCACCAGATCGTCGCCTATGCCGTGCTGACCGCTGCCGTCGCCGTCGTACCCGCCATGACCGGGCTTGTCGGCTGGGGCTATGGCCTGTTTGCCGCAGCCCTTGGCGCCGTCTTCATCGTCTGTTCCATCGCCGTCTGGCGCATGCCGGATGGCGACCAGAAGATGATCGCCGCCAAGCGCATGTTCGCCTATTCGGTGCTCTATCTCTTCGCCATCTTCTCCGCGCTGATTGCCAGCCATTACGCCGAACTGCTCGTCGGCCGCTTCGGAGGGATGCTGTGATCGAGACTATCAAGCCGACGGAGGCGCAGAAGAAATCGCGGCGCGGGCGCAATGTGGCGCTCGGCGTCGTGCTTGCAGCACTGGTGGCCCTCTTCTACGTGGTCACCATCATCAAGCTGGGCGGAATGGGCTGAACGGGACGGGGAGGAGAACGGGATGGCCAATCAGCAGCAGGACACGGCAAACGGGGCGGCCAAGGGGAAGGTCAGCAATGGCGTGATCCTGGCAAGCTGCGTCGTCTTCGTCTGCGGCATGGTGGGGGCTGCCTTCGCATCCGTGCCGCTCTACCGGCTGTTCTGTCAGGTCACCGGCTATAACGGCACCACGCAGCGCGTCGAACAGTATTCGGAGACGGTGCTGGACCGCACGATCCGCGTGAGCTTCGATGCCAACACCTCCAGCGGCCTGAACTGGGACTTCAAGCCGGTGGACAGGATGGTGGAGCCGAAGATCGGCGAAACGATCCAGATCAGCTACAAGGCGACCAACCGTTCCGCGACGCCCACCACGGGCACGGCCGTGTTCAATGTCACGCCGATGGAAGCCGCCGTCTATTTCAACAAGGTGCAGTGCTTCTGCTTCACCGAAACCACGCTGCAGCCGGGCCAGACGCTCGACATGCCCGTGGTGTTCTTCGTCGATCCCGAGATCGTCAAGAGCGAGGAAACCAGGAACATCAAGAATATCACGCTGTCCTACACCTTCTATCCCAGCCAGGGGGCAAAGCCGGTTGCCGGCTTGAAGGGCGAGAAGGCCGACAGCGCGAAGAAGTTGTGAGAGAGGGTCCTGCCGCGCGAGCGGGAGGGCTTGAGGAGAAACATCGGGGACTGATCACATGGCGCAAGCGCACCAGAAACAACACGATTACCACATCATAGACCCGAGCATCTGGCCGCTGATGGCCTCGATCGGCGCCTTTGTCGTCACGTTTGGCGGTGTCGGCTACATGCGCTACCTGCATGGCGGCACGTTCCACATCTTCGGCCTGAACCTTGCCAATCCGTGGCTGTTCTTCATCGGCCTCGCGATCCTCGTCTACACCATGGTCGGCTGGTGGGCGGACACGATCAAGGAGGGGCGCGAAGGGCACCATACCAAGGTGGTCTCCCTGCATCTGCGCTACGGCATGATCATGTTCATCGCCTCGGAGGTGATGTTCTTCGTGGCCTGGTTCTGGGCCTTCTTCGATGCGAGCCTCTTTCCGCACGAGGCGATCCAGGCAAGCCGCGTTACCGCCACCGGTGGCCAGTGGCCGCCGAAGGGCATCGAGGTGCTCGATCCCTGGCACCTGCCGCTCTACAACACCGTAATCCTGCTGCTCTCCGGCACCTGTGTCACCTGGGCGCACCATGCGCTGTTGCACAATGACCGCAAGGGCCTCATCAACGGTCTGGCGCTGACGGTGGCGCTCGGCGCGCTGTTCTCCTTCGTGCAGGGCTATGAATACGTGCATGCCCCGTTCGACTTCAAGAACTCGATCTATGGCGCCACCTTCTTCATGTCGACGGGCTTCCACGGCTTCCACGTGCTGGTCGGCACCATTTTCCTGCTGGTCTGCCTGATCCGCGCCATCAATGGCGGCTTCACGCCCACCAAGCATTTCGGCTTCGAGGCCGCCGCCTGGTACTGGCACTTCGTTGACGTGGTCTGGCTGTTCCTGTTCTTCGCGATCTACATCTGGGGTGGCTGGGGCGCGCCGCTCGCCCATTGAGCGGCAGCCGCATCCGTTGAACGATACGAAAGGGGCGGCACGACCGCCCCTTTTCCATCCGGGCGCCGCCCGGGTTCAGGGAAGGAGCAAAGCATGCCACACGATCACGCGCAGTATCCGCCGCAGGATGCCGTGTCCACCGGCCTGCGTGGGGCCTGCCCCCGCTGCGGCCAGGGCCGGCTGTTCGAGGGTCTCCTGAAGGTTCGCCCCGCCTGCACGGCCTGCGGTCTGGATTACGGCTTTGCCGATGCGGGGGATGGACCGGCGGTCTTCGTGATGCTGATCCTCGGCTTCCTTGTGGTGGGCTTTGCCCTATGGTTCGAATTCACGTTTCACCCGTCGATCTGGCTGCATTTCGTGGTCACGCTGCCCTTTGCCGTCATCGTCTGCCTCGGCAGTCTCCGGCTGCTGAAGGGGCTGCTGATTGCCTTACAATACAAGCACAATGCCAGCGAGGGCCGGATCGATCGTGACTGATATCGTGCGCGACACCGAGGCAGATAAGCCCCCGATGAGCCGCGGAAAGCGGATCGCAACCGGTGCGGTCGTCCTCATCGCGCTGGGCATCCTTGTGTCGCTCGGCACCTGGCAGGTGCAACGGCTGCACGAGAAGGAAGCACTGCTGGCGCAGATCGAAAGCCGCCGCCACGGCGCGCCTGTCGATCTCACGCTGGCTGAGCAGACCATGGCGCGCGGCGAGGATGGCGAATATCTGCATGTGCGGGTCACCGGTCGTTTCGATCACAGCCGCGAGCGGCATTTCTTCGCGACCTTCGAGGGCGAGAGCGGCTTTTATGTCTATACGCCGCTGACGCTGGCCGACGGTCGCATCCTGCTCCTCAACCGCGGCTTCGTGCCCTATGAGCTCAAGGATCCCGCCCGGCGGGCTGCCGGTCAGGTATCGGGAACGGTGACGCTGGCCGGCTACGTGCGCAACCGGCTGGCGAAAAAACCCTCCTCCATCCTGCCGGACAACGATCCCGCCAAAAACATCTTCTACTGGAAGGACTGGCAGGCGATGGTGGCCAGCAGCGGCCTCGACGCCGCCCGCGTGCTGCCCTTCTTCGTGGATGCCGATGCGACGGTTGCCAATCCCGGCGGCTTGCCGAAGGGCGGCGTCACACAGTTCGATCTGCCGAACAACCATCTGCAATATGCCCTGACCTGGTATGGGCTCGCCGTCGCGCTGGTGGCGGTCACCGGCCTCATGCTGTTTCGGCGCAAGACATAACGGCGGTTCGGGGAGGGCCGGCCGCCGGGCTTCATCGGATCGGGGGACATCATGACGGTCGTGGCGGCTTTTCTCGTGGCGCTGGTGGCGCTCGAGCATTTTTACATCCTCGTGCTGGAGATGTTTCTCTGGACGAAGCCGGCCGGGCGGCGCGCCTTCGGTCTTTCGCCGGAACGGGCGGCGGCGACGAGGGTGATGGCCGCCAATCAGGGCCTCTATAACGGTTTTCTCGCCACAGGCCTCGTCTGGGCACTGCTGCATCCGGACGCGGGCTTCGCCTTCCAGCTCAAATTGTTTTTTGTTGGCTGCGTGCTGGTGGCTGGCCTATATGGGGGAGCGACCGCCGCGCGGAAGATTTGGCTCATCCAGGCCCTTCCGGCGGCGCTTGCCCTGATTGCCGTCCTCATCGCAGGCTGACCGAATGAACATGCAGGAAATCCGACCGCCCCTGACCATCCGCCTGTGCGGGCCGCGCGGCTTTTGCGCGGGCGTGGACCGGGCAATCCAGATCGTGGTGCTGGCGCTGAAGGCCTATGGTGCGCCGGTCTATGTGCGCCACGAGATCGTCCACAACCGCTATGTGGTGGAAGGGCTGGAGGCCAAGGGCGCGATCTTCGTCGAGGAACTGAACGAGATCCCGGAGGAGCATCGCCAGCAGCCGGTGGTGTTTTCCGCCCATGGCGTACCGAAATCGGTGCCGGAAGATGCGCAGTCGCGCAATCTCTTCTATCTGGATGCCACCTGTCCGCTGGTATCGAAGGTGCACAAGCAGGCCATGCGCCACCAGCGCCTGGGACGCCATGTGATCCTGATCGGCCATGCCGGCCACCCGGAAGTGATCGGCACCATGGGCCAGCTGCCGGAGGGCACGGTCTCGCTGATCGAGACGGTCGAGGATGTGGATGCCTACGAGCCCGCCGACCCGGACAATCTCGGCTATGTGACGCAGACGACGCTGTCGGTGGACGATACCGCCGGCGTGATCGCCCGCCTGCAGGAGCGTTTTCCCAATCTCACGGCGCCTGCGGCCGACAGCATCTGCTATGCCACGACGAACCGGCAGGAAGCTGTGAAGCAGGCCGCGCCCGGCTGCGATCTCTTCATCGTCGTCGGCGCGCCCAATTCGTCCAATTCCAAGCGGCTGGTGGAGGTGGCATTGCGCGCCGGCGCCACCCGCTCGCTTTTGGTGCAGCGCGCGGCCGAGATCGACTGGGATCAGGTGGGAAAAATCCGCACGCTCGGCATCTCCGCCGGCGCATCCGCCCCGGAAGTCATCGTCGACGAGATCATCGAGGCCTTCCGCGCCCGCTTCGACGCTACCGTGGAGCTCGCGATCACGGCGGAGGAAAACGAGCACTTCCTCGTCAACCGCGAACTGCGCAGCATCGAGCTCACCCGCGAAGACATGGCCTGGGTGAATGGGTGAGGCGCGGCCGGGCGCTCTCGCGCCCGGAGAAATCGATCCAGCGATCGATTTCAGCGCCGAACGCCCTGAGCTCAAGCGAAGGGCCGGGGCGTCAGCCAGGAACGGTCAGGCGAAGCCTGAGAAATCGATCCAGTGAATCGATGTCAGTGACGAACGCGCCGGGCCTGAAGCGAGGCACCGGGGCTTTCCTCCAGTGCGACGGCGCCAGCCAGCAAAACGCTCCGGTGGAGCGTTTTGAGTTGCGAACGCCCTGAGCTCAAGCGAAGGGCCGGGGCTTCCGCCAGTGCGACGGCGGCGCTGACCTCTGATACCCTCCTGCTTTGCCGAACGACGCCATGCCCACCCGCAAATCCTGTGCCCATCCCGCTCCCGGGGCTAGCCATCATCCCGTCCCCCTGTGTATGCCTTGTGGCAGACGGGCTGGGCGATCAGCCGCGAAGCTGCAGGGACAAGAGAATTGGCCGTTTACACCGATATCAGCGAGACCGATCTGCGGGCCTTCCTCGCCCAGTATGATGTGGGCGAGCTCACCTCCTACAAGGGCATTGCCGAGGGGGTGGAGAATTCCAATTTCCTCCTGCACACCACCAGGGACCCGCTGATCCTGACGCTTTACGAGAAGCGGGTGGATGCCGGCGACCTGCCGTTTTTCCTTGGCCTGATGCAGCATCTGGCGGAGAAGGGCCTGTCCTGCCCGCTGCCGCTGCCGCGCCATGACGGCAGGCTGACGGGCGAACTCTCCGGCCGGCCGGCGGCGCTCATCTCCTTCCTCGAAGGCATGTGGCTCAGAAAGCCGGAGGCCGCCCATTGCGGGCAGGTGGGCCGCGCGCTGGCCGAACTGCATCTCGCCGCCCAGGATTTTTCGATCCGCCGGCCGAATGCGCTGTCGCTCGATGGCTGGCTCGATCTTTGGGCGAAGGCCGGCCCGCGCGCCGACGAGGTGCAGGAGGGGCTTCAGGCGGAGATCTCTGACGAGCTGGATCACCTCTCCGGCCACTGGCCCAAAGATTTGCCGACCGGCGTGATCCATGCCGATCTCTTCCAGGACAATGTCTTCTTCCTCGGCGACCGGCTCTCCGGCCTCATCGATTTCTACTTCGCCTGCAACGACATGCTGGCCTATGACGTGGCGATCTGCCTGAATGCCTGGTGTTTTCAGCCGGATGGCTCCTACAATTTTGCGAAAGGCGCGGCGCTGCTTGCCGGTTACCAGTCGGTTCGGCCGCTCTCGGCGAACGAGCAGGCGGCGCTTCCCATTCTCGCGCGCGGTTCGGCGCTGCGCTTCTTCCTCACCCGCCTCTATGACTGGCAGACGACGCCGGAAGGCGCGCTGGTGGTGAAGAAGGACCCGCTCGAATATCTGCGCAAATTGCGCTTCCACCGCGCCATCGTCTCGCCCTCCGAATACGGACTGGAGATTGCGTCGTGAAGCAGGTGGAAATCTTTACCGACGGCGCCTGCTCCGGCAATCCGGGCCCCGGCGGCTGGGGCGCCATCCTGCGCTATGGCGAGGTGCAGAAGGAGCTTTATGGCGGCGAGGCCGATACCACCAACAACCGCATGGAGCTGCTTGCGGCGATCACCGCGCTGAATGCGCTGAAAAGCCCCTGCGAGGTCGATCTCCACACCGACAGCAAATATGTGATGGACGGCATCTCCAAGTGGATCTTTGGCTGGAAGAAGAACGGCTGGAAGACCGCGGACAAGAAGCCGGTGAAGAATGGAGAACTGTGGCAGCAGCTCGATGCCGCCAACCAGCGCCACAAGGTCAAATGGCACTGGGTCAAGGGCCATGCCGGCCACCCCGAAAATGAACGTGCCGATGAACTGGCGCGTCTCGGCATGGAGCCGTTCAAGAAGCGGTGACGACAAGAACAGGGCGGTTTTGCCCGTTGAAGGAGGAAGCCATGATCCTGCACTGCGTGTTCCTGCGCCTGAAGGCCGCGCTGCCGGCTGCCGACAAGCAATCGATCTACGAGGATCTGGCAAAGCTTCAGGCCGTCATCCCCGGCATCGTCAGCATCAGGACCGGCCCGAATGTCTCGCCGGAGGGCTTGAGCGGCGGCTTTCGCGACGGTTTTGTCGTGACCTTCGAGAATGCGGCGGCACGTGATGCCTATCTCGATCATCCCGAGCACAAGGCGGTGGGTGAGCGCATCGTTGCCGCCTGCGATGGCGGCCTTTCCGGGCTTCTGGTGTTCGATCTGGAGGTGTGAGAGACGTCGGAGAACCCCTCCCCACAAGGGAGAGGGGCTAACCCGGCCGCTCCGCCTGGTACCCCATCACCGACAGCGGAACGATTTATTTGGGCAACTCGGTGCCCCTCGCGGTCTCCCCCCTTGTGGGGGAGATGGCGGCAGCCAGAGGGGGAGCTTGCACCCACAGTCGGACAAAACGCCATAGAAGGCAGATGAGGGGATGCGGTTTCATATCAGCCTGGCCCAGCATGAAGATGTCGCCTCCTGGCTTCGCCTGGCAGAAGAGGTGGTGCCGCTTTTCGGACCCATGCCGGATTTCGAGACTGTCTTGACCCGCAAGATCGCACAACGCCAGGCCTTCTGCGCAAAAGCGGAGTCTATGAACCTGAATGTTCTGGGAGGCGTACTCTTCGGCGGCAGCGGCACGGACTACGCCATCCGCTGGCTCGCCGTTTCATCGCAACATCAGCGGCTCGGCATTGGCAAGGCCCTCATCAATGCGGCCCTTTCAACCATGCCTCCGGAGTGCATCGTTCAGGTCGATACCTTTGTCGAAGGCAGTCCGGGAGCAGGGCCCGCCAGAGGACTGTACGAGAGCTGTGGTTTTGTGCCGGGAGACGTTTCTTGCGAAGGGGAGACCGTTCGCCAGCGGTATGTTCTGCGGCCGCGCATGATCGAGCATGATCTCTGAGCGTGTATCGGCGCGTGTCCTCTCTCCCCGCAATGCGGGGAGAGGGTTAGGGTGAGGGCCCCCCCTGAAAGCTCTTAGCTGCCCTTGGTCATGGCGGCGGCGAGCTGGTCCACGTTGTAGCGGAACATCTTTTCATAAGTGGGCGCCGGGCCCTTGGCCTTGGAGAGCGATTCCACGTAAAGCTCGCCGCCCGGCTCGGCACCGGTGGCCTTGGCCACCTGCTTGACGAGACGCGGATCGTTGGAGTTTTCGAAGAAGTAGGTCTTCACGTGCTCGGCCTTGATCTGGTCGATCAGCTTGGCAACGTCGGTGGCGGCAGCCTCGCTTTCGGTGGAGATGCCGAGTGGCGCCAGGAAGGTTACCTTGTATTCGCGGCCGAAATAGCCGAAGGCGTCATGGCTGGTCAGCACCTTGCGGCGGTCCTCCGGCACCTTGCCGATCTTGTCGCGCGCATAGGCGTCCATGGCGTCGAGCTTCTTGGCATAGGCTTCGGCATTGGCCTTGAAGGTAGCGGCGTCGGCCGGATCGGCGGCGGAAAGCGCCTTTTCGATATTGGCGACCCAGACCTTCACGTTGACCGGGCTGTTCCACACATGCGGATCAGTGACGGTCTTGCCGTCCTCTTCCATGGTGCGGGTGTTGACGCCTTCCGAGGCGGTGACCGGCTTGCCCTTGAAGCCGGACGCCGTGATCAGCCGATCCATCCAGCCTTCCAGGCCTTCGCCGCTGACGAAGACGACATCGGCTTCCTTCAGCTTCTTGGCGTCGCTTGGCGACGGCTCGAATTCGTGGGGGTCGCCATCGGGGCCGACTAGGCTTGCGACATGCACCTTGTCGCCGCCGACCTGATGGACGACATCGGCCAGCACGGTGAAGGAGGCCACCGCCTTCAGCTCCGCCGCAGAAACGGGCGCGGAGAGGGCAAGCAGGGCAGGACCGGCCGCAGCGGCCAGCAGCAGGGAACGGAGGGACATCGGAAGATTCTCCTTCGGGTTAGCCCGTCAGATGCGGGCGGGGGAAATAGCGCCGGGCAAGGCCGGAGGGCGCAATGAGGATCGAGAGGCCGTAGAACAGCGCGGCGGTGACGATGATCGTCGGGCCGGAGGCAAGCTCCAGGTGATAGGAGGCGATGAGGCCGAGATAGCCGGAGAGAAGGGCGGTGACGGAGGCGATCGCCAGCATCACCGGCAGGGTGCGCGACCACAGCTGCGCGATCGCCGCCGGCAGCATCATCAGGCCAACCGCCATCAGCGTGCCGAGCGCCTGGAAGCTCGCAACGAGGTTCAGCACCACCAGCACCAGGAAGGCGACGTGATAAAGCGGCCCGCGACCGCCAACGGCGCGGAGAAAACCGGGGTCGAAGCATTCGGCAACGAGCGGTCGGTAGATCAGCGCCAGCGCCACCAGCGTGACGGAGGTGATGGTGCCGATCTCGATCAAGGCATCGGAATCGATCGCCAGAATGGTGCCGAACAGCACGTGCAGCAGGTCGATGTTGGAGCCGCGCAGCGAGACGATCAGCACGCCGAGCGCGAGCGAGGTGAGGTAGAAACTGGCAAAGCTCGCATCTTCGGCAAGGCTTGTGGCGCGGCTGACGACGCCGGCCAGCAGCGCAACGGAGAGGCCGGCGATCAGCCCGCCGATCCCCATCGCCGTCAGCGAGAGCGAGCCCGCGACGAGATAGCCGATGGCCGCGCCCGGCAGCACCGCATGGCTCAGCGCATCGCCCATCAGGCTCATGCGCCGCATCATCAGGAAGACGCCGATCGGCCCGCAGCCGAGCGACAGGCAGAGGCAGGCAACCAGCGCCCGGCGCATGAAGCCGTAATCGGCAAGGGGCGCGAGAAAGAGATCGTAGAGGCTCATGCGGCGGGCTCGCAGACGGGGGCGGTCTCGTCCCAGCGCTCGGCCATGGCGCGCGCCTTCAGAAGATTGGCGGGCGCCATCACCTCGGTGGTCGGGCCCCAGCCGATCAGTTCGCGGGCAATCAGCAGGGTTTCCGGAAAATGACTGCGCACCTGCTCGAAATCATGCAGCACCGCCACCACCGTGCGGCCTTCGCCATGCCAGCGGCTGACCAGCGCCAGCAGGTCGTGCGTGGTGCGGGCATCGATTGCGGTAAAGGGCTCGTCCAGCAGGATCAGCCGCGCCTCCTGCATCAGCAGCCGGGCAAACAGCACGCGCTGGAACTGGCCGGCCGACAGCGAGCCGATCGGCCGGCGCTCGAAGCCGTCGAGGCCGACGGTGGACAGCGCCTCCTGCGCCCGCTCCCGCGCCGCCCTTGCCACACGTCCGAAGGCGCCGCTCTGGTGCCAGTCGCCGAGAAGCACGGTATCCAGAACATTGATCGGAAAGCGCCGGTTGATCTCGGCGGCCTGCGGCAGGTAACCGATGTCGCGGGCTGCAAGTCCATGCTCGATGCGGCCTTCCGCCGGGCGAAGCTCGCCGACGATGGCCTTCAGCAGCGTGGATTTGCCAGCACCGTTCGGCCCGGCAATCGCCGTCAGGCTGCCGGCCTTCAGCGTGCCGGACACATGATGCACGGCCGGATGGCGATCATAGGTCACCGTCAGGTTTTGCAGGGTCAGCGCCGCGCCGCGCTCCGCTGCGGCTTTCGTCGTCGCGCCGCTCATGGCAGGGCCACCGCCCAGGAGATGGCAAGCCACAGGCCGCCGATCAGCACGAGGGCGACAGCTGCCCGGGAAAGCGCTGCCTGCTGCAACAGGCTGAAGGGGGAGGGGGATCGGGACATGCAGTGCCTTCGTCATGTAACTTTGTAACATTGGTTATGTTATAACGATTGCGGCGGAAACATGGCTGGCTCTGTGTCTTCCTCTTGCATTTGTCAAACTGCGGGTATATGCACGTATCTATGTCCAATGCCTCCTGCCACTGCATCGCGCTACGCAAGGCGACCCGCAAGCTGTCTTCGCTTTACGATGCGGCGCTTGCACCGCTCGGCATCAATGTCGGTCAGTTCAGCCTGTTGAGGCGTGTCCGGCGGTTCGGGCCGGTCTCGCTGACGGATCTGGCCGAGTATCTGGATCTCGACCGCTCCACGGTGGGACGCAATACGAAGGTGCTGGAGCGCATGGGCCTTCTCACCGTCGCGACCGGACGGGACCAGCGCGAGGCCCTTCTGTCGCTGACGGACGCCGGCCGGCAGGTGGTGGAGGATGGCGCGCCGCTCTGGGATGCGGTGCAAGGCAATATCGAGACGCGGCTGGGGGCGGAAAGGCTCGCCCAGCTGCATGACATTCTGAACGATATCCAGACCGACTGCTGAACCATCGCCCGCACCTTTAAGCGGGCATATGCCCGTAAAATCCGGAACACACCCGCCCTGCCACGGCCCCGCTGCAAAGGCTCCTCTGCCTCGGCCCCTCTGGCGAACACGCAAAGGACGAACATCATGATTTCCACCCGTGTCGCCCGCTGGATGGCGCACCGAAACCTGCATTATGGCTGGGTGGTCGCGGCGACCACCTTTCTCACCATGCTCGCCACGGCCGGCGCCATGGGCTCGGCCGGCGTGATGATCCAGCCGCTGCATCAGGAATTCGGCTGGGACATTGCCGAGATCTCCACCGCCATGGCGGTGCGTCTCGTGCTGTTCGGCCTGCTCGGCCCGTTTGCCGCCGCCTTCATGAACCATTTTGGCGTGCGCCAGGTGGTGGCGACGGCACTGTCCCTGATCTTTGCCGGCATCGTCGCCTCGATGTTCATGACGAAGGTCTGGCAATTGCTGCTGCTGTGGGGCGTCGTGGTCGGCGTCGGCACCGGCATGACGGCGCTCGTGCTGGGCGCCACCGTCGCAACCCGCTGGTTTTCCAAGCGGCGCGGCCTCGTGGTCGGCCTGATGACGGCGAGCAATGCCACCGGCCAGCTGGTCTTCCTACCGATCCTCGCCGCGCTGACGGAAGCCTATGGCTGGCGCGCGGCGCTGACGCTGTCTGTCACCGTCATCGCGGCCGCCATGCTGCTGGTGCTTGCCCTGATGCGTGATCATCCGGCCGATCTCGGCCTTGCCCCCTATGGCGAAACGCAGGTGACAAAGCCCGTCAGGCAGGATCACAAGCTTCTGGCCACGCTCGCCTCGCCGCTGATCACGCTGAAAAGCGTCTCGAACAATCCGGTGTTCTGGGCGCTGTTCGGCACCTTCTTCGTCTGCGGCCTCTCCACCAACGGCCTCATCCAGACGCACTGGATCTCGATCTGCGGCGATTTCGGCATGGCGGCGGTGACCGCGGCCGGAACGCTTGCCGTCATCGGCATGTTCGATTTCGTCGGCACGATCTTCGCCGGCTGGCTGTCGGACCGGTTCGACAACCGCGTGCTGCTGTTCTGGTTCTATGGCCTGCGCGGCCTCTCGCTGATCTACCTGTCCTTTTCCGGCTTCAGCGTGATCGAGCTGTCGGTCTTTGCGGTTTTCTATGGGCTGGATTGGGTGGCCACCGTGCCGCCGACGGTCAAGCTCGCGGCGGAAAACTTCGGCCGTGAAAAGGCGGGTCTCGTGTTCGGCTGGGTGTTTACCGGCCATCAGATCGGTGCGGCCACCGCCGCCTTCGGCGCCGGCTATTTCCGCAGCGATTTCGATACCTATATGCCCGCGCTGCAGATTGCTGGCGTCATGTGCATCCTGGCGGCACTTGTCGTCATGCTGCTGAAGAAGCCGGCACGGCCGCAGCCGCTCCCGCAGGCGGCCTGAGGAGGCACAATGCGGAAGGGGGAGAGGCATCGCCTCTCCCCCTTCCTTGTTTGCGTCAGCGTCGGGCGAGCGCTCAGAACTCTTCCCAGCTTTCGGCGGCTGGACCGCCGCCGCCAGTGATCGCGCCGGCGACCTTGGCCATCATGCGGCGGGCCGGGGAGGGGGCGGCAGCCGGGGCATGGCCGGCCCGCACCGCTTCCGGCCGGCGGGGAAGGCCAGCATCACTGGCGCCAAGGCGGAAGTCGGCGATGATGTCGCGCAAACGGCGCACTTCGCCAGCAAGCGAGGAACTGGCGGCGGTGGATTCTTCCACCATCGCGGCGTTCTGCTGCGTGGTCTGGTCCATCTGGTTGACGGCGGTGTTGACCTCGGCGAGACCGACCGACTGTTCCTTGGCAGAGGTGGCAATTGCATCGAGCTGGGTGTTGATCGCGATGACCTGGTCCTCGATCACCTTCAGCACGTCACCGGTTTCCTGAACCAGCCGCACGCCGGTGGAGACTTCGTCGACCGAGTTGCGGATGAGATCCTTGATCTCCTTGGCAGCCTGGGCGGAGCGCTGGGCAAGCTCGCGGACTTCCTGGGCAACGACGGCAAAACCCTTGCCGGCTTCACCGGCGCGCGCCGCTTCCACGCCGGCATTCAGCGCCAGCAGGTTGGTCTGGAAGGCGATCTCGTCGATCACGCCGATGATCGAGGAAATCTGGTTGGAGGACTGCTCGATACGCTGCATGGCGGAGACGGCATTGGAGACCACCTCGCCGGAGCGGCGGGCCGACTTGTTGGCTTCCATCGCGACGTGACGGGCTTCCTCGGTGCGCTTGGAGGCATTCGCCACATTGGTGGTGATCTGATCCAGGGCGGCGGCGGTTTCTTCCAGCGACGCGGCCTGCTGCTCGGTGCGTTTGGAGAGATCCTCGGCGCTCTGGCTGATCTCGCGGGCGCCGCTGTCGATCGAGCCGGTGGCATCGGCGACGGTGCGCAGGCTGTCGGCGAGCTGCTTCACGGCGGCGTTGAAGTCGGCGCGCAGCGTTTCGAAGTCGGAGGCGAAGGGCTCGTTGAGGCGGAAGGTCAGGTCACCGCTGGAGAGATGCTTGAGACCCTCGGCGAGACCGGAGGTGGCCTGCGCCATCTCCTTGGCGCGCTGGCGCTCTGCTTCGGCGGCGCGGGCGCGTTCGGCCTCGCTGGCGCTGCGGTTGCTCTCTGCGTCGCGTTCCATGTCGCGGGCCCTCAGGCCATTGTCCTTGAAGACCTGCACGGCCTTGGCCATGCCGCCGATCTCGTCGCCGCGATCGGTCTCGTTCACGACCACCGTCAGATCGCCCTTGGCAAGCGTCTTCATCGTCTCCGACAGCGTGCCGATCGGACGCGTGACCCAGGCGCGGATGGCGAAATAGCCAAGCGCCAGAACGATCACCAGCGCACCGACGACCACCGCCATGGTGAAGACGGCGGAACGGGCCACCATGTCGGACAGGCGGTCGCTTTCTGCCGCGGACGAATCCACCACCGCCGTCGTGACCGCCGTGAACTTGGGCGAGATCACGCCGAAGGACGGCTGGCACTTTTCCAGGAACAGTTGCTGGGAAGCGATGATTTCGGGTTCCGTCGTCGAGGCGCGGCCTGCGGCAATGGCGGGCGCGCAGATCTCGTTGATGATGCGCAGACCCTCCGCCTTCAGCTGCGGGATTTCCGTCTTGGAAGGCAGGGCAGCGGCGGCGATGTCCATATACTTGATGAACTGGTCCTGCACATCCTTCAGCGATGCGTCTGCCTTGTTGTTCAGCTCTTCGCTGCGCGACATCAGGATGTCGCCGATGTTGCCGCGCACGGCCTGCAGCGCGCGATTGGAGCGCGCGAGATAGATGCCGGCCTTGGCTTCGCCGTCCAGGAGTTGGCTATAGCTCGTATCCACCATGAACAATTGCCGGTTCTGGTAGAAGGAAATGCCAAGGGTCATCACGCCGAAGCCGGCGATGATGAGCAGAAACTTTCCGATGATCGATAGGTTGCGCACGTTGACCTCTGAATCTGGCGGGCATGGGCAGCCGTCGAGATGTCATTCCCGGTCTGGCGGCTGGATGGTGCGCTGCCCTGTCTCAGTGCCGGTGCCACGAGGCCCCGCACATGCCGGAACGCACGCCAAATCGCATTGCCTGATGCAATATCGTATTTTAGCGATACCTATATTAGGTAGACAAGCTTAGGAAATGCTTAATGTCGCCCGAGGCGTCATGCGCGCGCAGGGGGCGTGTCGCAACGAAAAAAGCGGCCCTTGCGGACCGCTTTCTGTCGGCAAACCCGGCCTTCGGGCTCAGAGCTGTTCCAGCATGGCCGCGGCGCCGGAAACAGTCGCCTGACCGGCATTTTCCTCGATGTTGAGCGACTTCACCACGCCGTCCTCGACCAGCATGGAATAGCGCTTGGAGCGCGTGCCGAGACCGGCTGCCGACAGATCCATGTCGAGGCCGAGCGCCTTGGTGAAGGAGGCGTCCCAGTCGGACAGGAAGTGGATCTTGCCCGCGCCGCCGCTCTTTTCCGCCCAGGCGCCCATCACGAACCAGTCGTTGACGGCGAGAACCGCGATGTCGTCCACGCCGCGCTCCAGCAGCGCATCGCGGTTTTCCAGATAGCCCGGAAGGTGGTTCATGGAGCAGGTGGGGGTGAAGGCGCCCGGCACCGCAAACAGCACCACCTTCTTGCCCTTGAACAGGTCCGAGGTCGTGACCTCGACCGGGCCATCGCTGGTCTTTTCCTTGAAGGTGGCGGCAGGCAGGGTATCGCCGACGGTAATCGTCATGATGGTCTCCTTGATGGCAAATGGCAGGCAGGCAATGTCGACCGCGACTATAGAGCGGGCTCAATCGAAGGCAAGCTTGGTTTCCATGGCACGGTTGCCGGCAATCACCAGAATGTCCCAGTGCTTGTCGGTGGTGGCGCTTTCTCCGGGCGGATGCTTGCCGAATGGCATGTCCACGACATACAATCCCTCGATGCGCCGCGGGCTTGCCTGGTCAAAGAGAACCCGTCCGCCGGGCGTCGCCACGAAGATCTGCGGCTTCTCCACGCCTTCCGGCAACCTCAGGGCCAGGCTCAGTTTCTCGCGTCCATTCGCAACCATGTAGTGGGTCACGCTGAAATCGTCGGAGGGCTTTTCCGGCAGCTTGCGCCGGGCCTCGTCGAGGATCAGGTTTTCCTCCAGCGGCAGGCCGTTCGCCCGGGTCAGATCCACCTCGAAATCCGCCTGGAAGGGAATGCAGATGTTGCGGCAGAGCCCGATGAAGGCGCTGGCATGGATCTTCAGCGGCGCTGAGGGGTCGGCCACCTTCAGGGTGAAGGGAAGGGTGACCGCATGGTCATAGCCGAGATCCTTGATCCCGCCGGCATCGAACAGGCTGGGCACCGGGAAATCCATCTTTTCCAGCGTGATTCCGTTGCCGGGCGACACCACGACCTGCGGGGGGATGCCGGCCTGGCCGGGTTCCTTCCAGTAGGTGATCCAGCCGCGCGTCGGCTCGATCTGCAGGGCGCCCTGCACGGTTCCGTCAGCGGTTGCCGGCAGCGCGATGATTCGCATGCGCCCGCCATCATTCTGCGCCCAGTTGCTGGTGGCCGCCTGCGTGCCATGTGCCGGAAGCAGGGCTGTCGCCGCCAGCAGGGCAGCACTCGCATGACGACGGAAAGAAAGGCGCAGTTTGATGCTCATGTCCCGAGATTTAGCCGAGCGATACGGCCGCTTCCAGTCACAAGCGTGAAAGCGGCATCATTTTCGGTTGATTGCAGATAAGGCCTGCCCCATGTTGGTTGGGTGTGGATTGTTCGGCACGCGCTGGATGCGGGTTTTGCGATCCGCCGCATCCGGTGCCCGCCCCCGGATCCTGGTGTCCGGGATCCACATTTGTTGAAGCCGCCCCGCCCGAGGGCCGGGCCTACCGCTCAAGGAGGCACGATGGCATTGTCGATACTCACGGACAGGCAGGAGCGGGGATTTCTGGATGGCCAGTTCCTGATCGCCATGCCGGGCATGCAGGACGGAAACTTCGAACGTACGGTGGTTTATGTCTGTGCCCATTCCACGGCCGGTGCCATGGGCTTCATCATCAACCGCCCGCAGCCGATCTCCTTCACCGAAATCCTCTTGCACCTCAAGCTGGTGGACCAGCCGGAAGCCATCATGCTGCCAAGCCAGACCCGGGATTTTCCGATCCTTGGCGGCGGCCCGGTGGAAACCGGGCGCGGCTTCGTGCTGCACTCGGACGATTATTCGAGCGACAGCAGCATTCCCGTCAGCGACGACATTTCGCTGACGGCCACGCTCGACATCGTGCGCGCGATCTATAACGGCCGTGGTCCGAGCCGCGCCACCATGCTGCTCGGCTATGCCGGCTGGGGGCCGGGTCAGCTGGAGGCGGAAATCGCCGCCAACGGCTGGCTGAACTGCCCGGCGAGCGAGGATCTGATCTTCGATACCGCCCTCGAGGGCAAATATGACCGGGCGCTGGCGCTGATGGGGGTGCGGCCGGAGCTTCTGTCGCGCGAGGCCGGCCACGCCTGACCCCGGCCCGCCGGCGGTTGGTTGCATCCTGGGCGGAACCAACCATCGGTCGGATGCGTTTTTCTCCCGAACGCCATCATGACGATGGCACAACGAGGAGAAGACCCATGAGCAGCATGAGCGACAAGGTAAGCGGCAAGGCCAACGAAATTGCCGGCAAGGCCCGTCAGGCGGCCGGCGATATGACGGATGACCGCTCGATGAAGGCCAAGGGCGCTGTCCAGGAAGCCAAGGGCAAGGCCCAGCATGCCAAGGGTGAAGCCAAGGATGCCGTGAAGGGCCTCGTCGATCGCGCCTGATGGACGCTTCATCCCTGATGCCAAGCCTGCTCCGCGCTGCCGCGCGGGGCAGGCTTTCTTCTGACCCGCTGCTTGGGATCTCACCACATGCGTCTCTATCAATGCGATCACTGCGGCCAGTCGATCCATTTCGACAACCGCGACTGCGTCAATTGCGGCCATCGCCTTGCCTTCGTCCCGCAGCGGCTGGCCATGCATGCACTCAGCGAATGCCCTGACGGCACCTGGCGGCTGGTGTCCGATCGCTGGCAGGCCGTGCGGCCCTGCGCCAATGCGGTCAACGACATCTGCAACTGGACGGTGCCGGCGGAAGGGGAGGAGACCTTCTGTCTTGCCTGCCGCCACAATCGTCTGCTGCCCGATCAGTCGATGGAAGAGGGGATCTTGCAGCTGCGCCGCATCAGCCAGGCGCAGCGGCATCTGTTCTATTCGCTGCTGAGATGGAACCTGCCGCTGACGACGCGCACGGAAGATCCCGAACACGGACTGGTCTTCGACTATCTCGTCGATGAGGTGCTGCCGGACGGCAGCGTCAAGCCCGCCATGACCGGCCATGAAAGCGGTGTCATCGCCATCCGCGCCGCGGAAGCCGACGACGTGACGCGCGAAAAGGTGCGTGTCTCCATGAACGAGCCCTACCGCACGCTGCTTGGCCATTTCCGCCATGAGACGGGGCACTACATCTGGGAAAAACTGGTGCGGGACCGCGACCGTCTTGCCCCGTTCCGCGATGCCTTCGGCGACGAACGGCAGGACTATACCGAAGCACTGCGCCGCAACTACGAGGCGGGGCCGCCGGCCGACTGGCAGGAGCATTTCATCAGCACCTATGCCAGCAGCCATCCGTGGGAGGATTTTGCCGAGTGCTTCGCCCACTATCTGCATATCGTCGATACGCTGGAAACCGCGCGTGCCTTCGGCCTGGTGGTGGAACCGCACGGCCATGAGGATCTTGCCACGGAAGTGGCCTTCGATCCCTATCGCGCCCGCAGCGCCGCGCAGCTGGTCGATGCCTGGGTGCCCTTCAGTGTGGCGCTGAACAGCATCCATCGCTCGCTCGGCGTCCCCGATCTCTACCCCTTCATCCTGACGCCGACGGTGGTGGCCAAGCTGGAATTCATCCACGGGCTGGTGCAAGGGCGGACGTGAGGCGACGGCCCGGCTGGCATGCCGGCAGGGCGACTGGCGGTGCCGGTTGCCTTTCTCCTTGCCCGGATGAACATGCCGCGCTGCGGCATCTGCGGCATCTGCGGCATCCGGACGGCGCCGGCCCGCGCTGCTGCGCGCGCCGGCGGTGACGCGAGGTGCCGCGAACGGCTACGCGCGCTTGGTCAGCGGAAACCGTTCCTTCAGCAGGCGCTGCACGGCGTCGGGCGCCATGGGCGCACCGAACAGGAAGCTCTGGCCGAACTGGCATCCCATCTTGGCCAGTTCCACCGCCGCCTCGTCGGAGGCGATGCCCTCGGCCACGATCGACATGTCCATGGCGCGCGCCATGGCGATCACCGAGCGCAACACCACCAGCCCCTTGTCGCTGTCGTTGGTGACAAGCGACTTGTCGAGCTTGATGGTGTCGAAGGGGAACTGGGTCAGCTGGCCAAGCGAGGAATAGCCGGTGCCGAAATCGTCGATCGCAAGGCTGATGCCGAGATCCTGCAGCTTGGCAAGCACCAGTCGCGCCTGTTCCGGATTTTCCAGCATCATGGATTCCGTCAGCTCCAGCTTGAGCCGGGCAGGATTGACATCGGTACGGGCAAGAAGCGCGCGGATTTCTGTGTAGAGATCCGCATTCAGCAGCTGCGCGCTGGAGAGGTTCACCGACAGGAAGATCGGCAGTTCGCCCGCCTGCTTTTCCCAGCTCGTCAGATCGGCCGTTGCACATTCCAGTGCGAAAAGCCCGAGCGGCCCGATCAGCTCGCACATCTCGGCGATCGGGATGAATTCGGCTGGCGGAATGCTGCCGCGCTTGGGGTGCTCCCAGCGCATCAGCGCCTCGAAGCCCGCCAGTTCGCCATCCTTCAGCCGGATGATCGGCTGATAGGCGAGCGACAGTTCCTTGCGTTCGATGGCGCGGCGCAAATCCGTCTCGATCTGCAGGCGGTCGGGCGTCGCATTGGTGCGGAAGGCGGGGCGGAAGGGCTCCACCCGGTTGCCGCCGGCGCGTTTGGCCCGGTACATCGCCAGTTCCGCATCGCTGAGAAGGCTGGCCGCACTTTCCTGCTGGTCCACCCAGGAGCAGAGCCCGACCGAGGCGGTCAGGATCACTTCGCGATTGGCGAAATTGATCGGCACCATGATCGCCTGGCTGACGGCCTCGGCGAAATCGGCCACCTTGCCGGGATCGCGCTCGGAGACGAGGATGAGGCCGAACTGGTCGCCGGAAATGCGCGCCAGCGTATCCTGCGGCTTCAGAAGACGGCGCAGGCGCCGCGTCAGCGCGATCAGAATATTGTCGCCAGCGGCAATCCCGAGCGCATCGTTGACCTGCTTGTAGCGGTCGATGTCGATCGCCAGCACCGTCGGGCGCACGCCATCGCTGGTGGCGGCAATGGCCAGCACCGATTGCAGGCGGTCGAGGAAGACCTGGCGGTTCGGCAGGCCGGTCAGGTTGTCGTGCATCGCATCGACCAGCAGCCGTTCCACCGAATTCTTCGGCTCGGTCACGTCGACGATGGTGCCGACGCAGCGGATGATTTCGCCATTGGACCCCAGCACCGGCCGGGCGCGGATCTGCAGCCAGTGGAAATGCCCGTCCTCGGCGCGGATGCGGAACTCGTGGTTCAGCTTTCCCTTGCGATGTTCCAGCAGCACGTCCAGCGTCGCCTTGAAGCGGTCGCGGTCGTCGGGGTGAAGACGCGGCAGCCAGTTGCGCGCCGGTCCGTGCATCGAACCCGGGGAGAGGCCGAGCTTCAGGGAGATATCGGGTGTCGTCACCAGCCGGTCACGCGCCACGTCCCAGTCCCACACCGTGTCGCCGCTGCCCATCAACGCCAGCGACTGGCGCTCCAGATCGGAAAACAGACCCTGCTGGTAGGCGCCGCCGGCAAAGGCATGCTGCATCACGGTAAAGCCGATCAGCAGAACGATGAGGACGAGGCCGCCGCCGAGCGCCGGCTGGATGATGTCGTTGTCAAGCTTGCCGGTCACCGTCAGCCAGCCGCCGAACAGCCAGACGAGAATCAATGCCCAGGTCGGCACCAGGAGGATGGCGCGGTCGAAGCGGTTGAGACCGAGATAGATGATGAGACCGATGCCGACGGTGGCCGTCAGCGCCAGAGAAATGCGGGCAATGCCGGAGGCGATCGAGGGGTCGTAGATCGCCACGCCGAACAGCAGGCCAAGCCCGACGATCCAGGCAAAGGTGGCATAGCCCAGATGCACGTGCCAGCGATTGAGGTTGAGATAGGCAAACAGGAAGATCACCAGCGAGGAGGCGAGCGCCACCTCCGCACCCGCCCGCCATATTCGCTCGTCGCTGGAGCTGATGGCGATCAGTTTCTCGAGGAAGCCGAAGTCCACGCAGATATAGGCAAGCACCGCCCAGGCAAGCGCTGCCGCCGCCGGCAGCATGGAGGTGCCCTTCACCACGAAGAGAATGGTGAGGAAGACCGCCAGCAGGCCGGCAATGCCGAGCACGATGCCGCGGTAGAGCGTGAAGGAGTTCACCGTATCCTTGTAGGCGTCCGGCTCCCACAGATAGATCTGCGGCAGGTTCGGCGAGGTGAGTTCCGCCACGAAGGTGATGACCGAACCGGGGTTCAGGGTGATGCGGAAGACATCCGCATCCGGGCTCGGCACGCGATCGAGCGCAAAGCCCTCGGAGGGGGTGATGGCATTGATGCGCTGCGAGCCGAGGTCCGGCCAGATCATGCGCGAGCCGACGAGACGGAAATGCGGGGCGACGATGACGCGCTCCAGCTGTTCCTCGGAGACATTGGCCAGCGCAAACACCGCCCAGTCGCCCTGATGGCCGGGGGTTGCCGAGCGCACCTCGATGCGCCGTCGAATGCCGTCGGTGCCGGCGGCCGTCGAGACCTGGAAGGCCTCGCCCTGGTTGGCATAGATATCAGTGGTGGCGGTCAGGTCCAGCGCCCGGTCGTCGCGGGAGATCTTCACCGGTTCGAAGGCGAAGGCAAAGGCCGGCGCGAGGATGAACAGGAGGCAGGCGGCCAGCATGGCCAGCGCCCGGGTGAACAGCGGGGAAATGGGGGAGGCCATGCTCATTGTGCGGCCTGCATCCCGGTATCCGCCTGATCGCCCGCCAGCAGCGAGTATAGGGTGTGATCCCGCCACTCTCCGTTGATTTTCAGATATTTGCGCAAGAGACCTTCCCGTTCGAAACCGGCCTTTTCCAAAAGCCGCACGCTCTTCCAGTTCTCCGGGATACAGGCTGCCTCGATGCGGTGCAACTGAAGCCCGGAGAAGATGTAGGGTACTACAAGGCGGAGTGCGGCAAACATATGACCTTGCCCGGCATGTTTTTCGCCCATCCAGTAGCCGATCATGCAGCTTTGCGCCGCGCCGCGCCGGATATAGCCAATGGTCAGGCCGCCCAGCAGGGCCTTGTCCTCGCGCCGGAACAGAAGAAGCGGCACGGCAAGGCCGGAGGCGAATTCCTGTGAATTGCGGGTGACGCGCGCCCGGAAGGACGCCTCCGTCAGTTCGTCATGTCGCCAGCTCGGCTCCCAGGGCTGCAGGAAGGGTCGGCTTTCCGAACGCAGCGCATACCACTCGCGATAATCGGTGTAGCGCGGCAGGCGCAGCAGGTGCCGGTCGCCATAAAGCTCCGGCGTCTCCGGCTGACGTGACAAAAACCGAAACACCGACCGCGTCATCCTATGTCCCGTTCCACCCCGTCCAGCGCGATCGCTGAACGGAATGGCAAAGCCCGCGTGATCAGCCGGTCGCTTTCTGCGTCCTGATATGCGGCGAGGAAAGTGCCGCCGTGATATCCGAAAGCGGTGCCAGCTTTTCGACCGGCCCGATGGCGGACAATGTCGGAACTGTATCGAAAAACAGCCGCCCGGCAAGATCGGTCAATCGTGACGTCGTGATGCCCGCGAGGCGTTCCATCATTTCCACGTTGGGAATGATGCGGCCGTAGAGAATCATCTGCCTTGCGATCTGGCCGGCGCGGGCGGCCGGGCTTTCCTGGCCCATCAGAAGCTGGGCGCGGATCTGGGCGCGGGCGCGGTCGATTTCCTGCTGCTCGATCACGTCGGACGACTTGCGCAGCTCGTCGAGGATGACAGGCACCAGTTCCGGCAGGTCTTCGCCGCCGGTCGCGGCATGAATGCCGAACACGCCGGTATCGGAAAAACCCCAGTGGAAGGCGTAGACCGAGTAGCAGAGGCCGCGATGCTCGCGCACCTCCTGGAACAGGCGGGACGACATGCCGCCACCCAGGATGTTGGCCAGAATCTGCGAACAGTAGAAGTCCCGCATGTGATAGGCCTTGCCCTCGAAGCCGAGCAGCAATTGCGTGTCCATGAGGTCGCGCGTCTCGCGCACCTCGCCGCCGAGATAGCGGGCGGCCTCGAAGACCGGCGGCGCGGAGGGTTTCGTCGGCAAAAGCGCGAAGCGTTCTTCGACCTGCCTGACCAGCGTGTCGTGATCGACGGCGCCAGCGGCCACGACGAACATGCGGTCGGTGGTATAATTGCGGGACAGATAGCCGCGGATCTGGTCGGGTGTGAAGGACTGCACCGTTTCCGGCGTGCCGAGGATCGGCCGGCCGATGGTCTGGCCACGATAGGCGGTTTCCGAGAAGCGGTCGAAGACCAGATCGTCGGGCGTATCGTTGGCCGCGCCGATCTCCTGCAGGATCACATGCTTCTCGCGCTGCAGTTCCTCTTCATCGAAGGCCGATTCGGTGAGGATGTCGGCGAGGATGTCGATCGCCAGTGGAACGTGGTCCTTCAGCACCCGGGCATAATAGGAGGTGGTTTCGGTGGAGGTGGCGGCGTTCAGTTCGCCGCCGACATTCTCGATTTCTTCGGCGATGTCGCGCGCCGAGCGGCGCGCGGTGCCCTTGAAGGCCATGTGTTCGAGAAGATGGGCGATCCCGTGCTCGTCGACGGTTTCATTGCGCGATCCCGACTTGATCCAGACACCCAGCGCCACGCTTTCGAGGTGCGGCATGTTCTGCGTCACGACGGTCAACCCGGAGGCAAGCCGGGTGATTTCAACATTCATTGTCGGTCTTTCCGGCACTGCGGCCCTTACGCTTTTGCCCGCGCATGCTGGTGGATGAAGGTTTCCACCGCCTTAAGCTCGGGTTCCAGCAGGTCGTAGCGCTCCTCCCTGTTCATCAGATCAGCAAGCCATGATGGGAGGGACGGATGAATTCCGCAAGCGGATTCTACCGAGGCGGGGAACTTGGCCGGGTGCGCGGTGGCGAGCGTCACCATCGGACTTGCGGTCCGGGCATTCTTCGCCGCGACGAAGACACCGGTCGCCGTGTGCGGGTCGAGAAGGTAGCCGGTCTCGGCAAGCGTTGCGCGGATCGTCTGCGCCACCTGCTTCTGCGTGGCGCGTCCGGCGCGGAATTCGCGGCGGATTGCCTTGAGCGCTTCCGGCTGGATCTCGAAGGCGCCGGACTGGCGAAGCCCCGACATGGCGGAGCGTACGGCAGCGGGCTCGCGGCCATAGGCCTCGAACAGCAGACGCTCGAAATTGGACGAGATCTGGATGTCCATGGACGGCGAGGTGGTGGCGATCACCGGCTTCATCTCGTAGCGGCCGGTCTTCAGGGTGCGGGCGAGAATGTCGTTGTCATTGGTGGCGATCACCAGCCGGTCGATCGGCAGGCCCATGCGCTTGGCCACATAGCCGGCGAAGATATCGCCGAAATTGCCGGTCGGCACCGTGAACGAGATCTTGCGGTCCGGGCTGCCGAGCGAGACGGCTGCGGTGAAGTAATAGACCACCTGCGCCATGATGCGGCCCCAGTTGATCGAATTGACGCCGGACAGCTTCACGCTTTCGCGGAAGGCGACGTCGTTGAACATGGCCTTCACCAGATCCTGGCAATCGTCGAAATTGCCCTTCACAGCCAGCGCATGCACGTTCTTGTGCGTCGAGGTGGTCATCTGCCGCTGCTGCACGGGCGAGACCTTGCCATGCGGGAAGAGGATGAAGATGTCGGTCCGCTCGCGTCCGGCAAAGGCATCGATCGCCGCCCCGCCCGTATCGCCGGAGGTCGCGCCGACGATGGTGGCGCGCTCGCCGCGCTCTGCCAGCACATAATCCATCAGCCGGGCCAGCATCTGCATGGCCACGTCCTTGAAGGCGAGCGTGGTGCCGTGGAACAGTTCCAGCACGAAATCATTGGGGCCGACCTGCACCAGCGGCACCACGGCCGGATGCCGGAAGGTGGCGTAGGCCTCATCGATCATCGCCTTCAGGGCGGCATCGGGGATCTCGCCATCCACGAAGCGGGTCATCACCGCAAAGGCGACCTCCTGGTAGGACTTGCCCCGCAGGCCGCGGATGTCCTTCTTCGTGAAGACCGGCCATTCCCGCGGCAGGTAGAGACCGCCATCACGGGCGAGACCCGCCAGAAGAGCATCACGAAAACCGAGAGCGGGCGCATCGCCCCGTGTAGAAATATAGTCCAAGACAGCTATCCCTGGATGCGTGTTCGATGGTCCGAAGCGGACGATGGCGGTGGATCACGATCAGGCCCGAGGCCGGCCCCCTTTTGGGGGCGATTGCGTCGGCCGGGAGGCACATTCGCGCCAGGGCTTCCGGTCCAGACAAAATTCGGCTGCAATCCCAATCGATTTTTCCGTGCGCCGCTGGTATAGACCATCAAAATTTACCGTGAAAGCCCGGAATGTCCGTTCTGTGGCGGCTGGGAAGAAAAGGGTCGCATTACGTGTTTCGCAAGTCTTCGCTCAGGTTCAGGTCTTCGCTCGGGTTTCTGTCGCTCTCCCTTCTTGCCGCTCTTGCCGGGTGCAATTCTTCCTCACCGCTGGGCGGTCTGACCCAGAGCGAGCCGGCAGCCCAGCCTGTGGCGCCCGTGGTCCAGGCCTTCTGCCCGCCGGTCGTGCTGAGGGATGACACCGCCATCCGCAGTGCCTATGCCGGCAATGCGAAGGACGATCCGGACAAGCTGATCTACCGCGCCTCGCTGGCCGAGGCGACCCGCGCCTGCACCGCCAACGACACCACGCTGACGATCAACGTGATGGCACAGGGGCGCCTTGTGCTCGGTCCGGCCGGCAAGGCCGGCGCCGTCAACCTGCCGGTGGTGGTCGAGGTGCTGGACGGTGACAAGGTGATCTACTCGAAGTCGGTGAGCTATCCCGTCACCGTGCCGCCGGAAGGTTCCACGCAGTTCCTGTTCAACAAGCCGGATGTCGCAATCCCGAACACCGTCGGTGGGGCGTCGCGCTTCACCCGCGTCCGTCTCGGCTTCGAAGAGGTGGCCGTCGGCAAGAGCGCACGCCGCAAGGGCTGAGGCGCATCCCGGCTCTCAACACCTCGCTGCCGTTTCACTGGCATTGACCATGGTGAGGCAAGGCATGTCCGGCGACCGCAGTGTCGCCAGGGATGCCTTGCCTCTCTGTTTTACGTATCGCCCAGAAGCTGGACGATACACACGCCGATGCCGAATATTTGGCCAGCATATCTTGCGGTTCATTGGCTATATCTCTCGGGAAAGACTGGATTTTTCTTGAGATGAGACAGGTTTGTCCATTCCTTGTGCATCATTAACCCGTCGTTAACCCACTGCTTCTACCCTGATGCAGCATGAAGGAGCGATGCAGCTCCTGTTTGCTCCGATGACAGGGAGAATGACATGGCGGTGGGCAGACTGGGTCCCGGCGGGGCCCGGCTTTGGCTTTCGACGGCGCTGGCCTCTGGCCTCACCGTTCTTGCGGCGCCACCGGCTGTTGCTCAAAGCATTTCCTCCGTCTGGACCGGCACGTCCGATAGCAGCTTCACGAATGGCGCCAACTGGTCCACCACGCCCAGAGCACCGGGAGCAGCCGATGCCGCCGAGATCGGCACCGGCGTTGCCATCGTGTCATCCGGTGCTGCCGTTTCCACGCTTGCGGTCGATGGCGGTACGCTGCGTGTTCCCTCAACTCTCACTGTCGGCAACGGCACCAGCCTGTCGTCAGGCCTGATCGAGGTGCTTGTGGGCGGCAGGCTTGCCTCCGATGTCACCGTCACCGGCGGGGTTCTCTCGAATTCTGGCACGCTGGATGGCGACCTCAGCCTTTCCGGCGGCAGCGCCGTGAATGACGGAACGATCAGCGGCGATACGCGCATTGCGGCCACCTTCACCAACAACGGCACGCTCGGGACGCTCATCGTCACGTCGGGCGGCATCGCCACCAACAATGCGACGGGCCATGTGCTGGGCGCCACGGATCTTGCCGGCGGCACGCTGACCAACAATGGCACGCTGTCGTCCGTTTCGGTGGCAAGCGGCGCGATCTTCGTCAACAACAGTGGTGCCACCGCCGGCACGCTCACCAATGCGGGCACCGCCTCCAACGGCGGAAATCTGGCGGCCCTGGTGAATACGGCCGGCAGTTTCACCAACAACACCGGCGGTACCGTTTCGGGCGCGAGCAGCGTGACCGGTGGCACGCTGACCAACAACGCCACGCTTGCCGCCGTGACCGTCGGTCCGGATGGCCTCTTCACCAACAATGCCGGTGCAACGGCGGGCGCCATCAGCAATGCCGGCAACACCACCAATTCCGGCACCCTTGCCAGCCTTGCCAATACCAGCGGCCGCTTCACCAACAATACCGGCGGCAGCGTGACCGGCACCACAAGCATTACCGGCGGCACCGTCACCAACAATGCAAGCCTTGCTTCGGTGAGCGTCGGTGCCGGCGGCAGCCTCGTCAACAACAGCGCGGGTTCCACGGGCGCCGTGGTAAATGCCGGCAGCATGACGAATGGCGGCACGGTCGCATCGCTCACAAACACCGGCGGCGACTTCGACAACACCGGCAGCATCACCGGCGCGGCGAGCGTCAGCGGTGGTATGCTGACCAATGACGGAACCGTGCTCGGTGCGGTCACGGTGTCGGGCAGCGGCATTCTCTCGGGCACGGGCAGCGTCGCTTCGCTTTCCGTCGGTTCGGGGGGCACGCTGTCTCCCGGGCCGGGACTTGCCACGCTGTCCGTCACAGGCAACCTCACGCTTGGCGCCGGCTCCACCTATCAGGCGGACATTGCCTCGACCGGCGTGTCGGACCGCATCACCGTCGGCGGAACCGCAACGCTCGGTGGCACGCTGGCCCTTGAGGCCGCAAGCCAGGTCTACGATCCCTCCGTCAGCTACACCCTGCTGACCGCGACCGGCGGCGTGTCGGGTACCTTTGCCAGTGTCACCTCCGACTTCGCCTTCCTGTCGCCGCTGGTCACCTATGGCGCTGGCAGCCTGACGCTCGATCTCGACCGCAACGCGGTCGCCTTCTCCTCCTATGCCTCGACCGCCAATGCCAGGGCAGCGGCGAATGCCGCGGATGCGCTGCCGGCCAATGACGGGCTTCACCTTGCGGTCCAGTCGATGTCGCGTGCGGATGCCGCGACCGTCTTCGAGCGGCTGGATGGCGATCTGCATGCCTCCCTGAAGAGCCAGCTTCTGGAAGACGGCCAGTTCCAGCGCGAGGCCCTGCGCGAGCGCATGCAGGTGCGCCACGAAGGCAAGGACGGTTTCTGGGCCGCCGTGTTCGGTGGCAACGGCCATATCGATGGCGATGGCAATGCCGAGGAGGTCAAAAGCAGGCTGAAGGGCGCGCTTCTGGGCGCCGATGCCCTGCTGTTCGACAACAGCCGGTTCGAGGGTGGCCGTGTCGGCGTCGTGGTCGGCGCCAGCCGCAGCCATGTCTCCGAACCGCAGGGTGGCGATCACGCCGATGTGGATGCCTATCACGCCGGTCTCTACGGCAGCACCTGGTTCGGCCCGGTCACCCTGAGCGGCGGCGCCCTCTGGTCCGGCAACAGCATCAGCACCCGGCGCAGCATCGATGTCGGCAGCCTGTCGCAGGTGCTGACCAGTGACTATCACGGCGATACGGCGCAGGTCTTTGCCGAACTCTCCTCCGATATTCGCGCCGGCGATGCGACGCTCACTCCCTTCGCCAATATTGCGCATGTGCGGCTCTGGACGGACGGATTTGCGGAGCAGGGGGGCTCGGCGGCGCTGTCCGGATCGAACAGTATTGACGAGGTTACCGTCTCCACGCTCGGCCTGCGCGTGGCAACCGATCTGCCGGTTGCCGAGTTGCCGATGGCGCTGACCGCCGAACTTGGCTGGCGGCACGTGTTCGGCGACCTGTCGCCAGACACGACGCTCGCCTATGGCGGCGGGCAGCGCTTCACCGTGGGCGGCGTGTCGCTGCCGCGCGACGCGGCGGTGCTGAAGGCCGGCATCGAGGCGAGGCTTTCATCTGCCATGCGGCTGACCTTCAACTGGAACGGCATCTTTTCCGCCGACGAGATCAGCAATACCGCAAGGCTTGCGCTCTCGGTATCCTTCTGACGTCGCGCCGGATCAGACGGCGCCCACCCATTCGCCCAGCGCTGTGATCGTCGCGGGCAGGTCACTCATGCGAGAAATCACGGTTTCGGCGCCGGCATCGGTCAACCGGTCGGCATGGCTCGGATAGGTGTGCGAGGCGCCTGTAAAGCCGATCACCCGGCAGCCGGCGGCCACCGCGCCGTGAATGCCGTGTACCGAATCCTCGATCACCACGGTGCGGGACGCATTCACCTTGAAGGTGTCGATCGCGTGCAGGAAAATGTCCGGACGCGGCTTCACCCGGTCCGGCCCGAGATCCTTGGCCGAGAAGATGTTCGGTGCGAAATAGGGCTTCAGCCCCACCTTCGTCAGCATCATGTCGAGGCGCTGGCTTGAGGAATTGGAGCAGATGCAGGCCTGTGTGGTGATCTTAGACAGGGCGAACTTCACGCCGTCGATCACCTTCACGTCGCGCTCCAGCCGCGCGTCGAGCAGCTTTTCCGACTTGTCGATCAAGGAGGCGGAGAGGGGGATGTCCACCTCCTGCTCGATGGCAAGCAGGATGTTCTTCCAGGTCATGCCGGCGAAGCGCTCGCCCATTTCCTCGACGCTGATGGGGTAGCCGGCTTCCGTCAGCAGGCGGGATTCCACCTGGGCCGCGATGATTTCCGAATCGACCAGAACGCCGTCGCAGTCGAAGATGATGAGGTCGAATCCGCTCATGTCAGAAGTGCTCTTTGCTGGGATCTTCACGTGGATGTTGAAGGGGGCGCCGTATCGTCAGGCCCCGGTAGGTGCGGGATGATGCCTGACTACACGAGGATGGCGACAAGAACAATCAGGCCGCGTCGGCGTCCTGGACCGGGAAGAGGGCGAGAAAACGGCGCTCGCCTTCACGGGTGAAGCGGATGGCGCGGCTCTCGGGCTCCCGCTTTGCCAGACCTTCGGCCAGGATGTGCTGGAAGATCGCCTTGCCGAGCGCGCCGCCGAGATGCGAGCGGCGCTCGCTCCAGTCGAGGCAGGCGCGGCAGAGCGGCCGGCGCGGCGTCTTCAGCGCGTCCACATCCACGCCGATTTCGCAGAAGAAGCGGTGGCCGCTCTCCGTCAGTTGCAAGGCCTCGCCGTCGGCCATGATCGCGCCGCGTCCGATCAGGCTGTCGAGCATGCGCACGCCGAAATCGCCGGCCAGATGATCATAGCAGATGCGTGCACGCCGCAGCGCCGGGTCGCGGGGCCCGGGGCGATGGCGCAGATGCCCGCGCGTCGCGGCAAGGCCGGCCAGGTTTTCCAGCAGGCCGGCAACGGCGCTGTCGGCCAGCGCGAAATAGCGGTGGCGCCCCTGGCGGCGCTGGGACAGCAGCCCGCCATCCTCCAGCTTGGAGAGGTGCGCACTGGCGGTTGCCAGCGTCACGCCGGCGGCCCCGGCCAGTTCGGTCGCGGTCAGCGCCTGGCCGCCCATCAACGCCATCAGCATGTTGGCGCGGGCCGGGTCGCCGATCAGCGTTGCGATGCGGGCAATGTCGGGTCCTTCTTTCATGGTTTGATCGTAACCGAAGCATCATTGCCGTGCAATGGGGCAGTGTGCGCGCATCGCAACCAGAGAGGAAGACGATGATCACCTGTTTCATCCGCTACGAGATCGACCCGTTCAAGCGCGATCGCTTCGCCGATTATGCGCGCGCCTGGGGGCAGGCCATCCCGCGCTGCGGTGCCGATCTGATCGGCTATTTCGCCCCGCACGAGGGATCGGCGACCACCGCCTACGGCGTCTACTCCATCGAAAGCCTCGCGGCCTACGAGGCCTATCGCGCGCGCCTCGCCGAGGACCCGCTCGGCCGGGAAAACTATGCCTTCGCCAGCCGCGAGCGCTTCATCCTGAAAGAGGAACGCCTGTTCCTGCGCAATGTCTCGCTGCCGCATGGCCCGAGGATGCCTGAATGATCGCCGTCATTTTCGAAGTGGTACCCTATATGGGCGAGCGCCATCGCTATCTCGACCTTGCCGGCGAACTGCGCCAGGACCTGGAAAGCATCGACGGCTTCATCTCCATCGAACGCTTCGAAAGCCTGTCGATGCGCGGCAAGCTTCTGTCGCTGTCCTTCTGGCGTGACGAGGCGGCCGTGCAGGTGTGGCGCACCCGGGAAGCGCATCGCGCCGCGCAACGGGCCGGGCGCCGCGAGATCTTTGCCGACTATCGCCTGCGCATCGGCCATGTGCTGCGCGATTACGGCATGTTCGAACGGGCGGAGGCGCCGGTGGACGCCGAGGCGGTACCTGTGTCCCCCTCATCGCCCTCGAGCGTGGCCTGAATGGCGGCGATGGCGACGCGGAGTTTCGGCAATTCATCCACGATCACGCCCCAGAGGATGGTTTCGGACAGTCCATAATATTCATGTCGCAGAATGTTGCCGATGCCCCGGATCTTCGGCCATGGAATTTCGGGGCGAAGGTTCTGGATCTCCTCAGGGATCCGCCGGCTTGCTTCGGATATGATCTCGATTGCCCGCTCGCTTGCCAGTTTCAGAAAAGCGTCGGCTTGGTAATCGGCAAGGGTCTTGCCGGTCACGGCCGACTCGATCGCGCTGATCGCCAGTTGAATATCGTACAGGAAATGGCGAATGTCTCGCGCCATCAGAAGACCCGCTCGGCGGAGGCAATGATCCGATCTCGCAGGACGGGATGCAGGCTGTCGCGGGTCGTCACATCCACGGGAATCGACAGATCTTCTTCCAGAAACAGCTTGATACCGACGAGATCTAACGCGTTGAAGCGCGAGCGGGGATCATAATCGATGAACAGGTCGAGATCGCTCGTTTCCCTGGCCTCGTCGCGCACAACCGAGCCGAACAGGTAGAGCGCGGTTGCGCCGAGTGCCCGGATGGCATCGGCCCGCGCGGTCAGCTGTCGGATGGCCTCGTCCTTCTTCATGGGCGAAAGGATAGCGCAGATCGGGCTTTGACACCATCCGTGCCACAATTTTCGCGTCAGGCGGTGCCGCCTTCAGTCTTTGGTAACCAAACTGGGTAACCATAACAGTCTGTAAACGTATTCCGAGTCAGCGTTCAGCGAGTATCAGATGGCATCCGTTCTTCCGCTTGCGGCCTTGAGGGCCGAACCGCGTCCCGATTCCTGGCTCAACAGCATCATCAAGGGCGATTGCGTCGCCGCATTGGAAGCACTGCCCGACCAGTCGGTCGATGTCATTTTTGCCGATCCTCCCTACAATCTGCAGCTTGGCGGCATGCTGCACCGGCCGGACCAGTCGCTTGTCGATGCCGTCGATGACGAATGGGACCAGTTCGAGAGCTTTCAGGCCTACGATGCCTTTACCCGCGCCTGGCTGCTGGCCTGCCGGCGCGTGCTGAAGCCGAATGGCACGATCTGGGTCATCGGCTCCTATCACAACATCTTCCGCGTCGGTTCCATGCTGCAGGATCTGCGCTTCTGGCTGCTGAACGACATCGTCTGGCGCAAGACGAACCCGATGCCGAACTTCAAGGGCCGTCGCTTCCAGAACGCGCATGAGACGCTGATCTGGGCGAGCCGCGATCCCAAGGCGAAATCCTACACCTTCAACTATGATGCGCTGAAGGCCTCCAACGATGACGTGCAGATGCGCTCCGACTGGCTGTTTCCGATCTGCAGCGGCCACGAGCGGCTGAAGGACGACGACGGCAAGAAGATCCATCCGACGCAGAAGCCGGAAGCGCTGCTGGCCCGCATCATCATGGCCTCCACCAGGCCGGGCGACGTGATCCTCGATCCCTTCTTCGGCTCGGGCACCACCGGTGCCGTCGCCAAGCGTCTCGGCCGCAACTTCGTCGGCATCGAGCGCGAGCAGGATTACATCGATGCGGCCTCCGCCCGCATCGCGGCGGTGGAACCGCTCGGCAAGGTGGAACTCACCGTTCTCTCCGGCAAGAAGGCCGAGCCGCGCGTGGCCTTCAACACGCTGGTGGAAAGCGGCATGGTGAAGCCCGGCCAGGTGCTGACGGATGCCAAGCGCCGGGTCAGCGCCATCGTGCGCGCCGATGGTACGCTGGTTTCCGGCGGCGAGGCCGGCTCCATCCACCGCGTCGGCGCAAAGGTGCAAGGTTTTGACACCTGCAATGGCTGGACCTTCTGGTATTACGAGGAAGAAGGTGTCTTGAAGCCCATCGATACGTTGCGCGCCATCGTGCGGCGGGACATGGCTGCGCTCGACTGAAGACCGGACTGAGTGCTTGACTACACAAGGCCGTGATGGGCGCCGACCATGCTTTTGCCTGATTCGACGCTCTCTCTGGACGAAATACTCGTTGCACGGAGATAGTCGATCCACCGCCCCCGTCAATGAGGCCTCTCGTCGGTTCCAGTCCCGTCAGAGGCAACGACGCCCGGATCCGCAAGGACCCGGGCGTTGTTTTTTGAAGACCTGTTTGGGTCTTGGTGCCGAGCTCCGCACCGCGAGTGGGTGCGCGCATCACTCTTTGCAACCCTTGGTGATTTCCGTTCCGCCTGCTACCGTTCCGCTGTCGGGAGCGAAGCGGCAGGCGCCGTGCCAGCCGGCGTCGACCGGTGAGGATGAGCCGCACCGGCCGAGGCAGAGGCTCTGCTCCCGAGCAGGAGTGATGACGATGGGGATGCCTGTCTTAATCACGCTTGAGATAAGAAAAACCCGGACAGGCTGGTCAGTGCGCGTCCGGGTTCAATTCTTAAGCTAAGCGAAACGAGGTCAGGAGTTCCAGCTCCTGACCTCACTCCTGAAGCATACCACATCCGCGCAGGCTTTCAACGCGGCGGGGTGTCTCCCTCGACCCGGATCGTATAATCACGCGGAATGCCGGCGGTCACCTGAAACCAGTCGGAGGATTTGGTGCGGGCCTGATGGGCGTCGAAGGCGGCCTGGTCGGTGAAGATCTCCGAAACCAGGAGGCGGCCTTCCACGGTGCCGCAAGCCGTCACCTCGAATTTCAGGCAGCCGGGTTCGGCCCGCGTCAGCGCGATGTGAACGGGAAGGGCGGCGTCCACGGCCGCCCGCCGGTCGGCGGGTACGTCGATATGGCCGTCGAGATAGACTTGTCCATCGCTCATGCGGGTGGCCTTTCCCGGTCAGACGGTGATGCCGAAGGCGGCGAGATCGGCGCGCAGCCGCTCGGCATCGATGAACTGCACCGCCTGCCAGCCGGCGGCCTTGGCGCCCTCCACATTGGCGGCGGAATCGTCGATGAAGATCGTCCGGGCCGGATCGAGGCCGAAATTCTTCGCGTGCAGGCGGTAGATCTCCACATCCGGCTTGATCAGAAAGATTTCGCCGGACACGGTGACGCCGCGCGGCCGGTTGAGGAAGGGGAAAAGCTCGCGCGCATGGCGGAAGGTGTCGGCGGCGAAATTGGTCAGCATGGTCACGTCGCGGCCGGCGTCGATCAGGCTTTCCAGAATGGCGACGCTGCCCTCATAGGCATGTGGCACCATTTCGTGCCAGTGCTTGCGGAAGGCGCGGATCTGCGCCTCGCGCTCGGGATACTGTGCAATCAGCTCGGCCTCGGCGACCGGCCATTCGCGCCCGCGATCCTGTTCCACGTTCCAGTCATGCGTGCAGACATTTTCGAAGAACCAGCGCCGCTCCTCGGCATCCGGAATGATCCGGCTGAAGGGAATGTTCGGATCGTAATGGATCAGCACCTTGCCGATGTCGAAGACGATATGGTCGATGGTCATGAAAACTCCTCCTGGGATTTGCGAAAAGGATCTGCGGCATGCTCAGCTGTCTGGCGCCGTCGATGCCGGTGAAAAGGCGCGTGGAATGGCCAGAGTGATTGCCTTTTTCATCACGGTGGGCAAGGCCTGTGCTTCCAGTTGTTCCACCGGCTCCCACCAGCAGCCCTGCATCAGCGGTCGGGTGGAGATCAGGGCGCGAAATACCGTCAGCCTGAGTTCGAAATGGGTGAAGACATGGGTCACCACGCCGGCAGGCTGCCAGTCGGCGGGGAAGGGGGCGTGATCGGGCGTCGTGCCGCCATCCTGCCGCGATGTCCAACTGGTGGTCGGCACCTCCGTCATGCCGCCGAGCAGGCCCGATGCGGGGCGACGGCTGAGCAGCACCGCGCCGTCGGCGGAGACGGCGACGAAGGCGGCGCCCTGCCGGATCGGCTTTTCCTTCTTCGCCGCCTTCACCGGAAAGCGCTCGGGATCGTCGCGGCCAAGCGCCAGACAGTCGTCGCGGAAGGGACAGAGCACGCAGCTTGGCCGCTTCGGCGTGCAGATGGTGGCGCCGAGATCCATCATGCCCTGTGCAAAATCGCCCGGCCGCTCAACGGGCGTCAGCGCCCTGACGCGGGCTTTCATCACCGGTTTCGAACCGGGCAGCGGCGCGTCGATGGCGTAGAGGCGCGAAATGACGCGCTCCACATTGCCATCCATCACGGCGGCCGGCCGGTTAAACGCGATGGCGGCGACGGCGGCAGCCGTATAGTCGCCGATGCCGGGCAGGGCGCGCAGGCCATCCTCCGTATCGGGAAAGACGCCACCATGCAGGCTCGCCACCGCCTCGGCGCATTTCTTGAGGTTTCGGGCTCGCGCATAGTAGCCAAGTCCCGCCCAGGCGGCCATCACATCCTCGACCGGTGCACTGGCCAGATCCGAGACATCAGGCCATCTCTCCAGAAACTTTCGGAAATAAGGCTTGACCGCCTGCACGGTTGTCTGCTGGAGCATCACTTCCGACAGCCAGACGTGATAGGGGTTGGCTCGCAGTCCCTGACGGTGCGCGGTCGGTGTCACCCGCCAGGGCAGGTCGCGGTGATGGCGATCGTACCAGTCGAGCAGATGGCGGGTGAGGCGAGTTTCGAACGGGTCCGGCATGGAATGCATGGGGCCTTGTCTTGATGAGCGGTCGAGCAGTCGGCCGGAGTGATAGAATGCGGTGACGTGGAAGCCAATGGCGCAACAGATGGAATTGCCGGTCTTTCTGATCAATATCGAACGGGCGGCTGCGCGTCGCCGGCTGATCGAACAGCAGGCCGCTGAGCTTGGCATCACCCTGGAACGGGTCGCGGGCGTCGATGGCAGCCTCGTGCCGCAGGCCGACTGGGCCGATGCGGATGTTGATCTGTTCCGCCGGCGCAATGGCCGCCCGATGATGGCCGGCGAATATGGCTGCTACCAGAGCCACCTGAATGCCTTCCGCCAACTGGCCGACAGCGGCCGCCCGGCGGCCCTCGTCATCGAGGACGACGTCGCCCTCAGTGCCGACCTGATGCAGCGGGCGCTCTCCATTCTGGAGGTCGTGCCTGACGATTGCGTCGTCAAGCTCGTCAACCACCGCACCGTAGCCTTCCGGCCGCTCTTCACCAGCGCGCGCGGCGATCGGGTCGGGTTTTCGCGCTTCGGGCCGCAGGGCTCGTCTGCCTGCTATCTGCTGACGGCCAAGGCGGCGGAAAGACTTGCCACGGGCATGCGACCGCAATCCCTGCCGCTCGACAGCGCGCTGGAACGATCATGGCAGCATGGCGTGCCGATCTATACCAGCGAGAAAAACCTCATCGATTTTGGCGCGCTGCGCAACGAGACACTGATCGCCAGCCAGGCCGATTATCGCGGGCTGAAGTTGCGGGGCTGGAAGAAAATGCCAACTCACCTGTTTCGCGTCGGCGAAGCGCTGCGGCGCGCCGCCTACACGTTTTTCTAGAGGCTTGCAGCGGATGCCCGCGGAGAGCCTTTCGGTGGGGAGCCGGTGGGGAGCGGGTTCCTTCAAAACGACACAGTCGGCGAACACATCGGGTCCCGTCGGGAAGAGACCACGCGGAGAACTCCGTATCCTGATCGGTGGGCTGTCCGGAGCAATGAAAGGCGCATGATGACGGTAAAGCGATTGCTGCTGCTTCGCAGACGGATCGACCCGCTCCTTGTCGGCCTTTCGGCCGTGCTCTTTCCACTCTACATGCCGGCACCCGTGGCGGTCGCCGTCATCTTCGGTGCCTGTGGCCTTTATGTCGCCTTCTCCAGCCGCCGCAGGCTGCGTCGCCAGATGACGTCGCCGGCCGGCATGGTGATGGTCTATACGTTGTTTTCCGCAGCGCTGATGCTGGTGCGCGGCGAGTTCAATCTGGATAACCGGCAGCTTGGCTTCATGGGCCTCCTGCTCGGGGTTTCCTTCATTTCTCCCGGCCTGTGTCTGGTGCGCCGGCCGCTGCGCCACTTCGTCATTGGCGCGCGCCTTGGCTCGGTCGCCACGTTCCTGCTGGCGCTCACGGTGGCCATGATCCTCGCCCACGCACCGGATCGCTATGGTGGTGGCGGCAATGCGGCGATCATGGCCTTTCTGGTGCTGATCGGGGCGCTGGTGGCGAGCATCGATCTTGAAAAGCCGCCGCGCTTCCTGCCGAACGGCATGCAGTATCTGGCGCTCTCCAGCTTTCCGGTGTTCCTGACGGAAACGCGGGCCGTTCTGGTGCTGGTGCCTGCGATCTTCCTCGTCGAGTTCTTCTGCCGCACGGAACAGTGGCGCCCGCATCTGCGCAAGACCCGTTTTGTCATGCTGCTGGCCGGACTTGTCGCCCTGCTGCTGCTGCCGCAGGTGAGGGAGATGCTCATCGAGCGCTTTTTCAGCGTCTATGACTATTACATCGACGGGGGCGAGCATGCCGACATGGTGTCCGGCGACATTCGCCTGACCATGTGGCAGGCGGCGCTGGTGGTGATCGGCGACCACCTGTTGTCCGGTGTCGGCCTGATGCGCATGTTCGGTCTGATGACCGAGGCGGCCGGCGACCACGCCTCGCTGATCGAGGGCTACAAGCACGTGCACAATTTCGTGCTGCAGGAACTTCTCGCCAACGGCGTGATCGGCCTTCTGCTGCTGGCCTCGATCCCTGTGGTGTTTCTCGCCACGGTCTGGCGCAAGACCCCGGATGCGGTGCTCAGGCGGTCCGCCGTCTATGTCCTTGGCAGTCTCGGCGCCTTTGGTCTTCTGCATGATCCGTTCTATCATGAGCTCTGCCTGTCGACGATCATGCTGTTCGTCGGCGTCTGCCTCGCGCAGTTCCATCGCTGGGACATGCTGACGCCGGCGGCGGCGAAACGACTCTGACCTGAAACGAGCCCGATGATGAGCAAGCGTCCAGTCCCCCTGCAGATTGCCGAGATCGCCAATGGCATCATGGATCCGGTGCTGGCGCGCCGCGCCGGAATCTCGACGGCGCTGCTCGGCTCCTGGGACGAGATCGCCGGAGAGGATTTTGCCGATTGCACGCGCCCGGAAAAGATTGCCTGGCCGCGCCGTGACGGTGGGGACGAGGCGGGCTACCAGCCGGGCGTGCTGACGATTGCCTGCGAGGGCGCGCGTGCCCTGTTCCTGTCGCATGCGCAGGGCGAACTGATCGAGCGCATCAACGGCTTCTTCGGCTTTCCGGCCATCCGCCAGGTGCGCATCGTGCAGAAGCCGGTGTCCGTCCAGCTGCGTCACCGTCCTGCGCCGCAGCCGTTGCGCGGCGAGGCCGCCCGCCGTCTCGACGCGATGATGGAGGGGATCGAAAGTGATGCGTTGAAACGCGCCGTCCAGCGCCTCGGCACGGCCGTGCTGCAGCCGAAGCGCGGCCGGCGCTGAATATCGCCATCCATCGGTTTTGCTCTTGATTCATCGCAACTCTCTCACAATTGTTTGAGAGATGTGCGCTTCCTGGTGCTTGTCGCCCGGCGCGGGGCGGGCTACGGACAAACCCAGGGACTTTCGCGCTCCACTGAACAATAGGTGTTGATACATGCCGATCCGCTCTTTCGCCCTCTCCAGACGCCATCTGCTCGGCGGCGTCGCAGCTTCCGCCGTCGGCCTGTCGGTTGCCGGCCTTGCCACACAGGCTTTCGCGGACGACAAGCCCGAATCCTCCGGCAAGGTGGACATGGCGAAGGTGCTGCAGCCCGGCACGCTGCCGGAAATGGCCATCGGCGATGAGAAGGCCAAGGTCACCATCGTCGAATACATGTCGATGACCTGCCCGCACTGCGCGCATTTCCACGCCACCACCTTCGATCCGATCAAGGAAAAATACGTCGATACCGGCAAGGTGCGCTTCATCCTGCGCGAATTCCCGTTCGATCCGGTCGCAACCGCCGCCTTCATGCTGGCCCGCTGCAACCCGGTGAAGCCGCAGGAACTCTCCGGTCCCAAGGAATACTTCGCGATGGTCTCGATGCTGTTCAAGCAGCAGCGCGCCTGGGCGGCCCCGGCAGACGGCAATGTGCGCGCCGCGCTGCTGCAGAACGCCAAACTGGCCGGTTTTACACAGGAGAGCTTCACCGCCTGCTTGACGAACCAGAAGCTTCTCGATGATGTGAATGCCACGATGAAGCGCGGCGCGGACGAATTCGGCGTGAATTCGACCCCCACCTTCATCATCAACGGCAACCGCTATTCCGGAGACATGTCGGTTGAAGCCATGTCTGCACTCATCGACAGCTTCCTCTGAGTCGGCCGTTTTCTCTGATGCGGGCGCCGGTGGTTCACCTGCGCCCGTTTTCCGTTTGATTGCCTGCCTTGCCCCGCCGTCGTTCATGACGGGGAGGGGGGCGCCATGAAGTTCAACAAGCTGCGCCTGGTCGGCTTCAAGTCCTTCGTTGAACCGACAGAATTCATCATTGAGCCGGGTCTGACGGGCGTGGTCGGACCGAACGGCTGCGGCAAGTCGAACCTCGTCGAGGCCCTGCGCTGGGTGATGGGGGAAAACTCCTACAAGAACATGCGCGCGTCCGGCATGGACGACGTGATCTTTTCCGGTTCCGGCAACCGGCCAGCCCGCAATTCGGCGGAAGTGGCGCTGTTTCTCGACAATGGCGACCGCACCGCTCCCGCCGCCTTCAACGATGCGGACGAAATCCAGGTGTCGCGCCGCATCGAGCGCGAGCAGGGCTCCGTCTATCGCATCAACGGCAAGGAGGCGCGCGCCAAGGATGTGCAGCTTTTGTTTGCCGATGCCTCCACCGGCGCCCGTTCGCCCTCGATGGTGGGGCAGGGGCGCATCGGCGAGCTGATCCAGGCAAAGCCCCAGGCGCGCCGCCAGCTTCTGGAAGAGGCGGCCGGCATTTCCGGCCTGCATTCCAGACGCCACGAGGCCGAACTGCGCCTGCGCGCCGCCGAAACCAATCTGGAGCGGCTGGAAGACATTACCGCGCAGCTGGAGAGCCAGATCGAAAGCCTGAAGCGCCAGGCGCGCCAGGCCAATCGCTTCAAGATGCTGTCCGCGGATATCCGCCAGCGTGAGGCCCTGCTGCTGCATATCCGCTGGGTGCAGGCGCGTGATGCGGAAAATGAGGCCGGTACGGCCCTCAACGCCATCACCTCGCTGGTGGCGGAGAAGGCGCAGGCGCAGATGGAGGCCGCCAAGGCGCAGGCGATCGCCAGCCTGACGCTGCCGGAACTGCGCGAGGCGGAAGCCCGCGCCGCCGCCGCCCTGCAACGGCTGCAGATCGCCCGCGGGCAGTTGGAGGAGGAGGCCGGACGCCTGCTGCGCCGTCGCGACGATCTGACCCGCCGTCTCGCCCAGCTGGCCGAGGACATCCGCCGCGAGGAGCAGCTGATGGCCGACAATGCCGGCGTCATCGAGCGTCTCGATGCGGAGGAGGAGGAGCTGCAGGCGCTTCTCGACCAGTCGGGCGAGGAGGCGGAGGAGATCCGGCTTCTGTTCGAGGAGGCGGCCGCGCGGCTTGCCGAAAGCGAGCGCCTGTTTGCCGCCGTCACCGCCGAGCGCGCCGAGGCCTTTGCCGGGCGTGCCCAGCTGGAACGCAGCATCCGCGAGATTGCCGATCGTCGCCAGCGGCTGGACCGCCAGCTGTCCGAAAGCCGTGGCGAAGCGGACGCGCTGGATGAGAAGCTGGCCGGCCTGCCCGACCCGGAAGAGCGCCGCGAGGCCGTCGAGGCTGCGGAAACCGTGCTTGAGGAGGCAAGTCTTGCCATCGAGACGGTGGAACAGGCTCTGGCCCGTGCCCGACAGTCGGAGATCGAAGCCCGTCGCCCCGTGGAGGCGGCGCGCGCCACTCTCAATGCCTTGCAGGCGGAAGCGCGCACGATCGGCAAGATGCTGGCGGCAGGTGCTGCCAGCGGCAGCTATTCGCCGGTTGCCGAGCTGGTGCGCGTCGATCGCGGCTACGAGACGGCATTGGGTGCTGCCCTCGGTGATGATCTCGACAGCCCGCTCGAGGCTGACGCACCGGCCCACTGGGCCGGCAATGGGGATGGTGCCGCCGACCCGGCATTGCCGGAGGGCGCGGTGCCGCTGATCACCCGCGTTACGGCCCCGCCGCAGCTTGCCCGCCGCCTGAAACAGGTTGGCGTGATCGATCCTGCCGATGCTGCCCGCCTGATGGCGGCACTGAAGCCCGGCCAGCGGCTCGTCACGCGCGATGGTGCGGTCTATCGCTGGGACGGTCACGTGACCGGCTCCGAGGCGCCGAGTGCGGCCGCCTTGCGTCTTGCCCAGAAGAACCGGTTGTCGGAGCTGGAGGCTGAGGTCGAGGAGGCGGAGATCGTGCTCTCCGAGGCGGAGACGCTGCTGCAGCGCGCGGGCGAGGCCATCCGCACCGAGGAAGCCCGTCTTGGGGATGCGCGCGAGCGCAGCCGGCTTGCCACCCGCAGCCTTTCGGAAGCGCGCGAGGCCCTGGCTCAGGCCGAACGCGCTGCCGGTGACCTCATGCGTCGCCGGGACGTCCTGGCCAATGCCGCCGAACAGCTGCGGAGCCAGCTGGAGGAACTTTCCGCGCAGGAGGAAGGCGTGCGGGCCGAGCTGGACGAGGCGCCGGATCTGGCCGGCCTCGACCGACGGCTTGGCGAACAGCAGCTTTCCGTCGCGCAGGATCGTGCGGCGGCGGCGGAAGCGCGCGCCCGCTTCGAAGGGCTTTCGCGCGAAACCGAATCCCGCCGGCGCCGGCTGTCGGCCATCGCGCAGGAGCGGCAGGGCTGGCAGAGCCGGGCCGCCAGCGCCGCCCACCAGATCGGGACGCTGCGCGAACGCGAGGACGAGGCGCGCGAGGAGGTGGCGGAGCTGGATCTCTCACCGGAGGAATTCGACGACAAGCGCCGGGCGCTGATGAACGAGTTGCAGAAGGCGGAAGAGGCACGGCGCGCCTCCGGCGATCTGCTGGCCGAGGCGGAAACCCGTCAGCGCGAGGCCGACCGCCTCGCTGCCACCGCGCTTGCCGAACTGGCCGATGTGCGCGAAAAGCGCGGCCGTGCCGAGGAGCGGCTCGTTTCTGCCGCCGAGCGTCGCCATGATGCCGAAAACGCCATCCGTCAGGCGCTGTCTGTGGAGCCGCACGAAGCCTTCCGGCTGGCGGGTGTCACGCCGGATGCCAAACTTCCCGATACGGCCGGTGTCGAACGCGAGGTGGACCGGCTGAAGATGGAGCGCGAACGGCTTGGCGCCGTCAACCTGCGCGCCGACGAGGAGCAGAAGGAACTGTCCGAAAAGCTCGCCGCCCTCATCAAGGAACGTGACGACATCATTGATGCGATCAAGAAGCTGCGGGCTGCGATCCAGAGCCTCAACCGCGAAGGCCGCGAGCGGCTGATTGCTGCCTTCGATGTCGTGAACGGCCAGTTCCAGCGACTGTTCACCCATCTGTTCAACGGCGGCACCGCCGAGTTGCAGCTGATCGAAAGCGACGATCCGCTGGAGGCGGGGCTCGAAATCCTCGCCCGCCCGCCCGGCAAGAAGCCGCAGACCATGACGCTTCTCTCCGGTGGCGAGCAGGCGCTGACGGCGATGGCGCTGATCTTTGCCGTCTTCCTCACCAATCCCGCGCCGATCTGCGTGCTGGACGAAGTGGATGCGCCGCTCGACGACCACAATGTGGAGCGCTACTGCAACCTGATGGACGAGATGGCGGCCTCCACCGAGACACGCTTCGTTATCATCACCCACAATCCCATCACCATGGCCCGCATGAGCCGCCTGTTCGGCGTCACCATGGCGGAGCAGGGCGTCAGCCAGCTGGTCTCCGTCGATCTGCAGACGGCCGAACTCCTGCGCGAGGCGAGCTGAACGGAGGCGTGATGCAGCATTTCCGTCTGCTTCTGGCGGCTTTCGGCCTTTTCCTGCTGCCGGCTTTCGCTGCGTTGTGCGAGGAGGCGAAATCCGGCCGCTATCTGCAGGAAATCCTGAAGATCTCCCCCGCCCACGACAAAAGCCTGCGTGACCTTCTGCGCGTAGCCCGGACCCTGCCACCATGGGTGCGCAACATGGCAACCGATCCACGCTATGTCTCGGGCGCATCTGAGGCCGTGCAGGTGGAGGGCGTGCCGCGCGAGCTGTTTGGCGCGTGCCTTGCCGGCCGTTGCCCGGAAAGCCGCCTGCGGGTTCTGTTTTCCACCGATGGCAAGGTGGCCTGGGTCCTCATCGCCGATCGCACGCTCGGGGAACTGGTGCTCGGCAACCCGCCCGAGGCGGCGATGGAGCTGCTGCGCAAGCCGGGACTCTGACGAGCCTTTGCCCTTTTTCGACATCGCCCTGGGACGTGATGACGGCTTCAATATACGATTTGCCGGCCAGCCGCGATTGAAGTGATCCGATTGTCTATTATAGTCGTCCGGCGGAGGGATGCGTACTGCGGGGTGACGGGTTCATCACGCGGGGTGGCTGCGAAGGGTCTATCCGCATTCGGCGTCGTGACGCTGATGTGACGCGCATCAAGTAGGGTCAAGTTTTGTTGCTCCGTCTGCAAGCTTCCGTTGCGTTGCCACAATGATACAGCGATGCATCTTGGATGTGTGCGGTGCAAAAATACAAGAAATCGTCCATGCAATCTGGTTGCAATTCCGAGATTTTATCTTATGCTAGCACTCAACGAAGCATACAGATGCGATTGAAAGACAGCTTTTCAGCACCCCCCGGCGGGGTTCCTGTACCTGCCGGAAGACTTTGCGGGGCCGGAGCAGGCGGCCCCGCAAAGTCTGCTAATTCAGTGACTTAAGACATAGTTGAAGTCTTTTCAATCGGCCGGGTTGTCGCTTAGGTGACGCCCGGCCTTTTCATTTCTGCTTGGGAACGCTCCCGCAATCTCCTTCCCTTGTCATGAAATCTTCGTTGCAATTGCCGATGATGCGCTGTCCTTCTTCCGGGATGACTGATGCACAGCTGTGCGCCGCACAATCAACTGCCGCGTGCTTGAGGGATCGTGCATGTCCCGCACCGCCACGTTCCTGCCCGGTTCCGTGCGGCCCGCCCGACCGATCCGCAATCGCCGGCGTCGTTTTGTCTTCCTCCGCAAAGCGTGCCGATTTGGTCGCATTTTTGTTGCAATGCAGCATCATCCTTTCGGAGGTGGTTTCCAAGCGCGCAGCCATCCTGTAAATGCTTGGTAAAACAAGAAGCAGTGCATGCTCGTCTGGAGGAGAACGATGACAAAGTGGGTCTACCGCTTCGGAGGCGGCAAGGCGGAAGGCGGGGCTGCCGATGTGGCACTGCTCGGCGGCAAGGGGGCGAACCTTGCCGAGATGGCAGCACTTGGCCTGCCGGTGCCGCCAGGCATGACGATCGTCACCGAAGCCTGCCTGCATTATTTCGGCAATGCACGGAGCCTGCCGGACGGCCTTCGCGCCGAGGTGCTCGCGGGCCTTGCCGACATGGAGCGGCTGACCGGCCGTCGGTTCGGCGGGGCCGAGCGGCCGCTGCTGCTCTCGGTGCGCTCCGGCGCGCGCGCCTCCATGCCGGGCATGATGGATACGGTGCTCAATCTCGGCCTCAATGACGAGACGGTGCAGGCGCTTGGTCATGATTCCGGCGATGCCCGCTTTGCCTGGGACAGCTACCGCCGCTTCATCCAGATGTATGGGGATGTGGTGATGGGGCTCGATCACGAGGTGTTCGAGGAGATCCTCGAGGACGAGAAGGCCCGCCTCGGCCATGATTACGACACCGAGCTGTCTGCCGTCGAATGGCAGCATGTGGTCTCGCTCTACAAGCAGGTGATCGAGGAGGAACTGGGCGAAGCCTTCCCGCAGGATCCCGAACTGCAGCTGTGGCGGGCGATCGCGGCCGTCTTTTCCAGCTGGAACAACGCCCGCGCGGTCACCTACCGCACCCTGCATCAGATCCCGCATGCCTGGGGCACGGCCGTCAACGTGCAGGCCATGGTGTTCGGCAATCTCGGGTCCTCGTCTGCCACGGGCGTTGCCTTCACCCGCAATCCCTCGACCGGCGAAAGGAGTCTTTACGGCGAATTTCTCATCAACGCGCAAGGCGAGGATGTGGTGGCGGGCATCCGCACGCCGCAATCGCTGACGGAGGAAGGCCGTCTTGCCTCCGGCTCCGAGAAGCCCTCCATGGAAAAGCTGATGCCGGAGACTTTTGCCGAGTTCCGCGCCATCTGCGACCGGCTCGAAGCGCATTACGGCGACATGCAGGATGTGGAATTCACCGTGGAGCGCGGCAGGCTGTGGATGCTGCAGACGCGCGCCGGCAAGCGCACCACGCGCGCCGCGATGAAGATCGCCGTCGATCTCGTCGATGAAGGGGTGATCAGCGAGGAGGAGGCGATCTGCCGCATCGAACCCCCCTCGCTCGACCAGCTTCTGCACCCGACCATCGATCCGCGCGTGGCGCGCACCGTGCTCGGCTCCGGTCTGCCGGCCTCCCCGGGCGCTGCCTCCGGCGAGATCGTCTTTACCGCCGAGGATGCGGTGGCGGCGGAAGCCGAGGGACGCAAGGTGGTGCTGGTGCGCAGCGAAACCAGCCCGGAAGACATTCACGGCATGCATGTGGCTGAAGCGATCCTGACCACGCGCGGCGGCATGACCAGCCATGCGGCGGTGGTGGCGCGCGGCATGGGCATCCCGTGCGTCGTCGGCGCCGGCGGGCTTCGCGTCGACATGCGCAACGAGCAGCTGGTCGGCCCCGGTTTCACCCTGAAGCGCGGCGAGGTGGTGACGGTCGACGGTTCCTCCGGCCATCTGCTGAAGGGGGAGGTGCCGATGATCCAGCCGGAACTGTCCGGCGATTTCGGCCGCCTGATGGACTGGGCGGACAAGGCCCGCCGCATGGCCGTGCGCACCAATGCCGATACGCCGGCCGATGCCCGTGCCGCCCGTGCCTTCGGCGCGGAAGGCATCGGGCTCTGCCGCACCGAGCACATGTTCTTCGAAGGTGGTCGCATCCATGTGATGCGCGAGATGATCCTGGCGGAGGACGAGGCGGGGCGGCGTGCGGCGCTCGACAAGCTTCTGCCCATGCAGCGCTCGGATTTCACCGAACTGTTCACCATCATGTCCGGTCTGCCGGTCACGATCCGTCTTCTCGATCCGCCGCTGCATGAATTCCTGCCGAAGAGCCAGGAGGAAATCCTGGAGGTGGCGGCCGCCATGGAGATGGAGCCGGCGCAGCTGGCGCGGCGCGTCGAGGCGCTGCACGAGTTCAATCCCATGCTCGGCCATCGCGGCTGCCGGCTGGCGATCTCCTATCCGGAAATTGCCGAAATGCAGGCCCGCGCCATCTTCGAGGCGGCGGCTGCGGCCGCAAAGGCGACCGGGGCGGCCGTCGAGCTGGAAATCATGGTGCCGCTGGTCGGCCTGCGCGCCGAACTCGATTACGTCAAGGCCTGCATCGACACAGTCGCCGCTGATGTCTCGCGCGAGACCGGCCTGCCGATCGGCTATCTGGCCGGCACGATGATCGAGCTGCCGCGCGCCGCTATCCGCGCGCATGTCATTGCCGAAACCGCCGATTTCTTCTCCTTCGGCACCAATGACCTGACGCAGACCACATTCGGCATCTCGCGCGACGATGCGGCAAGCTTCATCCCCACCTACCAGCGCAAGGGCATCATCGTGCAGGATCCCTTTATCTCGCTGGATTTCGACGGCGTCGGCGAACTGATCCGCATCGCCGCCGAGCGCGGCCGCAAGACCAAGGCCAACCTCAAGCTCGGCATCTGCGGCGAACATGGTGGCGACCCCACCTCCATCCGCTTCTGCGAGGAGGTCGGCCTCGATTACGTCTCCTGCTCGCCCTTCCGCGTGCCCATCGCAAGGCTGGCCGCTGCCCAGGCGGCGATCGAGGAGCGGAGAGAAGTGGCTGAGCGATAGTTGGCGTGAGTTTCGGACGGTTCCATTATGCAGACTGCACTCGCTTCTCGACGTTTCGGAAAGCAAGTGCTATCGGTATATTTATGATGATTATAAAGAAAGATATATGAATTGCGCCAAGTGATAATTAAAAACACAGGTGTGTCCGTCTCTCGCTTTGTATTTGGTACAGCGAGCTTGTTCAACGTCGGTAATAAGAAGAAGCGTCTTGACCTTCTGAGTGCTGCTGTGGATGCGGGGTTTACGCATTTTGACACGGCGCCCTATTATGGTTTTGGGTTTGCGGAGCGGGACCTGGCGCCTGTGCTGAAGGCTCATCCGCATGTCACAGTCACCACGAAGGTCGGCATTTACTCGCCAGGGGGGGAGTCCCAGCCTGCACCTGCAGTTTTTCTGCGGAAGGCGGCTGGTCGTTTTATAAAAGCCATCTCTCGCCCTCTTATTGATTTTTCTGTGGCACGGGCCCGTACCACGCTAGAAGCAAGCTTGCGTCGTATGGGGCGAGAGGTGATCGACATATATACTCTGCATGAGCCGGAAACTGCGCTTGTCTTTGCCGACGAGTGGCGCCGCTGGATGGAGGACTGTGTTGCAACAGGCAAGGTGCGCACCTTCGGCGCTGCGCTGACAGCCGACAGGCTCATTGCTTTCACCAATAGCAAGATTGACCTTGGGCCGTTCGTCCAGGTTGCAGACAGTCTAGATGCTAAGGAGGCCGATATTCTTGCGGCGCACGGCAAGCCGATGCAGATCACGTATGGCTACGTCTCTGCCGCATTTCGATCCGGTGAGGTCATCTCAGTGGCCGATATTTTGAAGCAGGCTCTCAAGAGAAATTTGGAAGGCGCTATCATTGTCAGCTCCACCAAGGTTTCGCGCCTCGGCCAGTATTCAAGAATTCTGGAGGACGCTGACCGTGATCAGTGATCTTGTCGACAAGGGTTCCTTGACGGAAGAGGGCGACTTTCTTGTAATTGGTGCTGGGACGGTCGGCCTTCCTTTCTGTACGGAACTTGCGACTGCGACCGGCAAGCGCGTTATCTGTCTGGAGTCCGGCGGGCGCTCACAGGATCATGAGACGCATCCCCTCAACGAAGTGGTTCATCTTGCACTACCTTATGAAGGGGCACAGAAGGGAAGGTTCCGGTGCATCGGCGGCACGTCCACCCGTTGGGGCGGCGCGCTTATTCCATTTCAGGCGGCAGATCTGTTCAATGCAGGCTGGCCTATCAAGATCGATGAACTGCTGCCTTATTTGCCCAAGGTGGAGCACATCTTCGGTCTTTCGGAGGGAGGTTATACGGACGAAAAGTTTCCGATTGATCTGAGGCCGCATTATGTCAATCGTCTGGCGAAGTGGCCCGCGTTCAAGCACCGCAATGTCGTCAACGTTGTCGGTAGTAGGGCAGAGGCCCTTCAGAATCTGCAGGTCTGGTTGAATGCCACCGTCACACAAATCCGTTGTACCGGCGAGGGCGTCGAGGTCGTTGCCTCCACCGCCGGCGGCGACCAAATAAAGGTGTGTGCTGCTCGACTGGTTATCGCCGCCGGCGCGATTGAAACTACACGGCTTGCATTGCTCCTTCGTCAGCAAAACCCCGAATTGTCATCCGCGATTAGCCCTGTTCTTGGTTGTGGTTTCGCGGACCATATTTCGATCGGTGTCGCCGAAATTCGTCCAGTAGACGCTGCTGCGCTTAATAAGGTGGTGGGCTTCCGCTTCGAGCCCGGCGGTTCTATGCGCAACATCCGCTTTGAGTTGGCTATGGATACGCCGCTGCGACAGACACTACCACCCAGTTTCGTTCACATCGGTTTCCAGGTGGATAAGCCCGGCGGCTTTGACGCTCTGCGTGATGTGTTCCGCTACCTCCAGCAACGACGTTTGCCGCCGCCGAAGGTGCTCGTTCACCTGCTGAAGGGACTGCCTTGGCTTCTGCGAGCTGTCTGGTGGCGGTTCGTGCACAGGCGGCTGCTCTACCCCGAAGGAGCAAGGCTCGTGGCACATGTCGTCATTGAACAGACCGCCGCATCCGACCATACCATCACACTCAGTAATAGCCACGTAGATCCCTTTGGCTTGCCTCGTGCTGAGATCAACTGGAGCATCACTGCGGCAGATGTGGAGAAGCTGCACCGGGTGACCGACGCGTTCGAACAGACATGGAACGATGCTGGTTTCTCTCGCTACGGTACGTGGAAACGTTATCCGAAGGATCAGATCGGCAAAAAGCTCGCGCATTCTGGTGGTATCTACCACCCGACGGGTTCGACTCAGATGGGGTATGATGCTCGCTCTGGGGTTGTCGATGCTGATTTGCGGATGTTTGGCGCGCCGCAGGTGCAGTTGCTGTCAACCTCGGTTTTGCCCACCGGCGGTGGTGCCAATCCGACAATGATGTTGCTCCTTCTGGCCATGCGTTGTGTGGATCAGCACGTCAATGCCAATTTCCCAATCCACCCAGCCAGTCCCGCAAAGGTCTCCTCCCAGGTCGGCAGCGTCTGACCGAAGATCCAGGCGGTATCGGAAAGGGTCTGCAGCCGCGGGCGGTTGGCAAGCAGCGGGCGGATGAGGGCTGCCATGGCGGCCGCGTCGTCGGCGGGTGCCTGCAGCACGCCGCCGGTTGCCCAGGTGGCGACGGCGCCAGAGGCGGTGGTGACGACGGGAACGCCGTGGCGCAAGGCTTCCGCGACGGCCATGCCGTAGCCTTCATAATAGGAGGTCGCGACATAGAGGTCCGCCGCCTGCCACGCGGCCTCCAGGTTTTCGTCGGAAACGTCGCCGAGAAAGGTAAGCCGATCCGCCAATCCGAGTTCTTTGGCGCGCGCGGTGAGGGCGGCAACATGGGCGGGATCGCGATCGGGATCGCCGGCAATCTGCCAGCGCCAGTCGAAATCGGCGAGATGGGCGGCCACCTCCAGCATGTAGTCGTAGCGCTTGCGGGCAATGATGGCGCCGACCGAGAGAATGCTGGCCGGCCCGGAGCGGCGGCCTACCGCCGACCGGGGGACGTGCAGATTGCCGGGAACCGATACCCGCAGCTTGTGCGGATCAGCGCCATAGTGGCTTTTGAGATAGTGCGCGGTTTCCGCCGATGACACCAGCACGCGGACCGAGCGTGCGATCGCTGCCGCCTCTGCCTGCCTGAGCGCCTGCGCCCTGTCGCCGGCGGATGCCCCCTGTTCCTCCACCAGCGAGTGGTGGAAGATCGAGACCACCGGCAAGGCTGCTTCGGCAAAAACCTCCGCGAGATCGCAGAGATAGATATGATCGGTCAGGACGACGCTGCCGGATGGAAGCGCCTTCAACGTTGCGAGAAGTCCGGCACGGTCCCTCTGTGGCACGGTGGGAAAGCCGGTCGGCAGCGTCAGGGGCTGTACCTCGGCCCCCTGCTGTTCCAGTGCCGCAAGGAGCCTCGTATTGTAGACGTAGCCGCCGGTGCGACGGGCATAATCGGCGCTGGAAAGGAAGAAGATCCCTGGGGGCAAGGGGGCGATCCTGCTGTGACGATGCCGGATGGCACGGCGGTTGGCGGGTATTTACTGCCGCTCTACGATCACCCGCCGCTCCAGGATCACCGGCCGGTCGAACATCAGCGATGAACGGGTCTGGAAGGCGCGCATGTCCGCGCGGCGGTCCAGCTCCAGATCCAGCAGGCAGCGGGCCATGGCGTCCGTCTGCGGTCTGAAACCATAGCCGGCGCAGGTGCGCTCGTCCGCCGCGCGCTGCTGTTCCGGCGTCAGGCTCTGGCAGGCGGACAGCAGGCCGGCGGCTGTAATCAGCAGCAGCGCGGCGAGGGGGCGGGTAACAGTCATGGCCTGGTTCCTCCGGGCAATCAGCAAGGGTGACGCAATGCGCAGCATGTCATAGAAGATAGGACCGATGGCAAGGCAGGAAAGGCCGCGATCCTGCCCAGCCAGTCCAAAGAGGCATTCAACGCCGGAAAGACGAGATGACCGTACGCTTCGTGAGGCCGGTATCCAGGGCTGCCCATGCCGGCAAGCGGCTGGCCGAGGGCGGCCTTGTGCTGTTCGTGCTGGCCATTCTGGCGCATCGATTCGGGCCGCTGTCGACGCCGCATCTTGTTGCGCTGCTGCTGGCGGCGGGGGCGCTTGCGGCCCTCAGCGTGCCACTGGCCCTGCGCGGGCTGGTGCAGCTGTGGCAGGTGGGCGCCCTGGGCGGAATTGCCTCGCTAAAGGCGCTGATCTGTGCGCTGCCGCCGCTCGCCCTCGTGGCCTATGGCCTGTTTCTTTACCAGAGCCTGCCGCGTCTTTATGACGTGACGACCGATCCGGATGATCCGCCGGCCTGGAAGATGCCGGTGGAGGCCGCGCAGATCTGGTTACCGCGCTCCTTCGTCGTCTCTTCCGCCGATCGCGACCGGCAGCGGCTTGCCTATCCCGCGCTCACCGGTCGACGGTATGAGGGCGCGCTCGACCGCGTCTACGAGGCGGTGATCAAGGTCGGCAAGGAAAACCGGATCCACTTCCAGAATACCCGCCGCATGGCCGCCAGGGGCGCGGCCCCACCGGCGGTGGAAAAGGCGCTGCCCGCCACCGGCTCCGCCAACCGGCCTGTGCCCGATGTCATTCCCGTTCCGCTGCCGCGCCCCTCGCTGATCGAGCCCTCGCCAGTGCCGGTGGCTGATAATGGCGATCTCCTGCTGCAGGGCGACACGCGCACGCTGATTCTCGGCCTTCCCTTCGATCTTGTGGTGCGCCTGCGCGAGGAGGAAGAAACCACGCTGGTGGACATGCGCGTGGCAAGCCGTTTCGGTCCGCATGATCTTGGCCAGGGCGCCGAGATCGCCGAGGTTTTTTTGCGCGCGCTGGATGCGGAGCTGCTGGGGATCGCGGCGGAATGAGAGCGGCGGCATCGGCAAGGGCATGAGCCGGCCCGCGGACCGGCCCCTTTTGCGATCACTTCACCGCGGCATTGCCGCCATCGGCAAACAGTGCGGAACCGGTCACGAAGCTGGCGCCCGGCCCTGCCAGAAACAGGGCGGCCGCGGCGATCTCTTCCGGCCGGGCAATCCGCTTCACGGCATGCAGGCTGGCCGCCCAGTCCTTCTGCGCCTGCGTCCCGGCCATACCGGTATCGGTGCCGCCCGGCAAAAGCGCGTTGGCACGGATTTGCTGCGCACCATAATCGGCCGTGATGCCCTTCACGAGACCCATCAGCCCCGCCTTCGCGGCTGCATAGGCCGCCATGCCGGGCAGGCCGACACTGGTTCCGACGAAGCTGGAGGTGAAGACGATCGATCCGCCGCCGCGCCGCAGCATGGCCGGGATCTGCGCACGGCTGGCCAGAAAGGCTGCCGTCAGGTTGGCGGTCAGGGTGTGCCGCCATTCGTCCGGCGTGAGTTCGGCAAGCGGGCGCGCCGCACCGACGGTGCCGGCATTGTTGAAGGCGATGTCGAGACCGCCGAAATCCGCTTCCGCTGCGGCCACCAGCGCGTCCTGCGTCTCTGCCATGCCCGCATCGCCGGCCAGAATACGCGCCTTGCCGCCCGCCTGACGGATATCGTCTGCGACACGCTCCAGCCCGCCGATGCCGCGCGCGTTCAGCACGACGGCCGCACCTTCGCGTGCAAACAGAAGCGCGGCGGCCCGCCCGATGCCCGAGGAGGCGCCGCTGATGATGGCCACCTTGCCTTGCAGAAGTCCCATATTTGCTCTCCTTGTCTGTGCAGGCCGAGGCTTAGCGGACATGCATCCGTCTCCGACACCCGATTCCTGCGCGCCAGATCAGGCCATTGCTGTGCCTCTTCCGGTCTTGCCCGCCGCGAGCTTCCAGAGCATTTCCGGTGAAAAACCGGATCACCTGAAATGTTCTGTCTCCTTGTTTTCACGCAGTCCGGACGCAAGACCGCTGACGCCCTTTTGGCTCGGACGGGCTCTGAACGCTCTGCTCTTTAGCAAGGTGGGGATGTCGGGCGGCGCAGATCGTCAAGGAGCGCTCGGGGTTCGAGCGGGTCCGGACAGGGTGGGCGCCGCCGCATCGACCGGCAGCGGAGATGTGAGGGGAGGAAAGGCCTCTGGTTTGGACCGCGCTCAACCTGTGTGATAATGCCCCGTCAGTGTCGGCGGTCCCTCGGTCTTGACCTCGCCGCGCTCCACCAGATCTTCCAGATGCGCCAGCACCGAAAGGGCGGCAGCGCCGTGCAGACGCGGGTCGGTGCGGGCATAGATCGCCTTCACCATGGTCGCGATGTCACTGTCCCCCGCTCTCACGCGCTCCAGAATGGCGCGTTCGCGCATGCGCCGGTGGGTGCGCAGTGCCCTGAGGAACGCCGGCGGATCGGTGACGGGGCCGCCATGGCCGGGCAGGAAAATCCAGTCCTCGTCACGCGACAGCAGTTTGTCGAGGGAGGCCATGAAATCGGCCATGGAGCCATCGGGCGGTGCCACGATCGTGGTGGCCCAGGCCATCACATGATCGGCCGAAAACAGGATGCCGGTGCCATCCAGTGCGAAGGCGCAATGATTGGCCGTGTGGCCCGGCGTGTGCACGGCCGACAGCCGCCATCCATCGCCCTCCACCGCCTCGCCATCACCCAGCGCAATATCCGGCCGAAAATCATGATCGGAGCTTTCCGCGAAGGGATTGACCTCGCCGGCATGAAGGGGTCGGGCCGGGCGGTGTGGCCCTTCGGCGACCGTCTTCGCACCGGTTTCCGCTTGGAGGCGGCCGGCCAGCGGCGAGTGGTCGCGATGGGTATGGCTGATCAGGATATGGCTGACGCTGCGACCGGCGAGCGCCCGCATCAGCGCTTCGAAATGCGCCTCGTCTTCCGGGCCGGGATCGATGACGGCCACCTGCCGCCCGCGCCCGACAATGTAGGAATTGGTGCCATGGAAGGTGAAGGGGGAGGGGTTGTTGCAGGTGATGCGCCACACCCCTTGCGCAATGGCCACCGCTTCGCCATGGGCCGGCGTGAAGGAGAGGTCGAAATCCGGGCTTTCCATGCGCTAAAGGGCCTGCTTGTACTCGATCTCGATGAAGGACATCGGCTCGGACCCGGCATTGACGACGTTGTGTGTGGCGCCCGCCTCGCGCCGGTAGGCAGCGCCCTGTGCCACGAAGGCTTCGCGGGCCGAGTCACCTTCCTCGATCAGGAAATGGCAGTCCGTCATCGGCACCACCACGTAGCCGAGGCCATGGGTGTGCACGCCGGTATCGGCCCCCGGCTCGAAATCCCAGCGGATGATGCGGGTGACGGCATCATCGACCAGTGTGGTGGGAATGGCGGGCGGGCGGGCGCGAAAGGCACTCATGAACAGGCTCCCGGAAAGGCGATGCAGGCAGGTCAAAGACCTAGCACGGCAGGGGGGCTGCGCGCATAAAAATCTGTCATGCGGCACCAGTTAGACATTGTGAGCCGCCGGCACCTTTGCTAATGAGGCGCCTGCCTGCGGCCTGTGTCGAACGTCCTTTTTTCGGACTCGACCGAGCGGCCGTTGACGTTGGGGCGTCGCCAAGCGGTAAGGCACCGGTTTTTGGTACCGGCATTCCCAGGTTCGAATCCTGGCGCCCCAGCCACATTTTCGCTCGTCCCAAATCGACGTCTTGGTCATCCGGTTCTGCCTTTCTCACCGGCGCGCTGGTCGTGGCGGGAAGGGCAGGTCGGTTCGTGGGGCGGGCAGCAGCGTGGCGGCAAGGCCGAAGCGGTGCAGCAGGTCGGGCGTGAGCTGGCGCAGGTCGCCCGGGCGTGCTTGCGTGGCAAAGGCGATCAGCGCCGGGGGAAGGTCGAGGCGGGAGAGATAGGTTCTCGCCCGGGCGTTGCCCCTCGGGCTTTCTTCCAGGCCGCCGTCCGTGCGGTATCGGAACGCACCGTGGACGATCAGCAGCGATGAGACGGAGAACACCCGTGTGCGACCGGCAAGCCAGGCGAGCGCACAGCCGGAGGCGCAGAGGCTGCCGGGCGGCACGCTGGTGGAAAAGCCGCGGGCGCGGATCGTGTCGCCGATCGCAAGTGCGGGCTCCAGTTCGCCGCCAGGGCTTTCCAGCACGATTGTTGCGGCCGGATAGCGGTCCGCCAGAGCTGCGAAACGGGGTGCATCCTCCGCACGGAACTGGCCGCGGATCGCGATCAGGCCATAGGCCGGTGCGGGAGAGAGGTCGATGATCTCTGCCGCCTGTGCCGGGACGGCAAGGCCAAGACAGGTTGCAAGGCGGACAATGGACCTGATCATCATCACGGATTCCCGCAAGGCCACAACCTGCCGGCGACGGTGGCAAAAGTCGATTTTTCGTATGTAGGCGACATCCGGGCGAGAACCAGAGGCCCGGGCGGCGGAGGCCTGGCGGCCGGCCGCCGCGCAAACGGACAGACGCCGCCCGCCAGACGCTCTTTATGCCCGGCCCCTGCCGCGCCCCGGTGCCGGCGCGGCAGACGCCAAGGGCCGCCTCATTCGGCGGTCAGCAGCTCCGTGCAGTAGCTCGGGCCCTTGGTGCCCGGACGGTCCGACACAACGTGGATGGACTTGATGCGATAGTTCGAATCGGTGGTCAGGTTGGCGCTGCAGCTTGCGCTGATCCGCTGGCCATCCACAGTCTTGATGCGCTGGAAGCCGCCACGCCAGTTGTAGACCGTGTCGTCGCCGACGCGTGCATCAGCATATGGCGGTGCAAAACGGGCGAAGAAGGCGCCGGCCGATTTCCCCTGCCAGCGCGTCTCGATGGGGCTTGGCGGGGTCGGCATGGTCGTGCATCCGCACAGCGTGCAGGCCAGCAGCACCAGCGCGGTCAAGCGAGTGTTCATCTGTCGTAAACCTTTGTTTTCCGGAAGGAACGGAGCAGGGCCGCCCTTCGAAGCAGCACTCGGCGCCCGGAAGCTTGCCGGTTCCGTCGCCTTGGCTCCGCACTAGCAGATTTGAGCCTGATTGCGCGAGGGGCTGTCTTTCGCGGCGCAAAATAAATTTGCCATGTACCGCTTTTCTCTACGGATGCGCGCCATTTTGAAACGGCTAATATGAGAATGTATCAATATGGATCAATCGGCGGTGCGCCCCATTGCGAAATGGAACCATTGCCGGTATATTTCGTTTTCATGACGGGGCACGGGAGGGGTGCGCCGTCATATCAGGAGGAGAACAGATGCTGACGAAATTGTACCATTCGCCCTATGTCCTGTCGCTGAACATCTCGCTTCTGATGTGGGCAGCCATCATCTGGACCGTTTACAACATGGTTCGCTGATCCCCGGCGATACGTCTTGACGGGATCTGCGCCGCTATTGGCGAGTGGATCCCTGCGATAGACTGCGGTGTAATGTAATGGCACGGTTACATATAGTATCGCATCTGTAAGTCTGCGGCCGTCTTTGGCTCGATCATTTTTTCCTTCAACGCAATGTTGATTCTGGATGACTTCGCGCGATACTGTCGCGAGGATATCCTGAGTTGTGTATATTTTCGAGAGACAGGGGCGAGTGGTGATGAGCAAGGGGGTTAAGCCGGGCTCGGAGCCTGCGCGCGAAAAGACCGGGACCGTGGTATGAGGGCGCGACGCGGGCGTGGCGAACGCACGACGCTGATCGATGTCGCGACGCGGGCCGGCGTCAGCGCCATCACCGTTTCGCGGGTCCTGCGCGAACCCGAAAAGGTATCCCCCAACCTGCGCAATCGCATCCTCGATCTGATCGAGGACATGGGTTACGTGCCCGATCAGGCGGCGCGCGCGCTGGCCAGCCGTCACAATTCCACCTTCGGTGTGCTCGTGCCGACGCTGACCAACCGGGCTTTCCTGAGCTTCATGCAGGGGGTGGAGGAGCGGGTGCGCGACACCACGTTCCGCATTCAATACGCCAATACGCATAACTGCGCCGATGAGGAAAAGCGGCAGGTGAGGCTGCTTCTCTCCCAGAATACCGCCGGCATCCTGCTGGCGGGCCTGGAAGGGGCTGACGGCATTCATGATCTTGTCCGGCATGCCAACTGCATGGTCGTGCAGGTGGTGGATGTCGGCATAAAGATCGCGGGGTCCGTGGTGGCCGTCGATCACGGCGCCGCAGCCGAGGCCGCCACGCGTCACCTGCTGGATTGCGGCTACCGCACCATCGCGCTGCTCGGCGGCATGGCGGATGCGCGTGGACGCCGGCGCACGGAAGGCTATAGCCGCGTCATGCAGCAGGCCGGTCTTTACGATCCCGATCTCATCCATCACGAAAACGCCGCCACCACCACCCAGATGGGCTGCCGGCTGCTGCGCCGCGCGCTGAAGGCGCGGCCGGATATCGATGCCGTGTTCTGCCAGAACGACGATCTGGCGCTCGGCGTGCTGTTCGAGGCGCAGCGCATGGGTCTCAGTGTGCCCGACCAGTTCGGCATCTGCGGCTATAACGATCTTGATTTCGCCGCCGTGATGCAGCCGCCGCTCACCACCGTGCGCACGCCGCTGTTCGAAATGGGCTACCGCGCTGCCGACCTGATGATCCGTGGCGCCGATGGCGACCGCCTCGTGCACCACTCCGTCAATCTGGGCTTCGAACTGATCGAGCGCCGCACGACGCGCCGCAGGACGCTCTAGGTGGTTGCAGGAGACCGCACGCAAAAAAAGCCCGGCGGTGGGCTGCCGGGCTTGCGATTGCTTGTTGTGTCAGGACAAGGTTAGTCCAGATCACCGAGCACTTCGGCGGCGCGGGCGGCGCTGAGGCGGCGCACATCCACCTCGTCGCGGCGATTTGCGAAGGTTTCCGTAGCCATCAGTTCCTCGGCCAGATCGGCCGGCAGCGACAGCAGGACGCGCTGTCCCTCGCGGTGGATGCCGCCGAGATCAGTGCGCTTGGCGGTGATCATGCCGCCGGCCACCGTGTTCAGCGTGTCCGGATCGATCAGGATGAAGGCGCCGGTATTGCGGTTCTGGTCGTAGGCGTCAAAGATCGCCGCCTCGTCGAAGGAGAGCCGCACCTTGCCGATGGCGTTCATCGGCAGCGTCTCCGCATGGCTCTTCCACTTTCCGGTGGACAGTTCCAGCTGCGAGAGGGGCGAGACGACAACGCGCTGGCGCCGCGTGCCGGCCTTCAGCCAGTAGCGCTTGCCAGGCTCGATGCCGCCCGGCTGCAGGGCCACCAGCTGCGCATCGAAATGCAGGCCGGTCATCGGCTGGGCGTCGAGCGAGACGATCATGTCGCCGCGCGCCACGTCCACCTGCCGGTCGAGCACCAGCGTGACGGCGTCGCCGGAGACGGCAGCATTGCGCACGAGATCGAAGGTGACGATCTGCTTGACATTGGCAACCATGCCGGAGGGCAGGATGGCCACGGAATCGCCCGGCTTGATCGAACCGCCGGCGACCGTGCCCTGATAGCCGCGGAAGCTTTCGCCGGGACGCGACACGCGCTGCACCGGCAGGCGAAAGCCGCCGGCGGCACCCGTGCGGGTGGTCGCAAGCTCCAGCGTTTCCACCAGCGTCGGGCCGTCGTACCAGGGCATGGTGGCGCGGCCGTCATAGACGACATTTTCGCCCTTCAGCGCCGACATCGGGATGGCTGTCACCTGCCGTACGCCGAGCGACAGGGCCAGCTCCTTGAAATCATGGGAGATCTTCTCGAACACCGCCTTGTCATAGGCGACGAGGTCGAACTTGTTGACGGCGAGCACGAACTGCTTGATCCCCATCAGCGAAGCGATCGTCGCATGGCGACGCGTCTGCTCCAGGAGGCCGGTGCGGGCATCGACCAGAAGCACGGCGAGATCGGCGGTCGAGGCGCCGGTTGCCATGTTGCGGGTATACTGCTCGTGGCCGGGCGTATCGGCGACAATGAAGGAGCGGCGGTCGGTCGCAAAATACCGATAGGCGACGTCGATGGTGATGCCCTGTTCGCGCTCGGCCTGCAGGCCGTCCAGCAGCAGCGCGAAATCGGGAAGGCCAAGATCGTTCTGCTTGCCGCTGTCACGCGACAGCGCGGCCGCCTGGTCTTCCTTCACCGCCTTGGTGTCCCACAGCAGGCGGCCGATCAGCGTCGACTTGCCGTCATCGACGGAGCCGCAGGTGATCAGGCGCAGAGGCCGGGTGTCGCGGGTGCTCTTCACTGCATCGGTAATCGGCACGACATTGCTCGCGGAAGCGGCGGTGGCAGACGGTGCGGTCATCAGAAATATCCTTCGCGCTTCTTCTTTTCCATCGATCCCGCCTGGTCGCGGTCGATGGCGCGGCCCTGGCGTTCGGAGACGGTGGCGATTTCGAGTTCGGCGATCACCGCGTCGAGGGTCGTCGCCTGCGAGCGGATACCGCCGGTCAGCGGCCAGCAGCCGAGCGTACGGAAGCGCAGCATGCCTTCCTGCACCTGTTCGCCGGGCAGCGGCTGGAAGCGCGGGTCCTCCGCCCACATCAGCATGCCGTCGCGTTCCACGAACTTGCGCGGCCGTGCGAAATAGAGCGGCGGCAGCGGAATGTTCTCCGCCTGGATGTAGCGCCAGATGTCCACTTCGGTCCAGTTGGACAGCGGGAAGGCGCGCACGCTTTCGCCGCGGCGGATCATGCCGTTGTAGAGGTTCCACAGTTCCGGGCGCTGGTTGCGCGGGTCCCATTTGTGGTCGGGCGTGCGGAAGGAATAGATGCGCTCCTTGGCGCGGCTGGCTTCCTCGTCGCGGCGCGCCCCGCCGAAGGCTGCGTCATATTTTCCAGCATCCAGCGCCTGGCGCAGCGCCTCTGTCTTCATCACGTCCGTGTGGTAGGCCGAACCGTGGGTGAAGGGCGAGATGCCCTCGGCCGCGCCGCGCGGATTGGTATGCACCACCAGATCGAGATCGAACTTTTCCGCCATCTCGTCGCGGAAGGCGATCATTTCCGGGAACTTCCAGCCGGTATCGATGTGCAGCAGGGGGAAGGGCACGCGGCCGGGATAGAAGGCCTTGCGCGCCAGATGCAGCAGCACGGAGGAATCCTTGCCGATGGAATAGAGCATCACCGGATTTTCGAATTCGGCCGCCACCTCGCGAAAGATGTGGATCGCCTCGTTTTCCAGCGCCTTCAGGTGCGGATCGAGTGGCGGCTTCGGGGCCTGATCCTTCAGATGCGGATCGAACTCGGAACTGTGTCTGTGCATTCTTGCGGGTATCCTCGTGGCCGGCTCATGCGGCGCGTCTTGTCCTAGATAGTCCTGTTGTCCTGCCATCGCCATCTTTTCCGACCGCTCGAGCCGAGAAAGGGCCTGTGCCGCTCCCGTATCACGGGAAGGCGGCAGGATAAGGGACCGGGCTTCCAGTCAGTGCGGTGCGGCCGTGATGGCTGAGGCGACCGGTTCGGGAACATGCAGGCCGCATTCGCGCTTCTCGTCCTGCTCCCACCACCAGCGCCCGGCCCGTTCCGGCTCGCCCGGCTTGATCGCCCTGGTACAGGGCTCGCAGCCGATCGAGGGATAGCCACGCTGATGCAGCGGGTTGACCGGGATCTCCTCCGCCGCCACATGGGCGTGGATCGTCCCGATCTCCCAGTCCGCCAGCGGATTGATCTTCAGCAGGTTGCGTTCGGTGTCATACTCGGCAAAGGGCGTGCTGGCCCGATTGCCTGATTGAGCGCGCCGAAGGCCGGTGATCCAGATCTCGGCGCCCGAAAGAGCCCGCGCCAGCGGCTTCAGCTTTCGCACATGGCAGCAGGCATGGCGGGCTTCCACGCTGTCATAGAAACCGTTCAGGCCATATTGCGCCGCATAGGCCTCCACATCCCGTTCATCGGGGCGGAAGCGGCGGATCGACAATCCATAGCGTTCTTCCGTCTGGCCGATCAGCACCACCGTTTCCATGAACAGCCTGCCAGTTTCCAGCGTCGCCACCTCGATCGGCAGGCGATGTGTGCCGATGGCTGCGGTGATCACCTGGTCCTCGATGCCGAGCGACGTGGTAAAGACGGCACGGCCGAGCCCGGCGGCGAGCCTGAGGCGGCCGGCAAGGTCAAGGGCTGCCAGCTGCGCGTCGAGCGTCGCAACGGCCTGTGGCGTCTGATGCGGGATCACCTGCGTATGGGTCATGACGGGCCTGTGCTGCATTCCGATTGCGGCCCTTATCCCATATTGCGCAAAGCCCGCACAGAAACAGGGATTTGAAGCTGGCGCAGCCGGGAGCAAATCTCTCTCCAAAACGCCGGCAGAGTGAAAAACCGGCGCTTTCCCGGTCTGGCGGGCACCCATTTCTCTTTCGCACGCACCAGCGCCGCCCCTAACCTTCGGAAAATGGAGTGCTGCAGTGCGAAGTCAAGGCTTTTCACGTCATTTCATCACTTCTCAACCCTGTGACTTATCGCTTCCTTCACAGAGACGTGATAGATGCTTGTGCCCGGATGCGCAGGGACGCGCGCTTTCCGTAAAAAAATGTTGACGGACACCCCATGGAACCGCTTTCCGCTGACCGTGACCTGATCATGCCGACCCTGCCGGGCGCGCCGACAATGGCCCGGATTTCCGCGCTTTGGCAGGAGTGTCGATCCGGTCTGCGGGACCTTTGCGGCCTTGTCAGCCGCGCCAGTCTTCTGGCTCTCGTCGCCGCCGTGGTCGTCTGCGTCTACATGGAAGAAATCCTGCTGGCGCTGCGCCTCGTCGGTGCCCCCGCCATCGGTCACCATACCGGCACAACGCTGTCGCTGACGCTGATTGCGGGGGCGTGGGCCGGGCGCCGGATGATGCAGCCCGAACGGCGCCGCAGCCGCCGGCCGAGCGCGAGCGATCTTGCCACGGCCTGCGAGATCCTGGCCCGCCAGCCGAATGCCAGTGCCGGGCTGGTGCGGCTTGGCGACAAGCAGCTTCTGTTTTCGGCCGCGCGCGACGCCTTCATCATGTATGCCGTGCAGGGCAAGTCGCAGGTGGCGCTGTTCGATCCCGTCGGGCCGCAGGAGGCCTGGCCGGAACTCGTGCGCGCCTTCGCGGACGATGCCCGCCGCCATGGCCGCCGGGCCGTGTTCTACCAGGTTTCGCCTGCCTTCCTGCCGATGGCGGTGGATTGCGATCTCAGACCCTACAAGCTCGGCGAACAGGCGGTGGTGGATCTCACCCGTTTCAGCATGAAGGGAGGCGAATGGCTGAAGCTGCGCCGTTCCATCAACCGTGCGGAACGTGACGGGCTGGAATTCTCGCTGCTCACGCCGCAGGAGGTCCTGCCGCTTCTCGGCGAACTCCGGCAGATTTCCGATGCCTGGCTTGCTGCGCACAACGCCGCGGAAAAAGGCTTCTCGCTCGGCACGTTCCAGAACGGCTATCTGGCGGAAAGCCCGGTGGCGCTGGTGCGTTTTCAGGGTCGCATCGTGGCCTTCGCCAATCTTCTGACCGCCTCCAGCACGGGCGACGCCTTCATCGACCTGATGCGCCATATTCCCGGCACCCATCGTGGCCTGATGGATTTTCTGTTCGTGCGCCTGATGGAGACATTGAAGGACCAGGGCTTTCGCACGCTGAACCTTGGCATGGCGCCGCTGGCCGGCCTGCCCACCCACCAGGGCGCGCCGCTCTGGAACCATGTCTGCCGCCAGGTTTTTGAGAACGGCGAGCGGTTCTACAATTTCCAGGGCGTGCTGGCCTTCAAGTCGAAGTTCGATCCGGCCTGGGAGCCGCGCTATCTGGCGGTTGGCGGCCTCGGCCTGCCGGTGGCATCCATGCTGGATGTCACCCTTTTGATTGCCGGCGGCCTGAAGGGTGTGCTGCATCGATGATCCGTATCTGTTTCCTCTGGCTCTGCCTGCTGGCGGGCCCGGCTCTCTCCGCCAGCTATGTCACGAAGACGCTGCCCACCAGCCATCTACTGCTGCCCAAGCAGACCCCGGAGTCGGTGGTCGTGCTGGTATCGGATGCCGATGGCTGGAGCGCGGACGAAGCCGCGGTCGCCGAACGTCTCGTGGCGCGCAAGGCCGCCGTGATCGGCGTCGACCTGCCGCAATGGTACGCGGCGCTGTCGGCCTCGCCGGCGGACTGCCTCTATCTGGTCTCCGACATCGAAACGCTGACCCAGCAGATCCACCGCGAGGCGAAGATTGCGACCTATCGTGCGCCGATCGTCGCCGGGGCGCGGGAAGGGGGCGCGCTGGCGCTCGCCATCACCGCCCAGTCGCCGCCCGCCACCATCGGCGAAATGCTTGCCGTCGATCCGACCGCCGCCATTCCGCTGAAGACGGTGCTGTGCACGCCGGCCAGCAAGCAGGCCTCCGCGGAGGGCACGGTCTATGGCCTCACCCCCGGCGCGCTGCCGCATCCGGTGTCGATCGAACTCGGGCGTGCGGCCGGTCTTGACGGGCGTGCCCATGCCGCGGCGCTGAAGGCTGCCCACCCCGCCATCGAGCTTGCGGAGCGCGAGGGGAGCGACCCGGCCTGGGCCCGGCTCGGCGCCCGGCTCGAGGGCGCGCTTGACCGACTGGCCACGGCCCATTCACCGCTCGACCTGCCGATCATTCCGATCGAGGCACGAGCGCGCTTCGACACCATGGCCATCATCTATTCCGGCGATGGTGGCTGGCGCGACATCGACAAGAAGCTTGCCGTGTTCCTTCAGGCGGATGGGGTGCCGGTGGTCGGTGTCGATGCGCTGCGCTATTTCTGGCGCGAGCGCAGCCCGGACGAAACGGCCGCCGACCTTGCGCGCATCATCGACAGCTATCGGACCCGCTGGCGGGTCAAGAATGTGGTGCTGATCGGCTATTCGTTCGGCGCCAACATTCTGCCGGCCACGCTGACGCGGCTGCCGGAGGCGCAGGCCCGGCATGTCTCGCTCGTCTCGTTGCTGGCGCTCGGCCGCCATGCGGATTTCCAGATCTCCGTGATGGGCTGGCTCGGCGTCTCCGGTCCCGGCAAGCATGGCGATCCGATCGCGGACCTGAAGACGCTGCGGACCGACCTCGTGCAGTGCGTCTACGGCCTCGAGGAGAAGGATACCGGCTGCCCCGACGTGCAGTCCCTGCCGGGCGCGGAAGTGATCGCGCGCCCCGGCGGTCACCATTTCGACGGTAACTACAAGATCATCGCCGATGCGATCATGAAGCGCATCCGGGCGGAGGCCGCGGCCCGGTAAATCCGGCCGGCGGTGTCGCGCGTCTCTGCCTCCCGGGTGTGCTGCCCGGCGCCCCGTCGGTGAGCCGCTCTCTTCTCCAACTCCCCTTGAAAACATATCGCGCGCCCCGGTGGCCGGGACGCGCGAGGATCAGGTGCCTGTCTGCGGGTGGCTCAGACGATCAGGAAGGTCGAGATGATCGGGAAGGCCGTCAGCAGCACGATGCGGAACAGGTCGGCGGAAACGAAGGGAACGATGCCGCGATAGGTATCGCGGATCGGCACCTCGCGCGACATGGCCGAAATGATGAACAGGTTCAGCCCGACCGGCGGCGTGATCATGCCGATCTCCGCCACCATCAGGACGAGAATGCCGAACCAGATGGCAAAGTGTTCCGGGCTCATGCCGAAATCCATGGCGGTGACGATCGGGAAGAAGATCGGGATCGTCAGCACGATCATGGAGAGCGAATCCATGATGCAGCCGAAGATGATGTAGAGCACCAGGATGATGATCAGCACCGTCATTGGCGCAAAGCCCTGCGCGGTCACCCATTCCGCGCCCACCTGCGGCAGTCGGGAGAAGGCGAGGAAGGAGTTGAACACGGTGGCGCCCAGCACGATGAAGAAGATCATGCCGGTCGAGACCGCCGTCTCCTTGAAGCAGGCGAGCAGTGCGGCACGGTCGAGACCGCCATTCTTCCAGGCCACGAGACCGGCGCCGACCGCCCCGACGGCCGCGGCCTGGGTCGGTGTGAACCAGCCGAGATAGATGCCGCCAACCACCAGGAAGAAGATGACCGCCACCGGCCACACCGCAATCACGGCCGGCAGCCGCTCGGACCACGGCACGCGGGGCGCCTGACCGGCGCTTTCCGGCTTCAGCCGCACATAGATCGCGATGACCGTGAGATAGGAGATCGCGGCGATGATGCCGGGCACGAAGGCGGCGAGGAACAGCTTGGCGATGTTCTGTTCCGCAAGAATTGCGTAGATCACCAGCACGACGGAGGGGGGGATCAGGATGCCGAGCGTGCCGCCGGCCGCAAGCGTGGCCGTTGCCAGCCCGCCGGCATAGCCGTGGCGACGCAGTTCCGGCAGTGCCACCTGCGCCATGGTGGCGGCGGTGGCAAGCGAGGAGCCGCAGATCGAGCCGAAGCCCGCGCAGGCGCCGACGGCCGCCATGGCGACCCCGCCCTTGCGATGGCCGAGGAAGGCGGCTGCCGCATTGAACAGCGACTGGCTCATGCCGCCGCGCGCCGCGAACTGGCCCATCAGCAGGAACAGCGGAATGATCGACAGCGAATAGTTGACGTTGGTGGCCCAGATCACCGATTTCAGCTGGGAGAGGATGGGCGTCCAGCGGCCGGTCACCAGGAAGGTGCCGACAATGCCGCAGCCGAGCATGGCCGCACCGATCGGAATGCGCAGGAAGATCAGCAGGATCAGGACAGGGAAGGACCAGAGGCCGATTTCGATGCCGGACATCAGTGTGCTCCCATGGCCGAGACGATGACCGCCTTGCGACGGATGTCGCGGATATCGGCCAGGATGATGAACAGGCAGATGAAGACGTTCACGACAAGCAGGATCATGGCCAGCGCGTAACCCCACCAGATCGGCAGCAGCAGAAGCGGCGTCGTCTCGCCATTGTCCAGCTTGTCCATCAGGCCGATGCCGTGGCGCCAGGCAATCAGCGCGAAGAGGACGGCGATCACGATGTCGCCGATCAGCTGCGTTGCATTCATCGCCTTCGGCCCGAAGGAGGCAATCAGCAGATCAACGCCCACATGGCCACGCTTCAGCTGGCAGAAGGGCAGGAAGCCGAACACGGCAAGGCCGCACAGCGCCTCCACCAGTTCGATTTCGCCCGGCACGGGACGCAGCGTCAGCGAGCCGATGATCGATACGCCCGTCAGCACGCAGGCGGCCAGCAGGCAAAGGCCGCTGAAGCCGACCAGAGCGCCGGCCAGGCGGTGAACGAAACGATCCAGCGCATCAAAGGCGCTGGCGGAACCGCGGGTCATGGTGAACTCCGAAAGACGGCGAGGAAAAATGGATCAAATGAGAATGGTCGGATCAATGGATCCGGACGCAACCGAAGGCCGGCGCGTCCGGCGTGACCGGCAGTCCCGGATCTGTCGCCCGCCTCCGCCGATCGTCTGGCGGAAGCGGGCGGCAGGCGCCCGGTCTTACTTGCTGTACTGCTTGATGAGGTCGGTTGCGTCCTTGTAGAGCGCCGTGCCGTTCAGGCCATTCTTGTCCATTTCGGCGATCCAGTTCCTGGTCACCTTGTCGCCCTGTTCCTTCCACTTGGCGGTTTCGGCCTCGTCGAGGACATAGGTCGTGTTACCGGCCTTGTCGGCGAGCGCCTTGCCCTTCACGTCGCCGGCATCCATGGCGGCACCGAATTTGGCGGCGAGATCCTTGCCGGAATTGGCGTCGATCACCTTCTTGAGGTCGGCGGGCAGCGCGTCATAGCTGTCCTTGTTCATGGCAAACAGGAAGGCTGCCGTGTAAAGGCCTGTTTTGCCTGAGAAGCTGGTGTGGTTCGGGGCAAGCTCCGCGATCTTGATCGAGGGGGTCACTTCCCACGGCACCACGGTGCCGTCGATGACGCTCTTCGACAGCGATTCCGGAACCGTCGTCACCGGCATGCCGACGGCAGCGGCGCCCATCGCTTCCAGCATCTGGTTGACCACCTTGGAGGTGCCGCGCAGCTTCAGGCCCTTCATGTCGGCGAGCGACTTGATCGGCTTCGACTGGATGGTGTGCAGCAGCCCCGGTCCATGGGTGTGGACGGCCAGCACATGGTAATCCTTCAGCTCGTCCTTCAGGTGCTTCTGGTAGTATTCGTAGAAGGCCACCGAGGTTGCCTCGCCCGTCGTCACCATGAAGGGCAGTTCGAAGGCTTCCGATTTCGGGAAGCGGCCGGGAGTATAGCCGATCAGCGTCCAGCCGATATCGACCACACCGTCCTTGACCTGATCCACCACGTCGCCGGGCTTGCCGCCAAGCTGCATGGCCGGATAGATCTCCACCTGGATCCGCCCGCCGGAATCCGCCTTGATCTTGTCGGCCCAGGGCTGCAGCACCGTGGACGGAATGGTGGCCTGCGGCGGCAGGAAGTGATGAAGTTTCAGGACCACATCGGCCGCGAAGGCCGAAACACCGGAAACCGTGAGCGCCGCACCGGAAAGTGCGGCCAAAAGCAATCTGCGCAACATGTTCTCCTCCCATCGCGCCCGTGACACGTCGAGGGGAAAGGTGCGTGCGGCGGCACCTCCTTCGGTGCCTTGTACAGGTCAGGCGACCTGCTGCTGCTCCTTACGAGACGACGATCTCTCCCCGATCGCAGCCTCTCCCCCAGTGACGGTTATGGTTGCAGATGCATCAAGGGGGCGCAAATAAAAATAATCAAGAAATGCATAGTCCCTGGGTTATGTATCATGCACCCTTTCGTTGCTATCGGACCGGGCGGTCGACGCAGGGTGGGGCCTTGGTTGCAGGGCTCAGTCTGCGGCCCGTTCGCGCTCCTCCCGCAATGCCTTGGCGAGGAAGGCGCGCGAGAGGCCGTGATAGAGCGGTTCCGGCGACAAAAGGCGCGAGGTGAGATAGCCCAGCATGGCCGCAGCCATGATCGGGATCACCGCCTGATGATTGCCCGTCATCTCGATGATGATCACGAAGGCGGTCATCGGCGCCTGCACCACGCCGGCGAAGTAACCGGCCATGCCGAGGATGGCGCCGAGCGCGATCTTGCCGCCGACCAGCATGGCAAGCGACCCGCCGAGGCTGACGCCGACGGTGAGCGACGGGGCGAAGATGCCGCCCGGAATGCCTGACGCCATGGACAGGAAGGTGGACGCGAATTTTTCGAGGAAGAACAGGGGCCCCGGCGCCTGGCCCTCGAGAATGGCGCGCGACTGTTCATAGCCGGTGCCGAAGGTTTCGCCGCCGGATGCGACGCCGATGATGGCGACGGCGAGACCGCAGGCGGCAGCCAGAAGCACCGTGCGCCGCACCGGCGCCGGTTCGACAAGCCGTCGGATCCGCCGCGCAACCGACAGCGCCCCCGCGCTGAAGCCAGCACCCAGCGCGCCGCCGGACAGCCCGCAGACCAGCACCAGCAGCCAGTCGAGCCCTGTGGTGGCGCTGACCGCCGTATCGCCGAAATAGGTGTAGCTGCCGACAAGGCCAAGCGCTGCAAGCCCCGACAGGATGACGGCCATCAGCACCAGCCCGTTGGCGCGTGCCTCGAAACTGCGGCTCATCTCCTCGATCGCGAAGACGACACCGGCAAGCGGCGTGTTGAAGGCCGCGGCGATGCCGGCGGCGGAACCGGCGAGGATCAGGCCGCGCGCCTGCGCCATGCCGCCGATCCGGCCGCTTGCCAGCATGATTGCGGCGCCTACCTGGACGGTTGGTCCCTCGCGGCCGATCGAGGCGCCGCAGAACAGGCCGATGAGTGTCAGCAGGATCTTGCCCGCCGCGATCTTCAGCGACAGCAGCCGGTGCCGCGGTTCTGCGTCATGCAGGTGACGGGCGGCGATTGCCTGAGGAATGCCGCTCCCTTGCGCATTGGGAAACCAGGTGAGCGCCATCCAGGCGCACAGCGCAAAGCCCAGCGGCGTCAGGAGAAGCGGGATAAAGACGGCATCCGGGTCAAGGGCGAGCATGGTCTTGAACAGATGCTGCACCCGGTCTGCCGCCAGCGCGAAGAAGACGCTGACGAGGCCGATGGCCACCGCGCCGATCCAGAACACGATGCGCGGCTTCCACACCGGCCAGGAGCCGCGCATGACGCGCGAACGGCGAAACATCCGGGAGCGGCGAGGGGAGACAGGCATGGCAGGCACTTTCAACGGGGCAGGTCACTTGTCTTTAACGCCCTCGGTGCCCGTCATGGCAAGGCCTGAATCGGCCGCATGCTTCACCTTTGAGAGCAGTGCCGGTCGCGGGGGCCTGCGACCGGCACTGCGCTGCCGTCCGGGCGGGGGTACGAGGGGTTGCCCGGACGATCAGACCGTTGAGAGCGTCTCCTGCGATAGAGAATCGCCCGGAACGCTTCATTTCCTTGTTTGCACACACATCCTGGAGGGCCTCACGACCCCACCTTCGCCGGAACTGCAACCGGACCGGTCTGGCTCCCCTTGAACCAGACGGGCCCGGTATTCTTCGGTCCCGGACAGAACTCTAGACGATCAGCCCCTTCATTGGGGCCACCTTGCCCGAGCCCGGAAATACCGCTTCCGCCAAATGGCCGGCATCGGCGCCGAGCAGGTCCACCGCCACCCCCTTGATCACGGCACTCAGATCCGTGGTGGGGGCGAGGTCGCGGCCTTCGAACAGCTGGGCATCCTTCAGACCCGGCCAGTCGGTGATCACCCGGCCGCCGGCAATGGCGCCGCCGGCAAGGAAGGCGGTGGTCGCTGTGCCGTGGTCGGTGCCTTCCGTGCCGTTGATGCGGGCGGTGCGGCCGAATTCGGTGGCGATCACGATGGCGGTGTCCTTCCAGGCCGGGCCGAGTTCCTGATGGAAGGCGGCGAGCGAGCGGTCGAGCCCGGTCAGGAGCTTGGCAAGCCGCTCCGTTTCCTGCGCATGGGTGTCCCAGCCTTCGAAGGCAAGGGCGGCCACGCGCGGGCCGCCGTCGCCGGCGATCAGCCGTGCGGCGCCGCGCGCCATCTGCTCCATGCCGTCCGGATCGCCGGCGCCGCCCTTGGCCTTCATGTCGAGGCCGGAGGCGATCTTGCCGGTCTCGATGCCTTCCTTCAGCAGGCCGGCCAGCAGCGGGTCGGTCTTGCCGTAGAGATCCATCAGGCGCGGCGCCAGATCGCCATCGGCTGCCTTCAGAACCGGCGGCGCCCAGCCCAGCACCGGGGCCTTGCCGCGAATGACGAGCGGGGCGTTGGCTCCGACGGAAAGCCCCCGCACCCGCTCCGCCGGACCGGGGGAGATCAATTCACCGGCCGGCAAACCTTCCAGCAGGCGGTTCAGCCAGCCGGTCTCGACATGTCCGGGCGTGGGATACCCGGATTCCAGAACATCCTGCCCGTCGAAATGCGAGCGTTCGCGATAGGCGGTGGCGCTCGCATGCACCACGGCGGCCTGCCTGGCCTGGAACAGCTTCTGGAAATAGGGCATCGACGGATGCAGGCCGAAGAAGCCGTCGAGCGGCAGGGCGGCATTCTCGCCATCCTTCGTCAGCGCAATGTCCTGCCGCAGGGAGGCATAGCCGGGATCGCCGAGCGGCGGCACGGCGGTGAGGCCATCAAGGGCGCCGCGCAGGATGATGGTGACGAAGCGCGGATCGCGTCCGCCGGCCGCATGGGCGAATTTCGGCATGAAGGCCCAGGCAAACAGCGCACCGGAGGCGCCAAGCACGGCGCGGCGGGTGGGGTTCAGGGTTTCGCACAGCATGGTCAGGCCCTCTGGAATTCGGGGGAGAGGAAGGCGATAGACAGGCCCTGCGGCTTGGTTTCCGCGCGGGATATGGCCTGCAGCGTGTCGTCGGTCAGCAGCGGCCCGAACCGGTCGCCGGCAAAGGCGCGCGGATCCACGGGGCCGCCGATCTGGTGGGCGAAGAGATTGGCCGCGTCGATGCGGGTCGCAAGCCCCTCCGAGGAGGCCCAGGCATCGGTGGTATCCGAAAAACCGTTCGGACCTGAGGGGTTCCACAGCGGCTGGCCGAGCGCCTTCAGCACGGCAAGGATCTGGTTGGGTTTCGGCTTGAGGCCGGTGGCGCGCAACAGACCCGTGACATAGACGAGCGGCGGGCGCACCTTGGTCAGCTGCGGCGTCCAGGCCTCGTCGGCATTGATCATCGCCATGTAGACGGCCGAAAGATCGCCGTCGGTCTTGGTATAGGCGGCCGCCATCCTGTCGATCAGCGCCTTCGGCGGCTGGTCGGAGACGAAGTGGCGGGCAAGCTTGGTGGCGAGATGTCGGGCGGTGGCCGGATGCCGGGCGAGATCGCGCAGCACCGCCTTGCCCTGGTCGAGCCCGTCATCGGCATAGGTCACGCCCATCACCGTCTGGTCGCCGGGCTCGTGCGCCCAGTCGCTGAAGGTGAAGCTGCCGAGCGGGCCGGGGCGCTTGCGGTCGCGATAGACCGTCCAGCCGGTGATCACCCGGGCAAAGGCGGTGACATCCGCCTGGCTGTAGCCGCCATCGACGCCGAGCGTGTGCAGTTCCATGATCTCGCGGGCGAGATTTTCGTTGAGGCCGCGCTTGCCGTTGCGGTTCGCCTGGGAATTGGGGCCAACCGACTGCTGGTTGTCGAGGAAGACCAGCATGGCCGGGTGGGTTTCCACCGCCACCAGCATGTCCTCGAAGCGGCCGAACAGGTTCGGGCGGATCGCCTCGCGCTCCATGCAGCCGGCCAGGATATGCACATCGCCGCCTTTCGAGATCGCGACGGCGAAGTGGTTGGCCCAGAACATCGCCAGCCGTTCGCCAAAGCCGATCAGCGGCTGGTGGATGGTGCCGTTGAAGCGCGCATCCGTTTCCGCCAGCAGGATTTCCTGGGGCAAATAGGGTTTTTCACGCTGCGGCTTCTGCTGGGCCGTCTGGGCGGGGGGCGCATTGCCCGGCATGGTGCCCTGTGCCGGCGGCGCACCCGCCTGCATGCCCATGTCGCCGGCGGGCTTCTGGGCACCGGTAGCCGGGCCCTTGTCGATGCCCGCCTTGTTCATGCCGGCCATCTCGTTCGGGGCGCTGCCTGCGGCGGGCTTGTCCGCACCCGCCGCAGGCAGCGCCCCGAACGAGATGGCCGGCATGAACAAGGCGGGCATCGACAAGGGCCCGGCTACCGGTGCCCAGAAGCCCGCCGGCGACATGGGCATGCAGGCGGG
>NZ_VJMG01000022.1 GCF_007004135.1 Affinirhizobium straminoryzae
CGGCCGGCGGGGAGGACGCTGGCCGTGGCGTCTTACTGGGGATCGGTCACGAAACTGCCGCCCCGGCAATTCTTGAGGTAGTTCAGCGCATGCACCTGGCCCGTCATTTCCAGCTGGTCGCGGTAGACGGGATCATGCCAGCCTTCGATATCGACGGAACCGGACCATCCGGCAAGCCGAAGCTCGGACATCACATCCGTCCAGTTGGTGTCGCCAAAGCCCGGCGTGCGCATGAAGACGAAGGGATGCTTGCCGAAAATGCCGTGCTCGCGGATCACGTCCCAGCGGATCGTGGCGTCCTTGCCATGGATGTGGAAGAACTTGTGCGCCCATTTGCGGATCTGCGGCAAAGGCTCGATCAGATAGACCATCTGGTGGCAAGGCTCCCATTCGAGCCCGATATGATCGTCCGGCGTCTCGTTGAAGATCAGTTCCCAGGCATCCGGATTGTGGGCGATGTTCCAGTCACCCGTCTGCCAGTTGCCGTCCATGGCGCAGTTCTCGAAGGCAATCTTCACGCCCTTGTCAGCCGCGCGGCGGGCAAGCTCGCTCCAGATCTCGCGATAGCGCGGAAGGCTGTCCGGCAGCGGCCTGCCGCGCACGCGGCCGGTGAAACCGGCCACGCAGGTTGCGCCGAAGTGATGGGCATTATCGATGCAATCCTTCCAGCCCTGCAGCGTCTGCAGGTCGATGTCGGTGCCTTCGAGCGGATTGCCGAACATGCCGAGGGTGGAGATGGTGATATCGCGATCGCCGATCGCCTCCACGCAGCGCTTGCCGAGATCGGCCAGATCCTGGCCGTTGGTGGTCTGCCAGAAGAAGGGCTGGAAGCTCTCAAACCCCATGTCGGACAGTTGGCCGATGCGCTCCGCGGCCTTGCCGGCCGAGGCGCTGATCATGGTGCCGATACGGATGGACTGGGCGGGATTGCTCACAGGTCAATGTCCTTCTGTCTGAATGCTGACGACCTGGCCGGTGCGGGCGCTTTCGATGGCGCCGAACACCATGGCAAGGCTTCTGATATTGTCGTGGCTCACCGTCTCGGGCACCGTGCCGCCACGGATTGCCGCGACAAAATCCCTCAGCACGCTGCGGTGGCCATGCGTCTGCGTTTCGAACGGCGCTTGCGGCACATCGACCGTGCGCAAGCCGCGCAGCAGGCCGGCCTCATCGCCCGCCACCGTCGCCTCGAAGGCGTCTTCGCCATCCCAGGTCAGCATGCCCTTGGAGCCGATCAGCCGCCAGGCGCTTTCCCAGCTGGTCCGGCGGCCCTCCGCGCACCAGGAGCCGCGATAGGTCAGAACGACGTCGTCCGAGAGCCGGAAAATCGCATTGGCGGCCGCACCGTGGCGATACCAGGAACCGGCAGGATTGGTTTCGACGCAATAGACCGAAAGCGGCACCTTGCCGGACACGAAGCGGGCGGCATCCAGCGTGTGGATCGCCATGTCGAGCAGCAGGACATGATCCATGTCGTCCCGGAAGCCGCCGAAATGCGGACCGATGAAGAAATCACAGTGAACACCGGTCAAGGTGCCGATGACCCCCTCCTCCACCGCCCGGCGCAGCCGGCGGATGCCCGTGATGAAGCGGCGATTCTGCACAATGGCGTGGATGCGGCCTGCCTGCCGTGCCACTTCGATCAGATGCCGCGCTTCATCCATGGAGATGGACAAAGGCTTTTCACTCAGAACATGGCAACCATGAGCAAAGGCCGTTTCCACGACGGCGGCCCGCGCGACAGGCACAACCACGTCGAACACGAGTTCCGCGCGCGTCGCCGTCAGCACCTCGCCGAGATCGGTTCCGATGCGGACGGATGACAGTCCGAAATCCTGGGCCAGCGCCTCGGCCGCACCTCGGTTGAGATCCACCAGACCGACGACGATCACATCCCTTTTCAGATCGGGATCGTCCTGCAAGGCCCTCAGCCAGCCTCTGGCCATAGCTCCGCACCCGCACAAAACGGCTCTGTATGTCACTGAAATCCTCCTGCGGACGGAATGGAACTCCTCTTCCATCACCTTCCGTAAACGTTTACGACACTAATTGCGGGGGACTTGCCCTGTCAAGAGGCTTTCCGTAAACGATAACGGAGCAGAAGGGATACAAGGCGCACATGAAAGGCATTCGCCAACTGGCAGATCACCTCGATATCTCGATCGGCACCGTGTCGCGCGCCTTGAACGGCAAGCCGGATGTGAACGACGAAACCCGCAGGCGCGTGTTGGAGGCAGCCGAAAAATTCGGCTATGTCGCGAACCAGGCCGGCCGTTCGCTGCGCAAGGGAGCCACCGGCATCATCGGCTTCATGATGCAGACCGGGCATGAAATCACCGGCCAGGGCGACACCTTCTTCATGAGCGTGTTCGACGGGGTGCAGACGGTGCTCGCCCGCCACAAGCTCGATCTCGTCGCCCTGCTCTGCTCATCGGAAGAAGATCCCGATGCCTATATGAAGCGCGTTGTAGCGCGCGGCTTTGCCGACGGCATCATCCTGTCCGCCACGCGTTACCGGGATGATCGCTTCGGCACGCTGCACAAGGCAGGCATACCCTTCATTTCGCTGGGACGCAGCCGGAGCGATGTTGGCCAGCCCTGGTACGACCTCGATTTCGAGGGCATGGCAGAGACCGCCATCGATCGGCTTGTGGCGAAGGGCCACAAAAAGATCGCCATCGGCCGCCCGGAAGGCGAAATCAACCTCGGTTACGTGTTCGAGGAACGTTGTCACGCGGCCCTGGCCCGGCACGGGCTGCGGCTCGATCCGGCCCATGTCTTCCGCTCCCGGCCGAACGAAAGCGGCGGATACAAGCTGGCGCGGAATTTTATCGCGGCGCCCGCACAGCCAACGGCCATGGTCCTGCTGAACGAGGCGACCGTGATCGGCTTCTATCGCGGGCTGGAAGAGGCCGGACTGACGCCCGGCCGCGAGGTGGCGGTGATCGGGCAATACAGCCCGCTCGTCCAGTTCCTGTCGCCGCGCCTGACCTGTTTTCGCCCCGCGCTGCGAGATCTTGGCGTGGCGGTGGCGGAAAGCCTGCTTTCCACCATGCCCGCCTTTGCCGACGCCTATCCGCAGGCGCCGCGCCAATGCCTCTGGCCGATGAACTTCATCGAGGGCGAAAGTGGCTGATCGCAGGCGGCTCAGGCCGCTGCGGCGGCCTCAGCCTCGACCCGCGACAGCACGAATTCGAAGGCGCGCCTTGCTCCTTCGATGGCGCGAGCCTCTTCCTCGGCAGACAGTTCGACCGCGTCGAGCGCCGCGGTGAAACGACGCCACTGCAGGCCCCGGCCTTCCGGATGGCCGGCCAGATGACGGGCACCAAACTCTTCCGACAGGCCAAGCTGCTCCTTCGCCGCCTTGAGCAGGAAGGCGGCACCGAGATTCGACCCCTCCGCCACATAAAGCCAGCCAAGCGCTTCGGCGCCCCCGATGGCGGGCCTTTCCTCAACGGGCAGAAAAACAGGAGCTCCGCCCAGATCCACCACATCGGCACGCACCTCAGCCAGGCGGCACCGGTCGGCAAGGTCAGGCAGAAGAGAGGCCAGCCAGGCATCATCGTAGAGTTCCTCTATCGCGGCATGGAACGCACACTGGATCTTGAGGAAGCGGAGATAGTTCGGCCGCCCGGCAAACGGCTGCAGCGACATGATGCGTCCATCAAGGCGCTCGTGTGTCGGATGGGTTTCGGCACGCAGACGCGCGGCAAGGCTGTCGACAGGGCTGGCGGGTTGGATGGTCATCGTCTTTGCTTCTTGAAAATTGCAGGGTTCGGCTGGCGACACCGATCGGAACATCGTCAGGTAGCGCCGGGCGTCCAAATGAAAAGTCCGACGGACAACGATTGCTGCCAGACGGCACGATCGGCATACACAAACATGATTATATTAATCAAGATAAATCTGGAAAGTCGCGCTCGCCGGTTGCCTTTCGGCATTGCAGGAGAAAACCGGCTTGGTTCGTCACATCGGGATGGAGAGAACGCGGTATAAAAAAGAAGGCCGGCCCCGGAGGCACAGGGGCCGGCCTGGAGCAGAGGAAGCGGCAGGGGGGCCTCTCTTCCGCTCAACAATGGCGCCGACGCATAAACGCCAGCGATTACGCCTTACCCTTTGACGGATGCTCGGAGATCCTGCCGCCCTGTCAAACGCGATCACGGGTCTCGGAAAAACGCGTGTGCGCGGACAGAGGACGTGCACGAAGAGGCGAAGCAATCCACAATCTGGGACGCTCTCTTTTTACCGGTCACCGGTTTCCGGGGTTGTGCCGATGATTTCCGAACATCTCCGTCGGTCGCATTTTTGTAACGAAATGTTTCTCGTTCCCCTTCGGAAACATTGGTTTACAATTTTTTCCAGCTGCCGCGTCGCCGATCGGCTAGTCAGGACTGGATTGGAAAGGACATCTGATGAACGGCAGTGGTCACATCCTGATCGTCGACGACGACCGTGAAATCCGGTCGCTGCTGTCGCGCTATCTGGCTGAACAGGGCATGCGGGTCAGCGTTGCAGCCGACCGGAAGGAATGCGAAGCGATGGTGGCAACCGGCAAGCCGGATCTGGTGGTGCTGGATGTCATGCTGCCGGACGGATCGGGTCTCGACATCTGCCGGATGCTGCGCGAGCGCCAGCCCTCGCTTGCCATCATCCTGCTGACCGCACTGAAGGAAGACGTCGACCGGATCATCGGTCTGGAAATCGGCGCCGACGACTATCTCGGCAAACCCTTCAACCCGCGCGAACTTCTGGCACGTATCAAGGCCATCCTCCGGCGCACGGGGCAGACAGCGGAAAGCCCGCCATCCGCCCGGCTCTATTTCTTCGAGGGCTTCGAGGCTGATCCTGCTCTTCGCATGGTCCGCCACGAGAGCGGCGCCCAGCTCGACCTCACAGGTGCCGAATTCGATTTGCTACAGGTTTTCCTGGAACGCCCCGGCCGGCTTCTGTCGCGCGACCAGTTGCTCGATCTCACACAGGGCCGCAACCGCGATCCGATGGACCGTTCGATCGACGTACTGATCAGCCGGCTGCGGCGCAAGCTCAACGAGCATACGGAGGCCATGATCTTCAAGACCGTCCGCAATGGCGGGTACCAGCTGACGGTGACCGTCAGAACCCTTGCGGGCGGCCGATGAAGTCGCTTTACCACCGCATCGCAGCGCTCCTTGTGCTATCCATCGTGTCGGTGGTCGGACTGGCCACCTTCGTTGCCAGCCGCGTGCTGGAGCCGCCGGATGCACACGACATCCTTGCGCCGGTTGTGTCGCAGATGCGGCTGACGCTGGCGCTGGTGGAAACCGACCCGGCGAAGGCCGCAACCGCCGGCGCCCGGCTGGACAACCGGCTTCCGGACGGCCAACCCCATGCGCGGTTGAGCGAAGCCCTTGTCGAGATGCTGGCAGCCGACGACATCCATCTGCCCTCCGAGGTCATCAAGACGAGTGAGACCCCGCCGATGATGGCGGCCGTGCGCACGCCGGATGGCGCATGGGCGGTGTTTCGCATCCCGCATCGCGCACCGCCCTCCGACTGGCTCTATATCCTCGGCGGCTGGATGCTGCTGATCGTGCTTGGAAGCCTTGCCATTTCCTTCTTCATCGCCTCGAAGATCACCCGGCCGCTGGAACTTCTGGAAGGCGCTGCCGAAAGTATCGGCAAGGACGGGCTTCTGCCGCCCATCCCCGAAAAGGGCAGCCGCGAGGTGCGCGCCACGGCTCGCGCGCTGAACCGGCTGAGCAGCCGGCTGCGCAGCGCTCTGGAAAGCCGCATGCGGCTGGTGGCAGCCGCCGGCCATGACCTGCGGACCCCCATGACCCGCATGCGGCTCAGGGCGGAGTTCATCAGCGGTGATGACGAGCGCGCCAAATGGCTGTCCGATCTCGAGGAACTGGACTCGATCGCCGACAGCGCGATCGGGCTGGTGCGCGAGGAGACCAGCGACTCCGGGCCGGAGTTGATCCGTCTCGACATCATGGTGCGGCTGATCACGGAAGAACTGGCAAAACTCGGCTTTGCCATCGAGCTTTCCAGTGCCGCCGATGCAACCGTGCCAGCGCAACCCATGGCGCTGAAGCGGGCGCTGCGCAATCTCGTGATCAATGCCGCCACTCATGGCGGCGGTGGTCGCTGGCGGCTCGAGACGACAGCCAAAGACGCCGTTCTGACCATCGAGGATGGCGGGCCGGGCATTCCCGAGGATCTGCTCGGCCAGGTCTTCGAACCGTTTTTCCGCGTCGATCCTGCCCGCCGCAAGACGGCGCCGGGGGCAGGCCTCGGCCTTGCAATTGCCAAGGAAATCGTCAACCGCTTCGGCGGCGATATCGACATCGCAAACCGGCCGGCCGGCGGGCTTGTGCAGACGGTGCGGTTGCCGCTTTCCGCCTGACCGCGGTCCGGAGGCTTTCCGGTGACGCAAACGTGATTGCATCTCCGCTTATGAAAGAAATCCCTTCTGCACGCTCGTGCGAATACTGTGCTGTTATGGGCGCATGGCTTGGAGGGAGACCACGATGACGAGACTGACCGCAAGGGACTTTCCGCAGGAACTGCTGGAGCTTTACGATTTCTATGCGCATGGGAAGATCACCAAGCGCGAGTTTCTCGATCGCGCCGCGAAGTTCGCGGTGGGCGGCATGACGGCCGCCGCGCTGGTCGCACAGCTTTCACCGGATTATGCGCTCGCGCAGCAGGTCGAGTTCACCGATCCTGACATCCTCCCGGAATACATCACCTATGCCTCGGAGAAGGGCAATGGCCAGGTGCGCGCCTATCTCGTGAAGCCGGCCAAACTGGAAAGCAAGGCGCCGGCCGTCGTGGTGGTGCACGAAAACCGTGGCCTCAACCCCTATATCGAGGATGTGGCGCGTCGCGTGGCGAAAGCCGGTTTCATCGCGCTGGCGCCGGATGGCCTCACCTCTGTCGGCGGGTATCCCGGCAACGACGACAAGGGCCGCGAGCTTCAGGCCAAGGTCGATCCGGAAAAGCTGATGAACGACTTCTTCGCCGCGGTCGAATTCCTGATGGAATATCCGCAATCCACCGGCAAGGTCGGCATCACCGGCTTCTGCTATGGCGGGGGCGTTGCCAATGCGGCCGCCGTCGCCTATCCGGAACTCGCCGCCGCCGTGCCCTTCTACGGCCGCCAGCCGCGCGCGGAAGACGTGGCGAAGATCAAGGCGCCGCTTCTTATCCACTATGCGGAACTTGATACCCGCATCAACGAGGGCTGGCCGGCCTATGAAGCGGCGCTGAAGGCAAATCACAAGACCTACGAGGCCTATATCTATCCCGGCGTGAACCACGGCTTCCACAACGATTCCACGCCGCGTTACGACGAAGCCGCCGCAAAACTCGCTTGGGACCGGACAATCGCCTGGTTCAAGCGCTATCTGGCCTGATCAACAATGGCCGCGCCCGCACCCGCAGGGCGGCCATCTCACAAGGGTGCCGCTCAGCCCCTGGTCGCGCGGGCCGCGGCAACCAGCCCGTCCAGCCATTCCTGGTGGCCGTTGATCATGGGATTGGGCACGGACTTCGCCAGATCCCTCGCAGGCCCTCCGTTCTGTGTTTCCTGCGTGAGAATGCGAACCCGGCCACACGACAGATCTTCGATCAGCCAGGCATGGTGAACATCCAGACGCGCTTCTGTGCCCTCCTCGCCTGCCCACCCATGCCAGGCAATCCGCGCCGGCTGTCCCTCAACAGGCGGCACATGCTCGACCACCTGAGCATTGACGGGAAAGCCAAAAGTGCTGAAGAAGAACCGCACGTCCGGTTCGAGTGCCGGGCCCTTCCCGTCTTCAATAAGGATATCGGCCGCGTTACGATAGTAGGTCGGCCAGCGGTCCGGAACGTTGAGAAAGGGCCAGACATCGGCCGTCGTCAGCCCGGCCACGATCACTTCGTTCGAGCAGTAGTTGTCGGTGAAACCGGGGACATAGCCTTTTGGCCATAGGATATCGCTCATGTCATTCTCCTGAAATCGTCAACGCCCATGCGACGTCGGATGCTGGGAAAATGCCGATGGATCAGTTATAACTCCAATCGCTATTTCTGATTTCAGTTATCATCGTGGCCGATATCAAGACAACCGACCTCAATCTGCTGAAGGCCTTCGCTGCCCTGATCGAAACCGGATCGGTGACGCGGGCCGCAGACATGCTGGGCCTGACACAACCGGCCGTCAGCGGCATGCTGGCGCGCCTGCGCGACACGTTCGATGACCCGCTGTTCGTGCGCACCCAGCGCGGCGTGATCCCAACACCGCGCGCCGAGGCACTCGCGGAACCGGTGCGGGCGGCGCTCGCCGCGATCCAGTCAGTTCTCGTCCCGCATGTCTTCGAGCCAGGCATGACAAACCTCACGATAAGTCTCGCGGCAACGGACTATGCGCAGAAAGCCGTGGTTCTGCCGCTGCTGACAAGCCTTCGACACGACGCGCCCGGCATCCGTGTTGCCGTGCGCCCCGTCGACAGGGAACACCTTGCACGACAGATGGAGAGCGGGCTGGTTGACATGGCCCTGATTACCCCGGACATGGCACAGGACACCATGCGTAGCCGCCACCTGTTCGATGAGACCTATGTGTGCGTGATGCGCGACAACCACCCGGCAGCCAGCCAGCCAATGGATCTCGACCTTCTCTGCGCCCTCGATCACGGCATCATGTCGCATGACGGCACGCAGTTTCGCGGCGCAACTGACGAGGCACTGGCCAGGATGGGGCGCCGCCGCCGCGTCGTCGCCAGCATCCCGAGCTTCATGGTGTTGATCGAGATGATCCGTTGCAGCGACCTGATGGCCTTGCTACCGCGGCGGCTGGTGGCCGAGATGACCGGTCTTCACATCACCGAGCCGCCACTTGCGGTGACCGGCTTCAGCAAACTGTTGACCTGGCACGAACGCCTGCAGCACGACGCTGCGCATCGCTGGCTGCGCGATCGGATCGCGGAACTGGCAAGCTGACAACACTGACGGATTTGGCTTGCCTCGGCAGAGATCCCGCGCTCCGGCAGGGCGACGGAACCCTTCCATGCATCTCCACTGCTGCTTGAGATGCATGGAAGGTTTACCGCGGAAACACCATCCCGTCGAACAGCTTGCGGGCAGTACGCACGGATCCCGCCCCGCGCAGTGTCCCATCCTCCGCAATGTCGAGAAACACTTCCATGGCACCCGTCGGATGTTCCACCTGATAGCGTCCGTCGGGAGGCTGGACGGCGAGCGTGTGGGCAGTGGTTCCTGCAAGACGGGTGGCAGTCGCCACCGTGATCGCGGCAAAGACGCCGACGGTCGCATGCACGCGATGCGGAATGAAGCTGCGCGTCGCAATGGCGCCACCGGCCCGAGGTGCAGAGACAAGCGTCATCTTCGGCACGGAGGCGGCCGTTACGTCGCCGAGCATCATCATCGGCCCCGCCTGCAGGCGGATCGCCTCGATCCTCGCTTTGAGCGCCTCGTCGGCCTCCAGCGCCTCGCGGCTTTCCTCCCCCGTCAGTCCGAAATCGGTGGCGCGCAGGATGACGCAGGGCATGCCGTTATCGATCAGCGTCGCCTCCACGCCGTCGATCACGTCCACCGTGTTTCCGGTCGGCAGCAGTGCGCCGCACATCGAACCTGTCGTGTTCATGAACAGCAACGGCACCGCCGCGTGGCGACCGGGCACGCCGGCAATCTCGGTGTCGCCGGCATAGTTCACACGGCCGCCGGGAGTCGCAATCCGTGCCACGGCCACCTCACCGGTATTGACCATGTGGATGCGGACCTCGGTGCACTCGCCGGTCGGGGCGACAAGGCCCCGCTCGATCGCCGCCGGACCAACGCCAGCCAGAATGTTGCCGCAACCCTGCGCATCGCTGACCAGCGCCTTGTCGACGAAGACCTGCAGGAACAGATAGTCCACATCGGCATCCAGCCGGCTGGGCGGTGACAGGACTGCCACCTTCGATGTCAGCGGATCGGCGCCGCCGATGCCATCGATCTGGCGCGGATCGGGCGACCCCAAGATCTGCAGCAGCAGATCGTCGCGTTCGGCGGGATCGGCCGGCAGGTCTTCCTTGAGGAAGTAGGCGCCCTTGGACGTTCCGCCGCGCATCCACAGGCAACGGATACCGTCAGACATATTTCAGCCCCTTGGCGTCCAGCGCCGGTCGCATGTTGTAGATGTCGAGCCCCAGTTCGCCGGCCGCAAGGCGCTTGCGCTTCATCTCTTCATTGGCCAGCCGCTGTTGCGCCGCAGCGAGCACCGCGTCCGCCTCCGCGCGGCGCACGACGCAAACGCCATCGTCATCGGCGACGATCACGTCGCCTGCCTCGATATGCGCTCCGGCACAGACCACGGGCACATTCACCGAGCCCAGCGTTTCCTTCACCGTACCCTGCGCGGAAATCGCCTTCGACCAGACGGGAAACCCCATGGCGGTCAGATCCCGCACATCCCGCACGCCGGCATCGATGATCAGACCGCGGCAACCGCGCGCCTTGGCAGATGTCGCCAGCAGATCGCCGAAATAGCCGGTGTCACAGGGGCTGGTCGGCGCCAGGACAAGAATGTCGCCCGGCTTTAGCTGCTCGATCGCCACATGCAGCATCCAGTTGTCGCCGGGCGGCGCAGAAATCGTGATCGCGGAGCCCGCGATCTGGCCCCCCGCATAGATCGGCCGCAGATAGCTTGCCAGAATGCCCCTGCGCCCCTGCGCCTCATGCACGGTCGCGACACCGGCCGCAGCAAGACCATCGATAACGGAGGCCGCGGCGCGTTCGATGTTCTGGACAACCACGCCCATGTCAGTGCTCCTTGTTCACCGGCGGTGTACCGTGCGTATGGAAGGTTTCGATCGTCTTCAGGCCCCAGGCCTGGCCCTTGCGTCGCTCCGTTTCCGTCCAGACCACCGGCTGCCAGTCCGGCGCGAGGATCAGCCGTGCCCCTGCATTGGCCAGTTCGACGCGGTTGCCGGCCGGTTCCCAGACATAGAGGAAGAAGGTGCCCTGAATCGCGTGCTTGTGCGGCCCGGTTTCGATGTGCACGCCGTTCTGAAGGAAGATGTCGGCGGCCCGCAGAATGTCTTCCCGCTGGTCCGTGGCATAGGTCACATGGTGCAGGCGGGCATTGCCACCACCATGTTCTTCCGTGCAGGCGAGATCATAGGTCTTGTTGTTGATGGTGAACCAGCAACCGCCGAGCCGGCCATTGTCCAGCTGGATCATTTCCGTCACGCGCGCGCCAAGGCAGGTTTCCATGAAGCGACGGAACTCCCGGACGTCGGAACTTAAGAGGTTCAGATGGTCGAGCCGGCGCGGCGCAGCACCGGAAAAGGCAGAGGCCGTGTTCTTCAGCGCTGCCCGCTCAGCCTCCTGCTGCGGCTGATACCACCGCGTTTCCCAATAGATCTCGAAGATATGGCCGAACGGATCCTCGAAGCGGAAGGCGGGGCCGTGGCTCTCATCCCCGTCAGTCCAGCCATGCACGGCGTAGCCCGAGGCTTCGATCGCCGCCACGCGGCGCTGAAGCGCGTCCGGGCTTGCGGCGCGATAACCGATATGACCGACGCCTGTGGTCGTGGCCCGCGTCAGCTTCAGCGTGCAGTATTCGTAATCGTCCCAGGCCCGCAGATAGGCGGAAGCCTCATCCTTTCCGGAGAGTTTCAGACCATAGACGCGGGTGAAGAAATCGAGGCTGTCCTCGAAGCGATCGGTGAACATTTCGACATGGCCGAGATGGGCAATATCGAAGGACGGATTGGTGGGCTCAGACATGCGGGCTCCTCCCCAGTGCTGCGTGACGGCCGGTCCGGATCAGCCGGAGCGAGCCTAAAGCTCGTCCACCGTGCGCGGAAAGACCGACTGAAAACCTTCCGCATATTTCGCGGCCCGGCCACCCGACTGACCGCCGGAATTGCGCATGAAGTGGTTGGCCCGGTTTTCCGCCACGCGTGTGTAATACTCCCACAGATGCTCCTGGCCCTCCATGCATTCGATGGCGGCCCGTTTTCGGTCCCAGACGGGTGTGATGTCGAGGAAGACATCCGGCTTCCAGCCCATCTGCTCGGTCTGGTGCGGCTCGAACAGATAGAGTTGCGGGGCGCCGAGCACCGTCTGGCCGGGATTATGCCCCCAGGCCTGGGCGATCATTCGCGCCTCGAGCGCCACCTGCGTCGCATACATGTGGTCGGTGTTGTAGGGATCGTAGTGCGAGTGGCTGAGCATGAAGGCCGGCTGCACGGCGCGGATCACGTCGACAAGGCGATACTTGTCGTCGTCCGTCAGCCGCAGCGGATAGTCGCCGAGATCGAAACTGATCAGGTCATGCACGCCAAGCGCCTCGGCCGCCTTTTCCGCTTCCGTCCGCCGCGCAGCCTTCACCCGCTCCAGGGTCATGCCCGGCTGTTTCCACAGCTTGGCGGATTCGCCGCGTTCGCCGAAGGAGAGGCAAACGACCGTGACCTGATAGCCTTTTGCCGCATGCAGCGCGATGGCGCCGCCGCAGCGCCAGACAAAATCGGCAGCATGCGCGCTGATGACAAGAGCGGTCTTTCCCGCCGGGCTTTCGCTGGACATCCTGTTTCCTTCCCGAAGGTTTCCTCCTCCCAAGGCTTGCGCCGGCAGCCGCTCGAGATCAAATGGAAACACCGCACCTCATCATAAGTTCAAGCTATAAGGGCTGGCGTTGACGGGCAGCCTTTGCCACACTCTTCCGCACACAAGGGGAGGCGAGCGGATGTCCGGACACAGGGGAAAAATGCCTGCCATCGGCTTTATCGGCTTCGGCGAGGCGGCCCATGCGCTGGCTGCCCACTGGTCTCATCCCGGCGCGGGCGGGCTTCGCGCTTATGATCCGAAGCTTGCCGGCGTCGAGGCAGACAGCCTGACCCTTGAGCGTTGCCGACAGGCAAAGGTAACTCCGAAAGACACACCCGGCGCGGCGCTGGCCAAAGCGGGCCTCGTCTTTTGCCTCGTCACTGCCGATCAGGCACTCAATGCTGCACGCGCCGCAGCACCCCACATCCTGCCCGGCACGCTCTGGCTCGACGGTAATTCCTGTTCTCCCCAGACCAAGCATCAGGCAGCGGAGGTCATCGGAGCAGCCGGCGGGCGCTATGTCGACATGGCGATCATGGCGCCGGTCTATCCGAAGCGACACGAGGTGCCGGTGCTGCTCGCCGGTCCGGATGCCGAGATGGCTGCCGGTCTGCTGATCGCGCTCGGCATGCGCCCGAGCCTTGCGGGGGAGCGGGTGGGAGACGCCTCCAGCATCAAGATGCTACGCTCGGTGATGATCAAGGGGCTGGAAGCACTGACCAGTGAATGCCTGCTGGCCGCCCGGCGCGCCGGGGTGGAGGAGGCCGTTCTCGCCTCGCTGCAGGCCTCCGATCCCGGCATCGACTGGCGAAAGCGCGGCGCCTACAATCTGGACCGTATGCTGGTTCATGGCGCACGCCGCGCCGCCGAAATGGAGGAGGTTTGCGCAACGCTCACCGCCTTCGGCCTGCCCGACTGGATGAGCCGCGGCACCGTGGAATGGCAAAGGCGACTGGCCGGCCTTCACCTTGACCCTGGAGCGGATGATCTGGCGGAACGATCCGACCGGGTGCTCGACCGGCTATGACGGCGCAAAACCTGCGCCATCTGCGTCTGTTTACCGCCGTCGCCCGATTGAAGACGCTGACGGCAGTGGCGGAGGCCTGGCACATCTCCCAGCCGGCCGTCACGCAGGCCATCACCAAGCTGGAGCGGGAAACAGGCGGATCCCTGTTTCAGCGCAGCCGTCACGGCTTCTTTCTCACCCCGCGCGGCCATATTCTTCAACATCGCGTCGACAGTGCCTTTGCGCTGCTCGATCCGGTGCTGGAGGAGATTTCGCCACGGCTGAAGACGACGCTGACGCAGGCGCAGCTACAGGCCCTGATCGCCGTCGGTGAAAGCGAGAACTTCACGCTGGCCGCGCGCAGGCTGGCACTGGCCCAGCCGACGGTGCACCGGGCAGTGACGCAGGTCGAGCAGGAATCGGCGCGCAGCCTGTTCGAGCGCACCGCCTTCGGCATTTTGCCGACACGGCTCTGCCAGTCGCTGATCCAGGCGGCACGGCTGGCGCTCTACGAACTGGATCAGGCCGCAGCCGAGCTTTCCGAGTTCGACGGCGAAGAAGCCGGCAGCGTGGTGGTCGGCGCGATGCCGCTTGCCCGCTCCACCCTGCTGCCGCGCGCCCTCAGACGCTTTCGCCTGGAACATCCCACCTGCCCCGTCCGCATCCTCGATGGACCCTATGACGAACTGCTGGGCGGCTTGCGGCGGGGGTCGATCGATCTCCTGGTCGGCGCCCTGCGCGTGCCGGCCCCCATCGGCGACGTGGTTCAGACACCGCTGTTCCATGACCGGCTGGCGCTGCTCGCCGGTCCCGGCCATCCGCTGGCCGGCCGTCCCACACCATCCATCGAGGATCTCCTCGCCTATCCCTGGGTCGTTCCCCGAACGGGAACCCCGACACGCGACCAGTTCGAAACATTGTTTACCGCAGCAGGATACCGGCCTCCCGCCCCCATCATCGAATCCGGCTCGCTGCTGCTGATACGGGAACTGCTGACGGATGGCCGGCATCTCGGCTGCCTGTCACGCCACCAGTCACAGCCGGAATGCGAGCACGGCCTGCTGGTCGCGCTTGCTTTCCCCACCGATCACCTGTTGCGCCCCATCGGCATCACCACGCGCGCAAACTGGCGGCCGACCCGCGCGCAAAAGCGGATGATGGCGCTGATCACCGCCGAGGGCGAGGATGCGGCACGCCATCAGGCGCAGTCGCAGGATGCCGGCCTTGGCGCATAACCGCGGGCCCGCTTCTGCCGCAGCAGCCTCAGAAAAAGGTGCACGGCATCCTCTTCGCAGACAAAATGATGCTGCTTGCTTTGGCCGCCAGCACCGATGCGGCCCCAGCATCGTGTGAGACAGATCTCGCCGAACAGGGTCGGCGAGATCTCCATGACATAGTAGCGCGCCATGTTCTTCGTGGCATCGCGCCGCTCGATATAGAGGTGATAGGGCTGCCGGATCGTCATGGACACAAGAATCGCAGCTGCAATGTCAAGCGTCCAACGAGAGTTCTGAATCGATCCCCTCGGATCGATTCCATTCGGTGATCCCCTCAGTTGCCGCCGCACACGGCATGCTGCACAAAAATTAAACTTCGAATAGAGTTGCTGCGTTATTGCGCAAAACCGCTTGCCAATCGGCGCGCCATACGCCATGTCTGCCAGCCATGAGCCATCTGGACCTCACCATTCTGGTCATCGACGAGAACGCCGTGCGCGCGGCGATCATCGAGGAAGGCTTGCATGAGGCGGGGCACCGCCATGTGACGATCGTGCATGAGGTGATGGGCATTGCCCGCCTGATCGAGACCCTCGCGCCCGACGTCATCATCATCGACATCGAGAATCCGAACCGCGACATGATGGAACACCTGTTCCAGCTGACACGCTCGGTAAGCCGTCCGATCGCCATGTTCGTCGATCGCTCGGACACGGCGGCCATCGAGGCGGCCGTCGATGCCGGCGTTTCCGCCTATGTGGTGGATGGCCTGAAGAAAGAGCGGGTGAAACCGATCCTCGACATGGCCGTTTCCCGCTTCAATGCCTTCTCACGGTTGCAGCGGGAACTGGCGGATGCGCGTTCGGCACTTGAGGAACGCAAGATCATCGAACGCGCCAAGGGTATTCTGATGAAGATGCGCGGGCTTTCGGAGGATCAGGCTTTCACGCTGCTGCGCCAGACGGCCATGAACGAGAAGAAGAAGATGTCCGAGATCGCCCAAAGCGTGGTGACGGCGGCCGGACTGCTGATGTGATGCTCAAGGCGAAGCGCGTGCGGACCGGAAAAGCGGAGTGGACATGATGGCAATGGCAGATATCAGGGGCACGTTGCCGGCTCCCGCGCGCATCGCCGCCGGCGGCCCGACAACCCTGCGCGCCGGCTTCATTCCGCTGGTGGATGCCTCCATCCTGATCGCAGCCGCCGAATTCGGCTTCGCGCAACGCGAGGGGCTGACGCTCGACCTGGTGCGGGATGTCTCCTGGGCCAATGTGCGCGATCGGCTTGCCTTTCGGCAGTTCGACATCGCCCACATGCTCTCCCCCATGCCGGTTGCCTCCATGCTGGGGCTCGGCTCCAATCCCTCGCCAACGATCACACCCTTCTCGCTGGGGCGCGGCGGCAATGCGATCACCCTCTCGGCCCGGCTGTTTGCCCGAATGCAGGAGGCAACGGGCCTTTCGGAAACCGCTTCAGCCCTCGACAATGCCCGCGCGCTGGCAACCCTTTTAGGGGTGATGCGCGAGGCAGGCGAGTTGCCGCCAACCTTCGGCATGACCTATCCCTTCTCCTCGCACAACTATGAATTCCGCTACTGGCTGGCGGCCGGGGGAATCGACCCGGACCGCGACGTGAAGATGGTCGTGGTGCCTCCGCCGCTCACCTCGGATGCGCTGGCGGCAGGCGCCATCGACGGCTTCTGCGTTGGCGCACCCTGGAACATGGTCGCATCCGAACGCGGCGTCGGGCGCATCGTCGCCGCCAAGCAGGATATCTGGCCGTCTGCCCCGGAAAAGGTGATCGGGCTTCGACCGGACTGGGCGCAGAGCCATCCGGACACCGTCTCCCGGCTGATCGTGGCGCTGGATGCAGCAGCCCGCTGGTGCGACCGGCCCGAAAACCATGACGCGCTGGCCGAGATTCTGGCGGACAGCCGCTATATCAACGCCCCCGTGCACATCATCCGCCACGTTCTCTCCGGCGAGTTCAGCCTGGATGCACGCGGCAACCGTCGGGTGATCGACAAGTATTTCGTCTTCCACGAGGGGCATGCCAATTACCCGCGCCCCAGCAAGGCGCTGTGGATCTACAGCCAGATGATCCGCTGGGGCCAGGCGGGCTTCAGCGACGCCGGCGCGAGGGCGGCCGCATCCGCCTACCGACCGGATCTCTACCGGGCGGCTCTCCCCTCGTCTGCCATGCCGCAGGACGAGGATGTGCGCATCGAAGGCCTTTCGGAGACAGACCGCTTCATGGATGGCTTCGTCTTCGATCCGGCGCACCTGAAGGCCTATGCCGAAGCGTTCCCGGTCCGCTCCAGACTTGCTCAGGATCGCGGTGTGGAAGACGTCTGATCAGAGACTTTGCCCACGGGTTCGGCATTCAGTTCGGCAGCTTCGCCTATTTTAGCATCATATCGCCCACGCCACAGATGACGCACTGGCCGCAGGAAGCGCAAAAAATATGATTCGAATCAATATGTTAGTCCGGCCATAAAAAAACTGGCACGATCATTGCTACTCAGTTAGGGCGCGGGTCAATGGCGATCGGCGCATCGGAACGCGCGATCAGCGTTCTTCAAAGACATCGACGTCGCAAGGTTTTTGCTGCTCCCAGATCCACCTCCCGGATCTCGCGTTGGCGCAATCTCCGAGCGGCGTTTTTTTATGCCCGAAATTCCACGGACAAGACGCAAGAGGGGAACCTGCGCATGACCAATAGACCGAACGCCTTCACCCGCCGCAGCCTGCTCAAGACCTCCGCCACGGCCGCCCTGATCGGCGCCGCCAGAACCGCCCTGCCCTCCGGCGCCTTCGCGCAAGGGGCAGGCCCGGAAACCACCAAGGCCGTGCTCGGCTTCATTGCCCTGACAGATTCGGCACCGCTGATCGTGGCCAAGGAAAAGGGCCTGTTTGCCAAATACGGCATGCCGGATGTCGAGGTGGTCAAGCAGGCCTCCTGGGGCACCACGCGCGACAACCTTGTGCTCGGCTCTGCCGGAAACGGCATCGACGGCGCGCATATCCTCACACCGATGCCCTACCTCATCTCGACGGGCAAGGTGACGCAGAACAACCAGCCGCTGCCGATGTCCATCCTGGCGCGGCTCAACCTCGACGCACAGGCCATTTCCGTCGGTGCCGCCTATGCGGATCTGAAGGTTGGCCTTGATTCAAGCGTCCTCAAGGAAGCCTTCGCCAAGAAGAAAGCGGCAGGCGCCCCTGCCAAGGTGGCCATGACCTTCCCCGGCGGCACGCATGATCTGTGGATCCGCTACTGGCTGGCGGCTGGCGGCATCGATCCGGACAAGGATGTCGAGACGATCGTCGTTCCGCCGCCGCAGATGGTGGCCAACATGAAGGTCGGCACCATGGACTGTTTCTGCGTCGGCGAACCGTGGAACGAGCAGCTGGTCAATCAGGGCATCGGCTACACGGCGATCAACACGGCGGAGATCTGGAACAAGCATCCGGAAAAGTCCTTCGCCATGCGCTCCGATTGGGTGGAGAAGAACCCCCGCGCCACCAGGGCCCTGCTAATGGCCGTGCTGGAAGCCGCGCAATGGTGCGACGACATGAAGAACAAGGACGAGCTGGCCGAGATCGTCGGCAAGCGCAGCTGGTTCAACGTGCCGTCCAAGGACATCGTCGATCGCATCAAGGGCAAATACAATTACGGCAACGGCAAGCTGGTGGAAAACAGCCCGCACTTCATGAAGTTCTGGCGCGATCACGCCTCCTATCCCTACCAGAGTCATGACGCATGGTTCCTGACGGAGGACATCCGCTGGGGCAAGTTCGAGCCCGGCCTCGACATCAAGGGGCTGGTGGCGAAGGTCAACCGCGAAGACCTGTGGCGCGATGCCGCCAAGGCCCTTTCCGTGTCCGACATTCCGACATCCACCTCGCGCGGCAAGGAAACCTTCTTCGACGGCAAGGTCTTCGATCCGGCCGATCCCTCCGCCTATCTGAAGAGCCTCAGCATCACCCGGATGGCCTGACCCCTCGGCGACCATGGGTGGCGCGGCCCGAGCGCCACCTAACCCCGACAGCGCAAGATCAAGGAGAACGGTGATGTCCGTGACCCAGTTGAACCCCAAGGAAGACAAGACGCCGGCGCTGAGCGCCCAGGTCGTCGCCTTTGCCCGGCCACGCCCGCAGAAGCCACTCGCCCGGCAGTTCGCCCGCCGTGGTCGCCAGATGCTGGCCGCGATCCTGCCGCCGCTGGTGACGCTGGCACTGATGCTGGCGCTTTGGGAAATCCTCTGTTCGGGTCCCACCTCCAGCCTGCCCTCCCCCTCCCGCGTGGTGTCCGAAAGCTGGGAGCTGATCGTCCATCCCTTCCATGTGGGACAGGGCGTCGACCAAGGCATGGTCTGGCATGTTCTCGCCAGTCTGCAGCGCGTCGCCATCGGCTATGCCTTTGCCGTCGTCGCCGGTGTCGCACTCGGCGTTCTGGTCGGGCAAAGCCAGTGGGCGATGCGCGGCCTCGACCCGATCTTCCAGGTGCTACGCACGGTTCCGCCGCTCGCCTGGCTGCCGCTGTCGCTCGCCGCCTTCCGCGACGGCAATCCATCGGCGATCTTCGTCATCTTCATCACCGCGATCTGGCCGATCATCATCAACACCGCCGTCGGCATCCGCAACATTCCGCAGGATTACCAGAACGTCGCCAAGGTGCTGCGCCTCAATGGCTTCGAATATTTCGGCAAGATCATGCTGCCGGCGGCAGCCCCTTACATCTTTACCGGCCTTCGCATCGGCATCGGCCTCTCCTGGCTCGCGATCGTCGCGGCAGAAATGCTGATCGGCGGCGTCGGGATCGGCTTCTTCATCTGGGACGCGTGGAACTCCTCGCTGATCAGCGACATCATCGTGGCGCTCATCTATGTCGGCGTCGTCGGCTTCCTGCTCGACCGCCTCATCGCCTTTGTCGGGCGCCTTGTTACCCGCGGCACCGCGAACGCCTGAGGAGAACGGTCATGGCACAATCCTATCTTTCGCTGGAATTCATCGACAAGACCTTCGAGCGAAACGGCACGAAAAGCGACGTGCTGAAGCAGATTTCGCTCGGCGTCGACAAGGGCGAGTTCATCTCGATCATCGGCCATTCGGGCTGCGGCAAATCCACGGTTCTCAACATCATCGCCGGCCTGATCGAGGCGACATCCGGCGCGGTCTTCCTGGATGGCAAGCATGTGGATGCCCCCGGCCCCGAACGGGCGGTGGTGTTCCAGAACCATTCGCTGCTGCCTTGGCTGACCGTCTACGAGAATGTCGATCTGGCCGTCTCCAAGGTCTTCCGCGGCAAGAGGAGCAAGGCCGAACGGCATGACTGGGTCATGCACAATCTCGATCTGGTGCAGATGGCCCATGCCAGGGACAAGCGCCCCGCGGAAATCTCCGGCGGCATGAAACAGCGCGTCGGCATTGCCCGGGCGCTCTCCATGGAGCCCAAGGTTCTGCTGCTCGACGAACCCTTCGGCGCGCTGGATGCGCTGACACGCGCCCATCTGCAGGACGCGGTGATGGAAATCCACGCAAGGCTTGGCAACACGATGATCATGATCACCCATGACGTGGACGAGGCCGTGCTTTTGTCCGACCGCATCGTGATGATGACAAACGGCCCGGCAGCCAAGATCGGCGAAGTGCTGGAGGTGCCGATCGCCCGCCCGCGCAACCGCATCGAGCTGGCCTCGGACCGCACCTACCTCAGGTGCCGCGAAGCCGTGTTGAAGTTCCTCTACGAGCGTCACCGCTTCGTGGAAGCGGCGGAATGAGGAGGAGACCGTCATGACACCCAATGAGATCGACCTCGTGCAATCCTCGTTTGCGAAAGTTGTCCCCATCAGGGAAGCCGCAGCCGAGCTGTTTTACGGCAGGCTCTTCGACATTGCGCCTGAGGTAAAGCCCCTCTTCAAGGGCGACATGAAGGAGCAGGGACGCAAGCTGATGATGACGCTCGGCATCGTCGTCAATGGCCTGAAGGACATTGCGGGCATTCTTCCGGCCGCTGAGGCGCTTGCCGTGCGGCATAACGATTACGGCGTGAAGCCGGAGTATTATGCACCCGTCGGCGAAGCGCTGATCTGGACCCTGGAACAGGGCCTGGGACCGGATTTCACGCCTGCGGTGCGGGATGCCTGGATCACTGCCTACACCACGCTGTCAAAGGTGATGATTTCCGCCAGCTGTCGCCAGCCGGTCGGCGCGGAGTAAGACCATGACCGAAAAACTCGTCATCATCGGCAATGGCATGGCCCCCGGGCGCATGCTGGAACATCTGTTCGAACAGGCCCCTGGCCGCTTCGCCGTCACCATCTTCAACGCGGAACCGCGGGTGAACTACGACCGCATCATGCTCTCGCCGGTTCTTTCCGGCGAGAAAACCTACGAGGACATCATCATCCATGGCGATGCCTGGTATGAAACGCATGGCGTGACGCTTCACCGCGGCGACCGGATTGTCTCGATCGACCGGACCAATCGCAGCGTGACCTCGCAGAACGGTGTCACGGCTGCCTATGACCGGCTGGTGATCGCCACCGGATCGAACCCCTTCATCATCCCCGTTCCCGGCAAGGACCTGCCGGGCGTCGTCGCCTATCGCGATCTCGACGATGTGGGGGCCATGCTTGCCGCTGCCGAGATGGGAGGAGACGCCATCGTGATCGGCGGCGGGCTGCTGGGCCTTGAGGCCGCCGCCGGCCTCAAGGCCCGCGGCATGAACGTGACCGTGCTGCATGTGATGCCGAGCCTCATGGAGCGCCAGCTCGATCCGGCCGCCGGCTATCTCCTGCAGAAGGCGCTGGAAGACCGCGGCATCAAGGTCATCTGCAAGGCCAACACCAGGGCAATCCTGGGCGATGGCAAGGTGGAGGCGGTCGAGCTGGATGACGGCCGCCGCCTGCCGGCCTCCATCGTCGTCATGGCGGTCGGCATCCGGCCGAATGTCCAGCTGGCGCGCGAGGCAGGGCTCGCGGTCAATCGTGGCATCGTGGTGGACGACGGCATGCTGACGTCGGACGGGCACATCATGGCGCTCGGCGAATGCGCCGAAGTCGGCGGCCAGGTCTATGGTCTCGTCGCGCCGCTTTACGAGATGGCCCGCATCGCCGCATCGCATCTTTCCGGCGACAAGACACCGGCCTTCGTGCATGCGGACACACCGACCAAGCTCAAGGTGACCGGCATCGATCTCTATTCGCTCGGCGATTTTTCCGAGGGGCCGGACCGCGAGGAGATCGTTCTGCGCGATGCGTCTGCCGGCATCTACAAGCGGCTGGTCCTCAAGGACAACCACATCATCGGCACCGTGCTTTACGGCGAAACCTCCGATGGCGCCTGGTTCAACGACCTGAAGAAGAAGCAGGTCGACATCTCCGGGATGCGCGATACGCTGATCTTCGGTCAGGCCTATCAGGGAGGGGCTCCGCTGGACCCTATGGCGGCCGTTGCAGCCTTGCCGGATGATGCGGAAATCTGCGGCTGCAACGGCGTCTGCAAGGGCAAGATCACGTCCACCATCACGGGCAAGGGCCTGACCTCGCTGGACGAGGTGCGCGCCCACACCAAGGCATCGGCCTCCTGCGGCTCCTGCACCGGTCTGGTCGAGCAGCTGATGGCGCTGACGCTCGGTGACAAGTACAATCCGGCCGCCGTCACGCCGATGTGCACCTGCACCGATCTCGGCCATGACGACGTGCGCCGGCTCATCAAGGCGAAGGGGCTGAAAAGCATTCCGGCCGTGATGCAGGAACTGGAATGGAAGACCTCCTGCGGCTGCGCCAAGTGCCGCCCGGCGCTCAACTACTATCTCGTCTGCGACTGGCCGGACGAATATGCCGACGACTACCAGTCGCGCTTCATCAACGAGCGCGTCCACGCCAATATCCAGAAAGATGGGACCTATTCCGTCGTGCCACGCATGTGGGGCGGCGTGACCAATGCGAAGGAATTGCGGGCGATCGCCGATGTGGTCGACAAGTTCCAGATCCCGATGGTGAAGGTGACAGGCGGCCAGCGCATCGACCTGCTCGGTGTCGAGAAGGAAGATCTTCCCGCCGTCTGGGCCGATCTCGGCCAGGCCGGTTTCATCTCCGGCCAGGCCTATGCCAAGGGGCTGCGGACGGTGAAGACCTGCGTCGGCTCGGACTGGTGCCGCTTCGGCACACAGGATTCGACCGGTCTCGGCATCCGCATCGAAAAGTTCATGTGGGGCTCCTGGACACCGGCCAAGCTGAAGCTTGCCGTTTCGGGCTGTCCGCGCAACTGCGCGGAAGCCACCTGCAAGGATATCGGCGTCGTCTGCGTGGAGTCCGGCTTCGAGATCCACTTTGCAGGGGCTGCCGGCCTCGACATCAAGGGTACCGACGTTCTGGGACTGGTGAAGACCGAGGACGAGGCGCTGGAGGTGATCGTGGGGCTGACCCAGATGTATCGCGAGCAGGCCCGCTATCTGGAGCGCATCTACAAATGGGCGAAACGCATCGGCCATGACGAGATCCGCCGGCAGGTTCTTCAGGATACCGAACGCCGCAAGGCCTATTACGACCGCTTCGTCTTTTCCCAGAAGTTCGCGCAGGTAGACCCCTGGTCGGAACGCGTTTCCGGCAAGGACAAGCACGAGTTCAAGCCCATGGCGAGCGTCGGTTACGGCGAAGCTGCGGAATAAGAATACCCCCTCTGGCCTGCCGGCCTGTTGGGTCGAGCCACTCGTCTCGACCCGTCCTTCGCACCCTCCACAAGGGGAAGAAATCATGGAGCAACGGTTCGGCAGGTTAGCGCCTCCCCCTTTTGGGGAGGGGTCTTCAATCAGAAGGATTATCTCATGAACTGGACAGACATCGGCCATATCGACGACATCCCGCTGCGCGGCGCACGCTGCGTGAAAACGCCGGGCTTCACCATCGCCGTGTTCCGCACCGGCGAGAACGAGGTCTTTGCCATCGAAAACCGCTGCCCGCACAAGGCCGGTCCGCTGTCGGAAGGCATCGTACACGGCGCCTCAGTCACCTGCCCGCTGCACAACTGGGTGATTTCGCTGGAAAGCGGCCAGGCGCTCGGCGCGGACGAAGGCGCAGTGCAGACCTTCGACATCCGCAACGAGAACGGCGCACTGTCGATCCTGATCGCGACCCCGATGATGGTGGCGGCGGAGTAGGGAAGGATACGGACATGGTTGCAGCCCCCTTAGCCGGCCTCCACTTCGTGCAGCCACCGTTCCCCAAAGGGAGAGCGGAAGCGCAACCGCTGTGGTCCATCCCTTCTCCCCTGCGGGGAGAAGGTGGTCCCAAGGACCGGATGAGGGGCCGTCAATGACAGAGAAGAGGATGAGGTGTGACAAGTCTCCCATCCGATGGAGCAACACCCATGCCCGCTGAGACCCGCACCACCTGCCCCTATTGCGGTGTCGGCTGCGGCGTGATTGCGCGCGTGGAGGACGACGGCCGCGTGAGCGTCCGGGGCGATCCCGAGCATCCGGCCAATTTCGGCCGCCTCTGCTCCAAGGGCTCGGCGCTGGCGGAAACGCTTGATCCTGCCGGACGCGCGCACTCTCCGATGCTCCATGGTCGGCCGGTCAGCTGGGACACCGCCCTTGATGCGGTGGCGACCGCCTTTTCTGACGCAATCCGCGACCATGGACCAGATTCCGTCGCCTTCTATCTGTCCGGTCAGCTGCTGACCGAGGATTACTATGTCGCCAACAAGCTGATGAAGGGGTTTCTCGGCTCAGCCAATATCGACACCAATTCCCGGCTCTGCATGGCGTCTTCCGTCGCCGGCCACCGGCGCGCCTTCGGCTCGGATACGGTGCCAGGCACTTACGAAGATCTGGAGCTGGCCGATCTCGTGGTGCTGGTCGGCTCCAACATGGCCTGGTGCCACCCGGTGCTCTATCAGCGCCTTGCCGTCGCCAAGGCGGCGCGACCGAGTATGAAAGTGGTGGTCATCGATCCGCGTCGCACCGCCTCAAGCGATCTCGCCGATCTGCATCTCGCCATCCGTCCGGATGGGGATGTGGCGCTGTTCAACGGCCTGCTGGCCCATCTTGCCGAGACGGGGGCCATCGACGAAGATTTCGTTGCCGCCCATACCAGCGGCTTTGCGCAAGCGCTGATGGCGGCCGGGCGGGCCGATCCGGCAACCATTGCGGAGGTCACGGGATTGCCCGCACAGCAAATCCGCCAGTTCCTCGCCCTGTTTGCCGCAACGGAGAAGGTGGTGACCTGCTACAGCCAGGGGGTCAATCAATCCTCCGTCGGCTCGGACAAGGTGAACGGCCTCATCAACTGTCATCTGGCGACGGGACGCATCGGTCGCCCCGGCATGGGGCCTTTCTCGCTGACCGGTCAGCCGAATGCGATGGGCGGGCGCGAGGTCGGCGGCCTCGCCAACATGCTCGCAGCCCATATGGCGATCGAAAACCCGCAGGATCGCGACCGCGTGCAGCGCTTCTGGAAGGCGCCGGCGATCGCCGACCGCCCCGGCCTGAAAGCCGTCGATCTGTTCGAGGCGGTGGCCGATGGGCGCATCAAGGCGCTGTGGATCATGTCAACCAATCCGGTTGTCTCTATGCCGGATGCGGACCGCGTGAAGGCCGCCATCGAAACCTGCCCCTTCGTCGTCGTCTCCGACATCGAGATGCACACCGATACGGCGCGCCTCGCCCATGTGCTGCTGCCCGCCACCGGCTGGGGCGAGAAGAACGGCACCGTCACCAATTCGGAGCGCCGCATTTCCCGCCAGCGCGCCTTCCTCCCGCCACCCGGCGAGGCACGGCCGGACTGGTGGCAGATGGCGGACGTCGCCCGGCGAATGGGCTTTGAAGATGCCTTTGCCTATCCGGGGCCGCATGCGATCTTTGCCGAACATGCGGCCCTTTCCGCCTTCGAGAACGGCGGAAGCCGGGATTTCGACATCGGCGCGCATGCCGATGCGACAGAGGCGGAGTATGCGGCACTCACGCCGTTCCAGTGGCCGCAGCCGGCGCAAGCCATGCCGGATGCGGACCGTCGGTTCTTCGGCGACGGGCGCTTTTTCCATCCCGATCGGCGCGCGCGTTTCGTCGCCGTGACAGCCGCGGCAGAAACGCGGACCTCACCGGCCTTCCCCTTTGTGCTGAACACCGGGCGTGTGCGCGACCACTGGCACACCATGACGCGCACCGGCAAAAGCGCCCGGCTTTCCGCCCATCTTGCCGAACCCTTTGCCGAGATCCATCCGCACGATGCCGCCGCATACGGGATTGCAGACGCCGATCTGGTCGAACTGGAAAGCGTCACCGGCAGGAGGGTCGTGGTGCGGGCGCTTCTGACCCGGCGGCAGGCGCCGGGCGCCGTATTCGTGCCGATGCACTGGACGGACGAAACGGCAGCGCTGGGGCGCGTCGATACCCTGATCCCCGGACGGCGCGACCCGCTTTCGGGCCAGCCGGCGCTGAAACATGCAGCCGTTTCACTGCGCCGCCATGCAGCCGCCTTCCATGGCTTTGCGGTTGCATCCAGCCGACCGCTGCCCCTGCCCTTCGATTACTGGGCGCTGGCCCGCTGCGAGGGCGGCTACCGGATGGAACTGGCGGGCCAGCCGCCGGCGGAAGGATGGCAGGCCTGGCTGCAGACCGCCTTCCACCTGCCGCCCCAGGCCGAGGTGACCGGCTACGTTGCGCGCGAGGGGCGGGAACTGCGGCTGGCGGCCTTTGGGGGAGACCGCCTGCTGGCCCTGCTCTTCGTATCGGACGAACCGGTTGCCGTGTCGCGGCCCTGGGCTGCCGGACAGCTGGCAGAGCCCCATCCCGACCGCCGCATGCGCACGCGCCTCATCGCCGGACGCCCTCCGGCCGACCAGCCGGACAAGGGGGCCATCCTCTGCTCCTGCATGGGTATCGGGGTCAACGAAATTGCCGCCGCAGCCGAAGGCGGCTGCAGCAGCGTTCAGGCTGTCGGAGCGCAGACCGGAGCAGGCACCAATTGCGGCTCCTGCCGACCGGAGATCCGCAAGATCCTCGAGGATCTCCGGCGCGTTGCCGCGGAATAACCCCGCCTCCGACCGATGTCCCGTTCCCGCGAATGCAAGGGGTGACGTCGCGTGCTGACCATCAGCCCGGTACGGGAAGGCGCACGGCTTGCCCATGCCCTACGCCCAGGTTGACGCGCCACAATTGTATGCAACAGTCCATTATAAATACAAAAAATATGCATCTTTTAAATAGAGCCTATTTTTTAATCCGAAAACGGGGAGGCAACCTCATCGTCATGTATTGTTTTTCAATGACTTGACGTGCGCCAAGTTCAGTCAAGCATCTGGCACGCCCCTTGCAATTCAGTTTCCATAACGACCCATGACGGGTCGAAGAAGAGGGGAGTGTCCATGTCGAAATTCGAACTGTCCCGTCGCTCGCTGCTGAAGACCGGCCTTGCCGGCGTGGCGGCCAGTACCCTGCCCTATCGTTTTGCCAGCGCGCAGGCAGCCGTCACCGTCGGCATCGTCTATGTCGGCCCGCGTGACGATTTCGGCTGGAATCAGGCCCATGCGGTGGCCGCGAAGGCGCTGAAGGAGGTGCCGGGCGTCACGGTTGTCGAAGAAGAAAACGTGCCGGAAACCGACGCCGTCGCCAAGTCGATGGAATCGATGATCAACCTCGACGGCGCCAACCTGATCCTTGCCACGTCCTTCGGTTACTATAACCCCTTCGTCGTCGATCTCGCCAAGAAATACAGCAAGGTCGAGTTCCGTCATGCGGCACCGCTCTGGAGCAAGGACAAGGATCCGAAGAATGCCGGCTCCTATTTCCCCTATCTGAACCAGGCGCATTATGTGAATGGTGTGGCGGCGGGCCTCTCCTCCGCATCCGGCAAGATCGGCTTCGTGGCCGCCAAGCCCATTCCCTCGGTTCTCTCCAACATCAATTCCGTGCTGCTCGGTGCGCGGTCCGTGAAGCCGGATGCCACGGTCCGCGTGATCTTCACCGGGGAATGGTCGCTTCCCGTGCGCGAAGCCGAAGCCACCAATGCGCTGGTCGATGCCGGCTGCGACGTCATCACCTGCCATGTGGACAGCCCGAAGGTGGTGATCGAGACCGCCGAATCCCGCGGCGTGAAAAGCCTCGGCCACAATGCCTCGCAGGCTCCGCTGGCGCCGAAGGGCTTCATCACCGGCGCGGAATACAAGTGGGAGACCATCTACAAGTCCTTCGCCGCTGATATCGCCGCCTCCAAGACGCTGCCGAACTTCCTCGTTGGCGGCTTCGACAAGGACATGCTGCGTTCGACGCCCTACGGCGCCGGCGCCAGCGAGGCTGCGAAGAAGGCTGCCGATGCCGCGCGTGCCGCCCTCGTCAAGGGCGAGCCGATCTACAAGGGCACGCTGAAGGACAATCAGGGCAAGGTGGTCGTCGACAAGACCTACGACAACTACGACCCCTATCTCGACGGCATGAACTGGCTGCTGGAGGGCGTCCAGGGTTCGATCACCTGATCGGCATTCCCGGAAGGACGGCGTGATTGGGCGGTCGAAAACCCCTCCCCAACCCCTCCCCACAAGGGGGAGGGGCTTAACCCGCGGCGACGCCCTGCCCTGGCGAGAGCAAGACGGTGCAGCGGGTCTTCTCCACCCTTGTGGAAGGGTCAGAAGGACGGGTCGAGACGAGTGGCTCGACCCAACAGGCCGGCAGGCCAGAGGGGGTAATTCAATCCGCCGATGCAGACCGTCCCCGGAGGGGCCGGATCTTCAAGAGGCAGGATCGCCCGTCGTCCGGGCAGATCTCCGGTGAGAGAGGAGAGCACAGGTGGCAGACATGACGGTTCAATCTCTTTCAGCAGCGTCGATAAAGCGACGACCGAGCGTTGGCACGCTCAAATTCGCCGAATCCATTTTCATTCCGGTTGCAGCGCTCATCGCCTCTGCGGCGCTCTTTTCAGTCTTCCTGCTGATGCTCGGCAAATCGCCGCCGATGTTTTTCCAGTTGCTCTGGGTCGGAGGTTTCGGCTCCAGCTTCTCCTTTCAGAATACCTTGCAGCGCGCCGCCCCGCTGATCCTGACGGGACTGGCCTTTGCCGTGCCGGCCCGCATCGGTCTCACCATGATCGGCGGCGAAGGTGCGCTGGTGCTTGGCGGTCTTTCGGCCGCGGCAATTGCCATTCCTCTGGTCAAGGCCGGCGTGCCCGCATTCCTTACCCTTCCCGTCATGGCGATGGCCGGCATGCTGGCCGGCGGGCTCTGGATCGGATTTGCCGGCTGGCTGCGCCATTATCGCGGCGTCAACGAGACGATTTCCTCGCTGCTTCTGTCCTATATCGCGATTGCCACCATGAACTTCTTCGTGGAAGGCATGCTGCGCGACCCGGCCTCGGCCAACAAGCCCTCCACCATGCCAATCGGTGAAGCCTACCGCATCGGCGCAATTCCTGGCACCCAGGTGCATTGGGGGCTGGCGGCCGGCGTCATTCTGGCGATTGCGCTGCATATCCTGATGACGCGCACGACCTTCGGTTTTGCCGCGCGCGTCACCGGCGGCAATGCACGTGCGGCCCTGGCGCAGGGCCTGCCGGTCGGCAAGCTGATCGTCGTCTGCACCATGATTGCGGGCGCCTGCGCCGGGCTCGCCGGCTTCTATGAAGTGGCCGCCGTGCATGGACAGGCGAATGCCTCGCTGGTGGCAGGCTATGGCTTTACCGGTATCCTCGTTGCCTTCCTCGCCCGCCAGGTGCCGCTGGCCATCATCCCCGTCGCGGTGCTGTTCGGGGCGCTCAGTGCCGCCGGCGGCATCATCCAGCGCCGCATGGGCATGCCGGATGCCACGGTCCTTGTGCTGCAGGGCCTGATTTTTGTCGTGCTGCTGACGAGCGAGACCTTTTACGGTCGCATTCCCTTCCTGCAGCCGAAACGCGCGGAGGACCGCACATGAGCGAGACCATGCCAGACAGCGCGCTGATCACCGCCCTCATTGCCATGCTCGGCGGCGCGATCCGCGTGTCCACCCCGTTCATGTTCGTAGCACTTGGCGAATGCCTCACCGAAAAATCCGGCCGCATCAATCTCGGCCTGGAAGGCAGCCTCGTGCTGGGCGCCATGGTGGCCTATGCCGGCTCCTTCCTCACCGGCAATCCCTGGGCCGGCGTGTTCTTCGCCGGCTGCGCCGGCCTCGTCTTGGGCGCCCTGCACGGCTTCATCTGCAAGCTGCCGAAGGTCAACGACATCGCGATCGGCATTGCCTTCATGAGCTTCGGCACCGGCCTCGCCTTCTTTTTCGGCAAACCCTACATCCAGCCGCAGGCGCCCAAGCTGGAAGCAATCCATCTCGGCGATTGGACCGGTGATCCGCGTCTTGCCCAGGCGCTGGAGGTCAATCCGCTATTCTTCGTCGGCGTCGCACTCGCGGTCTTCATGTGGTGGGCCTTCCGCAACACGCGCTGGGGTCTCGTGGTGCGGATGACCGGCGACAGCGCCGCAGCGGCCAAGGCCATGGGCGTCTCCGTCGATCTCGTCCGCTTTATCGCCACCGCCATCGGCGGCTTCATGGCCGGAATCGGCGGCGCCTTCCTGTCGCTCTATTATCCGGGCTCCTGGAACCAGGGCCTTTCCTCCGGCCAGGGCCTGATGGCGGTTGCGCTCGTCATCTTCGCTCGCTGGGGACCGCTGCGCTGCATTCTCGCCGCCCTGCTGTTCGGTGCTGCCGGCGCGCTCGGCCCCTCGCTGCAGTCCGTCGGCATTTCCCAGGGCTACTATTTCTTCAATGCCGCCCCCTACATCCTCACGCTGCTGATCATGATCGCCTCGGCGCGATCGAAGGTCGCGGCGCGCGAGGCCCCGGGCGAGCTTTCCATCACCAAGTGAGGTATCCCCATGACGTCTCTCGATGAACGGATTGCACAAGCCATGGTCGCCGGCGGCACCACGCTTTCCGCCGATCCCTATCCCTGGCCCTTCGATGGCAACTGGGGCGCACACAACACGGCCCTTGTCGTCATCGACATGCAGACGGATTTCTGCGCGCCGGGCGGTTACGTGGACAGCATGGGCTATGACATTTCGCTGACCCGCGCACCGATCGAACCGATCCAGTCCGTATTGGCGGCCATGCGCGCCAAGGGCTATCCCATCATCCACACCCGCGAGGGCCACAAGCCGGATCTTTCCGACCTGCCGGCCAACAAGCGCTGGCGCTCGCAGCGCATCGGCGCCGGCATCGGCGACCAGGGGCCATGCGGACGCATTCTCGTGCGTGGCGAACCGGGCTGGGAAATCATTCCGGAACTGCAGCCGGAACCGGGCGAGGCCATCATCGACAAGCCCGGCAAGGGCACATTCCTCGCCACCGATTTCGAACTTGTGCTGCGCATGAAGAACATCCGCAACATCGTCTTCACCGGCGTCACCACGGATGTCTGTGTGCACACCACCATGCGGGATGCCAATGACCGCGGCTATGAATGCCTGCTGCTGGAGGATTGCTGTGCAGCCACCAAGGTCGAAAACCATCTCGCCGCCATCGACATGATCAAGATGCAGGGCGGCGTTTTCGGCGCCGTCTCCAATTCGCTCGATTTCATCAGGGCATTGCCCTGATGCGGGAGGCAAAGGTCCATCGCATCGCGACGCAGGGTCCGGACGATGTGTCCGGCCTTGCCGCAGCCATCGCAAGCGGCGCAATCTCGCCAGCCGGGATCCTCGCCATTCTCGGCAAGACGGAAGGCAATGGCTGCGTCAACGACTTTACGCGCGCCTTCTCGGTCCAGTCGCTGAAGATCGAACTGGCCCGGCATCTGCCCACGGCCGCGGTGGAGGAGATCGCCTATGTGATGTCCGGCGGAACTGAAGGTGCGCTTTCGCCGCATATTCTGGTCCTGGAGCGAACAGCTGGCCACCCGGTTCACGATAGACCGTCCCTGGCGATCGGTCGCGCCTTGACCCCTGCCCTTCCACCGGAAGACCTGGGTCGGCTTGCGCAGGTGCAGATGGCGGCGGAAGGGGTTCGCGCGGCAATTCGCGATGCGGGGATCGACGACCTTGGCGATGTCCACTTCGTCCAGATCAAATGCCCGCTGCTAACCTCCGAGCGCATCCAGCGCGCCGAGGCCGAGGGCTATTCGACGGCCACCCGTGACACGCTGAAATCCATGGGTTTGTCGCGGGCCGCTTCCGCGCTCGGCGTCGCGGTGGCTTTGGGGGAACTGTCCCTGCCCGACATCGATGAGGCGCAGATCGGACGCGACATGTCGCTCTGGTCCTCCCGTGCCAGCACGTCGGCCGGGGTCGAGCTGGAAAATCACGAGATCGTCGTTCTCGGCATGAGCCGGTCATGGAGCGGCCCGCTTGCCGTGGATCATGCCGTGATGGCGGATGCCATCGACGTCGCGCCTGTGAAGGCTGCCATGGATCGCCTTGCCCTCGGGGGCGAGGCTGCATCGCTTGTGGCACTGCTTGCCAAGGCCGAGCCCGGCACCAGCGGGCGGCTTCGCGGTTCCCGCCACACCATGCTTGATGACAGCGACATTTCCGCCACCCGCCATGCCCGCGCCTTCGTGGGCGGCGTGCTGGCAGGTCTCGTCGGCACCGCGGAGATCTTTGTCTCCGGCGGCGCCGAACATCAGGGGCCGGATGGCGGCGGTCCCGTTGCCATCATTGCCAGACGAAACGGAGGATGATCATGAGCGCACTCGCATCCGACATGTCCCAGCCACGAAAGGCCCCGTCCCTTTCCGCTACCGGCATGACCAAGACCTTCGGCAGCTTCACAGCCCTCGGCGATGTGTCCATCGATGTCGCAGCCGGCTCCTTCCATGCGCTACTCGGCGAAAATGGCGCCGGCAAGTCCACGCTCGTCAAATGCATCATGGGCTTCTACTCCGCCGACAAGGGCAAGGTGACGCTGGACGGCAAGGAGATTGCCATCCGTTCGCCGCGCGATGCCCGCGCCCACGGCATCGGCATGGTCTACCAGCATTTCACGCTGGTGCCCTGCCTGACGGCGGCGGAAAATCTGGTCATCTCGCGGGCCGATGCACCCGCGGTGATCAGTTGGGCAAAGGAACGCAAGGCGCTCGACGCCTTCATGGAAACCATGCCCTTCCGGGTGCCGCTCGATGCGCAGGTCTCCTCGCTGTCTGCCGGGGAAAAACAGAAGCTGGAAATCCTGAAGCTGCTCTATCTCGACCAGCGCTTCATGATCCTCGACGAGCCGACCTCCGTGCTGACGCCCGGCGAGGCGGACGAGATGCTCGGCCTGCTGCACGGCATGTGCGACCGGGGCGAGATCACCGTCCTGATGATCTCCCACAAGTTCCGCGAGGTAAAAACCTTCTGCGACCGCTTCTCCGTTTTGCGACGCGGCCGCCTGACCGGCGAGGGCGATGCCAAGCTTGCGACCGTCGAAGAGATGAGCCGCATGATGATCGGCGACACGGAGGTGCGCGAGCGCGCAGCGCGCACGGCGCAATCGGGCCAGAAGGACGTGCTGGAACTTGCCGGCCTCTGCGCCGAGGACGATGCGGGCCTGTCCGCCATTCAGGGCGTGAACCTGAAGATCAAGGGCGGCGAGATCGTCGGCATTGCCGGCGTCTCCGGCAACGGACAGAGCGCTCTGGTCGAGGTGCTGGCCGGCCAGCGACCGCTTTCGGATGGCGAGATCACCATTCGCGGCGAGTTGTTTACGCCGAAGCGCGGCAATTTCGACCGCTTCAAGGTGTTCGGCCTGCCGGAGGAACCCCTGAAGAACGCCACCGTGCCGCGCATGAGTGTCGCAGAAAATATTGCCTTCCGCTCCTTCGACAAGCCGCCGATCGCCAGTCTCGGCTGGTGGATGTCGAAAGGCCCGATGCGCAGCAAGGCCGAAGAACTGATTGCCCGCTACCGCGTGAAGACCACGTCCCCCGATGCGCCGATCGAAACGCTATCCGGCGGCAATGTGCAGCGCGCGGTGCTCGCCCGCGAACTCTCGGGCGACGTGGATGTCCTGATCGTTGCAAACCCGTGCTTCGGGCTCGATTTCGCCTCGGTCGCCGATATCCGCAGCCAGATCATGGAGGCGCGCAACCGCGGCGCCGCCGTCCTGCTCGTCTCGGAGGACCTGGACGAGATCCTCGAACTGGCGGACCGCGTCGCCGTGATGTCCGGCGGGACGATCTCCTACGTCGCGCCGATCGAGGCGACCGACCGCAACACCATCGGCCAGCACATGGCCGGACATTGAGGACTCTGCCATGACATTTCCGGTCCCTGCCCGCCCCTATCCCTTCCCCTTCGCCCCCGGTCGCACGGCGTTGGTGGTGATCGACATGCAGCGTGACTTCATCGAGAAGGGCGGCTTCGGCGACAGCCTCGGCAATGACGTGACACGGCTGGAGGCGATCATTCCGACGACGGCAAAGCTCATCGATCTCTTCCGCCGCAAGAAATGGCCGGTCGTTCACACTCGCGAGGCGCATCTGCCCGATCTCTCGGACTGCCCGCCCTCGAAGATCAGCCGCGGCGATGCCCCGCTGAAGATCGGCGAAAAGGGTGCCATGGGCCGGCTTCTGGTGCGCGGCGAACCAGGCAACCAGATCGTGGATCCCCTGAAGCCGATCGCCGGCGAGACCGTGATCGACAAGCCCGGCAAGGGCATGTTCTGGAACACCGACATCCAGTCGATCCTCGACAACAAGGGCGTCACACATCTCGTCTTTGCCGGTGTGACGACGGAGGTCTGCGTGCAGACCTCCATGCGGGAAGCCAATGACCGGGGCTATGAATGCCTGCTGATCGAGGATGCGACCGAAAGCTATTTTCCCGAGTTCAAGCGGATGGCGATCGAGATGATCGTGGCGCAAGGCGGCATCGTCGGCTGGGCCACGCCGTTTGCCGAACTGGAAGCCGCCGTCACGCAGGCGCTCGCCCATGCCTGACATGCCGGAGGAACAGAAGGGTCGCTGGGCAGGCCGCAATGCCGGCAAGGACGCCGTGCGCAACCGGATCTGGGCGGCCCTTGAGGAAAACGGTGTCTCCGTCGGCCCCGCCTGGAGCGTGATCCCCAATTTCGTCGGGGCCGATACGGCTGCCTGGCGGCTGGCACAGACGCAGGCCTGGAAAAGAGCAAGGACGATCAAGACCAATCCGGATGCGCCGCAGATCCCGATCCGCCTTCGGGCGCTCTACGAGGGCAAGACGGTCTATGCGCCGGTGCCCTACCTCACCCGTGACTTTCCCTATCTGCGCCTTGACCCGAAGAGGCTGACGGAAAAGGGCATCTCCTTCGAACTCGCCGCCGTCTCAGAGGGATTTGTCGAGCACGGCGAGCGGATCGGTTTCGAGGATGTGGAACCCCTGGACTTTTGCGTGGTCGGATCGGTTGCCGTCTCGCGGGCCGGCGGCCGCACCGGCAAGGGCGCCGGCTTTGCCGATCTCGAAACTGCTATTTTCCGCGAACTCGGCACCATCACCGATGAAACGCCGCTGGTGACGACGGTGCATTCGCTCCAGCTTGTCACGGATGACGAGGTGGTGATCGAACCGCATGACTCGCCCCTCGACATGGTGGCGACGGATGCCGAGCTGATCGTCACCGGCAACCGTCAGCCGCGCCCCGCCGGCGTGGACTGGGACCATGTACAACCGGACCAGTTCGAGACCATTCCCTTCCTCACAGAACTGAAGACCCGCATGCTCAACCGCAGAAAGACCGGCTGATGGAGATCAACCACCCCGAAACGCAGGCAGAGGTCGAAGCCGTCTTCACCGCCTATGAAGCAGCACTGCTCGCCAATGACAACACCACGCTGCTTGCCATGTTTCTCGACAATCCTGCCACCGTCCGCTACGGGGTGAGCGAAGTGCAGCATGGCTATGGCGAGATCACCACCTTCCGCAACAGCCAGGCGCCGTTCACGCGCCGGCTCGAAAAGACGGTGATCACCACCTATGGCCGCGATTTCGCGACCGCCTCCACCCTGTTCCACCGGCCGGACCTGCCGGGCGAGATCGGCCGGCAGATGCAGACCTGGGTCAGGACGGCGGACGGGTGGAAGGTCGCGGCCGCCCATGTCAGCATGATGCCCGGATGACGACGACAGGACATGAGACAGACGCGTGCTGAAGAAAACGCCCCGCACATCGGCAGAGGACATCCGGCGCCAACTGGCCGAGCGGATCATCAGCAGCGAGCTTGCCCCCGGCACCGTGCTGGATGAGACGCAGCTGGCCGCCGAATTCACCGTGTCGCGGACGCCGGTACGCGAGGCGCTGA
>NZ_VJMG01000023.1 GCF_007004135.1 Affinirhizobium straminoryzae
GCGGATCGGCTCGCCATCCACCTCGATGCGATCGGAAAGCGTGGCATTGACCACGGGCGTATCGAGAACCTGGCCATTGAGGCGCACGCGGCCGTCCATGATCATCCGCTCCACGTCGCGGCGCGAGGCGACACCGGCACGGGCGAGAATCTTGGAGATGCGCTCCGGCTTGCCGGCGGTGGCATCGGTCGCCTCGGCGGCCGGCGCTGCGGCCTTGCGGGCCGGCCTTGGACCGAGATCGAAGGTCTTTTTCGGCTTGGCGGTATCTTTCCTGTCGCGATCGAAGGGCTTGCCTCCCTCGCGCTTCGGCTTGTCTTTGAAGCTCATTTGTTGTTTGCCTGAAGCAGAGTGTCGGACGGATATGTCCCGACCATGTGCGTGTTGACTGAATTTTCGTCTGGTCGCACCGCGGAAAACGGCTGGCACGACGCAAGGGTTGGGACCGTTCCTACCAGTTCGTGTTGCCCTGGTTAAGAGGAAATCGCCGTATGAGCGGGACAAATCGCTTCATGGACGAGGCACTGGCGGAGGCCCGCAAGGCAGCGGAACGCGACGAAGTGCCGATCGGTGCCGTTGTCGTTCTCGACGGGCACATCATCGGACGGGCCGGCAACATCACCCGCGCAACCTGCGACGTGACCGCCCATGCCGAAATGGCCGCGATCCGCATGGCCTGCGAGGCGCTGGGCCAGGAGCGCCTGCCGGGCGCCGATCTCTACGTGACGCTGGAGCCCTGCACCATGTGCGCGGCGGCCATTTCCTTTGCCCGCATCCGAAGGCTCTACTATGGCGCGCGCGATCCCAAGGGTGGCGCGGTGGAGAGCGGCGTGCGCTTCTACGACCAGCCGACCTGCCACCATGCGCCGGATGTCTATTCCGGCCTCAGCGAAACGACGGCAGCCGAACTGCTGGTCGATTTCTTCAAGGGAAAGCGGGAGGAGCCGCGCTGAAATCAAGCACGGCAGCCGCTCGACGCGGCGTCCGGCTTATTCGAACACCTTCCACCAGGACGAGGTCTTGCTGGCAGCCTCGGCGGCCTTCTTGCGCTCGCGTTCCTTCTGGGCCTCGGGCTCGCCGAGATCGGTCAGGTTGGCATTGTCGGCCATGCGATATTCCGGCGGCGGGTCGGTCAGCGTGCGACGCTGGCCGGAAATGCCGGGATCGTTGGCATTGGCCTTGGCCTTGCGGAAGGCTTCCCACTTCTGGCTTTCCGTCAGCGTGCCGGCGGTGCCGTTGCCGGCCAGAAGCGGCGAGCGATAGTTGGGATTGTTCTTGTTGGCTTCTGCCTCTTCGCGAAGGCGGGCACGCGTTTCTTCCGGCGATTCCAGCCATTGCGGATTGTTGTCACGGCTTGCAAGCGAGGCCTGCGGCGCGGGCAGCCCCTGCTCGATCTTCTTGTTGACCACGAGCGGCGGGCGCGGATTGTAGGCGGTCTTCTTCTCTTCCTTGTCAAGGCCGAGCGAAACCGACTCACCGAGGTCGTCGGCCAGCTGTTCGGCGGCCGTCTTGCTCGTGCCGTAGGTGGGGCTGGACACGCAGCCCGACAGCCCCAGGCTCGTCACGGCAACGGCGAGAATGCCTGCACGCGCGCAAATGACCTGCATCGTTTTCATTCAAACCCTTCCAGCCGCGCCCGTCCTCGACGCCTGCGAGATTACATCGGATCGCAATGACCGAGAATTCCGGCCAATTTCAGGCAGACTTACCGGATGACGCGCCAAAGCGCAATCATCCGGCACGGTTTGTTACTTGAGCGCGGCAAGTTCGCGCAGGGCCTTTGCATCACGCGCCGAGACATCCGGATAGTCGGGATCGGAACCGACATCCTTCGTGATGCGCCAGGAACGGGCGCAGCGCGTGCCCTCCGCAAGCTTCGGCTCGACCGCCACCTTGGTGCCATCCTCGAGACGGAAGGCGTCTGCCGGCCCCTCGCCCGCCACCACGGCAATATCCGAGGTGATGCAGATTTCGGCAAAGTCCAGCCCGTCCAGCGCGGCGAGCAGCGCGGGATCAGCGACGTGCACGACGGGGGCGGCTTCCAGCGAGGCGCCGATGCGCTTTTCCTTGCGCTCCACTTCCAGCGCGCCGGTGACGACACGACGGACAGCGCGCACACTCTTCCACTTTTCGGCCACGGCCTCGTTCGCCCAGTCGGCCGGGATCACCGGGAACTGTTCGAGATGCACCGATTCCGCCGAGGGATCGCGCGACAGCCAGGCCTCTTCCGTGGTGAAGGGCATCATCGGGGCGAACCACAGCACAAGGCAATCGAAGAGCTTGCGGATGACGTGGAGTGCCGCGCGACGCTTCAGGCTGGAGGGCGCTTCGCAATAGAGCGTGTCCTTGCGGATGTCGAAGTAGAAGGCCGACAGTTCCACATTGGCGAAGTCGGAAAGTGCCCGGACGATGCGCTTGAAATCGAACTCGTCATAGCCCTTGCGCACCAGCTGATCGAGTTCGCTGAGGCGATGCAGCATCAGCTTTTCGAGTTCCGGCAGATCGGCATAGGCAATCTCGTCGCCGTGGTCATGAGCGAGCGTGCCGAGCATCCAGCGGATCGTGTTGCGGATCTTGCGATAGGCATCGATATTGGTCTGGATGATCGTCTTGCCGAGGCGCTGGTCTTCCGCATAGTCGGTCGACATGACCCACAGGCGCAGGATATCGGCGCCGGATTCCTTCATCACATCCTGCGGCGTCACCGTATTGCCGAGCGATTTCGACATCTTGCGGCCGTCTTCGGCCATGGTGAAGCCATGGGTGACGACGGCGTTATAGGGCGCACGGCCGCGGGTGGCGCAGCTTTCCAGAAGCGAGGAATGGAACCAGCCGCGATGCTGGTCGGACCCTTCCAGATAGACATCCGCCGGCCACTTCAGGTCCGGGCGGTCTTCCAGCGTAAACGTGTGCGTGCTGCCTGAGTCGAACCAGACGTCGAGGATGTCGGTGACCATCTGCCACTTGTCGCCGTCATGCTCATTGCCGAGGAAGCGCTCCTTGGCACCTTCGGCAAACCAGGCATCGGCGCCTTCCGCCTCGAAGGCTTCGAGAATGCGGGCATTGACCTTTTCGTCCTTCAGGACATTGCCTTCGGCATCGGCGAAGACGCAGATCGGCACGCCCCATGCTCTTTGACGGGAAAGAACCCAGTCCGGACGCTGCTCGATCATGGCGCGCAGACGGTTCTGGCCGCCGGCGGGGACGAAACGGGTCTGGTCGATGGCGGCAAGCGCGCGGCTGCGCAGCGTGGTGCCATCGGCAAGGTCCTTGTCCATGTAGACGAACCATTGCGGCGTGTTGCGGAAGATCACCGGCTTCTTGGAGCGCCAGGAATGCGGGTACTCGTGCTTGATGCGGCCACGGGCAAACAGGTTGTTCGCCGCGATCAGCGCCTCGATCACCCGCTTGTTGGCATCGCCCTTCTTGCCGTTGTCATCCAGCACGCGGGCAGCGCCGCCCTCGGCGGATGGGCCGAAACCGGGAGCATCTTCCGTGTAGAAGCCGGCGTCATCGACCGTGAAGGGAATCTTGGTATCCACGCCTTTGAAGCGCGCTTTTTCCATCCAGATGTCAAAGTCTTCGCGACCATGACCGGGGGCCGTGTGCACAAAGCCCGTGCCGGCGTCTTCAGAAACATGATCGCCGTCGAGCATCGGAACCGTAAAGCCATAACCGCCGGCAAATCCATTCAATGGATGTCTACAATTGACGCCCTCAAGTTCAGCACCGCTGACTTCTCGCACCAACTGCAGCGTCACCTTTGCCTTTGTCGCGCATTCCTCCGCAAGACGCTTGGCAAAGATCAGCTTCTCGCCCGGTCGCGGACCGAAATCGTTGGTAGCAGCGGTTACCTCGTACAGACCGTATTCAATCTTCGACGAGTAGGAGATGGCGCGGTTGCCGGGGATGGTCCAAGGCGTGGTCGTCCAGATGACGACGGCGGCATCGAGCAGATCGCTCGCTTGCTGGCCATCACGCACCATGAACTTTACCGGAAACTTCACCCAGATCGTATCACTCTCGACCTCGTGATATTCCACTTCGGCTTCCGCCAGCGCCGTGCGCTCCACGACCGACCACATGATCGGCTTGGAGCCGCGATAGAGCTGTCCGCTCATCGCAAGCTTCAAGAGTTCGCCGGCGATGCGGGCTTCCGAATGGAAGGCCATGGTGGTGTAGGGATGGTCGAAATCGCCCTCGATGCCGAGACGGCGGAATTCCTCCGACTGGATGTTGATCCAGCCTTGCGCGAATTCGCGGCATTCCTTTCGGAATTCGTTGATCGGAACCTCGTTCTTGTCCTTGCCCTTGGCGCGGTAGGATTCCTCGATCTTCCATTCGATCGGAAGGCCGTGGCAATCCCAGCCTGGAACATAGTTCGAGTCGAACCCGCGCATCTGGAACGAGCGGGTGATGACATCCTTCAGCACCTTGTTCAGCGCATGGCCGATATGGATGTTGCCGTTGGCGTAAGGGGGGCCGTCATGCAGCACGAATTTTTCGCGGCCGGCGGCAGACGCGCGCAGCTTCTTGTAAAGCCCCATCTCCTTCCACTTGCTTGCCATGTCCGGCTCCTTCTGGGGAAGGCCGGCGCGCATCGGAAACTCGGTCTGCGGCAGGTAGAGGGTCGAGGAATAATCGGTCTTGGTATCGGTCATGGATCAGCCATTCAGGGAAGCGACGGCAAAAGGGGTCGCGCGGATGAAATTCGACGTGGCGGAAGAAACGTGCCCGGACGAAACGACGCCCAAGCACCGAAAACCCGGACCTTCCCGCGCGATTACGCTGCGTGGAAGGCCGGGCCGATAATTCGATGAATGCGGGCCACGGAAACGATCGTCATAGTGCCGGGTTGTTTAAGGGTTTTTGCCGGCAAAAGGAAGGGGCAAGATCAGGCGGAAATGCGCGGCACCGACCGCTCAGGCAAAGGCGAGCGGCGCGCCACGGCCGGGCTCCGGCGGCAGGGGCCTGCCGCGATGCGCCACCACACGGTTGCGCCCCTCCTCCTTTGCCGCATAAAGGCCGCTGTCGGCATCGGCCATCCACGCATCCAGGCTGCGGGCCGGATCATCCATCACGGTGACCCCGCAGGAGAAGGTCAGCCGGAACCGGTTGTCGCCGGAGCGGATCTCCTCCGTCGAGAGGAAGGAAAGCAGCGCCTGGATGACGCCAAGCGCCGACGCCTGGTCGTGGCCGGGCAGGCAGATGCCGAACTCCTCGCCCCCCAGCCGCCCGAAGATCGCCTGGGCAGGCAGGATCTTGCGCAGGCATTCGGAAAACTGCACCAGCGCATCATCGCCGGCGCGGTGGCCATAGGTGTCGTTGATACGCTTGAAGTGGTCGAGATCGAGCACCGCGATGGCGGTTGCGCCCCGGCTGGCAAGCTGCGCCGCCTGCTCCAGAAAGACCCGACGGTTGAGAAGCCCCGTCAGCGTGTCGCGCTCGGCCAGCCTGCGCTGCATCTCGCCGCTGCGTTCCAGCTTCAGCACCATGGCCATCATGAAGGACAGCAGGTTGAAGATCAGAAGCAACATGCTGGTATAGGCCATCCAGTCCGACACCGGCAGCCGGTCGATGAACTGCACCGGATAGAGAATGGCAAGCGGCGCCGTCATCAGGTTGGCAAGCGCATAGACCGCATAGATGGCGGAGGCCAGCCGGCCGGAGGGCAGCCACTCGCCGGGTTTCCCCCGCCACAGCACCGCGGCGCCGAGCGCCAGATTGGCCGCCGACCCCACATAGATCAGCATGATGCGCATGGAGGTGGGATCAGCCGTCAGTTCCGCCAGGCCAAAGCCGATACAGACGAACACGGAGACAACGAAGGCCTCGCCGATCCGGTAGGGTTGTCCGTAGAATTCCTTGAAGCCCAGCCGCATGAAGCCGGTCAGCGCGACATAGATCGATCCGCCGAGATAGGCGAGGATGTTGTGGGGCAGCGCTTCGGTCATGCTGGTGCAGATCGCGCCCAGCACCATGAACCAGGCGGCAAGCACCCAGTAGATCATGTCCTTCTGGCGAGGGGACCGTATCCACGCAATGGTGGCGACCACCACCACGGCAAAATTGACCACCGCATTGTAGGTGACGACCGTCAGCAGATCCAGCATCGGCGCGATACGCTTTTTCAAATAGATCCGCCGGATTCGGCGGTTTCTGCAATGACGCCACTCCTGTTGTCCCGCCGCAAGGGGCGAAATGGTCAACAAAGGGTAAACGTCCGGCCTTCCACAGCTATTCGCACGGCACACGCGTCCGGCAGGCCGAAGGAAGCGTCAACGGAGCATCCGGCGCCAGCCAGCGGCGGCCGCGCCATCTTGAGGAAATCTTGATGCGGGCCGGATGATTTCCAAATCGAAACCTGATGCCGGCAGGCCTAGCTTTGAGCCTGCAACAGCATGAGGGATTTACCCATGTACAGGCTCAGCCTCTTCTGCGCGCAGGATATCCAGGCGCACGAACTCTTTTCCATCATCCGCGCGGCAAGCCGCGAGACCTCGGCCCCGCAGGCGACACCCCAGGCAGCGAACGCGCCTGCTGCCGCAACGCTCCCCTGGCGCCAGCGTTTTGGGCGCCAGCGTTTCGGGCGCCTGCTCAGCCGGCTGATGGCCGAGCCGCAGGTGTGACGGGAGCCGCCATCATGCCTCTTTCCCCGTTTCAGGGAACCTTCGTCGATCTCGTCACCCCGTTCCGGGACGGCGCACTGGACCATACCGGCCTGTCGCTGCTGATCGAATGGCAGATCCAGGCCGGGATCGAGGGCCTCGTCGTCTGCGGCGAGGCGAGCGAATCCCATTGCCTGACGCCTGCCGAGCGGGCCACCGTCATGGCCACGGCCATCGAGGTGGCGCATGGTCGCGTGCCTGTGCTTGCCGGCATCGTCACCAACGCCACCGACAGGGCGATAACGCTGATCGATGAGGCCCGCCAGGCCGGCGTCGATGGAGCCGTTCTGGTCCTGCCCTATTACAACAAGCCCTGCGCAGAGGGCGTGGTGCGGCATGTGATGCAGATCACCGCCGGTGCCGGCCTGCCGGTGCTTCTGCTGAGCCGCCCCGCCACCACCATGCTTGCGCTGACACCGGAACTTGTTGGGCGCCTGGCCGGCCTGCCGAACGTGTCCGGCATCATCGACGGCTCGCGCGATCACGCTGCCCTCTTCGGCCTCTCCGATGACACGCGCCTGCGCACCCGTCTCTACTGCGGCGACGGACAAGGCGATGTCACGGGCTTTCTCGGTTCGGCCGGCTGCATCTCCTGGGTCGCCAATGTCGCGCCGCGTTTGGCCGCCTCGCTGCATCATGCGGCCGCAGGCGGCAATCTCAAGGCCGCGCACGCATTGCAGACGCGCCTGCAGCCGCTGCTCGATGCCATGGACCGCGATCATCCGGTCTCGACGCTGAAGCAGGCGCTTGCCTATGTGTTCGGCACCTCACCGGAAGTGCGCCTGCCGCTGGTACCGGTGGAAGCGCAGAATCTGGCGGCGCTGCGCACCGCTCTCTCGCTCGTCGGCCTTTCGACCGACCTTCCCTTCCTGCAGGCAGCCGCCCTTGCCACGCAAGGCGGCCTGCGCTGCCGGCTCTGACCCTGTCGAACAAGGAGACTATGATGGGTTCCGCCCAGAAAGCCGAGGATCACCAACGATCCTGCATCGCATCCCTGCCCCGCTTCACCATCGGCCGCGATCATCACGGCTGGTGGGTGGTGCACGACCGTCAGGATCGTGTCGGCGGGCTGTTCCGCACCCGCGAGGCAGCACTGCACTTTGCCGCCGGCGAATGCGAACACCCGATCACCGAGATCTGCGTGGCCGAGACCGGCCGCGTGATCGAACTCGGCGCCTTTACCGCCGATGCCCTGCCGCCGGCAGCGCTGGCACGGCAGCAGCCTCGTCACGCGATGCGGGCGCGGGCCTGACGAGGCCTCTTCTCAGAAGGCGATCCGGGCGTCCAGAGCCCCGAGCGGCTGGACGCCCTGCAGCAGCGCCCTTGCCTCCGCCTCGTCCTGCTTCATCTGCGCCACCAGCGGGTCCAGCCCGTTGAACTTCAGTTCCGGGCGCAGATAGCCGAAGAAGGACACCGACGAGACCTCGCCATAAAGGCTGCCGGAAAAATCGAACAGGAAGGTTTCGAGCAGCGGCGCGCCGTTGTCCGTCACCGTCGGGCGGCGGCCATAGCTTGCCACGCCGTCATGCAGCGAACCGTCGGGCCGGCGGAAGCGCACGGCATAGATGCCGGATCTCAGCTCCGTTTCCGCGGCAAGGCGCATGTTGGCGGTGGGATAGCCGAGCGTGCGCCCCAGCTTCTCGCCGTCGATCACCTCGGCCTCCACCGTGTAGCGATAGCCGAGCAGGCCGGCCGCCTCCACCACATTGCCTTCTCCGAGAAGGGTGCGGATGCGGCTGGAGGAAATCACTTCGGCGCCCTCGTCGCGGAAGGCATCGACCAGCGACACGTCGAAGCCGTAGCGGCGACCGGCCTCCATCAGGAAGGCCGGGCCACCCTCGCGGCCACGGCCGAAATGGAAATCGAAGCCCGTGACGACGGCGCTGGCCTTCAGCCAGCCGGCCAGCACGGTCTGCACGAAATCCTCGGCGGTGCGCTGCGAGAAATCGCGGTCGAAGGGGTATTCGATCACCGAGCGGAAGCCCATGGCTGCCAGCAGGCGGGCCTTCAACGGCGCAGGCGTGAGGCGGAACACCGGCTGGTCCGGCCGGAAGACGGTGCGCGGATGCGGCTCGAAGGTCAGCACCAGGGCCGGAACGTCGCGCTGTTCGGCGAGCGCCAGCGCCCGTTCCAGCACGCTGCTGTGGCCGCGATGCACGCCGTCGAAATTGCCGATCGCCACCACACCGCCGTGCAATTCGGCCGGCAGCGGCTCTTTCTTCTCGTTGCGGTGAAATACGGTCATGGCGCGGTCTTCCGTCAGGCGAGCCTTGGCATCCACCACTTCGGCGTCGCCCCCTCGCGCTTGAGATAGGCATTGAGGATCGCCTCGTCGGTCTTGCCGTTCACCGTATATTCGGCCGCATGGATGCCGCCGGAAATGTAGAGAAGGTCCAGGCCGTAGCTCAGCGCCCCCTTCACATCGGTCGGCATGCCATCGCCGACGGCAATCACCCTGGCCATGTCGATCTCGCCGCGAACCTCGCGCGCGGCGGCCAGCGCCGCCTCGTAGATCGGCCGGTGCGGCTTGCCGGCGATGCGGGTTGAGCCGCCGAGCTGTTCGTAATAGGCGGCAACGGCGCCGGCGCAGGGGATGATGCGATGGCCGCGCTCCACCACCAGATCCGGATTGGCGCAGATCAGCGGCGCGCCCCTGGCGACGAAGCGGGTCAGCATGTCGTGATAATCTTCCGGCACTTCCTTTTCGTCATCGAAGAAGCCCGTGCAGACGATCGCCTCTGCCGCCTCCTCGCCGGTGACGGTGACGTCCAGCCCCTCGAGCAGCGGCATGTCGCGTTCGGGGCCCAGCAGGAACACCCTGTTCGGGCCCTCGGCGATCAGCCGGCGGGTCACGTCGCCGGAGGTGACGATGCGGTCATAGGCCTCATCCGGCACGCCGAGCACACGCAGCTGCTCGATGACGCCCGGCGCGGGGCGCGGCGAATTGGTGATCAGCACCACGGTAACGCCGGCCTTGCGCGCATCGGCCAGCGCCACGCAGGCAGCCGGGAAGGCGTCGACGCCATTGTGCAGCACGCCCCACACATCCGAAAGCACGAGCTGATAGCCCGCCGTGATCGCGCTGAGATTCTGAATGCGGTCTGCCATGGTCATCCGGTGCCTTGAAAAAGATATGCGCTGACATGGCAAAGCTGGGGGCCGATGGCAAGGAGTTTCCTTGTGAACACTGCGGCTGCAGCCACGCGGCACGGCCTCGCCGTCAGAACCCCGCCAGCCGCCACAAGAGACCGGCCGCCGCGCAGAGGCCGAGCACCTTGACCATGCCGATCTTCAGCCGCAGAAGCAGGATGGCCGAGACGAGGAAGAGGATGAGCGCCGCCGGATCGAGCGAGGCCAGCCGCGGCCACCAGAGGCCGGGCGCCCCCTCGCCCGTCCATCCGGGAAACAGCGGCAGACGGTGCACATCGGCAAACAGCACATGCAGGCCGAACCACAGCGCCAGATTGGCAATGACCCCGACGACGGCAGCGGTGATGGCAGACAGCGCTGCGGAAATCTGCGGTTTGCCGCGCAGCCGCTCGATGTAGGGCGCACCGGCGAAGATCCAGATGAAGCTCGGCACGAACGTGGCCCAGGCCACCAGAAGCGCGCCGACAATGCCGCCGATCACCGGCTCGAGCCCCGGCACCGTGCGAAAACCGACGAGATAGCCGACATAGGAAAGCACCAGCACCAGCGGCCCCGGCGTGGTTTCCGCCAGCGCCAGTCCGTCCAGCATCTCGCCGGGGCGCAGCCAGCCATAATTCTCGACCGCCACCTGCGCCACATAGGCGAGCACCGCATAGGCGCCGCCGAAGGTGACGAGCGCCATCTTCGAGAAGAAGGCAAACAGGGCGGCCAGGCTTTCCGCGCCCGCCACCAGCGACAGGACGAGAAAGGGCAACTGCCAGACGAGGACCCAGAAACCGAGCTGCAGCAGGGCCGTGCCCAGCGGCGAGCGGGGGCGCTGGGTCTCCACCGGCTCTGCGGCGGCAGCTTCTGCCGGCAGCCTCCGTGCGCGCAGATAGCCCGCAAGCCCGGCCACCACCACCACCAGCGGAAACGGCAGGGCCAGCGCGAAGAGCGCCAGGAAGGCGAGAATCGACAGGAGCCGGAGGAACCGGGTCTTCAGCGTGCGGCGGGAAAGCCTCAGCACCGCCTCCAGCACGATGGTCAGCACTGCGGTCTTCAGCCCGAAGAACAGGCCGGACAGCCAGCCGGCGTCCTGATAGAGCGCATAGGCGGTGGAAAGGCCGATGATGACGGCAAGCCCCGGCAGCACGAACAGGAGGCCGGCAACGATCCCGCCGCGCACCCCATGCGTCAGCCAGCCGATATAGGTGGCGAGCTGCTGCGCCTCCGGGCCGGGCAGCAGCATGCAGTAGTTCAGCGCATGCAGATAGCGGTCCTCGCGGATCCAGCCTTTTTCCTCGACGCAGACGCGATGCATCATGGCGATCTGCGCCGCAGGCCCGCCGAAGGAGAGGCAGCCAATGCGCGCAAAGGCCAGCGTCAGCGCGCCGAACGACGGAGCAGGTTCATTCATGCGCTCAGGCAGCCGCACGGGGAAAGAACCACAAGGGAAAAGGTTCCGCCGCAGGATAAAATTTCTGGGCCCCGTTCTTGACTCATACAGGCTCCAATCTTATCTCAACGGCGCTGGCACTCACCAGATGGGAGTGCTAACAACATCATCGCGGGAAACTTTGAACCCGCCTATGTCATTTGATCGAGGGATTAGACAATGGCAAGCACCAATTTCCGCCCGCTGCACGACCGCGTTGTCGTTCGTCGCGTCGAGTCTGAAGAAAAGACCAAGGGCGGCATCATCATTCCCGACACCGCCAAGGAAAAGCCGGCAGAAGGCGAAGTCATCGCTGTTGGTCCGGGCGCCCGCAAGGAAAACGGCGAGCTGGTTGCGCTCGACGTGAAGGTCGGCGACCGCGTTCTGTTCGGCAAGTGGTCCGGCACGGAAGTCAAGCTCGACGGCGTTGACCTTCTCATCATGAAGGAAGCCGACATCATGGGCATCATCGGCTGATTTTCGGCCGAAGGCCTCTCCACCTCAAGATTGAACGACAGCGGGCTTGATAAGCCCAAGGGAGTTTTCACATGGCTGCTAAAGAAGTCAAATTCGGCCGCACCGCGCGCGAAAAGATGCTGCGTGGCGTCGACATTCTCGCTGATGCCGTCAAGGTAACGCTCGGCCCGAAGGGTCGTAACGTCGTCATCGACAAGTCCTTCGGCGCTCCGCGCATCACCAAGGACGGCGTATCGGTTGCCAAGGAAATCGAACTGGAAGACAAGTTCGAGAACATGGGCGCCCAGATGGTCCGCGAAGTTGCTTCGAAGACCAACGACATCGCAGGCGACGGCACCACCACCGCGACCGTTCTGGCCCAGGCCATCGTTCGCGAAGGCCAGAAGGCCGTTGCTGCCGGCATGAACCCGATGGACCTGAAGCGCGGCATCGATCTCGCCGTTGCCGAAGTCGTGAAGGATCTCCAGGCCAAGGCCAAGAAGATCAACACCTCGGAAGAAGTTGCCCAGGTCGGCACGATCTCCGCAAACGGCGACACGCAGGTTGGCCGCGACATCGCGGAAGCCATGCAGAAGGTCGGCAACGAAGGCGTCATCACGGTTGAAGAAGCCAAGACCGCCGAGACCGAACTCGAAGTCGTCGAAGGCATGCAGTTCGACCGCGGTTACCTGTCGCCCTACTTCGTCACCAACCCGGAAAAGATGGTTGCTGACCTGGAAGACGCCTTCATTCTCCTGCACGAGAAGAAGCTGTCGAACCTTCAGGCCATGCTGCCGGTTCTCGAAGCCGTCGTCCAGACCGGCAAGCCGCTCGTCATCATCGCTGAAGACGTCGAAGGCGAAGCTCTTGCAACGCTCGTCGTCAACAAGCTGCGTGGCGGCCTGAAGATTGCTGCCGTCAAGGCTCCGGGCTTCGGCGATCGCCGCAAGGCCATGCTGGAAGACATCGCCATCCTGACCGGCGGTACCGTGATCTCCGAAGATCTCGGCATCAAGCTCGAGAACGTCACGCTCGACATGCTCGGCCGCGCCAAGAAGGTTTCGATCTCCAAGGAAAACACCACGATCGTCGATGGCAACGGCCAGAAGGCTGACATCGAAGGCCGCGTTGCCCAGATCAAGGCCCAGATCGAAGAAACCACCTCCGACTACGACCGCGAAAAGCTGCAGGAACGTCTTGCCAAGCTCGCTGGCGGCGTTGCCGTAATCCGCGTCGGCGGTGCAACGGAAGTCGAAGTGAAGGAGCGCAAGGACCGCATCGACGACGCTCTGAACGCAACCCGCGCGGCCGTTCAGGAAGGCATCGTACCGGGCGGTGGTACCGCTCTGCTGCGTTCCTCCACGAAGATCTCGGTCAAGGGCGCAAACGACGACCAGGAAGCCGGCATCAACATCGTTCGCCGCGCCCTGCAGTCGCTGGTTCGCCAGATCGCAGACAACGCCGGTGACGAAGCTTCGATCGTTGTTGGCAAGATCCTCGAAAAGAACGACGACAACTTCGGCTACAACGCTCAGACCTCCGAGTATGGCGACATGATCGCCATGGGTATCGTTGACCCGGTCAAGGTTGTTCGCACCGCTCTGCAGAACGCTGCTTCGGTTGCTTCGCTGCTGATCACGACGGAAGCCATGATCGCCGAACTGCCGAAGAAGGACGCTCCGGCCATGCCGGCTGGCGGCATGGGCGGCATGGGTGGCATGGACTTCTAAGTCCAGCCTTCCGGCATTGCGTTACGAAGGGCGGCCCTCGGGTCGCCCTTTTTTGTTGCCCGATCGGCGATCAGGCTGATGGTGCCCGAATGGCCGCCAGCGTCAGGTCCACGGCGTTTGCATGAACCTCTGCCCTCACGACGCCCGGCATATCCGACCAGTAAGGGCTGCCGGAACGCGCGGCCGTCTCGGTCCCCACCGGCAAAAGCGTGTAATGGCCGACGTCCTTGCCAAGGCTGATGAGCCGGCTGCTGGGCAGGCGCTCGTTCAGCCAGGCCGAGCAGAGATCGTAGGGCGCTTCGCGATCCGCCTCGCCGCAAAGGAGCGTGACCGGCAGGTGAAGGGCGCGCAGGCTTGTCTCCGTGAAGCCGCGCACCGGCGGCGCCGCTGCCATGGTGACGACGGCCCGTATCCGCTCGTCGCGGTAGTCGTGAGACTGTCTTTCCCAGGAGGCCCGAAAGACCGCGCTGGAAGAGAGGAGCGGTTCGATCTGCGCGGCCAGATCCGGCATTTCCTGCGGCCCGCCGGTTTCGGGATGCGCCGCCACGAACGCCATCATCCGCTCCACCTCGGTGATGGCGCCGGCCAGGGCCAGCGCGGTATAGCCGCCGAGTGAAAAGCCTGCGGCCGAAACGTTTTCAAGATCCAGCCGGCCGGCCAATGCCCCCTCCTCGCTCAGCCGGTCCAGAAGCACCGTGAGGTCCCGTGCCCGTTCCCACCAGCACAGAAAGCCTTCGGCACGATAGGCTTCCACACCCGTATTGCCGTGATGATCGGCACCGATCACCACAAAGCCCTGTTCGGCAAGCGCGGCGGCCAGCCAGCCGAGACCGGAGGCCGAACCGCCGGTGCCATGCGAGATCAGAACCACCGCATAGCGCTCCGCAGACGCAGCAACAGGCGCCTCGGGCGCCAGTAGACCAAGAGAATAGAGGGGACGGCGGGGCGGGATCACGATTTCCCGCGCGAGGCTGCCGGCCGCGGCGGGATACCAGGCGGACCAGCGAACGGGACGCGGGCCGTCGCCGCTCCAGTTCGACCGCGCCTCATCCAGCAGCAGCCCTGTTGCAAAGCCTATCGTTCCAGCCGTCACGTCGTTCTTCCCATTCTGGCCACCGCCGGGCAGGATAGAAATATTCACCGCTCAATTTCAATGCCGGATGCGCACCGTTGGAGGATCGCTTCCGCCACCAGAACCTCCGTGCCTGCCAGACCTGTGGAGCAGAACAGCGTGATATCCTCTTGCCGCCTGACCGGCCTGTTTTCCGCAACCAGGAGGCAGAGATCCCTGATCCGCCGCATGTCCGGTGTATCGGTCAGGAAGAAGGGTCTGGCATAGGCCAGCATCTGCTCCGGTGAATCGGTCGCAATCGTCCGGGCAGCAGCGGCAACCTCCACCGCGATCTCATGGGCACCGACGAATTTCGGACCGACCGTGTTCACATGCGTGCCCGGCTTCAGCCACGACGCCTCCAGAACAGGCAGGGTGCTGGATGTGGCGCAGATCACGATGTCACTCTCCGTCACCGCCTGCCGGGAGGTCTCGACCGGACGGACGGATATGCCGAGACGCCGCCCCATCTCATCGGCAAACCGGATCCTGTTTGCTTCGTTACGGCTGTAGACAAGGGCATGCCGGATCGGCCGGACGGCGGCCGCCGCTTCCAGCTGTGTTTTCGCCTGCTCACCGCTGCCGATGACGCCGACGATGCGAGCATCGTCTCGTGCCATGTGGCGGATCGCAACGCCGCCGATCGCGCCGGTTCGCAGCGCTCCCAGCCGCGCGCCGGTGACAAGGCCGATGAGCGCTCCGCTGGAGGGATTCCAGAGGGCGACGACCTGCTCGTCCCGTTCGCCGTTGAACGTCGTATAGGCCCGGAAGCCGGCGACCGGCTGGGCCCCGCCTGTGACGCCGCCCACCGTGAAGACCAGATCGCCTGCATCGCCCATCGCAACGCAATGCCGCGGCGGCGACACCAGCATGCCGGCGGCTTTCTCGCGAAACGCCCGTTCCACAGCCTCGATCGCGATTGCGGTCAGCGAAAGATCCTGCAGATCCCTGTCGGTGACGACCTTCACCATTCTCGTATCCTCGATGTTTCCACCATGCTCCGACCTCAAGCGCTCTTGAGGTCAAGTCTTGAATTCGCGCCTGCCGTTCGTTCACAAATACCGAACAATTCGTCTTCATCCGTTCATCTTTCGCGGCGCGACAATCTGGCGCATATATTTTGCCAGACAGACACCGCCGCCACGGCACATCCTCTGGAGACCACACCATGTCGATCACCAACAATGCGATCCTGCTGATCGCCCGCGTTCTTCTCTCCTTCATCTTCATCCTGTCCGGCTTCGGCAAGCTGACGGACCCTGCCGCCACTGCCGGCATGATCACCGGCGCCGGCCTGCCGGCCGCAACCGCGCTTGCCTATCTCGCCGGCCTGTTCGAACTCGTCACCGGCCTTGCCGTTCTCGTCGGCTTCCAGGTGCGCATCGTCGGCTGGGCCCTGGCCGCCTTCTGCGTGTTCACCGGCGCGGTCTTCCATTCCGGCACGGTTGCCGTTCCGGGCTGGCCGGATGCAGCGCTTGGCTGGATCAACACGCTGAACGGCATCATGATGATGAAGAACTTCACGCTGGCCGGCGCCTATATCCTGCTCGCCACCGTCGGCGCCGGCGCCTATTCGCTGGATGCCCGTCGCGGCGCAGCCCCCGCTCTGGCCTGATATAACGCCCATCCTCGGGCACATGCAGAAAACCCGCCGGAGCGATCCGGCGGGTTTTCTGTTGTCGAGACTGGATCTTTTGTGGCGTGGCACCGTGGCCCCCTCATCCGCCCTTCGGGCACCTTCTCCCCGAGGGGAGAAGGGATAAGCTGCACCGTCGACGCCCTTCGTTAACGCATAAGCCAACCGCGACGTTTTACGGTTCATTCTATCCGCAGATGTCCGAGTTGTAAGCTGGCGCAAGGCGCTCGCAACCCTCCCTTCTCCCCTTGGGGAGAAGGTGCCCGAAGGGCGGATGAGGGGGGCTCGCGTGCAAAAGGCACAACGGCCCGTTACACCACCCCGCGCACCGCCTCCACAATCTTCGCCACCGTCGCATTGCCCTCATGCTCCGGCTTGCGCGCCCTGACGAGGCAGGCTTCGGAGCGCAGGATCACCCCGTCCGAGAGGACCTTCAGATGATTGGCCTTCAGCGTGGAGCCCGTGGAGGTGATATCGACGATGATATCCGCCTGGCCGGCGGCCGGGGCACCCTCGGTGGCGCCGAGGCTTTCCACAATGCGATAGAGCTGGATGCCGTGTTGCGAAGAAAAATGCTGCTGGGTGAGCCGCCAGTACTTTGTCGCGATTGCGAGCCGCCGTCCGTGGCGGGCGCGGAATTCGGCGGCGACATCGCCGAGATCGGCCATGGTTTCCACGTCGAGCCAGATATCGGGCACGGCCACCACCACATCGGCATGGCCGAAGCCGAGACGGGCGGCAATCTCCACCCGCCGGTCGGCCTCCGACAGACCTTCGCGGATCAGATCCTCGCCGGTCACGCCGAAATCCACGGTGCCGTTGCCGATCTCGCGCGAGATTTCCGAGGCCGAGAGGAAGGCGATCTCCACGTCGTCAAACCCTTCGACGCGGCCGCGATAGGAGCGGTCATTGCCGACGGCGACGATCTTCATGCCGGCCCGCTCGAAGATGGCGGAGGCATCCTCCTTCATGCGGCCCTTGGAGGGAAGCCCGATGGTGATGGTCATCGCAGTTCTCCGCTTTTGCGCGGCGATTCCGTCCGAAAACCGGCTTCCACTTTTCGGATCGCCGCGCCCTCCTTCGCCTTCTGAATGCGGTCGAGCCACATGGAAAAGCCGACGGCCGGGATATGCTCCTTGGCGCCGAGCAGCGTCAGCATGCGGTCATAGCGACCGCCGCCGACCAGCACGTCATGCTCGCCGCGCACGGTGACCTCGAAGACGAGGCCGGTATAGTAATCGAGCGGACGGCCGAAGGCGGCGCGCCAGGTGATGTCGGCGAGCGAGGCGCCGGCTGCACTGAGCGCCGCCACGCGCGCGTCAAAACCGGCGATTGCCGCATCGAGCGGCAGGCCGGCAGAGCGGGCGAAATCGGCCAGCACGCCCGGCGCATAGCGCAGCGAGACATTGATCGAGAGAAACTCCTTCAGCGCATCGAGCTTGGCGGCATCGAGCGACGCGCCGGCCAGCAGCCGCTTTTCCTTCAGACGCCGGACGATCTCTTCCGGGGCGCGGCTGGCATTGGTGAGATAGCCGGTGCGCTCCATCTCGTCATGCAGATGGCGGGCAAGTGCTGCATCGTCGCCCGCCTCCAGCAGGCCCTCCACCTCCGGCGAAAGGCCCGCAACGGGTTCGGGCTTCGCCAGACGGGCGATGATCGCTTCCAGCACATCCGTCTGGCCAAACGCACGCACGAGGCGCCGCTGCCAGCCGGAGGGCAGGCCAAGCGCTGCCACCACCGCCTCGAACACCGCCTGATCGCCGATGGTGACGGCAAAGGCCCTGCCCGGCAGAACCCTGTGCAGGCAGGCCAGCGCATCGGCAACGATGCGGGCATCGGCTGTCGCGGCATCCGTATCGCCGAGATCTTCGAGCCCCGCCTGATAGAATTCATTGGCGCCCTCGCGGCGCTGGCGGAACACTTCGCCAAGATAGGCATAGCGTTTCGGCGTGCCGGTGACGGTTTCGATGTGGCGCAGGCAGACGGGAATGGTGAATTCCGGCCTGAGGCACAGGCTTTCGCCCCGCTCGTTCTCGGTCAGAAAGATCCGCCGGCGCAGATCCTCACCCGCCATGTCGAGAAAGGGTTCTGCCGGCTGGATGACCGGGGTATCGACGCGGGTGGTGTTGCGGCCCGCGAATTCCTCGAGGATCGCCGGAGCGAAATCGGGCATGTCGATCAGCGGCATGGGGTAAGGCCTCGGGTGAAATACCCTCTCTGGCCTGCCGGCCTTTGGGGTCGAGCCACTCGTCTCGCCCCGTTCTTCGGACCCCACCGCAAGGGGGGAGAAGACCTGAAGCAAGCGCTCGTTACCAATCTAGCGCACCGGTCAGAACGAACAGTCTGAACGCGCAAACTGAACAGGTGGGAAAACGGCACGCGCCGACCGGCTCCCTCCCCCGTGTGGGGAGGGTTGGGGAAGGGGAAAACCACAGACGCCAACATCAAACACCCTTCGCCCGGCGGCGATCTTCCGCCTGCGCGGCCAGGATCTCCCTGACCTTTTCCACCAGTTCCGCCTCTGGCACCACGATCTGCGCCACGCGGGCCTCGCGCCATTCGGCATTGTCTGATATCTCGCCGGAAAGGCGTTTGCCCTCGATCAGGTCCTTGATCTGCACGACGCCCTGCGCCCGCTCGTCACCACCCTGGATGATGGCGATGGGAGAGCCGCGACGATCGGCATATTTCAGCTGGTTGCCGAATTTCTTCCAGTTGCCCTGATACATTTCGGCGCGGATGCCGGCATTGCGCAGCGCCTGCGCAAAACGCTGGTAACGCCCCATGGCCTCCACATCGCCATCCATCACGGTGACGAGAACCGGCGCGAGGACTTCGTCCTGCCCCAGCTTGCCGAGGTTTTTCAGCGCCGTCATCAGGCGCGACACGCCGATGGAGAAACCGGTGGCCGGCACCGGCTGGCCCATGAAGCGCGAGACAAGGCCATCATAGCGACCACCGCCGCCGACCGAGCCGAACACGACCTTTTCGCCTTTTTCGTTGGTGACGTCGAAGGTGAGTTCGGCTTCATAGACGGGGCCGGTGTAGTATTCGAGGCCACGAACGACGGAGGGGTCGATCTTGATGCGGTCAGGACCGTAGCCGGCAGTTTCAACCAATTGCCAAATCTGCTTGAGTTCAAAGACACCTTCAACGCCAGTTGGTGAATCCTTGAAGTTATCGTGAAGCGTATTGAATATCGCGCCACGCACAGCCTTGGGTCCATCTATTTCTAACCCGGGGATAGGATCCTGCACTAGAGGATGAGAACCAAGCGCGGTTTCCGCAGTCTGCAATATATCGATAAAGTTGAGCAATTTTACAATCTGTGGCTCACTAAGTCCCACGCCTTTGGTGAAATCGCCAGACTCGTCCTTGCGACCTTCACCTAGCAAGAGCTTCACGCCATCGGGACCGAACTTATCTAATTTATCAATAGCTCTTAAAACGTTTAGTCGCTGAGTGGCTTTGTCGTTTCCTCCAAGACCGATTGTTTCGAGAACCCCATCAAGCACCTTGCGGTTGTTTACCCGGATCACATAGTCGCCGCGCTTGATGCCGAGCGCTTCCAGCGTATCGGCCATCATCATGCACATTTCGGCATCGGCCTGAACGCCCGGCGCGCCGACGCTGTCGGCATCGAACTGCATGAACTGGCGGAACCGGCCGGGGCCCGGCTTCTCGTTGCGGAACACGTAGCCCGCGCGATAGGTGCGGTAGGGCAGCTGGATCTCGTTGAAATTTTCGGCCACGTGGCGGGCCAGCGGCGCGGTGAGATCGTAGCGCAGGCTCATCCACTGCTCGTCGTCATCCTGCAGCGAGAAGACACCCTCGTTGGGGCGGTCGCTGTCGGGCAGGAATTTGCCGAGCGCATCGGTATATTCGAACAGCGGCGTCTCGATCGGGTCGAAACCGTAGCGCTCGTAGACCTCGCGGATCTTTGCGACCATTTCGTTGGTGGCATGGATATCGGCAGCGGTGCGATCGACAAAGCCGCGCGGCAGGCGGGCCTTCAGTTTCTGCTGTTTCTGCTTCTTGTCGCTCATGATGATCTTCCTTGCCGCCGGCACCGGAAAAGGCCGGAATTTTGAGCGGTTTCTTAGAGGATGAAGCCACAGGCGGCAAGCCTTGAAGCGGGGGGCAAGGGTGGCAAGGCATCATCCATAGTGCTATGCTTTATCCATGCAGGGACAGCAGTTTGAACATCTTTGGCGCGACAAGGTGGGCGACTACCGTATCATCTGCGAAATCATGGACAGGAAACTGATCGTGCTCGTTGTCGAGATCGGCCATCGCCGCGAGATTTACCGTTGATCCTCGAAGCCCTCGATTACGCCGCCAGCCTGCCGCTGACGCCCAGCCCCTTCCGCCGACATATCGCCGCCTCGGTCAGCCTGCTTGCGCGCGCGAGGCGCTGCGAAAAGGCCTGGGCGCCGCATGAGGCGATGAGTCAGGCGCATGTGCTGGACACGGTGAAGGCCATGCGGCAGCGGCGCACGGCGGTCGTGCTCGGCTCCGGCCTGCTGCGCGACGTTCCCGTCGCGGCCCTTGCCAAAAGCTTCGACACGGTGGTGCTGGTCGATCTGGTACATCTTGCCAGCGTGCGCCTGCGACTTTCGGCGCGGCGCCTGCGCCAGGTGCGGCTGATCCACCGCGATCTCTCGGGCCTCGAGGCGGCGCTCGCCGGCGAGGCCCCGGAACCGCTCGCCTTCCTGCGGCAGGTGCCCTATCTCGATCTCGTCGTCTCCGCCAATCTGCTCTCGCAGATCGGGGTCGGCGCGCGGATGGCGCTCGAGACCTCCGGCAGGGCGGAAGCGGCGCACACCATTCTGCCGCAACTGGCGGCGGCGCATCTCTCCGGCCTTGCTGCCCTGCCCTGCCGCACCTGCCTCATCACCGATGTCTCCTACCGCGTGCTGTCACGCGATGGCAGCGTTCTGGAGGAGGACGATCTTCTCTGCGGCGTGCCCGTGCCGGACCATCGAAAGAGCTGGGACTGGACGGTCGCCCCCTTCGGCGAGCAGGGACCGCACCAGCAGGCGGTGCATCGCGTGATCGCCGCCTGAGGAGACGGCCATGGCCCTCGCCGGCCCATCGCCGGCTGCCCGTCCTTGCATTTTGCCGGATGCGGACTACTCTGAACGACATGCGCCGTTTTGCCTTTCTCCTCGCCCTGCTGGCCTGGCTCTTTCAAGGGCTGATGCCGGCGCTTGCGCTCCCGATGGCAGCGGGCGGAATGCCGATGATGAGGGATCACCCGATGCCGGGCGCCGCGGCGACCATATCGCTGCACCGCCACGGGAAACTGCACGAGACGGCAATGACGGGCGCAGAGCATGCGGACCGGAACGCAGGAAGCGCCGGCCATTGCCGCGACTGCGCCGACACGCACCACAAGACCGGCTGCGCCATGAGCCTCTGTGCCGCCTGTACCTCGCTGGTGCCGCCCCTCGTGCTGGCGGGTGGCCATCCGATGGCGCTGCGCTATCCCGCCCCCCTGCCGGATGCGGTGCTTCTGGACAGGGCGCCCGCGCCGCTTGATCCTCCACCCCGCGCCTGACGAGCCGGACGGCGGTTGATCCGCCCCTTTTTTCCTTTTTGCAACTCGTCAAACACGGGACCAAGACCCATGACAGTCAGAACCGCTCTTACCGCCGGCCTCGTCGCCGCGCTCTTCACCCTGCCCGCACCCCTGCCAGCCCTCGCAGACGACATGTCGGCCCATTCCGGCCATGCCATGAACGGTGCCGACGCCTCGACCAAGGGCTTCGAGGCAGCCAACATGACCATGCACAAGGCCATGGCCATCCCCTATACCGGCAATGCCGATGTCGATTTCGTCCGCTCGATGATCCCGCATCATCAGGGCGCCATCGACATGGCCAAGGTGGAACTGGCCCACGGCAAGGACCCGGCCATCCGCAAGATCGCCGAGGACGTCATCGCGGCGCAGGAAGCCGAGATTGCCGTGATGAAGGCGTGGCTGGCCAAACACGGCCAGTAAGGCACGCGCGAAGGGCCCTGGCCGCACCCCGCAATGGCGCGCTGGCGCGCCATTGCATTGGCCGCAGACGGGATTAGTTTAATCGCGTCGTCCTGAGGAAGAGGCCCGCCATGACCATCCGCCCGCTGACCGTCATCGGCTTCGATGCCGATGACACGCTCTGGCAGAACGAGCAGTATTACAAGCTGACGGAGAGCCATTTCCGCGATCTTCTCGCCGATTATGCCGAGGGCGACCACGTCTCGGAGCGCCTGCTGGAGGCGGAAAAGCGCAACCTTGCCTATTACGGTTTCGGCATCAAGGGTTTTACGCTGTCGATGATCGAAACCGCGCTGGAGGTGACCGAAGGCAAGGCGCCGGCCGAGGTGGTGGGCCGGATTCTTTCGATCGGCCGCGAGCTTCTGTCCCACCCCGTCGAATGCCTGCCGCATGCGCGCGACACCCTGGAGGCGCTGTGCGGCCAATACTTCCTCGTGCTGATCACCAAGGGGGACCTCTTCGACCAGGAGCGCAAGCTGGCGCAATCCGGGCTCGGCGATTACTTCGACGCCGTGGAAGTGGTCTCCGACAAGACCGCCACCACCTATCGCCGCATCTTCGGCAAGCATGGCGATGGTCCGGAACAGGCGATGATGATCGGCAATTCGCTGAAATCCGACGTGGTGCCGGCGCTGGCCGCCGGCAGCTGGGGCGTGTTCGTGCCGCATGCGCTGACCTGGGTGCTGGAGCATGTGGAAAAGCCGGCGGAAGCGCCGCGTTTCCGCGAGATCGACGATCTCGGCGGAGTGAAGCCGCTGATCGACGATATCTGCAGCTGAGAGGACGGCCATGCGCAGCTTTGACGACATCTGGACACTTGCCGTCGAGCGCAAGGGCGAAGAGGCCGTGCGCGAGGCCCTGCAGTTTCCGAAGCCGGCAGCCGAGATTGCCGCCATGACCGACGACCGGTTCCTTGCGCTGATGACCCGCTGCATCTTCCAGTCCGGCTTCAACTGGAAGGTCGTGGATGCCATGTGGCCGGGGTTCGAGGCCGCCTTCGAAGGCTTCGACATCGGTCCTTGCGCCATGCTGCATGACGAGGATTTCGGCCGGCTGGTCTCCGACACGCGGATCATCCGGCATGGCCAGAAGATCAAGTCCGTGCAGGAAAACGCGGTGTTCCTCGCAGATCTCGCCCGCGACCACGGCTCCGCCGGAGCCTTCTTCGCAGGCTGGCCGGCAGAGAACTATATCGGCCTGCTCGATCTCCTGCAGAAGAAGGGTTCCCGGCTCGGCGGCAATACGGGGCCGTATTTTCTGCGCCTTGCCGGGCTGGAAAGCTTCATCCTGTCGCAAAGCGTCGTGAACCGGCTGGTGGCCGAAGACGTGGTGAGCAAGGCGCCGACCTCGGCCCGCGACAAGGCGGCGGTGCAGGCCGCCTTCAACACGTGGAGAAATCAGTCCGGCCGCTCGCTGACCGAAATCAGCCGCGTGCTGGCGCTCAGCATCGATTAAGCCTTACGGCCGCGCGAAGGCTGCCCGTTCCGCATCTGCCTCCGGCTGGCGATAGCAGCCATCCAGATGATCGTTGACGAGGCCCATCGCCTGCATGAAGGCGTAAACGGTGGTCGGGCCGACAAAGGTCCAGCCGCGCTTCTTCAGGTCCTTCGACAGGCGGATGGAGGTCGGCGTCGTGGGGTTGGCGCGCAACGTTTCCAGATCCATCACGGCGGGACGTTCGCCGGGCTTCGGCTCGTAGGACCAGAAGAAGCTTGCCAGCGAGCCGAATTCGTCGCGCAGTTCCACCGCACGCCTGGCATTGTTGATGGTGGAAACGATCTTGCCGCGATGGCGGATGATGCCGGCATCCGCCACGCAGCGCTCGATATCCGCTTCGCCGAAGGTGGCAACGCGCTTGAAATCGAAGCCGGCGAAGGCAGCGCGGAAATTCTCGCGCTTGCGCAGGATCGTCAGCCACGAGAGGCCGGACTGAAACCCTTCAAGGCAGATCTTCTCGAACAGGCGGATGTCATCGGTGACCGGGCGGCCCCATTCCTCGTCGTGATAGCGCTCGTAATCGGCAAGGCCCTGATGCCAGAAGCAGCGGCAGCGGCCGTCCGCGCCCTCGATGATACCCGGTTTCGTCATGAAAACTCCTCTCAAGATCCCCGCGCCCTGGCACGAACGGGCGACCCCTTCCACCCGAAACATGCCATCCGAAATCTGCCGCCGGCGATCGGTGCGCCAGCCCGGACGGCGGGAGCTTTACCAGTCCTTTACCCCGTTTCCAAACGATGCATTAACCCTGCCGTCCGGTTTGCAAAAACCCGCGGATTTTCAGGAGCCTGCATTTACCGTTCGGTGGCGGTTGCAGCGCAGTTTCTGGGGCATGAGGATGCCGGCCGGCCGCCGGCGTCAACCCTTTGGAAAGGATGTCGCGGATGCAGCGCCCCTGGACACGTTTCGACAAGACCCTGATTCTGATCGGCACAGGCCTGCAGGTCTTCGTCGCGCCCGCTGCCGCCGAGGAGCGCTACCGCGAACGGCCGCCGGTGATCGTCAGCCCGGACCTGACGGCACCGTGGATCCGGCAACTGGGAGGCGCGGTTCCAGCGAACGCGCCCGCGGCCGCCTCCCCGGTCAGCGCCGGCCGTTCCCAGACAGGCCTGCCCGCCACGCCGTTTCGCCAGATAGCCGTGGCGCCGCCGGTCGCGGCACCCCGAACGCAATCCACACAGATCCGCCCGCGCCAGCCGGAGCTATCGCTGCCGGCCGCCGCTTCGGTCGCCACCCCGGTTCAGACGGCCGCCATGCAGCCGATCCCGGTGATCCGCAGCCGGCTGGAACCGCAATTCCTGCCGCAGATCGTCGACTATGACACGCGCGAGACGCCGGGCACCATCGTCATCGATACGCCGCACCGCTTCCTCTATCTGGTGCTGGAGGACGGCAAGGCTAAACGGTATGGCGTCGGCGTCGGCAAGCCGGGCTTCGAATGGGCAGGCGCCCACAAGGTGACCCGCAAGGCCGAATGGCCGGACTGGCACCCGCCGAAGGAGATGATCACCCGCGAGGCGGCGAAAGGGCATTATCTGCCCGCCTCCATGCAGGGTGGCCCGGAAAACCCGCTCGGCGCACGCGCGCTCTACCTTGGCTCGACCCTCTACCGCATCCACGGCACCAATGCCCCCTGGACGATCGGCAGCGGCGTCTCCTCCGGCTGCATCCGCATGCGCAATGAGGATGTCACCGATCTTTACGAGCGCGTTCCCATCGGAACCACAGTCATCGTGATGTGAGGCAGGGCGGCAACAGGTTTGTCATGTGCCTGTCATGCCCGGCCGCTTAGCTTGGCATCACGCTAACGGGACCCAGGGCATCCGTCATGATTCTTCGCAATGCCATCCATACTGCCGCCCTGCTGGCCGGCTGCCTCTTCGTCAGTGCCGCTCAAGCCGGCGATTTCGAAATCTCCGGCTATGGCGGCTGGCAGTCGGCACCGCACAGCCATGTGGATGTCAGCGACCAGCCGGGTTTCGGCGCCGGCTGGGAAGGCAAATCATTCGCAAGCCCGCCCTACTGGGGCATCCGCGGCACCTACTGGTTCGACGGCGGCGCGCTGTCCAACCTCGGCATCTCGCTCGATTACACGCATGACAAGGTCTATGCAGACGACGAGACCATGGCCAAGGCCGGCTGGTCGCATTTCGAGTTCACCGACGGGCTGAACATCCTGACGCTGAACGCGCTCTACCGCTTCCCGCTGCAGGACCTGCCGATCACGCCTTATGTCGGCGCCGGCGTCGGCATCAACGTGCCGCATGTGGAAGTCACCCGCCCCTCCGGCAAGACCTTCGACTACCAGTTCGGCGGCGCAACGATCCAGGCCCAGGCGGGCGTCAGCTACCGCTTCACCGACAACTGGTCGGCCTTCCTGGAATACAAGGGCACCTACAACTGGATCGATGTCGATATCGACAGCAATGCCTCGCTGAAGACCGACATCATCACCCATGCGGTGAATTTCGGCGTGTCCTACAAGTTCTGACCGGCAGGCCCGACGCCGTCACGCCATCAGGCCGGAAGCCTTGCGGGTTTCGGCCCGCCATAGGCCCAGTCCAGCAGTTCCACCGTGTGCAGCACCGGGATCTCGGTTCCGGTGCGGATCTGGGTGATGCAGCCGATATTGCCGGTAGCGACCACATCCGGTTTCGTGGCCTCCAGATTGCGCACCTTGCGCTGCTTGAGCTGGCCAGAAATCTCCGGCTGGAGGATATTGTAGGTGCCGGCGGAGCCGCAGCAGAGATGGCCTTCCGCCGGATCCTTCACGGCAAAGCCCGCCGCCTTCAAGAGGTTTTTCGGCTGCAGCGTGATCTTCTGCCCGTGCTGCATCGAGCAGGCGGAATGATAGGCCACCGTCAGCCCACGCGTCTCCAGCCGCGGCAGATCGAGGGTCGCCAGATATTCGGTGATGTCGCGGGCGAGTGCCGAAACGCGGGCCGCCTTCTCCGCATAGGCCGGGTCGAGCCGCAGCATGTGGCCGTAATCCTTGATCGTGGTGCCGCAGCCGGACGCGGTGATCAGGATGGCATCGAGCCCCTCCCCCTCGATCTCGGCCATCCAGGCATCGATATTGCGGCGGGCGAAATCGAGCGCATCGGCCTCGCGGCCCATGTGATGCACCAGCGCGCCGCAGCAGCCCTCACCCTTCGGCGTGACCACCGCCACGCCGAAGCGGGCAAGCAGGCGGCGGGTGGCGGCATTGATGCCGGGATCGAGCACCGGCTGGGCGCACCCTTCGAGAAGGGCGACGCGGCCACGGCGAAGGCCAGGGGCAACCACAGCCTCCCCTGATGGAGCCGGCGCTGCGGGCAACGTCTGCGGCGCAAGCGAGAGCATGGCGGCAAAGGAAGACAGCGCCTTGACGCGCGAAAGAACCGGCGCCAGCGGCCGGGCAAGGCCCGCAAGCGTCAGCGCCGCACGGAACCGTGCCGGATAGGGCAGGATCGCCGCCAGCAGCGCCCGGGTGAAACGGTCGAGCGGCGGGCGCGTATAGGTCTTTTCGATATGCACCCGTGCGTGATCGACGAGATGCATGTAATCGACGCCGGAGGGACAGGTGGTGGTGCAGGAAAGGCAGGAGAGACAGCGGTCAATGTGCTTCACCACCTCCGCATCGGCCGGGCGGCCGTTTTCCAGCATGTCCTTGATGAGGTAGATGCGCCCGCGCGGGCTGTCCAGCTCGTTGCCCAGCGTCACATAGGTGGGACAGGTGGCCGTGCAGAAGCCGCAATGCACGCAGCGCCGCAGGATCTTTTCCGATTCCGCCACCTGCGGATCGACAAGCTGTTCGGCGGTGAAGGATGTCTGCATGGGTCAGGCCATTTCCTCGAAGGTGAAGGAGATCGAATAACGCATGAGCGTGAGGTTCGGCACCGCGCGGGAAGCCGCAATCGTGCGCTTGTCGAAATCATGCGCCACGATGATGCCGCGCACGCGCGAGGCGCCATCCTCCTCCATGATGTCGCCCATGTAGCCGAGGATCTGGCCGACGACGCGCGCATCCGTTTTTCCGGCCTTCAGCTCCACGACAACGCTCGCCCCGGCTCGGTCCTGGCAGAAGATGTCGATAAAGCCGGAGGACACGGCGCGCTCGGCGCCATCATCGGCGATGGTCAGCCCCTGCTCCAGCCGGGCGATGTCGCGGCGAAGGGCCGCCTGCATGTCCCGCTCCAGCGAAAGCTTCTGTTTTTCATGGGCGATCTCGGGCAGGGCAGCCGCTTCCGGCAAAACTGCCGCAGCATCCAGCGTGGATTCGTTGAGGAACTTGCGGTAGCGCACCACCGCATTCTTGTAGGATTGCAGGTTGTTGCGGATATTGCCGTCGAACACCAGCCGCGATGGATTGGGCCGGCCCGCCTTCTCGTCGGCGCTGGTATAGACCAGCTCGGCGATCAGCGCGTCATAGCCACCGGCGCCCCAGATCTCGTCGAGATTGCCATAGGCCTGCTCTACGCGCGAAACGCGATGAAGCTGGGCGTTGCGCGTGTTGTCGGAATATTCCTGTGCGACAAGCCAGTCCTTGTAGTCCGCCCGCATCAGGTGATCCTCCGGGCGAAGACGCCGAACGGATCAAGCGAGAGGCGGACCCGCTGGGTGAGCACCGCGACGGGGTCCGGCAGCGGCTCGAAGGGAGCAATCGCCTGCCGCATGCGCTCCGACGCCCGCATCAGCGTGGCATGGCCGCCGCCGAAATGGGCGATGACGCGGCGCAGCAGGTCTGCCTCGGGATCGGCTTCCATCCGCATCCAGACAAGCCCGCCCTGCCAGTCATAGAAGACGTCGATGCCCGCCTCCTGCCGCAGCGCCGCGACCACCTGAAAGCCGGCGGAGGGCGCGACGGAGACACGCCAGACCGGGCGACAGGTATTGTCGGTGTAGGGCGCGACGTCGCGAATCTGTCGCCAGAGGTGAGCGCTGGCCTCGTTTTCGATCGCCGACACCGGAGCATGACGGCCCAGCAGTTCCCGAAGGCGGGCGGCCCGCACGGACACCGAGGCGGAAAGTCCCTCCAGCCGCAGCACGGTTGCAGCCCCCTCCGGCAGATGCCCGCCGAGAAAACGGCCGCGCACGCTTTCCGGCAGATGCGCCGCAGCGGACACTTCGAGCGGCAGCCCCATGGCTGTCGCCATCACCCGCGTTGCAGCCTCGTCATCAAGGCCGGAGACGATCACGGTCTGCTCGGTCTGCGGACGCGGCAGCACGCGGAAGGTCACCTCCGTCAGGAAGCCAAGCGTCCCCTGCGACCCGGCGAGAAGCTTGACGAGATCAAGCCCGGTGACGTTCTTCATCACGCGTCCGCCGGCGCGGATCGCCTCGCCGCGACCGTTGACGAAGCGGATGCCGAGCAGGCTGTCGCGCGCGGCCCCGGCCGACAGCCGCCGCGAGCCGGAGGCATTGGTGGCAAACACGCCGCCGATCGTCGGCTCACCCTCGGTGCCCATGATCGCCCGGTGGTCGATCGGATCAAAGGACAGCATCTGGCCGCTTTCCAGCAGCGCCTCCTCGATCTCGCCAAGCGGGGTGCCGGCCCGCGCCGTCATCACCATCTCGGCCGGATCATAGGCGACGATGCCGGAGATACCGGCAGAGCGCAGCACCGCATCGGCTTCGACCGGCCGGCCGAAACCGATGCGGGTATTGCCGCCCGAAATCGCCAGCGTGCGGCCACCTTCAGCGGCAGCGCGGATCATGCCGGCCGCTTCCTCCTCGCAGACAGGAACCAGAATCGCGCTCATGCGGCCGGCCGCCCTTCCAGCGGAAACACCTTGGACGGGTTCATCAGCCATTGCGCATCGAAGGCGGCGCGCACCGCCATCTGCTGGGCAAGGTCCGCCTCGGAATACTGGTGGCGCATCAGGTCCCGCTTCTCGATTCCCACGCCGTGCTCGCCGGTCAGACAGCCGCCGGCATCGACACACAGTTTCAGGATCTCGTTGCCAGCGGCCTCGGCTTTAGCGGCTTCGACGGGATCATTGGCATTGAACAGGATCAGCGGATGCATGTTGCCATCGCCGGCATGGAAGACATTGGCAACGCGCAGCCCGAAGCCAGCAACGATCTCGCCGGTGCGCTTCAGCACATAAGGCAGCTGGCTGAGCGGCACCGTGCCATCCATGCAGATATAATCGGCAATGCGGCCCGTCGCGCCAAAGGCGGACTTGCGGCCCTTCCAGATCAGCGCCGCCTCCGTCGCCGACTGGCACTCGCGCACGGTCAGCACGCCGTGGCGCCGCGCGATCTCGACGATGAGCGCAAGCATCGCATCCATCTCCGCCTCCGATCCCTCCACCTCGACGATCAGCAGCGCGCCGACATCGAGCGGATAGCCGGCCTTGGCAAAGGCCTCGCAGATCTCGATGGCGGGCTTGTCCATGAATTCGATGGCGACCGGGATGATGCCCGAACCGATCACATCGGCCACGCAGGCGCCCGCCTCTTCCGAAGTGTCGAAGCCGAACAGCACGGGGCGCGCGCCCTCCGGCTTTGCGAGGATCCGCACGGTTGCTTCGGTCACGATGCCGAGCTGGCCTTCCGAGCCGCAGACGAGACCGAGAAGATCGTAGCCGGCGGCATCCAGATGCTTGCCGCCCAGTGCGATCACCGTGCCGTCGACCAACACCAGCTTGACGCCGAGCAGGTTGTTGGTGGTGACGCCGTATTTCAGACAGTGCGCACCGCCGGAATTCATGCCGATATTGCCGCCGATGGTGCAGGCAAGCTGCGAACTCGGATCCGGCGCATAGAAAAAACCTTCCGGCGACACTGCATCGGAAATTGCGAGATTGGTGACGCCCGCCTGCACGGTGGCGGTGCGGTTGGCGGTATCGATCTCGAGAATGCGCGACAGGCGCGACAGGCCGATCACCACCGCATCCTCCTGCGGAATGGCGCCGCCGCACAGCGACGTTCCAGCGCCGCGCGGCACAACGGGTATGCCGTAGCGATGGCAGTATTTGAGCACCGCCGCGACCTCCGCCGTGCTGGTCGGCAGCGCGACCGCCAGCGGCAGCCGCCGATAGGACACGAAGGCATCCGTTTCGAAGGGCACCAGTTCGCGCGGCTCATGCACCAGGCCTTCGGGCGGCAGCAAGTCCGCCAGATCGGCAATGATGGTTGCGCGGCGCGCCAGCACATCGGCTCGCGGTTTCAGGAATGCGATCGTTTCGGACACGTCGTCTCCTCCAACTGCCCAGATATTCTTCCTCTCACGGATCAGGCTTCGCCTTCAAGCGCTACCTTTCGCTCATCTGACGCCCGTCAAATGATGGGGAATATTCAAGCAGCCTCTTATATTTCAGCTTCGCGCAACCTGAATGTGTTATAACTCGTTCGACTGACGCAAAGGCCGCATCAATTTTCGGTTTGTGTCGCAAATGAACAGCTGTGCAAGCAGAATTTTGTGTTAGGAGTTTCCTCGAAATCCGGAGTTCCACGAAAGTGAGTCTTCTCAGCCAGATCGCCACCGACCTTCGCCTGATGTTGCAGCGCCCGCCGCAGCAGCAATATGCCGCGCTGTGCTACCGGTTCCATCCGGCCCATGGCCTGCAGATATTGCTTCTGACGAGCCGCGAGACGCGCCGCTGGGTGATTCCGAAGGGCTGGCCGATGAAGGGCAAGAAGGCCCATGCCGTGGCCGAGCGGGAAGCCTATGAGGAAGCGGGCGTTCGGGGCAAGGCGGAGAAGGACCCCTTTGGCTTCTTCGCCTATGTAAAGACGCGCAAGACAGGGGTGAAAGTGCCCGTGCGCGTGCAGGTTCATGCCCTGCAGGTGGACGAGATGCTGGAAAGTTTTCCGGAGAAGGAAAGCCGCGTGCTGGACTGGGTGTCCTGCCGGGAAGCAGCGGGCCGTGTCCAGGAAGCGGAACTGCGCAACCTCATTCTGGCCTTCGAGCGCCGCATGACACCGCAGCCGGCGGAGCCGATGCGTGCTGTGGGAGGCTGAGACCCGTAGCGGTCGTCACCGTGGCGTCGCTTTCTCGCGCTAGACTTCGCCTCTGGCCGCAACAACCCGGAATGGCAGTGCATTTATTGTGACGACACCGACCGATAGCCGGCCTGACGATGCCGGCTCCGCCGCAACGCCGGCCCCCGGGCGGAAGGCGACGCTGGACAAGGATCTGGCGCGCATCGCCTCCGTGGAAAGCGCCTCCATGCACCTTGGCCGCCGGCTGGCGGCGCCGGGCGCGGCTTTTCTTTTCCTCATTGCCGTCACGATCTTTTCCGCCGTCGCCGTGGTCGGCCATGCCGCGGTCGTGGTCGTGATCGCGGCTGCGGTGCTGGCGGCCTACATGGCGATGAACATCGGCGCCAACGACGTTGCCAACAATATCGGGGCCGCAGTCGGCGCGCGGGTGCTGAGCCTTGGTCTTGGCCTTGCGATCGCAGCCGTCTGCGAGGTGGCCGGCGCATTGCTGGCCGGCACCGCCGTGGCAGATACCATCGCCAACGGCATTCTCTACGCAGACAAGGTCGCCAACCCCGCCTATTACATCTGGGCGATGATGGCAGCGCTCCTCGGGGCCGCGATCTGGATCAACGTCGCCACCTGGATCGGCGCCCCGATTTCCACCACGCATGCGATCGTGGGTGGCGTGCTGGGCGGCGGCATTGCGGCGGCCGGCGTCTCGGCGGTCAACTGGACGGTGCTGTCCGGCATCGCCGCAAGCTGGCTGCTTTCCCCTCTGCTCGGCGCGGCGATTGCCATTGCGGTCCTGGCCTTCATCAAGACCTTCATTATCTACACGCCGGACAAGATCGCCGCGGCCCGGCGCTGGGTGCCGGTGCTGATCGGCGTGATGTTCGGGGCCTTTTCGACCTATATCGTTCTGATCGTCTCCTTTGCCGATCTGGACCTGCGACTGGTGGATGCCGTCCTTGTCGGCATTCCCGTCGGCCTCGCGGCCTGGCTCGTCAGCATTCCCCTGGTGCGACGCAAGGCGGCAGGACTCGACAACCGAAACCAGTCGCTGAAAACGCTGTTCCAGGTGCCGCTCGTCTTTTCCGCAGCCCTTCTCTCCTTCGCGCATGGCGCCAATGATGTTGCCAATGCGGTAGGCCCTCTTGCGGCGGTCGTCTCGGCCTCGCAAGACCAGCCGCTCGTGGGCGCCTCCCCGATCCCCGTCTGGGAACTGCTGATCGGCGGGCTCGGCATTTCCTGCGGCCTGCTGCTGTTCGGGCCGAAACTTATCAACCTCGTCGGCAAGGAAATCACCCGGCTCAATCCGGTGCGTGCCTATTGCGTGGCGCTGTCGGCCGGCGTCACCGTCATCCTCGCCTCAAGCCTCGGCATTCCCGTCAGTTCGACGCATATCGCCGTCGGCTCGGTGTTCGGGGTCGGTCTCTACCGCGAATGGTACATGACACATTCACGCCGCCGGCAGGCCTTCATGGCGATGAAGGCGCGGGAGAGACAGCCGGCGCGGCGCAAGAAGGACGTGAACACGGCAGAGATCCGCCGGCGCCATCTGGTGCGCCGCTCGCATCTGTTGACCATCATCGGCGCCTGGACCATCACCGTTCCGCTCTCGGCAGCCCTTGCGGGTGGCCTCGCTTTGCTTATGTTCCGGCTCTTCATCTGACCGAACCGCCCGCAGGATATTTCAGGATGCGCGCCAATTTTCGCATGCAGCGGCTTTTCGCCGATGTTCCCCTCGCCGCCGGATCCCCGGTCGAGGCGACCGCCGAACAGTTCAACTACCTCGTCAACGTGCTGCGGATGCAGGAGGCCGACGAAGTGCTGCTGTTCAACGGTCGCGACGGCGAGTGGAGGGCAAGGCTGCAGTTTGCAAGCCGCAAGAAGCTGCAGATGCAGCCCCTCGAGCAGACCCGCCCGCAGGACCCGCTGCCGGACCTGCATTATCTCTTCGCGCCCCTGAAGGTCGGCCGTCTCGACTATCTCGTGCAGAAGGCGGTGGAAATGGGAGCCGGCACGCTGCAGCCGGTGATGACCCAGCATGTGCAGGGCAAGATCACCAGCCTGGAGCGGCTGCAGGCCAATGTGATGGAGGCGGCCGAGCAATGCGGCATCCTGGCGGTGCCGGCCGTTTTGCCGCCGGTGAAGCTGAAGGACCTGCTGGAGCGCTGGCCCGCAGAGCGGCGCATCCTCTTCTGCGACGAAGGGGCAGACAGCCACAATCCGCTGCCGATCCTTGGACAGATTTCGGAGCGGAAGCTTGCGCTTCTCATCGGTCCGGAAGGCGGCTTCTCGCAGGAGGAGCGCACCATGCTGCATGCGCTTGACTTCGTCACCGCCATCCCGCTCGGGCCGCGCATCCTGCGCGCCGATACCGCAGCGGTGGCCGCCCTTGCAGTGGTGCAGGCCGTGCTCGGCGACTGGGCCCAACCGCCTGCCTGAGCGTGCTTTCAGAGAAATTCACTTGCGCCGTTTCGCGATCCGGTACAAGCAGCTTTGCCCGGTTTCAGCACCGGCATCGCCCCATCAGACAAGGTCGATTTCATGGCTCGTGACACCACCGATCATACCCCGCTGACCTCCGTCGAGGAGATGGTGACCTATATCGCCAAGGGGTCGAAGCCGGAGGAAACCTTCCGCATCGGCACCGAGCACGAAAAGTTCGCCTTCTTCCAGAGCGACCGCAGCCCCGTGCCCTATTTCGGCGAGCGCAGCATTTCCGCGCTGCTGAAGGGCATGCAGGAAAAACTCGGCTGGGAACCGATCATGGATGGCGAGCACATCATCGGGCTTGGCGAACAGTCCGGCATGGGCGCGATCTCGATCGAGCCCGGCGGTCAGTTCGAACTCTCCGGTGCGCCGCTGGAAACGCTGCACCAGACCTGCCGCGAATCCAACCAGCATCTCGCCGTGCTGCGCGAGGTGGCCGAGCCCATGGGCATCCGTTTCCTCGGCATCGGCGGCAGCCCGAAATGGACGCTGGCCGAGACGCCGCGCATGCCCAAATCCCGCTACGAGATCATGACGCGCTACATGCCGAAGGTCGGCCGCCACGGCCTCGACATGATGTACCGCACCTGCACGATCCAGGTGAATCTCGACTTCTCCTCCGAAGCCGACATGGCGCGCAAGATGCTGGTGTCGCTGAAGCTGCAGCCCTTGGCGACCGCGCTGTTTGCGTCCTCTCCCTTCACCGAAGGCAAGCCGAACGGACTGCTGTCCTGGCGCGGCGAGATCTGGCGCGACACCGACAATGCCCGCTCGGGCCTTCTGCCGCAGGCCTTTGCCGGCACCTTCGGCTTCGAGACCTATGTCGAATGGGCGCTCGACGTACCGATGTATTTCATCGTGCGCGACGGTCGCTATCATGACTGCACGCACGTCACCTTCCGCCAGTTCATGAACGGCGCCCTGAAGGGCGAGGTGGCCGACTGGCAGCCGACGCTCGGCGACTGGACCAACCATCTGGGCACGCTGTTTCCCGACGTGCGGCTGAAGCGCTACCTCGAAATGCGCGGCGCCGATGGCGGCCCGTGGCGTCGCATCTGCGCCCTGCCCGCCTTCTGGGTGGGCCTCCTCTATGATGGAAGCGCGCTTGCCGCTGCCGAGGAACTGACCCGCGACTGGACCTACGAGGATGTGCTGGCGCTGCGGGATGCCGTGCCCGCCGCCGGCCTCAACACCGAGATTGCCGGCCGCCCGCTTCTCGACATCGCCCGCGATGCGATCCGGATCTCCGCGGACGGCCTCAGGGCCCGCGCGCGGCTGAACGGCGAAGGACAGGACGAATCGATCTTCCTGCAGCCGCTCGAGGAGATTGTCGCCAAGAAAAAGGTTCTGGCAGAGGAAATGCTGGCGCTCTACCACGGACGCTGGGGTGGATCCGTGGATCCTGTCTTCGACACGTTTCAGTACTGAACAGCGTGCGATTTTAAGCTGAACAAACCGGTTTCCCCGGAACCTTTTCCAGTTATAGTGACTGTATATAAAAGGGATTCCAGAGAGGAGCCGAGTGCGATGCTGCCGCTGTTCGATATGATGATGAGGGCGCAGAACGGCGCCGCCATGGAGACCATGGCCAAGCAGTTCAACCTGGCCCAGGAACAGGCGGCACAGGCCATGGCAGCGCTGATGCCGGCCTTTTCCTCCGGGCTGAAGCGCACCAGCAGCAACCCCTACGACTTCAGCGCCCTGATGAGCAGCATGTTCTCCGGCGCCTATGCCCAGTATTTCGACGACATCACCAAGGCCTTCACACCGCAGGGCATGGCAGATGGCAATGCCATCCTGGACCGGCTGTTCGGTTCCAGGGACGTGACGCGCGCGATCGCCGAACAGGCCGCGCAACTGACGGGCATCGGCCAGGAGGTGCTGCGCCAGATGATGCCGGCCATGGCCGACAGCATCATGGGTGGCCTCTTCAAGCAGATGACGGGACAGGTCTCGCAGAACCCGTTTTCTCCGGAAGCCATGGGCAAGGCGACGCAGCAGTGGCTGGAAGCGATCGGCGTTGCGCAGAAGCCGAAACCCCAGCCGGCTCCGATCCCCTTCGACACGCCGATGTTCCAGGCCTTCCGCTCCATGTGGGGACTGGAAAAGCCGAGCCATGCGGCACCGGCGCCCAACCCCTTCACGGACAATCCCTTCGCCAAGGCCTTCCAGGACATGATGGCTGGCGCCTTCCAGCCGGCGGCGACTGAGCCCCCTGCCCCGGCCGCACAGGCAAAGCCTGCCCAGAGCGATGCGCCCCAGCCACAGCCGGAGATCGAAAAATTCAAGTCGATGCTGAACAGCATGTTCGACAGCGGCGTCGAGGTGCAGAAGGCCTATCAGAAGAACATGGAGGCCATTTTCGACGGCTACAGGCGCGCCGGCCAGGACACACCCAAGGCGCCGGTCTGATTGGACCGGGCATCCGCCGGCGGGATGGACCTGCGCATAAAAAAGCCCGGCGCGGATCGACCGGCCGGGCAAGTGAGCAGGGTTATTGGCGTTACCCTGCGGGGAAAACTGTGTGTGCGGCGGTCGTAACGGTACGGCCTGCCGGACGCTGGCTTACGACCGGCGACGCCCCTTGCCGCGCACATGGGCCGGCAACAGCTTGAAGGGATCGTCGAAAGCCCCTGTCTGGTTCATCGCAATGTCCACATCGCGACGGGTAAGACCGATGTCGGCCAGCTGATGATCCTCAAGCTCGCTCAGCTGGTTCAGGGCTTTGCGGTTGCGGAACACGCGCAGAACGTTGGTGGCGGCAGCGATCACATCGGTGAGGAGGCCGAGATCAGGCGTGCGGCGCGCGGCAATTGCGCGGCTTGTCATCCGTTCTGTCGTGCTCATGGGATTTCCTTTCTTCGGGCACGAGAAATGCATCCCTTCCGGGACCCGGAAAGGTGGCCAGCAGAGACCTGGGAGGCGGTGGAGAAGGCCTTTGGATTTGCTTTGCCCTTGCGTTATGCAAAATCAGCATTGATCAGTCCAACGAATGTTTCTAATGATTGTCATCAGATGATCTGATAGGTGACCTGATGTCCGCTCCGCTTGATACAGACCAGCTGCAAACCTTCGTCGCCATCGTTGATACGGGAAGCTTCACCAAGGCTGCCGATCGCGTGTTCAAGACGCAAAGCGCAGTTTCCATGCAGATGCGCCGCCTGGAGGAGCGTGTCGGCAAGCAGCTGTTCGTGAAGGACGGGCGCGGCAACCGGTTGACGGCCGAGGGCGAGAAGCTTCTGAACTATGCGCGCCGCATCATCCGGCTGAACAACGAGGCGATTGCCGCCTTCGACGACAACCGTCTGGAGGGAACGCTGCGGATCGGCACGCCGGACGACTATGCCGATCGCTACATGCCGGAAATCATCGGCCGCTTCGCCAAGACGCACCCGAATGTCGAGCTTTACATCGTCTGCGAACCCTCGGTGGATCTTGCGGAAAAGATGGCGCGCGGCGAACTGGATATCGCGCTTGTCACCCACAATCCGCGCGCACGGCAGTCGGATGTAGTGCGCACCGAGCCGCTCTGCTGGGTGGCCTCCGCCAACCATCCGCTGCGCGACGATTCACCGGTGCCGCTGGCGGTCGGGCGCCGCGATTGCAACTGGCGCCAGCTCGCCTGTTCGGCACTCGATGCGGATGGGCGCGATTACCAGGTTCTGTTCACCAGCTGGTCGTCCACCGTTGTCGCGGCGGCCGTTCTGGCGGGCATGGCCGTGTCGGTGCTGCCGGAATCGGCGCTCAGGCCCGGCATGAAGGTTCTTTCGCAGCAGGATGGCTTTCCGCCGCTGCCACCGGTGCAGATCGGCCTGATGAAGCGGCCAGGCCTTTCGACCTCGCTGATGACGGCGATCACCGACCACATCACCGCCTGTCTCGACAACATTTCGCCGGCCGTGGCGCCCGATGACCTCGACAACGACATGCGCGCCTTCGGTCGCAACGCGACGCGCCTGCGCAGCGTGCCCCTGATGCCCGGCTGGTAGGGTCTATTTCTCCTTTCCCGTGGCCGGGTGTGGCGCACCACCGCAAGCAGGTGCGCCACGATGCAGCTGGAAGCCGCCAGAGGTCAGGCGGCGCGGCGCGGCGTGCGCGGCAGGTACTCCTCACGGCGGTCATCCGTCAGCCTGAAATCGCCAACCAGATCGGATAGCTGGCGCGATTTCGAGCGCATCGTCGTCGTGGCAGCGGTGGATTCCTCGACCATTGCGGCATTCTCCTGCGTGGCGCGATCCATCTGGGCAACCGATTCATTGATGTCCTGGATGCCGCTCGCCTGCTCGCGCGCCGAATTGGCAATCGCGGCGATCACCTCGTCGATCTCGCTGACCTTGCGCACAATGCCGCTCAGCGTCTGGCTGGTACTTTCGACCAGCACCACCCCGTGCTTCACCTGATCGGAGCTGGCCGAAATCAGCGACCGGATATCCTTCGCCGCTTCCGCCGAGCGCTGGGCAAGCGCGCGAACCTCAGAGGCAACGACGGCAAAGCCCTTGCCGGCATCACCGGCGCGCGCCGCTTCCACCCCTGCATTGAGCGCCAGAAGATTGGTCTGGAAGGCGATCTCATCGATGACCGAGACGATGCGGGCGATCTCCTGCGAGCTTGTCGCGATCTTGCCCATGGCCTGCTCGGCTTCGATCATGATCTGGCCGGTGCGGCTGACCTCGTCCTTGGTAAACGTGGCCACACGGCTTGCCGTAGCGGCCCCTTCAGAGGTCTTCTGCACCGTCGCCGTCAGTTCGCGCAGCGCGGTGGCGGTCTCCTCCAGTGCCTGCGCCTGCTGCTCGGTACGACGCGACAGGTCCTCGCTGGCGCTCGATACCTCCTCCACGACAGTGCGCAGGTCCGCGACCGTATGGACAATCGTCGTCATCACGCTGTCGAGCGCCTCGGTGGCGCGGTTGAAGTCCCGCCTCGCACCCTCGTTCTTCTCCGGCAGAGGCTCACTCATGCGGATGGAGAGGTTGCCATCCGCCAGCGCGTTCAGCGCCTGACCCATCACCTGCATGGCCGAGGCATCGGCGGCGGCATCGGCGGAGCGCTGCCGTTCGAACTCCTCCTGCTGCTGCCGGGTCTCGGCATTGATGTCCTCCACCAGCACATGCACGGCGACCGCGATGTCTGTGAAGATCGATTCCAGGATGCTGCGGACATAGGTTTCGCGTTTGCGAGGCGACCAGCTGGTTTCCCGCATCACGGTCAACGTCCATTCCGCTGCATAGATCGAGGCAGCCTTGACGATGAAATCAGTGAAGCCCGTCTTTTCCGCGATCGAACGGATCACCGGGGCCTGGGTTGCAAAGTAGCGGGAACTGAAATCGCCCTCGCACAGATGTTGAAACTTCACGCGTTCGCGCGCCACGACATCATCTGCCAGAACGGTCGTCGATGAATCAAAATGCTTGTAACACCGCGTACTGACATCCCGCACATGCTTGTCCAGCATCCTGAACAGCTCCTGCCCGATGGCCTTGCGCTCACCGGACCACGGCCTGATGTCATCTTCAATTTTACGCATGAACACCCTCAACACCTAAAAAGATGATTCATGCTCGCAAAACACTCTTAATTTTCTCATCAAGATTGCCGGCAACATCTGACAGGACGCGGCGCGTGCAATGGGCCGCGTCCTGGCACTGGCGTAGCGTCAGCCCATGTGCCAGCCGTGGCTCACGGTAAACGACTGGCCTGTCAGTGCATTTGTCTCGAAGCCGGCGAGGAACAGCGCCACTTCGGCAACATCCTCCACCGTGGTGAACTGGCCATCCACGGTTTCGCCCAGCATCACCTTCTTGACAACCTCATCCTCGGAAATGCCAAGCGTTGCGGCCTGTTCGGGGATCTGCTTGTCGACAAGCGGCGTGCGCACGAAACCGGGGCAGATGACATTGGCGCGAATGCCGTACTCACCGCCTTCCTTGGCCAGAACCCGGGCAAGACCCAAAAGGCCGTGCTTGGCGGTGACATAGGCGGATTTCAGCGGCGAGGCCTCATGCGAATGCACGGAGCCCATGTAGATCACCGCGCCGCCACCCTGCCGCTTCATATGCGGCACGCAGGCCTTGGTGGTGAGAAAGGCGCCATCGAGATGGATCGCCTGCATCTTCTTCCAGTCGGCAAAGGGAAAATCCTCGATCCGATGGACGATCTGGATGCCGGCATTCGAGACAAGAATATCGACGCGACCGAAATGCTGGACGGTTGCGGCAACGCCGGCATTGACCGCCGCCTCGCTCGTCACGTCCATGGCGATGCCGATTGCCTGGCCCGAGCCGAGCGCCGACAGTTCCTGCGCCTTCGCTTCGGCCGCCTCGAGGTTGAGGTCGGCGATCACGACGTTCGCGCCCTCCTCGACATAGCGCCTGGCGATCGCGGCGCCGATGCCGCTCGCCGAGCCGGTGATGATGGCGACTTTACCCTTGAGCTTCATGTCACGTTCTCCTTGCTTTCGCCGCGCGTTGCGGCATGGCAGCCGGCATGTGGTCGGTTGCTCCTTCGTCCCGCGCCGTATCCTGGGCGAGGTCGAAAATCTGGATGCCATTGCGGGGGCGCCCGCGTCTTGTCCATTTCGGGTGGGTCAGCGTGCGCATGGCATCGTCATACCCCGCCTTCCAGTTCTCCTCGACGGTGGCGCGCGAGAACTCCGCGTCCATGGCATGCGAATCATAGGCGGCGCTGCGATGGATGAGATGAACGAGCGTCACGTCATATTCGACGCCGATGGAGCGCAGGAGTGCAGCATCCTCGTCGTCCTGCAGTTCCGGCGGCAGCTTTTCCAGCAGGCGGCGGGCGGCGCGGCGGATCTTCTGCTTGCGCGCAAACTCGTCCGTGTTCATGCGCGTGCGGCTGGAATAGCGGATCTCCTTGACACGGGCATCGACCTCCAGCAGATCGCGCGGCATACGCCCGCGGGCCGGAAACAGGTCCACCTGGAAGATGCAGAGATCGGCATCGTAGCTGTCGGCCGCCAGCACATATTGCAGCGGCGTGTTGGAGACGAGGCCGCCGTCCCAGTAGAATTCGCCATCGATCTCGATCGGCGGGAAACCGGGCGGCAGCGCGCCGGAGGCGGCGACATGGCGGGCGCACAGACGCGTATTGCTGGTGTCGAAATAGGCGAAGTTGCCGGTCTTCACGTTCACCGCGCCGAGACTGACGCGCACCTTGCCGGTGTTGATCCGGTCGAAATCGACCAGCCGCTCCAGCGTCTTCATCAGCGGTTCGGTGTCGTAATGGCTGATGCGGTAATCCGGGTTCAGCAGCATCTGGTAGGGTGTTGCAAGCCGCGGCGAAAAGAAGCCGGGAATGCCCGTCATCGACCCTGCCAGCACCGACCAGTCCTTCAGCATGCGCTTGCCGAAATGATCCTGCGGCATCACCCCGTAATCGAGGCCGGAGGAGACCATGTCCCAGAAATCGCGCAGGTTGCGGACCTTGTGCTCATCCGGGCTGCCGGCAATGATCGCGGAATTGATCGCGCCGATCGAGATGCCCGCCAGCCAGTCCGGCCGGATGCCGTGGCTGTGCAACGCCTCGAAGGTGCCGGCCTGATAGGCGCCGAGCGCGCCGCCACCCTGGAAGACGAGAATATTCTGCAAGGGACGCATGGGAGATTTCCTGATGATCATCTTCGCTTATGCAGCATGTTCCTGTTCAACATGGTGCGACGCGAAGAAGATTTCATCCGCCAGAAGGGGAAACGGCGTTCACAAAGATGGCATGCAGAAAGCCGCCCCCGAGGGAACGGCTTTCCTCTCCTCTCGCAGTCCGATGGCGGTCAGGCTGCCAGATCGAGCACGATACGTCCGTCGATCTTGCCTTCTTCCATGCGGTGGAAGATCTCGTTGATGTTTTCGATCTTGTCCCAGGAGAAATGCGAGGCGACCTTGCCCTCGCCGGCAAACATCAGGCTTTCCTCGAGATCCTGCCTTGTGCCGACGATGGAGCCGCGCACGGTGATGCGCTTCAGCACCGTATCGAAGACCGGCAGCGAGATGAAGCCCGGCGGCAGGCCGACCAGCGACATGGTGCCCTTGGAACGCAGGAATCCGTAGGCCTGCTCCATGGCTTTGGGCGAGACGGCGGTGACGAGGGCGCCATGCACGCCGCCGGTTGCCTTCTGCACCTGTTCGATCGCATCGGCCGCGCGACCGTTGACGGTGACATCGGCGCCGAGTTTCCTGGCCAGTTCGAGCTTGTCATCGAAGATGTCGGCGGCCACCACATGCATGCCCATGGCCTTCGCATATTGCACGGCCATGTGACCGAGACCGCCGATGCCGGAGATGACCACCCATTCGCCGGGCCGCACCTCGGTTTCCTTCAGGCCCTTGTAGACCGTGACGCCGGCGCAGAGCACGGGCGCGGCGGGGCCGAATGCCAGATTGTCCGGCAGGCGGCCGACATAATCGGGATCAGCCAGACCATATTGCGCAAACGTGCCGTTGACGGAATAGCCGGTGTTCTGCTGGCTGCCGCACAGCGTTTCCCAGCCGGTGCGGCAGGGATTGCAGCAGCCGCAGGCGGTATGCAGCCACGGAACGCCGATACGATCGCCTTCCTTGATGCGGGAGACGCCGGCACCGAGCTTGGCGACATAGCCCACGCCTTCGTGGCCCGGGATGAAAGGCGGGTTCGGCTTGACCGGCCAGTCGCCATTGGCGGCATGCAGGTCGGTATGGCACACGCCGGTCGCTTCGTATTTGACGAGGATCTGGCCCGGCCCCGGTTCCGGAATCGGCATTTCCTCGATCACCAGCGGCTTGCCGAATTCGCGCACCACTGCGGCTTTCATCATTGCTGCCATGATCTTCTCCTCGAACGGTCGGCGCCGGTAACGGCCGGCGCATGATGGGGAGCGGTTGATCCGCACACCACCGTTCTAGAGCAGCTGTCAGCTTTCCGTTTTGATTTGCCGCAAAGCGCGCCGCTTCAGTTGAGCGCCAGCCAGAGCGCCAGCCAGATCCACATGCAGCCAAGCGCCGCGGCCCCCGCCATGAAGGCCAGCCGGCGGTAGCGAATGCGGTTGCTGGTCACGTGGATATAGGTGTGCACGCAGCGGCTCAGCACGAAGAACCAAGCAAGCCCGATGATAACAGGGTTGTCGCCGCTCGTCATGTAGAGCGCCATGCAGACCACATGGAACAGAACCGGCAGTTCGAACTGGTTCTTGAGATTGTTGTGCACGAACAGGCTGTCCGGCGGATCCTGCAGGTTTTCACGGAACTGCGAAACCGTTGCCCGCCCGGCCCTGACCGCCGCCACGCGACGCACGGAGAGAAGAATGTAAAGGAAGAAGACGAGCACCACATGGGCAATCATCGGCCAGATCATGGCTTCGCTTGGCAACATGGCAGGGCCCTTTCCGCTTCTGCACAACGCAAGAAAAAAGGCCGCGAACCGATCAGTCCGCGGCCGCATGTCTTATGGCCCCGTCAGTGGCGCAAGCGCAAGACTTCCGTACCGGCGCCGTCCTCGCCGGAAATCGTCCAGACGCCGTCGAGAATGCCGCCCGGCTTGACCTCGTAGATCACCAGCCCGACGCTGTCGCCCATCACATAGGCCGCGGAAAACGCATTCTCGTGCAGCATGCAGATGCCGACGGAATTGGTAGCCCCCGTCTTCCACTCGATCGAGCAGGTGGTTTCGCTGGTCAGCGAAATCCGGGCCGTGCCGCTATATTCGGAACCGTCCAGATTGGTGCCGGAAACGCTATAGGTCCCCGCTTCCACTGTCTGTGCCTGCGCACAGGAAAATGACGCACCGACAAGCAGTGCGCCAGCAATCAGTCTCTTCATGAAGTCCCCCGAAATGCCGGCAGGATTGCCAGCACCGGGAGAATACGCAAGCCTTGCCGACTGGCAATGGGGGCCAGTCGCCGCGCACCCGTCAGCAGGCTTCAGCTGCCGGCGCCCGGATAGTTCGGGCTTTCGCGGGTAATCGTCACGCCATGCGGATGGCTTTCGCGCAAACCGGCGCCGGAAATGCGCACGAAGGTGGCCTTTTCCTGGAAATCCCTGAGATCCTTGCCGCCGACATAGCCCATGGCCGCCTTGAGGCCGCCGGCCAGCTGGTGCAGCACGGCAGAAACCGGACCCTTGTAGGGTACCTGGCCCTCGATGCCTTCCGGCACCAGCTTCAGCGTGTCGCGCACTTCCGCCTGGAAGTAGCGGTCCGCCGAGCCGCGCGCCATGGCGCCGACCGAGCCCATGCCACGATAGGCCTTGAAGGAGCGGCCCTGGTAGAGATAGACCTCGCCCGGGCTTTCGTCCGTGCCGGCGAGAAGCGAGCCGACCATGACGGCCGAGGCGCCGGCGGCAATCGCCTTGGCCACATCGCCCGAGAACTTGATGCCGCCATCGGCGATGACCGGGATGCCGTGCTTGTTGGCCTCCTCGACGGCAGCCATGACGGCGGCGAGCTGCGGCACGCCGACGCCGGCAACGATGCGGGTGGTGCAGATCGAGCCCGGGCCGATGCCGACCTTGATGCAATCGGCGCCGGCATCGATCAGGGCGCGGGTACCATCGCCGGTCGCGACATTGCCCGCGATGATGCGGACGGAGTTCGTCATCTGCTTGACGGCAGCGACCGCATCGAGAACCTTCTGTGAGTGACCATGCGCGGTATCGACGACGATGACATCGACGCCGGCCTCGATCAGGCGCTCGGCGCGCTCGCGGCCATCATCGCCGGTGGAAATGGCAGCGGCCACGCGCAGGCGTCCCTGTGCGTCCTTCGAGGCATGCGGATTGAGCTGCGACTTCTCGATATCCTTCACGGTGATCAGGCCGACGCAGTGACCATGACCATCCACCACCAGGAGCTTCTCGATGCGGTGCTTGTGCAGGAGGCGCTTGGCTTCCGCCTGATCGACGCTTTCCTTGACGGTGACGAGGCCTTCGCGCGTCATCAGCTCATAGATCTTCTGGCCGGGATCGGAAGCGAAGCGCACGTCGCGGTTGGTGAGGATGCCGACCAGACGGCCGGTCTTGTGTCCGCCGGCACCGCCGTTTTCGACCACCGGAATGCCGGAAATGCCGTGCGCCTTCATCAGCGAGAGTGCTTCGGCGAGCGTCGCATCCGGACCGATCGTGACCGGATTGACGACCATGCCGCTTTCGAACTTCTTGACCTGCCGAACCTCCTCGGCCTGTTCGACGGGCGTCAGGTTGCGGTGGATGACACCGATGCCGCCGGACTGGGCCATGGCAATCGCAAGGCGGCTTTCCGTCACCGTGTCCATGGCAGAGGAGAGGATCGGCAGGTTCAGCTCGATGTCCTGGGCGATCCGCGTGGCGATATTGGTCTGCGCAGGAAGGACTTCGGAATGACCCGGCTGCAGCAGCACGTCATCGAAGGTGAGCGCCTCGGCGCCGGTGGCGGATTCTACAATGCGGGCCATGCCAATTTCCTTCAGTAAAAGAAAGAGCGGTCCGGCGGGAGGGGCCGGAAGCGATCTTCGGGAATGGGAAGTTGGCGAGGGCTGGTAACACGGTTATGACGGGAAGGGAATAGGAAAAACCCCGAGCCCGCCTCCGTCCCTTCGCTTCGGCGTGAGCCACGGCAGCGGATGGCGCGTGCCCCGCACCTTGCGGTCATGCGAGATGGCTCATCAGACGGCATCTGTCCGGCTGGTCGTGCCGGCCTTTCGTACCGGCGGCACATTCCCCTGCCTCATCGAAGCGGACAGGATTGTCGACGAACACACACCCAACAGAGCCCTCCCCGCAGAGGCATGACCCCGCGGACGCGTACCGCGGGATCGCCCCTCCAATCACATCGATCAGATGTCGAACTGGTAGCTCTTCGGCACGAAGCGATAGCCGGTCTCGCGCTTTTCCACATAGCCGACCGAGGGGAAGGGCATGTGATAGCCGAGGAAGGCGACGCGATCGGTGGCGATCATGTCGAACACCGTCTTGCGGGTCTTCGCCGCCATCTCCTTGTTCATGTCGAAGCGGACTTCCCATTCCGGGCGCTGCAGCGACAGAACGTAATGATTGGCGGTATCGGCCGTCAGCACCAGCCGGCGGCCGGCCGATTCGACATGGAAGATCATGTGACCGGGGGTGTGGCCGAAGGCGTTCATGCCGGTGATGCCGGGAACGACGGTCGCGCCATCGCCGATGAAGGTCATCTTTTCGGCGAGCGGCTTCACACTGGCAAGCACCGCCTTCTGGCCGCCTTCCGCCGGCGTGCCGGCACGCTCCGCGCTGGTCCAGAAATCATATTCCGTCTTGCCGGTGACATAGCGGGCATTCGGGAAGGCGGGCTTGCCGTCCTCCATCAGGCCGCCGATGTGATCGCCATGCAGATGGGTCAGGACAACGACGGTGACATCTTCCGGCCGGTAACCCGCCGCCTTCATGCCGTCGAGCAGACGACCGGTGCCCTGCGCACGGCCGCTGGCGCCGAAACCCGTATCGAACAGCACAAGCTCGTTTCCGGCCCGGATCAGTGTCGGCGCGAAGGAATTGACGAAATTGTCGGCGGGCAGGAAATTTTCCTTGAGAAGGTCTGCGACGGCCTCCGGGCTCTGGTTGGTACCGAAGGTCTCGTTCGGCTTGCCGGAGGCGCGGCCACCGTCTCGCACCACGAGAACCTCGAATTCGCCGAGCTTGAACCTGTCGGTCTGGGGCGGCATCGTTGCGGGTATTGCTGCTGTCATCTTTCCATCCGTGGCGGGTTGCTTGGTCCCCTGTGTCCCCTGCGCCAGCGCCTGCCCCGACAGAAGTGCCGGTGCGGCCAGAATGCCTGCTCCGGCGGATCCCAGAAGGACCCGCCGCCCCATCTTCATCTGTGCCATGTCAACCTCCAATATGCGCAACCGGCCGCGCGTCTCGTCCCATCGCCGGTGGTTGCAGAGATATGCAGCCGATGCCCGAGGAAAATGCCTCTCACGTAGTCGTGATGCCGGCAGCCGGACAGAAGAAATTGTATGGCGGGACGGACCAAGGAAGCGTAGGAACGGGGCGCCCTCCGCTGACATGAAGCCATCCCCTATGAACCGCATCGTTCCGCTTATTCTCGCCGTCGCGCTCTTCATGGAGCACATGGATTCCACGGTGATTTCCACAGCCCTGCCGGCCATTGCCACCGATCTCGGCGTCAGCCCCATCACCCTGAAGCTGGCCTTGACCTCCTACATGGTGTCGCTTGCCGTCTTCATTCCGATCAGCGGCTGGATGGCCGACAAGTTCGGTGCCAAGAACATTTTCCGGATGGCGATCGCCGTCTTCGTGACCGGCTCCATCTTCTGCGCCATGTCCTCCTCGGTGCTGGCCTTCGTGATGGCGCGCTTCCTGCAGGGCATGGGCGGCGCGATGATGACGCCGGTCGGACGTCTCGTTTTGTTGCGGACCACCGATCGCAAGGACCTCGTCTCGGCCATGTCACTGCTGACCATTCCCGCGCTGGTCGGCCCGCTGACCGGCCCGCCGATCGGCGGCTTCATCACCACCTATTTCACCTGGCACTGGATCTTCCTGATCAACGTGCCGATCGGCATCATCGGCATCTGGCTGTCCTCGATCCACCTGCCGGACATCCCGGCGCGCGGCGCGCCGCCGCTCGACATGGCGGGTTTTGTCCTGACAGCGATTGCCGCCTCCGGGATCGTTTTCGGGCTCTCCGTCGTCAGCCTGCCGGCCCTGCCGCCCTATGTCGGCATCAGCGCCGCCGTGATCGGCTTTGCCTGCGGCGCGCTTTACATCGGCCATGCCCGGCGCCATCCGAACCCGATCCTGACGCTGACACTGTTTGGCAACACCGCTTTCCGCGCCTCCGTTACCGCCGGCACCCTGTTTCGCATCGCGACCGGTGCCGTGCCCTTCCTGATGCCGCTGATGCTGCAGCTGAGCTTCGGCATGACACCCTTCCAGTCCGGCCTCACCACCTTCGCCGGTGCCGCGGGTGCCATGGCGGTCAAATTCATGGCCAAGCGCACCTTCGCGGCCACCGGCTTCCGAAGCGCGCTGCTCGGTGCCTGCGTTGCCGGTTCCGCGATGACGGCGATCAACGGCTTCTTCACGCCGGCGACCCCTGCCCTGCTGATTACCTTCTTCCTGTTCGCCTCCGGCCTTGCCCGCTCGCTGTTCTTCACCGGTGTGAATGCGCTCGGCTATTCGGAAATCGGGGATGCGGAGGCAAGCCAGGCCACCTCGATCAGCTCCGTCATGCAGCAGATCAGCCTGGCGCTCGGCGTTGCCTTCGCTGCGCTGGTGCTGGAAACATCGTCCTACCTGTCGGGCACGCATCTCGAGCTGGCGGATTTCCATCTCGCCTTCTTCATCGTGTCGGCCATTTCGCTGTGCGCCTGCCTGCCGGTTCTGGCCCTGCATCCGCAGACCGGCGCCGGCGTTTCCGGCCACCGGCGCTACCAGCCGCGGGCGGCCGAAGCGCCGGGCGAGTAAGCTTTATTCCGACAGCACGTCGTCCTGCGCGGCGTCTGCGTCCTGAGCCTCCTCCGCAGCCGTCGGCCGGCGGCCCTTGAACCCCTTGGCGAGCAAAAACATCTCGACGGATTCCGAGCGCGATGAGGCCGGCTTGATGTGCAGCACCTGGCGGAAATTCTGCTTGAGCATGGAGAGAAGCTCCCGCTCCGTGCCGCCCTGGAAGGTTTTGGCCAGGAAATGGCCGCCTTCGGCCAGCACCTCCACCGCAAAATAGGCCGCCACCTCGCACAAATGCATGGTGCGCAGATGGTCTGTCTTCTGGTGACCGGTGGTCGGCGCCGCCATGTCGGAGATGACGAGATCCGGCGTGCCGCCCACCGCCTCCAGCAGTTTTTCCGGGGCGGATGGATCGAGGAAATCGAGCTGCAGGATCTTGACGCCCGGGATCGGCACGACTTCGAGGAAATCGATGGCGGCGACGCGGATATCCTCCTCCGTCGAGCCCGTCACCTTGGCGGCGATCTGCGACCAGCTGCCGGGGGCGGCGCCAAGATCGATGATGCGCCGCGCGCCCTTCAGAATCTGGTGCTTCTCGTCGATCTCCAGCAGCTTGAAGGCGGCACGGGCGCGATAGCCTTCCAGCTTTGCGCGCTGCACATAGGGATCGTTGATGTGACGCTCGAGCCAGCGGCGGGACGAGGCCTTCAGCTTGCCCTTCTTCACCTTCTGGCCGAGCTTGCGGCCGATGGGGGCTTTGGTCATCGGTTCTTCTCCGTGGCTGTGCGCGGCGCGCTTTCCGCCGGGCGGCGGCGCATCCGGCGCCACACACCGTCATCGGCCATCATGTCGGTCAGTAGCCCCTCGCGCAAACCGCGGTCGGCCACCCGCATGCGACGGCTTGGCCAGCGGCGGCGAATGGCCTCCAGAATGGCGCAGCCCGCCAGCACCAGATCCGCCCTGTCCGGCCCGATGCAGGGGTTGGCGGCGCGCCCGTCGAAATCCCAGGACAGCAGCCTTGCCTGCATGGCCGACACCTCGTGATCGGTCAGCCAGAGGCCATCCACCTTGCGCCGGTCATAACGCGGCAGATCGAGATGCACGCCGGCCAGCGTCGTCACCGTGCCGGAGGTGCCGATCAGATGAAAATCCTCTTCCGCCTCCTCCTCCAGCGAGGGGCAGTGGAAGCCGGCCAGCATGCCTTCCACCTCCGCCACCATGGCGGCAAAGACATCGGGCGTGACATTGCGCCCGCCATGCCGCTCCGACAGCGTCACGACGCCAACGGGCAGCGAGGTCCAGTGGGTGATATGGTTGGCGAGCCGCGAGGAGCGGTTGTCGCGAATGCGGATCACGGCGATCTCGGAGGAGCCGCCGCCGATATCGAACAGCACGACGGAGCGCGCTTCTCGCCCGACCAGCGACGAGCAGCCGGACACCGCCAGCCGCGCTTCGGTTTCGCGGTCGATGATTTCCAGTTCCAGCCCGGTCTCGCGCGTGACGCGCTCCAGAAACGCCTCGCCATTGGCGGCCGCGCGGCAGGCTTCGGTGGCAATCAGGCGCATGCGGCGGATCGGCCGGTGCGCGAGCTTCGAGGCGCAGATGCGCAGCGCCTCCACGGCGCGGTCCATCGCCTCGTCCGAGAGACGACCGGTCTTCGCCAGCCCCTCGCCGAGGCGCACGATACGCGAAAACGCATCCACCACGCGAAACTGACCGGGCCGTGTCGGCTGGGCAATCAGCAGACGGCAATTGTTGGTGCCGAGATCGAGCGCGGCATAGAGATCGTCCGGATGGGAGCGGGAGCGGGCACCTTCAGCCGCCTCGACCATACCGCGGGCGCGCACCTCTGACGCATGGCGATGCGGGGCCGTGTGCCCCTGTTCATGCCCGTGACCGTGACCGTGACCGTGACCGTGAGAATGCCCGGTCGCATGACCGTGTCCATGCCCCCGCGCCGAATGGGCAGAAACCGCATCCGCATGGGTTGCGCCAGCGGCGGACGCGATCGACGAGAGCGAGACATGCGCGCCCTGCCCCCTGCCCGACCCAGGCTTGCCGGATGTGGCGAGCGGCCGCCCCTGCGGCCCGCGGGCTTCACTTTTCTTGCGACCGCGCTTGCGCCGACGGCCTGGCGACGCGCCACGTCCCTCCAAGCCCGCAGATAACGATGCGGAAGTGGCCATCGCCACGGCCTTATGGCCGGGCGTGACCGTTTCGCTTTCGGGATGCGGCAAGGCCGCTGCACCGGATTGCCCGCCTTGCGTTGCACGCGCACGTCGGCGCTTGCGCTTTCGGGGAGGACCACCGGTCTTGTCGTCCGGACGTCGGGCATCAGAGGCTTCCGCCTTCACGACACCATGCGCAACGGCTGCGGAAAACGGCTTGCCGTTCCGCTTGGCCTTTCGGCGCCGTCCGGCCTTGCCATCCGGTCGCCCCGCTGCCGACGCCCCGCCTTCGGGCGGCTTTCCGCCGCTGTCGGGGTTCATCACTGCTCTATCCATCATGCCGCGCAAGGCCATTGAAGGCGCGCTGCGGCTTTCATCGTTTCGTTGATGACAGGATAACAGCAGCCGACGCTTTCGCCAACGACTTTGTGCCACACTCCGCGCCCGCGTCCCGCACACCTGCAACCGGTGCAGTCGCACCCGCCTTGCAAACGCGCTTGCCTGCCCTCGCCGCTTTCTCCACAGCCTGTCAAAAAAGTGCAATTTCTGCTCTTGAACACGGGTCAGAATCTGGTAGAAGGCACCCACCGAAGCGGTTCGGCCCGCAGGAAGCACCTGACCTTGGCCAAATAATCGCTCTTCAGTTCGGAGTTCATCTTCGACCTGCTGGGGAATAGTTCAACGGTAGAACGGCGGACTCTGACTCCGTTAATCTTGGTTCGAATCCAGGTTCCCCAGCCAAATCTTCCCTAAATGAGTAGAACTCCTTTATTTCAAGTCGTGCCCGACCCTGTTTTGGCATCTCAGCCATCTTGACTTTTTGCAAACTCGCGGGCCGCGCCCAAAAACGCTTTCATCGCGGCGGAAAGATTTCGGCGGCCGGGATAGTAGAGGCAAAGTCCACCGAACGGCGGCGTCCAGTCTTCCATCAGACGGACAAGGCGTCCCGCCTTCAACTCTTCGGCAACCCCTTCCTCCATGAAGCAGCCGATGCCGATGCCGTCTATGGCGGCAGCGCAGGCAACACTCGTTTCGTCAAGTGTCAGGTTCCCCGGAACATCAATCTGCACGGCCTCTCCGTTCTTCTCGAACCGCCAGCGGAACAGGGATCCGTCCGGCAGGCGGACACGGATACAGTTGTGGTTGAAGAGATCCGAAGGGGTCTGGGGCTTGCCCATCCGCTCCACGTAACCTGGCGATGCCACGATCGCATAGCGCTGCAGGCGGCCGAGCGGGACAGCAATCATGTCGCTTGGCACAAGCGCCGCCACGCGCACACCGATATCGAAGCCGTCGGCAACGATATCCACGAGCCGCGCTTCCGTCACGAGATCGATATGCACGGCAGGATAACGACGCACGAAACCGGTGATCAGCGGTGAGATGATCTGCCGTGCGGCAAAGGGCGCGGCATTGATCCGGATCGTGCCGCTCGGCTCGTCCCGCTGGGAACGAACCACCTGGAGCGCGCCGTGAATGTCCTGAAGAGCTGGCCCCACCTCTTCCACGAAAAGCCTTCCCGCATCGGTCAGCGAGACGCTCCGCGTCGTCCGATTGAACAGACGCAGGCCGAGCTGGCTCTCCAGCCGGCCGATCATATGGCTGAGGGCTGTCGTGGACATGCCGATGTCGATAGCCGCGGCACGAAACGTTCCACGTCGCGCAATGGCGAGAACGGCGCTCAATTCGTGCAGGCCGGCTGTCTCCATTATCCCGATTCCTTCATCACCTCATAACGCACTGTCCCGCTTATCTTTATGGATGCCAAGCCTTAAGTCTACTTCCATCACGACTACCCAACGGAGACGATCATGAAGATGCCTGCAGTCATTGAGGCCTTTTTTGCGGCAGACCACCAGAACGGACAGAACGTTCTACAGTCCCTGTTCACGCCGCAGGCCGTCGTTTCCGACGAGCGAACCAGCCATTTGGGGACTGATGCAATTACATCCTGGTGGATGGCAGCGAAGGAGAAATACCGCCATAGCACCAAGCCTCTGGATGCCGAAAAACGAGATGGGGAGCATGTCGTGCGCGGCGAGGTGACGGGACAGTTCCCCGGCAGCCCTATCGTCCTCACCTACCGCTTCCGCCTGGACGGTGACAAGATTGCAACGCTGGAGATCGGCTGATGAAAGACTTTATCGACCTGAAAGACAAGCGCGTGCTTGTGACGGCTGGAACGAAGGGCACCGGTGCAGCAACAGTGGACCTTTTCCGGCAATTGGGTGCAGCGGTCATCACGACGGCACGTTCGCAGCCGGCAGATATGCCGGCCAGCCAATTTATTGCTGCCGACCTGACGAGCGAAGAGGGATGCAAAACGGTCGCTGACACCGTGCGGGAGCGGCTTGGTGGACTGGACATCATTGTCCACATGCTGGGCGGGTCGTCAGCACCGGGCGGCGGGTTTCAGTCCTTGACCGAAGATCATTGGCGAAAAGAGCTGGATCTCAACCTATTTCCGGCCGTCCGCCTCGATCGACTGCTTTTGCCCGACATGATCGCTCAGTGCCAGGGCGTCGTCATCCATGTTTCGTCCATCCAGAGGCTAATGCCACTGCCGGAGGCAACAACCGCCTATGCGGCTGCCAAGGCGGCCCTCTCGACCTATAGCAAAAGCCTGTCAAAGGAAGTGTCTCCGAAGGGCGTCCGCGTCCTGCGGGTCTCGCCCGGCTGGATCATGACCGACGCATCTGTCCATCTGGCCGAACGGCTGGCGAAGGAGGCCGGAACCGACGTCGAAGGGGGCAAGCGGCTGATCATGGACAGTCTCGGCGGTATTCCGATCGGCCGTCCTTCCAGCCCGGAAGATGTCGCCAGCCTCATTGCCTTTCTCGCCTCTGATCGCGCCGCCACGATCACGGGCGTGGAATATGTCATCGACGGCGGGACAGTGCCGACGGTCTAGAAGCTGCCTCTGCCTGTATCGCCTGCCACGTCAAGCAGGCTATTTTCAACCATCGATCGAATGGTGGCGACGCGGCCAGTTTGGCTTGGGTCCGCAGGAGGCTAGGAGTGGAAGACGAGGTCTGAACTCGCTCCCGTTGTCACTGACGATCATCTTCGGCTTGCCACGCTTGTCGATGATCCGATCCAGCTCGCAAGCAACCCGAAGGCCCGAGAGCGATGTATCGGCGACGAGCCCCAGGCATTTCCTGGTGCAATCATCGACGATCGTCAGTACCCGGAACCTGCGGCCATCGGTGCGCTGATCCGACGCGAAGTCCAGCGACCAGCGGTCGTTGGCCGTTGACAAGCCGCAGCGAGATGATCTATCGAGCGGTAACGGTAATGGATTCTGCCTGGCATAAAGCCGAACCGCTTCCCCGACGAAGCTGATGACTCCTACTCGACGCTAACCACGCGAAGGAGTAGAGCCGTGCCTGGAAGTCAAAATCCGTATCATGTTTCCCTGACTGATCCTTATGACGGAGCGTCGTTCGCATGACGCCCGCATCGATTTTCGGTCTTCGTCTTCAACAGATCCGCAGCCTCGCAAAATGGATCGTCGTCGTCACTCCGATGGCAATGGCCGTGGGGTCGCTGGTTGCCCTGTTCCTCCGGGGCCTTGACCGGGCGACGGAACTGCGTTTCGAATTTTCCTGGCTGATCTATCTGATGCCGCTTGCGGGCTTCGCGATGGTCTGGACCTATGGCAGGTTCGGCAAGTCGGCCGAGGGCGGCAACAACCTCATCGTCGATCAGATCCATGAACCGGGCGGCGGCGTGCCGTTGCGCATGGCCCCCCTTATTCTCGTGACAACGGTTCTGACGCATCTGGTTGGCGGCTCGGCAGGGCGTGAGGGCACCGCGGTGCAACTTGGCGGCAGCCTCGCAAGCGCGTTCGGCAAACTGTTCAAGCTCACCCCCTCCGATACCCGCATCCTTTTGATGGCCGGCATCGCGGCGGGCTTCGGCGCGGTTTTCGGAACGCCGATTGCCGGCGCCGTCTTTGCGCTCGAAGTGCTCACCATCGGGCGCATGCAATACGAAGCGCTGCTTCCCGCGCTGCTGGCTGCTGTCGTCGCCGACGGAACCTGCCACAGCTGGGGCATTGATCATGTCCATTATTCCATTTCCTACCTCTCTGGCGCAGGCATCGGCTTTCACCTTGATGCTCTTCTTATATTGAAGGTGGTGATCGCCGGCGTCGCCTTCGGTCTTGCCGCGCACTGCTTTGCCGAACTTTCCCACCTCGCATCCGCCGCCTACAGGACGCTGCTGCCCTATGCGCCGTTGCGTCCGGTGCTGGCGAGCGCCATCCTGCTTAGCCTCGTTCATGTTCTGGGGACACGCGCGTATCTCGGCCTCGGCGTCTGGTCTCCGAGCCCGGATGACGCAACCATCCTCGGTTTCTTCCGGCCAGACCATGTCGATTACTGGAGCTGGGCCTGGAAAGGTCTGTTCACCATCGTGACGCTGAGCGCGGGCTTCAAGGGTGGCGAGGTCACGCCGCTCTTCTTCATCGGCGCAGCTCTCGGCAGTGCGCTCGCAGGCGTGCTCGGTGCTCCGCCTGACCTGTTCGCGGCTCTGGGTTTCCTCGCCGTTTTCGCGGGCGCGACGAACACGCCGCTCGCCTGCGTGATCATGGGCACCGAACTCTTCGGCGCGACGCACGCCGTCTATATCGCGGTCGCCTGCTTCGTGGCCTATCTCTGCAGCGGCCATTCCAGCATCTATCTCTCGCAACGCGTCGGGGTGCCGAAGACGTCCGCCGCCAACCACCTTCCCCCGGATATCTCCGTCCGCCACATGCGCGACATGAGCGCTCGGGCGAGGAGAGATTTCCAGGCACAGATCCGCCTGCACTCGCTGGGGTCAACCGCAAACATTGCCGAAGGGCCGAGCGCCATGAACAGCCACAGGCTTTCCGCCCGCGAGGTCGGAATGGTTCGCATCTACATGAAACCGGAGGAGAACACCCTCAGCAAGGCTTCGTGGCTGGGCGGAGCCAAACCGCTCTGCCGGGAACTGGTCATGCAGGCGAAGGCGTCCGGCATCATGAATGCCACCGCCCACCACACGCATTTCGGTTACTCAAACGGCGGCGAGCTGCAGGACGAGGGTGGGGAGATCCCGACCCCGGACCTGACCATGTGCGTCGAACTCATCGGCGAGCGCGAGCGGCTGGAACAGTTCTGCCAAACCCATGGGATGTTGCTCAAGGACAAGGTCATCATCTACAAGCACATCGAACACAGGGACGTACGGGATGCGTCACGGATGGAACGGGAGCCGTCGCGGCAAGGCGCCCGCTGAGAACGGGCCACTCCGCGCTCGGCAAGGAGCTTCCTTGCCGGCGGGGAATTCACCTTTGCCCCGATGAAGGCGCCGGCAGACGGGCAGCACCAGGATCAGGACGAGGCGCCGCCCGGCTTCGCGCGCTGACGCAGTCCAGCCACTTCATCGCCGGTCAGAGGGCGCACCCCGCCTTTTTCCAGATCTCCCAGCACGACATCGCCGATCGCCACACGCACCAGCCGCAGGCAGGCCATGTCAAGCACCTCGAGCATGCGGCGGATCTGCCGGTTGCGACCCTCCTCCAGCACGATTTCCAGCCAGGCATTGCGCGCCCCGCTGCGGATCAGCGCGGCACGCCGGGCGCTCAGCCATTCGCCCTCGTGCTGAAGGCCGCGGACCATGGCCTGCAACTGCGCCTCGCCCGGGATACCGTCAACCTGCACGTGGTAGGTCTTCGGCACATGCGTTTCCGGATCGAGCAACGCCTGGGCAAACTCGGTGTCGTTGGTGAACAGCAGCAGGCCTTCGCTTGCCTTGTCCAGCCGGCCGACGGGCGAGAGATGGGTCTGATCCTGCCCTTTCAGGCAATCGAACACGGTTGGCCGCCCCTCGGGATCATGCCGCGTGGTAACAAGACCGCGCGGCTTGTTCAACATCAGATAGCGCAGTTGCTGCGCCACCACCGCTTCACCGTCGACGGCAATCCGGGCGATCTCGAGATCCACCCAGTGTTGAAGATCCCGCACCATACGCTGGTCGACGCTGACGCGCCCGGCGAGGATAAGGCTCTCGGCCTGCGTGCGTGAACAGAAGCCGAGCTTGGACAGTGCCCGCGGCAGCGTGACGCGCTTGCCGCCGGCCGGCGCCTTCGGCGAACGTCTCCTGTCCGGTTTCTGCTCCTTCCGCCCTGCCTTCATGCTGTTCCATCTCCTTGCGGCCAATGCCCTGTTGACCGGCCTGTCCCTGCATTCTAGAGCCAAGGCGCGCTGATGCAAAACCACGCGCGCATAGCGATGCGGCCAGCGTCTGCCCGGCAATACGGCAGGCAACGCGCCATTGGAAGGGAGCATGACATTGAACCTGGACGACGTGACCCGCGAACTGGTGACCTTGCGCGATTTCTGGCGCTATGCCATCTCCCGCTTCAACGCGGCAAATCTAAGCTATGGCCACGGAACGACCACCGCCGGCGATGATGCCGCCTTCCTGCTGCTGGATTCGCTCGATCTGCCCATCGATGCCCTTGATCCTTTTCTTGATGCCCGCCTGCTGCCACACGAGCGCCGTCTGCTGGCGGAACGGATCGAGGCACGCGTGACCTCGCGCAAGCCGTCCGCCTACCTGACCGGACGTTCCTATATCCAGGGCGTGCGCTTTCATGTGGATGAGCGAGTCATCGTGCCTCGTTCGCATATTGGCGAGATCCTGTTCCGCGAATATCTGGGCGGCCAGGGCTCCACCTTCCTGCCGGACCCCATGAGCGTGGAAAGCGCCGTCGATATCTGCACCGGCTCGGGCTGCCTGGCCGTGCTGGCCGCGAAATTCTTCCCGCAGGCTGCCGTGGATGCCGTCGACCTCTCCGAAGAGGCTCTGGAAGTGGCTCGCCTCAACCTTGCCGAACACGAAGTGGAGGACCAGGTTACGCTTCTTGCCGGCGACCTGTTTGCGCCGCTGGCCGGACGGCGCTATGATCTCATCATCACCAATCCGCCCTATGTCGATCACGCCGCCCTCGAGGGTTATCCGCCGGAATTCCAGGCCGAGCCGCGCCTTGCCCATGATGGCGGCGAGGATGGTCTTGATCTGGTTCGCGAGATATTGGCTGAGGCCGCCGCGCACATGAATCCCGGCGGTGGATTGATCTGCGAGATCGGCTCCGGCCGTGAAATCCTGGAAGAGGAATTCCCGCATCTCGATTTCGTCTGGCTGGAAACGGCAGAATCGCAGGATGCGGTCTTCTGGCTTTCGGCAGAGGCACTTGGCGTCTCCTGACAGTCTTGCAAGGCGGACGGCCTGCCGGCCAGGAACCCTCGACGTCTTCCGCGGGATGCTTGCCCGTCCATTCCGCTCACAACACACCCGTTCACGTCAACGACGTTGCAGTCTGTCTTCTGTCGCCACCCGGCCATCCTTGGGATGATGAGTGTGGCAATCCACAGGCACCGCAACGCCGCCCAACGTGATCCCTTCACCAGCCCTTCTCAATCGCGGCGGCTTCGTACATGCCGTCAGCGCTTTTCATGGCTCACACTTGCTGCCAGAGGTCATGCTCCTCTGCGACATCGATTGCTTCAAAGCCATCAACCATAGGTCCGGCCGTAGGACCGACGACCATGTGCTCGTCGCTGTGGCGCGCGAACTGACCGGCACCATCGATGGCAGGAAGCGCATTGGTCGGTTTGGCGGTGAGCAACTCATGGTATTTGTCGCCGATGTGACCAAGAGCGACGCTGCCGGCGCGACCGAAACACGGCGCCGGCGTCTCCATTGGCATGGCTGGCAGCAGAACGAGCGCATTCACCGAGTCACCGTCCGTTTCTGCGTTTGCCTCGTTCCAGTGGCCAGGGAGATCTCACCGGTTGTCTGACTATAGCAGACCGTGCGCTGTATTTCACGGAAGCACACGCCCGCAGACGCGTTTGCTCCGTTTCGCAGCGAGACCTCGATCTACCGGAGAGATCAGGGGATTTGCTTGGGAGAAACAAAAACACGCAGCGTATGCAAGCGTCTTCTCGATTTTACCTCGGTTGCTTTGAGAGATTTAATACCAACAGCACGGATAACTGTCTTGCAAACCACCAGCCAATGCTGGCCACGCAAAAACAGTAGAAGACTCAGGTAAGGAAGCGCCAAGCCAGGCGCCAGACCTGATCACCCCCTGGGGAAGAGTTCCTCGGCCCCATCGACGGACTGCAGCCTTTCGAAGCGCTCCGGCGGCATCAGTCGCATTTCGTCCTGCATCATGAGCGTGAGCTGCTGTGGCATTCCCGTCAAAAGATCGACGGCTTCAACGAGCGGTACGTAGAGAAGGACCGTGCGGATATCCTCCTGGACTTGATGGCGCGCGAGAGAAATTACCGTGGGTGAGACACGCCGCCACTGGAAAAACCTTGCCCGGATGACCGGATATTCAGACGGCGCGTAGCTTTGGGAATAACCCAGAAGCTTTGCCTGCTCCTGCGCCGTTCCGCCCAGAAACCAGCGGGTAAATGCCAATCGAGCCCAGAACATCCCGTCCGTCGGCTCGCAGGCCAGTGCCTTGCGTGAAACATCTTCAAGCTGTCGCAGTGCCAAGATCCAGTTGTCGCGGTCTTCACGCGGGTCGATCTGGTCGGCCTTCCAGGTCACCAGATCCACAACGCCAGTTATCCCGTCCGACTGGCAATCCGCAAAGACGACATCGGCCTTTGCAATCGCCTCATCGACGGCCGCAAGCGATACCGGATCCTTGCTGTAAGCCACGCGGCGCACATTGACAATTTCGCGAGCGGCAATCGACGCGGGAACCGTTTTGACGGCAAGAACGCAGACAAAGGCTGCGGCCCCCAACATGACCAGCCCGATAAAAGGATCAGCTTTCATGATCCACGTAGTAGGAACTGTAGCGCGAGCTATAGTAATCCGACGAGCCATATTCGCGGTAGAGTTTCAGCTTCTGGACATCGACCTTGTTCAGGACCACACCAAGCGTACGCTCTGCAATCTGGTGCTCGGCCTCCAGCGTCTGCTTGACCACCTTGCGCGCAATGCTACCCCACTCGACCACCATGATGAAGCCATCGACGCGACCGGCAATGGCACGCGCGTCCACAACGGGTGCAAGGGGGGGGAGATCGAGAACGACATAGTCATATTCCGCACTGACCTTCGACAGAAGCTGCTGCATCTGCGGCGAGGCCAGGAGTTCCGACGAATGCGTAATACGGCGCTTCACGATCACCGGCAGGAAGTCGAGACCAGACTCGGCATCGCTCAGCAGCAGGGACTTGTAAGGCACACCGGCTGTCAGGACTTCGAGAAGACCAGCCTCCGCATGCTGGCCAAGCATACGGGTTGCGCCCGGATTACGAAGGTCGCAATCGATCAATAGCGTACGGCCGCTCTTTGCCGCGATCTGCGCGAAATTGACAGCAATCGTCGACTTGCCTTCGCCAGGTAGGCAAGACACGAATCCGACAACCTTATTGGGCTTCTGGACATTGACATCGACCGCAATCTTGCAGCTACGCAAGGTTTCGGAGAAGGAGGACAAGGGATAGGCCAACGAGAAGTTGGAAATCGTGCTACGGAAATGCACTCTGCCAGGCGCCGCAGGTTCAACGCTCTCATTGTTCTTTTTAACAATTTCCGGTGTTGCGCCGAGATATTCGAGACCCAGTATGTCACGCACCTGGTCACCCGTCCGGAAGAAACGGTCCCGGAACTCGCGGAATGCCGCAATTGCGCCGCCAGCCATCAAGCCGAGCAGGACAGACGCAACCAGCACGAGCCCCTTGCGCGGGCTGCTGGGGCCGCCCGGGGGAACTGGTCTCGTAATGATACGGGCTTCCGTCACCGGAAATGACTGCTGCTGAACCGCCTCCTGATAGCGTTGCAGGAAGGTCTGGTAGAGATTGCGATAGGTTTCCGAAGACCGCTCGAGTTCGCGCAGCTGGACCTGCGTTTCGCTCGCCGCGACACTGACATTGGTCGCGTTGCGGACACCTTCAGTGATATTGCGCTCGCGGGAACGCGCCACTTCCAGTTCGCTCTGATAGCTTTCGGCGATGCGGCGCAGCTCATCGAACATCAGACGTTCGTATTCCGACATTTCCTGGCGCAAACGAACCGCCTGAATATGGTCTGGACCGAGACGCCGCGTAATATCTGCCTCAAGCTTGGACGCATTCAGATACTTTTCGCGCAAGGTGTTGATAACGGAACTGCCAAGCGCATCCGTGACGATTGCATCCGTCTTGCCGCTCGCAATGATTTCCTGGATTCTGTCATAGCGAGCCTGAGCCCTTGCGGTATCAGCACGGGCAACAATGAGCGCGCTGTTCAACTCCGTCAGCTGCTGGTCGGAAACAAGCGTATTGCCCGCCTGCACGAGGCCGTGCGCTGCGCGGAACTTCTGGACCGCAAGGTCGGATTCAAGCGATTGCTGCCGCAGTTCCTCGATACGATCCTGCAGCCATTCACCGGCACGGCGCGTTGCCTGATACTTCGCATCGAGCTTGTCGTTCAGGTAGGATTCCGCAATCCCATCGGCAACCTGTGCCGCCAAGCCCGGAGTTACCGCCGTAAAGGCAATTTCCAGCACATAAGCACGACCAACACGCTGTACACTGAGACCACCCTGAACGCGCGCAAGAGCACTGCGCCGCTTTGCTTCCGCGGGGTCTACAGCAGAATTATCTCCGCCATTTCCAGAACCGAGTTCAGCAAGACCGCTCCGGAGAAGACCGACAGCCATGGAAATTGCAGAACTACTCGACGCCATGAACTGCGGATTGTCCTGAAGCCGCAATCTGTCGACGGTCGAAAGACCGATGCTATCCGACTTCAGCAACTCAACCTGACTGAGCACTGAAGCTTCGTCGTCCAGAGCGCCACCGATGGTTGAGAGCTGCTGAACGATCTCACTGTTGCCACGGTCGATCAAAACACGTGTCGTCGCCGTGTACATGGGAACAGCGGTAATCAGGTAGACCACACCCAGCACCAGAGCAACAGCAACGGCCATCAGCAGAACAATCCACTGACGCCGCAGCATGGCTATGATGTGTTCAGCGTCAATCGACGGCACCGCACTTTCGGCGAGGCCTGCGTCATTTGTTTCCGGAAATACGGCGCGCTGATTCACTGGTCTACCCTAATCACTCAAAAAAGAGGTTGTATTAGCCGTTCGTCGTGGGGCTCACGACGGTCGTGCCCCCATTGTTCGTCCCGCCGCTTGACGAACTACCACCCGCACCCGAGAACGTACCGCTTCCGCTCGCCGTTGTCGTAGTCGTGTTCGTTGAAGCAATACCACCGCCTGTGCCACCACCGCCGGCCGCACCGCCACCAGCAGTACCGATTGCTGCGCCGCCAGTCGTGCCGATCGCCGTCCCCCCACCGACAACGCCGGTTTCGGCAGTCTGGGTATCACCTGGCGTACCGGTGCGTTGAGCGGCAGAAGCAAGCTGCGTGCTAGAGGCAACAGCAACCTGGATCTGCGCCGCAGCAGCCGGATTGCCCTGGGTGGCCAGAGTGTTCGCAGCGAGATTGGAGCCGGCAACCAGAGCGGCAGACTGGGCAGAACTTGCAGACAGGGCGGCAGCCTGAAGAGCAGTCAACGCCTCCGTCATCTTGTTCGCGCCAACGGCAGCAAGCAGCAGCGAGGCCACATAGTTCGGAAGCGCATCGACGCCCACAGCCAGAATGCTCTGGGGGTTACCGAGAAACGCTGCAAGCTGTTCCGGCGTTGCCGGCGCAACAGCCGGCGCCTGCTGCTCAGTCTGAGCAGGCGCAGCATTCAATGCAGGAGGCGCCGTTTGAGCGAAGGCCGGCGACGCGACCAAAAGAGCCGACACGATCAGTTGAGCATTACGAATTTTGAGGCCCATGACGAGCGAACTCCCTGTTAAGTTTCACTTGACCATAAAGTCCAAGACGAGATGAAATTCAAGTTTTCCATATCGCCTTGGAGCAAGAGGTTTCATTATCCCTAACGACGCCGGATAAGATCCAGCATTGTCAGTTGTTTCTCAGATTGTCACGCGTATTAACAACATTGTTGACCGACGACGTGGCAGAATTCAGGATCGTCAGGAACTTCGTGAGTTCGACACCATCAGACGTCGAGACGTAGAGAACATCCTTGTTCTGCATCGGGAATTTCTGAATGGCGAAGAAACCCGCCGGATCCCGCAGATTGGCACGGAAGATCACCGGAACCTGATCCGAGTGGAAGCGCTTCGTATCGACACCGAGGCCTGTCAGAAAATCGCGGCTGACGAGACGATACAGGAACACGCCCGTCGGCTCCGCCTTGTCATCCAAAAGACCGCCAGCCTTTGCAAGCGCGTCACCCAGCATCAGATCAGAATCCTGGAAGTCGATACTCCCGCTCTGACCGGTTACCCCGAACGCCAGATAGGTGCGGCGCTCGCGACGAACGATCACCGTGTCTCCGGGCTGGACATAGATGTTTTCATTCGAATTTCGCGCGAGAAGATTGTAATCGACTGTCGCCTGACGGCCGCCTCGCTGCACCGTAATGGTCGTTTCCGCAGCAGGACCGCTCAAACCGCCCGCTTCGGAAATAACATCCAGCACACGCTCACCGGCGGGGCTCAACGTAATCTTTTTCGGGGAATTGACATCGCCAAGAACGGACGCCTCCATGGAACGGCTTTCCGAGACGGTCAGCACCACCTGCGGCTCGATCGCGCGATTGGCCAGCCGGCTGGCAATATCGACCTGCACATCATCGACACGGCGTCCGGCCGCGCGAATGGTTCCCGCGTAAGGCACCGTGATATTGCCCTGACGGTCCACGGTCTGGTTGGGCAGCGTGATGTAGTTGCCCGGACGGGCACCTGCATCTGCGGGAATAAACAACCCGCCAGCTTGGGCTTCGAAGACGGCCACCTGAACCACATCGCCAACGCCGAGCAGAATGTCCGGAGCACCGCCCCTGCCGCCGCCGAAGCCGCCACGCAAGCTGCCAGACGTTGCCTTGGACACATGCTGCAGAACCGAAGCATTGATATCGACCAATGCATAATCGATACCAACCTTCTGGTCCGGCGAAGCAACCTTCACCGAAGCACCCGAGTCAACCGCCCGCTGGTCCGGCCCGGAACGCGGAAGCCCGGCACAACTCGCCAAAAGGCTGACCATAGCAATTGATAAAATACGATTTGCTTTCATCCCCATCAGTCCCGCCATATCATTGAGAGGTTGCTCATACTAAATTACGGATAGCCAATCGGCTCCAGTCTTTTCTGCCGCATCGCACATTTTTCAAGGAATCCCGAATGTACGTGTAGCAAATACACCACAACATTATGGTTAATTTTCCCTTTCACCGGAGGATTTTCGACCTCCGCTGATGGAAGCAACCATTCCGAGATAGATCAGCCACCACGTTGCAAAGCCAGGAATCTGCAACGAGAAGTCAACAAGGGAATGCACAGCCACCAGAACGCACGTGGCAATACCACCCACCACGAATAGCCGGCGACTTTTTCGATGCAAAATGCCACGCCGCAGTAACAGAGATATTGCCGCGAGCATAGCAACAAGAACGACAAGGAAGGGAATACCGAGGGCCAGAAGACCGTCGAGATAAACATCATGCGCCATGTTCCAGACACCCGCCATCCCGCAGCTGGCATCGCGATAGGCTGGGAAAACGTTGATAAACGCACCCGGACCGATTCCGAATGGCAAGCCGTCGTGAATGGCGGCGAGGATCCCCGGCAGAACGCAGAAACGGCTATCGTCAACACCCTGTATCTCGGCGCGCAACACAACGCGCCCCGCAAACAGGCTGGCCACCAGCAACAGGATCAACAGAACGGCGACCACTTTCAGCAGGCGTGCCTTGACACTCGACGTTGGCTGCCCAGCGAAGCCGGCCCTTTGCGAAGGCACGGGAGGAAAAAACGTCGCTGCGGCAAACATCACTAACAAAGCGACAAACGTTGCGAATACGCCCCCACGCGAACTCGTCGCCAGCACTGCGCCGAAGGATGCACAGGTCAGCAAGACCCACAACAATGCCTTGCGCGCAGACCAGCCAGAGCGATTATAAAACAGGGAACTGCCGGGAATGACCTGAAACTGCAGTCCCTTGAAATGGCTAAGAAGAGCAATCAGGCTCACACCATAGAAGGTCGCAGCCGTGTTTCGGTTCACGAAAGGCGCGGTCAAGTTGCCGAGATAGTGCAGCTTCTCGCCCAGCATCAGCGAATGCGGGAAGGCAACATATTGAAACAGTGCAAAGACCGCCAGGCAACCTCCGGAAACGGCAAAGACCCAAAGCGCCCGCTCCACGGCCGAATCGCGGCGGAACAGCATGAGCACGCACAGCAAGGTCATTGCTGGCAGACTGATGGCCACGACGCCACCGCGCACCACGCCGGGGGTCGGCGAAACGGATGCATCGGCAGCAATCCCCATCTCGGCAAGCGCTGTCCAGGCAGAGTGCCCCGCCAAGCCGAACGGCGCAGGCATGCCCTGAAATTCGCACCAGAAGACAACGAGCACCCAGCAAGCAAGCGCTGTCTTGAACAGACCGCCGGTCGCCCGGGGAAGCCCCATGGCAAAATAGGCAAGCGCCAGGGATGACGCCATCAAGATTGCTGCCAGACCTGCGGCGATCGGATAAACCGCGCCGTGCGTCAGCATCGTGATCGTGATGGACAGGATAAACAGAACGGTTGCTGTCCGCCGAAGCAGACGCGTCTTCATATCTTCATCGGCGGGAATCACCGATTTATCCGATTTGTGCGCGGCAGGCGCGATTGTTGCAGATCTCGCTACCAATCCACTCTTGTCCTTGGTTGACATAAATCGATGCTGTGAAGACCGGTGCACTAAGGCGCAAGCCGTAAAATCTTTCAAGCGCTAAATTAAGCGGCAGCCGATCCACCAGGCACATAATTCTGAAAACCTGTTGCGACTTCATTTCGATACACTCGCCGTACTTGCCATCGAAAAATGCGACATCGCTCAAATTGAACTGATCCGCTTAAAGTCACCTCATCTTCTCGACGCGTAAAACCGTCTCAGAAAGGCGCAACCCGCAGCGGTGCGCGGAAACCTGAACGGGACAAAGTGATGAGTCGCATTCCTTTCGCCTGCGCCGTGACGCTGATGATGCTGTCGGGTGTCTCACCGGCACTGGCCATCGGCCCCGGGGGCCTTGCAGCACCGACCCAGAAGAAAATCATTCACATCGCTGCCGCAAAGCCGACCCTTGCTCCCTTCGCCTATGTGACGTTTTGCGTGGCGCACGGGGATGAATGCCACACGCGCAATGCGGCTTCAACACTTGCTCTGACGCCCAACCTGATGCGCGAACTGAGGCGTGTGAACGCGGAGGTAAATGCAGCGATCATGCCGATGAACGACGCGCCCGGCCGCGATTCATGGGACATGGATGTTCGCTACGGTGACTGCGAGGACTATGTCCTGACAAAACGCAGCCGCCTGACAAAACTCGGCTGGCCCGCCAACAAGCTGCGGATCGCCGTGACGATGACCCGCAACAACAACGGCCACGCAGTGCTTGTGGTCAGCACGGACAAGGGTGACCTCGTGCTGGACAACCGGATGGATGAGATCAAGAACTGGCAGGACACGGATCTGCAATGGCTGAAGATCCAGTCGGAAGAAAATCCGCTTTTCTGGAATGAGGTCTCAGCCACTGGCAGAAAAGGATAGCTCCCCTGGAATCGCGGATCGAGGCCATCCCGGACGAATTCGGAAAGAAAAAACCCGCACTCGAAGCTTTTACTTGACGACTTGCCGCAACTGATCCACCTCCGTCTGAACAGGATATTGTCCATCGAATAATCTACGGCGGCATGACGATAGAAAGCGATCAACAGGCCATCGGCAAGCTGCCGCGTCCGAGGGGTCGCTGGGCGCTGATGATCTGGCTTCTTCTCGCGACCGGCGCGACCATCGGCACGGTGCTGTTTGCCAATGATGCGCGCAACTGGAAACTGCTGCAAAAGCGTCTTGGCATCCATACCCCAGAAAAGACCACAGAGCGGATCCACAAGACCTCCCGCGCCGGCGCGCGCGTTGCCGGGCAATGGCTGATCAGTCTGTCTCCCGCCCTGCCGGCAACGCGGTTCGAAGCCGTTGTCGAGCCTGCGCAGCAATGCGCGGCCCTGGCAGACCCCGGGCAGGACAAACCACAATACACGGTGGATGGCGAAGGCAACTGGCAATGCCTTGCCTTCTGGTCTGCCGCACCGTCTCCGGATGCAGCCGCGGTTTTCCTTCAGGTTCGCGGAGACAAGATGCACAGCATCACATCCTGGCGCATGAAACTCAGCAAGGCCGATACCGATGGCAGCGAGATTCTCCTGCATGGTTTTGCCATGCTGCAACAGATTGTCCACCCTGTTTCACTGGAGCCGGACTTGCAGACGGTCATCCGTGACAAGACGGAAAAGTGGCAGGATTTCTATTCCGTTCTCGGCCCCTACGTGATCACATTCCGGCAAGAGCTACTGGATCCCAAACGCTTCAATCTTTTTGCATTGAAGCGTCGCGTGGATCGCTATCCGCTGGAACCGGCAGCCCAGGATCTCCGTGCGGTGGGCAACCATATGTCACATCCATAACCGCGAGTGCCAACCGCACCAAACGCAAAGAACACATCCGGGAGACGTTACGGTGGTCACGACTTACGCAATCGTGTTCAATCAATTGCTTTTTTAGGCCTTGACCGCAGCGCAAGAGAGCCCCAAGTGTCGGCAGAAAAATAATTTGGCAATTGGTTTCGACATAGTCTTGTCCGTATGTTCAATATTTTGAGGCACCATTAAGTCTTCAGGGCCTCGGTTACCGTTGTCTCGGTGTGTGAGCATAGCCTTGACAGGGTTATGCGAAATGGAAGGTGCAGATTGACGTCACTTAAGCAGCTGTTGGATTGGCTCCGGGGAAAGCGGGTACACGCGTCTCCCCTTGCGTCCCGTCAGCGGCTGGACCTCGGTGAACAACCACCCGCCTACGCAATCTATGCCATTGGCGATATCCATGGCTGCATCCGCGAACTCATCGAGGCAGAACACCGGATCATGTCCGACATCGAAGCATCCGGCGTTCCAGGGCTGGTGGTGCTTCTGGGAGACTATATCGACCGCGGACCGGATTCTGCCGCCGTTCTCAACCATCTGAGCCGTCCAAGCCCGCAGGGCCTTCGCCGCCTTGCCCTGTGCGGCAATCACGACGAGATGTTCCTGCGTTTTCTCACCGATCCGCGCAACGCCGCGACCTGGCTTGAGTTCGGTGGGCGTGAAACGCTGATGTCCTACGGGGTGAATATCGAGTTGTTCCAAAAGCGTGACCGGATCGATTTCACTGCTCTGAGGCAGCTTCTGGATGAAGCCATTCCGTTGTCGCACATCGATTTTATCCGCAAGATGCCGTCGAGCCTGAAGCTTGGCAGCTATGTCTTCACCCATGCCGGCATTCGGCCGGGCATCCCACTGGAAGAGCAGACGGACGAAGACCTGCTCTGGATCCGCGAACCGTTCCTGTCTCGCGGTCCGGAACTGCCGCTCACCGTCGTTCACGGCCACACACCGGTGCCAGAGCCGGAATTCAAGCCGGGACGCATCGCCATTGACACCTGTGCCTATGCGACCGGTCGCCTCTGCGTCCTGAAGATCTATCAGGAAGACGCCGTTTTGCTTTAAAACGGATCGCGATCGTTTAAAGTCACGCCTCGCGCCCTGTGGTTTCGCGCCTGTCGCTTTCGCAAGGCCGCGGGATCCTTTGGACAACATCCATTCACGCCCATCCAGAACGCAAAAGCGCCGCCCCTCAGGATGGGCGGCGCCTTTAGATCAGATATTCCGGTATCGTCAATCCGCTTTGCCGATGGCATGATAGTCAAAGCCATGGGCTTCGACCTCGGACGCGCGATAGACATTGCGCAGATCCACGAAGACCGGAGTCACCATCAGCGACTTCAGACGTGGCAGGTCCAACGCGCGGAACTGATTCCATTCGGTCACGAGGACCAGAGCCGCAGCGCCTTCCGCCACCTGATAGGGGCCGGAGGCGAATGCGATGTCCATCATCTGGCGGGCATTGTCGATACCTTCCGGATCGTAGCCCGAAACGATGGCTCCGGCATCCTTCAGGGTCTGGACAATCGCAATCGCAGGGCTGTCACGCATGTCATCGGTATTCGGCTTGAAGGTCAGGCCAAGAATGCCGATTTTCTTGCCGCGTACGTCCCCGCCGAGTGCCGCAATCACGCGGCGGCCCATGGCTCGCTTGCGATTGTCGTTGATCGCAATGGTGGTCTCGATCAGACGGACCGGGCTGTCATGGTCCTGCGCGGTCTTGACCAGTGCCAGCGTATCCTTCGGGAAGCAGGAGCCACCATAACCCGGACCGGCATGCAGGAACTTGGAACCGATACGACCATCAAGGCCGATGCCGCGCGACACGTCCTGCACATCCGCACCCACCCGCTCGCAAAGATCGGCGATCTCGTTGATGAAGGTAATCTTCATCGCCAGGAAGGCGTTGGCAGCGTACTTGATCAGTTCCGACGTCCGGCGACCGGTAAAGACAAGCGGCGACTGGTTGAGATAGAGCGGACGATAGACTTCGGTCATGACCCCTCGCGCCCGGTCGTCGGTGACACCGACAACGATGCGGTCCGGTCGCTTGAAGTCGTCGATGGCCGCGCCCTCGCGCAGGAATTCGGGGTTTGAGACGACCGCGAAGTCTGCCTCCGGATTGGTTTCACGAATGATACGCTCAACCTCATCACCGGTGCCGACCGGCACGGTCGACTTCGTCACGACAACCGTGAAGCCCTTGATCGACTGGGCAATCTCAGCGGCAGCCGCATAGACATAGGAAAGGTCCGCATGGCCATCGCCACGGCGTGACGGCGTTCCGACCGCGATGAAAACAACATCCGCCGCCTCGACGGCAGGGCCGAGTTCGGTTGTGAAGGACAAGCGGCCGGCGGAGCGATTGGAGGCCACGAGTGCATCAAGGCCAGGCTCATAGATCGGCATGATGCCGTTGTTGAGTGCCGCGATCTTCTCGGCGGCCTTGTCGACGCATACCACATCGTGGCCGAAGTCAGCGAAGCAGGCACCCGAAACAAGTCCGACATAGCCGGAGCCAACCATGACTATACGCATTCACTATTCCTCATCGAGAGAGTTTCAACATCTTCAGTGGAACCGGACCGACATCACCTTATTGCATCGCAACATTACACGCCCAAATCAACCAGGCCATGGGTTTCAGACGGCGCTCCCCGCGCTGCGGCGGCACATCCGGCGCTCAAGCCTTTTCCCGACCATAGTCATCCTCCAGACGAATGATATCGTCCTGTCCCAGATAGGCGCCCGTCTGGACCTCGACCATCTCGAGGGGAATTTTGCCGGGATTGTGTAGCCGATGTACCTCACCCTGGGGGATAAAGATGGATTCGTTTTCACGGATCAGTCGCATCTGGTCGCCGATCGTGACTTCCGCAACCCCCTTCACGCATACCCAATGCTCCGCGCGGTGATGGTGGCGCTGCAGCGAAAGCCGCTTGCCCGGCAGGACAAAAAGCCGGTTGACCTGGAAGCGGTCGCCATCAAGAAGCGCGGTCAATCCACCCCACGGACGATAGGACGTCGGATGGGTTTCCGTGAGCTTTGCCGTATGGACCTCAGCCGCAAGACGCTTCACCAGCTTGCCCACGTCCTGACTATCCTCCAGCCGCCCCACATAGACGGCATCCTCGCTGGCGATCACAGCCAGATCCTTCACCCCCTGCACGGCCAGATGGCCGGCACGCGAGACGATCAGCGAGTTTTCGGCATTGACCAGGGTTGCATTGCCGAGCACGACGTTGCCGGCCTCGTCCTTGGCGCCAAGCTTCCACACGGCATCCCAGCTGCCGAGATCGGACCAGGCAAAGGCCGCAGGAACAACGGCGGCATTCGAGGTCTTTTCCATGACCGCGTAATCAATGGAGATATCGGGGCTTGCCGCAAAGCTTTCCGGGTCCAGTCGCACGAAATCAAGATCCCGATGCGCCTTGGCAACGGCAGCAACGGCGGCCTCCAGGACAACAGGGGCAAACGCACGCAATTCGTTCATCAAAAGCCCGACGCGGCACATGAAGATGCCGGAATTCCAGGAGAAACCGCCGGCGGCCAGCATTTCCTCAGCCTTTGCCAGCGGCGGCTTTTCCACAAAACGGCGCAGCTCCCTGGCCCCCGTCGGCAAGATGTCGCCCTGCTCGATATAGCCGTAACCCGTGGCCGGCTCCGTCGGCCTGATGCCGAAAGTCACGATCTTGCCGGAGATCGCGGTGTCACGGGCGATGCGGATCGCATCCAGATAGAGATCGCCAGCATCGATCTCATGGTCAGATGCCAGCAGTTGCAGCACGGCGTCCTCGCCGAACCCCTCGACCAGATAGGCACAGGCTGCAGCAATGGCTGGGGCCGTGTTGCGCGCCACCGGCTCCAGCAGAATACCGGACAAGGCAACCCCTATATCCCGTGCCTGCTCGGCCACGAGGAAGCGGAAATCCTGGTTGGTGATGACAACCGGCGCCTCATAAAGCGACTTGTCGGCTACACGCAGAAGCGTTGCCTGAAAGAGCGTGCGATCGCCGGCGACTTGAATGAACTGCTTTGGCGCACTGGAGCGCGACAACGGCCAGAGCCTCGTACCCTTTCCACCGGCCATGATGACGGGGATGATCTTCTGGCTCATAGCAAACTCCGGATACATGGATGAAAAAGCCCTGCAGAGAGGTTGCAACACCACCTCGGCATTTTCTCGTGTTCAAGCACACAGTGCCGCCCCATCGCAACAGGGAGACGCCAACAGGGTTTCCAACAGGAAGACAGAAAGCGCCCGCCTTTCGCGGGCGCCGCATTCAGAAGCCCTGACCGGACGTCAGTTCAGATCGAATGGTGCCGAGAATGATCTTGAGGTCCATCCAGATCGAAAAGTTATCGACGTAATGGAGATCGCAGGCAATCCGCGCCCGCGCCTTCGACGGCCGATCCGTCGGGCCGCGCAGTCCACGCATCTGGGCAAGGCCGGTAATGCCGGGCTTCATCAGATGGCGCCGATGATAATCCTGCACCAGATCTTCGTAAGGGATACCGGCGGCCAGCATGCCAATGGCATGGCAGCGGGGACCAACAAGAGACATCTCGCCCTTGAGAACATTCAGCAACTGAGGCAGCTCATCGATATTCGTGCGACGAATGACACGTCCGACACGGGTAATGCGCGGATCATCCTTGATCGTCTGCGCCACACCCGTCGGGTCACAGCGTTCAACATACATCGAACGAAACTTGTAGACGCGGATCGGCTTGCAGCCCTGCCCCCAGCGTGTCTGCCGGAACAGGACAGGCCCACGACTTTCCAGACGGATCATCAGGGCGACACTCAGCAACAGGGGCGCCAGAACGATCAGCGCACCCAAAGACACCGCAACGTCCAGCAAACGCTTCGCCGAAAGATGGAAAGCTCGTGAAAACCGCGTACGGGATGCAAAACCAAGCCCTGCTCCGGGCGCATCGTCATAATCCCAGAGCAAATGACCACCACCCAAAGACACAACAGATTGTTCCTTGTGCATATCGGTTGCCGCCACTGAAACCACCCACTGAATATTGAAAATGTGATCGTCCGCCAAGAATAGATACTCCATATTCCGGAACGGATTCAGAGTCACCAATTAATTTAACCCGCTGTAAAACATGACCTATGTAAACGACAGTATGTGACCCAATCATCACATGGCGAACCAGATCAAAAATGTCTGTCTAACCGGCTGGCTTGCGATGGCACGAGCATTCTTCATCGAACGGATCTACGGCTGCATCCGCACAAAGCAGAGCAACCAGGAGAGGAATAACGGAACAAAGGGGGCCTTTGCCAGGTAATGCTAACCCATTGTTTTCATGTAGATGGAGCGACGACAAAGGACCGTCGCCTTCGCGGGATCCGCACGTCGAGCAAAACCGCGTCCGCGGTTTTGCGTCCAGACTGCGTGAAAACAAAGAGATAGAACATTCCAGGCGATCCGGTTTTCACCGGAATTCTCTAGAGTTTCAAGCCGGTCATATTCGCCAGTTTTGCCAGCTTCGCCTCGCGGGTCGGCAAATGTCGTATCGCGCGCTCGAATTCCATAATCTTCGCGCCGACCAGGAAGCGATACCAGAAGCCTTGCAGGAAATGGTAGCAAAGCCCTTCCAACCCGTCGAGAAAGCCGAGCTGGAACATATACCGGTAAATAAAGTAGCCAAACGAGGATACCGGAAATGGAATCCGGTTGTAGATCTTTTCCTTGATGAACCGCTTGAGAGACGCCTGCAGTGACGACGCATCCTTGGTCAGGACAATGTCCGTTGCAAACAGGCCGTAACGCTGATTCAGAACATCAACGGCTTCCCGGTTGGCATATCTGTTATGCTTGTCGGTGAAGAAAGTGAGGTCATTCAGATTATGGTCGGAGAACGGGTTGTCGAACAGCACCGTGCGCCCCCCCCACACCAGGATGTGCTCATCCATCCAGCGGTCTTCAATGCGCCCCTGCCCCTTGCGCCAGATACGCGTGAGGATCAACGGATAACGGCCACCGTGACGCACCCACCGATCGAGGAAGATATGCTTCCGCTTCAGGTTCACCGCCGCAACGTCTGATCCTAGGGTCGGCAATTTCTCGCAGATCTCGGCAGCCAGAGCCGGTTCGATTACCTCATCCGCATCAAGCCGCATGATCCAGTCGGCCGTGATCGGCGCATTGTCGAGCCCCCACTGGAATTGCCGTGAGTAATTCGTCCAGGGATTGAACAACACCTGAGCGCCATTGGCCTTGGCAATCTCGACGGTGGCGTCTTTCGAACCGGAGTCGATCACGAAGATCTCCTTCGCGAAAGACTTCACGTGCGTGATCGCCCGTTCGATATGAAGGGACTCGTTGTGGGTCAGGATAAGGACACAAACCGATGTCAAGTTATCTCTCCTGGCAGTCTGCGTAGGCGCAGCGGCTTGGCTGGATTCCCTGCATAAATCGTCTTTGGATCCAGGTTGCGGAACGCCACGCCTCTGGCGCCGAGCACCGCCCATTCTCCGACGGTTACGCCGGGCCCGACAAATGCTTCCGCAGCCACCCAGGCATTTGCCTCGATCGTGATCGGCTTTGTGATCAGCTGAAAACCCTCACCATCCACCTCATGAGTCCCGGCACAAAGATAGGCGCCTTGGGAGACCAGAGAATATGATGCAAGAGAAATCCGGTCCATGGAATAACAATTTACCTCAGGCCCCAGACAGGAATACTCCGCCATATCGAGATTCGCGGGATACCAGATCTTTACACTCGGATAAATCTTCGCCGTGTCGGAAATCTTCGCTCCGAACAGACGCAGCACAAATCGGCGCCATCGGTGCAGGGGCACCGGCGTCCAGCGGCAGCATGCATTCCATACAAAAGAGAACCACATACGCCTGAGGCGATGCCCAAAAGAGTAACTTGGCCCACCGTTTCGGGGGTTAGACTGGTGCGCAAGAATTAACCCCATGCATCGCTCCGCCTTCACCTTCTCAAACACTCCACGGCAAATTTATCCTTTCAAATCAAAACAAAGAAATCACTACACACAATCATATAATTACTAAATTTTCCAAAATTATCATTCAATAAACGGGAAAACTCCCAAAAGCCAAAATCCATCTCAAATAGCTGGCACACCTACAAATACAAACTCGCTCCGCCTTCACTGTTGCCGCTTTCGCGGGCATTGAGGCTAGTCACATGGCGCCTTCCTTGGCGGCTCGCAGGTTATGCAGCAAATCCCTCGCCGCCGCATCTGCACGAAAACAGCGTTCGAACCCCTGCCGTGCACGGTGTCCAAGGCTTTGCCGTTCACCATCCGGAAGCCCAAGGAAGGTATTCAGCAATCGCACGATACCGTCACGATCATCGTTCTCGACCAGACCTGAACCCGTTTCGAGCACCTCACGCCAGATATTCACCTTGTTGGTGATGAGAACGGGAGTACCGCAGGCCATTGCTTCCGCAACAACGATGCCGAAATTTTCCTGATGCGACGGCAGGACGAAAGCCTCGGCGCCGCGGAAGGCGCCCCATTTGGCCTTGCCGCTCAGCATGCCGGGCCAGTGAATACGATGCGCGACCCCTGCGGAGACGGCTTTCGCCATCAATTCGGCCTTCATGCCAACCTGATCGGGACCTGCGATAACTAGATCGACATCCGGATGTGCACCGGCCATATCCACAAAGGCATCGACCAGCAGGTCGCATCCCTTCTTGGGATGGATCCGGCTCAAAAAAAGGAGATAGCGGCGGCCGTCCACCGCGGGAAGGAGCGCCCGGAAGGCGGCGCGCTGCTCCTCTGCCTCATCCGGAGGCTCGCCGGCGGCATAGGCAACGACCTGTTCACGGTAGGCGTGGCCACGGAAGACCCCGCGCGCCAGACAGCACTCCTCCTCGGACGTGAACAGGACGCAATGCGCATCCCGCAACACCTTGCCCTGCGCCAAGCCCCAGAGAATCTGCTTCAACTGATGTTTCAGGGGGTAGGTTTCACGGAACCATGGGTCGAGCATGCCGTGAGTGAAGACGACATAAGGCAGCCGCGCCTTTCGCAGCCCCTGCCAGCCGCCAATCGAGGCATGGTTCCACAGACCGTGGACAACTGCCGCATCATATTGGTTGCCATTCTGGGCGATCCAGCGGGCAAGCTTCGGTGTGTAGCCATACCTGCGCGTGCCGGGTCCGCAGGCGTGAACCGGAAATGGGAAGCTCGCCACATAAGGTGCCGCTGGATCGTCCAGGCAAACCACCTCTGTCTCATGCCCGTCGTCGCGCATGGCGTTAGCGCTGAGCTTCAGCCCCTCGATCGGGCCACCCGTCCGTGGATCGACACTGGCAATAACGCGCAAAATTTTCACGACAGTTCCCCGAGCAGCTGTTCAAGATTGGCTCTGAAATGCGCATTCAGGTAACGCGACTGCAGTTTTTGCTTGCCGGCCTGTCCCATGGCAGCAGCCCTTTGCCGATCACCAATCAGGGTCTCCATCGCTGCTGCGAGAGCCGGAACATCCGATGGATCGATGACGAAACCATCCTGCCTGTCGCTCACCACCTCCTTGGAGGCACCCTGCGTGCCGCAGATCACCGGCAGCCCGTATTTCCAGGCCTCGAGATAAACGATGCCGAATCCCTCCTTGGAAGAGGGCAGCACAAAGCAGGACGCACGCCGATAGCAGTCATCGAGCACCGCATCGCTGACGCGTCCGTGAAAGGTCACGCTCGTCTGGATGCCAAGGCTTTCAGCCAGTGCAACCAGTTCCGGCTTCAGCACCCCATCGCCGACAATCTCTAGGCGGGCTTCGGGCTGCCGCTCCAGAACAAGCTTGAAGGCGCGCAGCACCTTGTCGACATTCTTGCCGTGATCATGCACGGCCATGCGTGTCACACAGAGCACGACCGGAGCGCCGGCAGCCGGAGGAACGATGTCCTCCGCCAAGGCATCAACCGAATTGGGAAAAATACGAAACTTCTGCGTGTTTATCGAAAATTCGCGCGCCATGATATCGGCCGTATAGCGGCTGACCGAGGCCACCATGCCGACGGCTTTCAACAGAAAAGGCTCATACACGCGCTTGCGACGGTAAACCGGATCGTTCCACACCTCGACACCATGCACGAACAGGCAGATCTTCAGGCGGGGGTTCAGGAGTTTGGCCAGAAAGCCGACAGGCAGCAGGTTGACCTGCCCCAGGAAAAGAATGTCCGATTGGCGGGCGGCCGCGAGCGCCTCCCGCATGAAGGCCAGACGGCGGGGACCGAAACCACGCAGGTGAACGCGCTCGACCGGAGGAAAATCGGAATCGATATCCCGCATGATCATGACCCGGCAATCCCGGATCGCGCCCTTGCCGGCAATGTCGGAGAGGCACCCAATCACCCGCTGATTGAAGCGTTGCAGACCGCCGGTACGCGAATAGGTGTCGAGCGCCAGAAACAGGACGCGGGGTACACGCATGTCAGCCCTCCCTCCGCCGGACCAGCCGCGCAACGGATGCAAGGCCGCTCGCGGCAGCCTCCGTGCTGTAATCCTGCATAAAGCCGCTGGCCCAGTTGTAGTCACGCTCGAACAGACACAGCTTCTGCAAAAGCGTTGTCAGTGCAGCGACATCGCCGATAGCGAAGATTCCACAGCGCTCGCGATGGCCGAATTCGGGAGCGGCACCGACCGCCTCCGACATGGCCAGGGCACAACCGGCCTGTAACGCCTCATTGCACACTAGGCCCCAGACTTCGCCCTCGCGGCGAGAGGCCAGGACCACCACATCGGACGCCAGATAGTAGTCGCCAATCTCGTCCTGATTGATGAAGCCGGTCAACACCAGGCGGATGCCGGGAGCCTGTGCATATCGGCTTCGAAGATCTTCTTCCAGCGCGCCGCTTCCCACCAGAAGACACGTGACATCACGCCCAGTCGTGGCGGCAAGCGCAATGCAGGCTTTGATCACCGTTTCCGGATCCTTCTTCGGGATGAGCTTCCCGAAGGCCGCGACAACCACGCTCTCCGCGGAAATGCCGAGCCGTTCCCGCAGCGCACGGGCACGTGTAGACTTCTCCGTTGCGGAAAGACCGGCCGCCTTATCCACCGTCGAAAATCGGGTCATCACCAGTTGCGACGGCTTGAAGCCATGCGCGACAAGATGGCGCCGATTGAGCTCGCCGAAGCAGAACGCCCCATTGAACAGCGAATAAATGGCACGGTAACCGAGGCTGCGCACCGTCTGCTTGAGCGAACTGCGACGAATGAAGGCTTCGTCCTGCGTTTCCACCCGCAACCAGCAGGCGATGCCGCGCAAGCGCGCGGCCAGGGCGAAGCGGATACCGACCCAGTGATTGACGGAATGGATGATGACAAGATCGGGCTTGTGCTTGGACAGAACCTTGCCCACCTCGATCCCCTTGAAGCCCCAGAACGTATCGCGGGTATCCTCACGCCCGGGCAGCAGAACTTCATGCGAATATCCGCTGAGCAGCGGCATGTTCCACTTCACCTCGCGCTGGAACTCCACATCGCGATAGCCCCGGACAGAGGCGTCGTTGTAATAGGCAACGGTCAGCGACACACCGTCATAGCGCGCCAGATCCTGATAGATCGGAGCCCGATACTGCACCGGATGGGTATCGATGATGAGCACCTGCGTCATCGCCGGCCTCCGATTTCGAGGGCTCGCTCGACGATATCCTGCATCAGGAATTCGTTATAGGTGCGGTTGCGCACCGACCGCTCCCTGGCCTTCTGCGCCATGCGGATGCGAAACGCATCATCCGCCAGCAAGCGGCGGCACTGCGCCACGCATTCCTGCGCATTGTCGAACAGCAGAACCTCCTCGCCCTCGTCATACATCGCAAGATGGTGGCTGGTACGCGGAGCGCACATCGCCGTGCCGATGGCTGGGATTTCCGCGGAACGCGTGGTGTGCAGATCGAAATTCCGGTCGTTCAGCATCACAAGGGCCACCTTGGCCGCAGAAATCGCCTTGGCGTAATCACGGTCCTTCAGAAACTTGAACTGAACGGCCGACTTGATGCGCTCGAAATTCGGCGATCGGTCCCAGCGGTTGCCGTAGATCCTGATATCCAGCCCCGCTTCGACCAGTTCCGCCATAAAGGCATCCCGCCCGGGCATCCAGGCGCCTGCGAAGATCACATCGCAGGCCCACTCATCCTTTTCCCCCTCCTGAAACGCGTAAGGCGTATGCTCGATCTCGTCCGCACATTGCCAGATCAGCATGGGGTTACGAATACCAAGCGCACGCATCTGCTCGTCAAGCTTGTCGCGCTTCACCGCCACGACAAGATCATGCATCTTTGCGGCACGGCGGTGCAAGGTCCACCTGAGCCGCTCCGGCGGCGGGTCATGATAGGGGTTATCGGCATTGTAATTGCAGGACAATCTTGCAACGGACCGGATATAAGACAAGGCACGCGGCCCGATTACATCGCCGGAATCCACGACAGCCAGATCAAAGCGGCCGTCCGGAATCTGCCGCTTCAGCGACCGGGTCACCAGCCAGTCCAGACCGATCCCGCCCGTCCGGTAGAGCCAGAGACTCCACCGACGGGGGAGATCGACATAGGGTGAGATGTGCGTCACCGCATAACCGCAGCGGCGCAATGCATCTGCTCGATGCCCGCTTGTGCCAGCAAAGGAGCCAACAAACAGCACTTTCAATTCCCGCATATCGCCGCTCAACCTTTCAACGTCATGTCGAAGGCCTGTTCAAACCGCTCCAAAACAGCTGCCTTGCTGTAATGCTTGGTGAAGGCCTCAACCCCGCGCCGTGCCATCTCCAACCGCAGCGAATTGTTTTCGCTTAACTTGACAAGTCTCTCTGCAATATCATCCGGCGACGGCGAGACAAGGCAACCGATGTCGCCATTCTGCAGCATCATCCTCTGCTGCGGCTTGTCGGGCGCAATCGGAACCGCGCCGGCAGCGAGGGCCTCGATATACACAATGCCGTAACTCTCTTCCCGGCTTGGCATCGCAAATATGTGCGCAGCACTCATCAAGCGCTGAATCTCAAGCGGCGGCAGGGCTGGCAACAATTCGATGGCAGGGTCATCCGGCAATGCGACGGGGCCGTCCTGCATCTCGGAGACAATGGTCAGCGTTGCCTCAACTCCCCGCGCACGAAGCGACTGAAATGCTGTGACCAGCAGATCCAGCCCCTTGCGCCGCGCTGCGCGGCCCACAAACAGTATCTTGATCGGACCGGCGACATGCTTGGCGGTAAGCCGCTCATCATCAATCGCCTGCGTGAAGGGCAGGACAAAAGGCAGGACATCGACCCGGGCAGCATCGACCTCGAATTGCTGACAAAAAAGCTGCTTGGAGTATTCACTGGACATCGCCAGTCGTGTCGCGACCTGCGCGATATCCCTCTTTGCGCGAAGGCACCGATCGACCTCCGCCACAGACAAGCCGCGACGCATGAGGACATCCACATCGGTCGGGCCGTCATGCCAAAGAATCCTGGCACCGCTCGGTGCATCTGTGGGAAAGGTGCCGTAAGAGTAAAAGAAATCATACCCGGGCAATTTTCCGGGATATTGCTCGTAAGGCGTGAAAATCGCAGAGCGACCAAGCGCTCTGCCCAGCAAAAACTTCCGAATATAAGTGTAGTTCGAGCGACCAACGGAAACCGCGCGCTTGTCCAACTCAAGCGTAAAACGTTTGCTGCTCTGTGTCAGAAGATTAGCAGCGTAAACGGTATGAAGCCAATCCGTATTTTTGGGACGGATAAACCAGCGAGGACTGAGACACAGACCACGAGGCACTCCGTCTTCCGTTGCTAACTTGCTCATTTCGTCATCCATAATCTTCGATTTGATTGCCGGAACAAAGAGCGACAAGGGAAACCCAGAGGCGAGCGTCAAGCCGCTTTCTTGCTATGTTTGCGGGCAACAAGAACTGTCACCAGCACCATCGATCCATTCAGCATCAGGGTAACCGCACCTGCCGCGGCAAGCCCGAACCGCCCAATCATCAGCCACAATAGTGCAATAGAGAGAACAGAAAGAATGAGCAACCAGAGCGCGAAATAACTGTGTCTGTTGGTCGAAACGAAGGGCGTCTGCAACGTGTACCAGGCGATCTCGAAGACGACGGCGAGCAACATCATGTGGAAAAGCAGCGACTGATCAACAACCGTTCCTCGCGTCCACCATGCCAAGAATGACTCGCCAAATAGCCACATGCCCGCGACATAAATCAATGTTCCAATACTGGCGGCATAGATCAGGTATTGGAACGCCCGCTTTTCCTTGGAAGCTTCACCCGAGCCAGATAACTGTGCGAATATCGGCTCGAGAGAACTGATAACGATTGAGGCTGCTGTCCGACCAAGCCGCGTCAAAGTACGGATCGCATTGATCACAACGACAGCAACAGGTCCCAGGAAGGCGCCCACAAGCAGACTGACGCCCTGGATATTCAAGGCGTAACTTGCCGTATAGGACATGTAAGCGACAGACGGAACAACCATACGGCGCAGCAACTGAAAATCAGCCAAGCGAAGCCCCGGCATAAACTGAGGATACTTTCTGTAGAACGGAAGACAGCCCGCGAGAAAGATAAGAGAACGATTGGCAAGCAGCAGCAGCGATGTCGGAAGGAAGTCAAAATCGAAATACGCACATCCAGCCAGAAGCACTGCCTCGGTCAGGCGTGAAGTGGCGTTGATGCTCACGACAGCCCACAACAAGCCAACCGACCTCATTCCCGCACCGATCACGCCGAACACAATCGACGTCAGCGTAAGAAGACCCAACACAAAGGTTGCAACTCGAACATCGCCTCCATTTCCCGACTTCAAGCTGAAAAGCTCATCCAGGGGCACAAACGAGACGAACAGACCAAAGGCAACGATGAGGATCAAGGTGACGCAAAGGTTAAAAAGCCATGCCGTCTGATTCACAACCAGAGCGCCTCGGGCGTCTCCCCGTGCCATCCGCATGGTCATGTCGTTTGCAGAAATTTGAGCAAATCCAAGATCCGCCATGGAGAGATAGGACGGCAACGCTGAAATAATCAGCCAGCTTCCGTACTTCTCCGCCCCCCAGAACGTCACCATCAATGGAAGAACAAGCAGCTGTGAACCAATCGTAACAGCCTGGGAATAGCCTTGAGAGAACACCCCCCAAGTAAATTGAGATTTCAAACTGGCAAGCTTCACGCAAATTTCCTCTTACGCAACGGCTTGTCCCGTTTTGCAAACATTCGAAATATGAAGAATATCACGCTGAGTACAGCAATAAATTGAAAGGGGATCCGTGTAGACGCCATCGCGACACTGAGAAGCGTTGTCGAGACGAAGCCGTTGACGAAGAACTGGGACATAATCAGGATCGCCGTGACGCGGCCACCCATCATCCGAGCCATTACGCCATACATGTAACTCATCATGTAATAGAGATAAAATGTTACCAGGAAAACGCAGGCATACCCTCCGATCGAGAAAAGTTCACCCTGAACCGTAATCATCGGCCGCCCCACGTTGGCCCAGTCACGCAGTCCGAGCTCCCAGACGATCTGGTCACTGAACAGGAGATCCTTGTCCTGACCCAAAATGCCCGGCAGAACGTTCCAGACAATATTCCCCCAGAGATCATCCCAACGGATGGCACCGATGTCGCGAATTTTCGAGACAACAATATCCATCTGGGGAAGAAGCGTCAGACGCTGAAGCAGGCTGTCGGAACCTGCTCTGAAAAAGTCCGAGTAAAAACCACTGGTGTTTTCCGGCGCGGTGACGGCCTCCAGTTGAACAGGATGCACGTAGAAAGGATTGATCAGGAAAAATGCAGTATCCAAGGAAAAAAACTTCGACGCGAACAACTCCGCCGTCGATACCGACGTACCTCTCGTCCAGCGAACGGAGAGAAGAAGGGCTGAAAATATGCTCAGCAATCGCATGGTGAAGTATGCGGCAATCAGGGTACCGAAAGAAATGATTTTCTCTTTCAGCATCAGAACCGCGAAACCCATCATGAATAGAAGCGCCATGAGCGCCGTACGCCCACTACTGGCAGCAGAAATGTAGAACATAAGCGCAAAGATCCCCAACAACATGGGATCCTGGGCAATTTTTCCTTCCGCAAGGCGGATCGACATCGCGACAAGCAGAAAATAGCCGATCGTTACCGCGTATGCGGGAGAAAGCAAACCATAGTTTCCGACAATGACACCGAGCAAACCAACGATCAGAAACGGGTACTGCAATGTGTTAAGCGTGGAACGCCGACGAAGGTACTTGAATTCATCGATCTTCAGCAGGACGCCTCTATTCGGCGTCAGCAGGCAAGCCACATACAGCGCCAATTGGCTGACGAGAGCGACAAGTGCAGCTCTTTCTGCATTCCCCAACCCGTAGGTTGCTGTCTGACCATTCAGAAAAGCGTAGGCATAGGTCGCAACAGAGAACATCCAATAAACGTTCGTAAAGATGATGATCCTGATTCCATCCCTGCAGCGCATGGTAACGAGCCAAGCTATCGCTGCCATGGCCAAATGCGCACACGCGGTAAGAAATTGCTGATCCAGCGCAAAGTTTAACAGAACAAGCGCGACGTGAAATGGGATGACAAACCTCACGAAGGTCCAGACACGCAGGTCGAAGCGGCCGGCCAGAATGGCATCGCGTTGGAGTTCCGACTGCGCAGCGATCGATGACATCCTGGGTTACTTCGCTCCGAGACCTGCATGGAACAATCCGGCCAGTTGCGGCAGCACATCGTGCGACGAAAGCCCGCGCACGAGAACAAGCTGATCCGCTTGCCGAGTGGAAGACATCATCTGCCGAGAGGCCTCGTTGATCGCCTGCGCCATCTCGCCCGCATCGCCCGGCGGCACCACGATCGCTGCGCCGCGCACGAACTCTGCAAGCTCCGTGCCGTCGTCGGCCGTCACCAGCACCGGCCTGCCACTGGCCAGCATACCACCAAGCTTGGAAGGAAGCACGAGGTCCGCAGCGCCCTTGTCCTGCGGCAGGGCATGCAGGTCCGCCATATTGAGGAACGCGTTCAGCCGCGCATAGGGCTGGAAAGGCAGGAAGCGCAAATTGGAAAGATGTCCGTAGCGCGCCTGCAGCTCGGCCTTGACCGGGCCTTCGCCGGCAATCACGAAATGGATCTTTTTCTCGTCCTTCAATTGCTCGGCCGCATCCAGAAGCACGTTCAGACCCTGCTTGGCACCGATATTGCCGGAATAGAGAACAACGAAGTCATCCTTCGCAAAGCCGAGTTCGGCGCGATAGGGGCTCTCTTCGTCCATAGGATAGATGTGCGTCAGATCGACCCAGTTGCGCACCAGCGCCATCTTCTCGGGCAAAACGCCCTTGGCCACCAGTTTTTCCGCCATGCGGTTGGAAATGGTGATTACCTTGTCGAACCGCTTCAGTGTGAAGCGCTCGAAGGCAAAGCCGAGCTTCTTCAGGAGCCCGTGGGCCCCGAGATGGCCGACAGCAAATGCCGCGTCGACTTCTAGGTCCTGAACGTGCAGCACGGTCCGCGCGCCGATGACGGCAGCAGCCAGTTGCGCAACGGGCGAGGCAAACAGGGTCGGCTCGACGCAGAACACCGTTTCCGGCCGACGCCGCAGGATCTGCCAGAAGACGACGGGCGCGGACGCGACGGCAAAGCTCAGCGGCGCCAGCATGCGCCAGATGCCGCTCATCTTGCGGCGCAGCAGCAGCGGCGTGCGCACCACCTTGACACCGTTTTCCACCGAGCTGCCATAACCGTTGCGGTAACCGTGCTGCACGGCCCAGCCGGGATAATGCGGCGGCGTGGTGACCACCGTGACGTCCACCCCCTCGCGCGCAAGATATTCGGCGATCTCACCGGTATATTTGCCGACGCCCGCAAGCTCCGGCGCGTAATTCATGCCATAGATCACAACCTTCCGGGCCGCCAACGGCGACACTGCGGCCTTGGGCGCAACAGCTTCCGCATGAAGGTCATCAAGGGCGGCCGAACTCATGCGGCCGCTCCCGGCTTGCGCTCGGCGTACTCGCCTGCGAGGAAGGCATCGTAGGCGCTGCGAATGCCCTCCTCGAGCTCAATCCTTGGCGACCAGCCGGATGCCCTGAGCTTGTCGGCGCTCATCAGCTTGCGCGGCGTGCCATCGGGCTTGGAGAGATCGTTGACGATCGCCCCCTCGTAGCCAACCACCTTGCAGACAAGTTTCGTGAGGTCCAGGATGGTCACATCGTCTCCGAAGCCGATATTGACGTGGCTTTCGCCGGAATAAGTCTTCATCAGGTGAACGCAGGCGTCGGCACAATCATCGACATGCAGAAACTCGCGACGCGGCGTGCCCGTGCCCCATACCACGATTTCCGACTTCCCGTTGATTTTGGCTTCGTGCGCCTTGCGGATCAGTGCCGGCATCACATGGCTGGAGGTGAGGTCGAAATTGTCGCCGGGGCCATAGAGATTGGTCGGCATGGCGGAAATGAAATCGTGCCCATGCTGCTTGCGATAGGCCTGACACAGCTTGATGCCGGCAATCTTGGCAATCGCATACCACTCGTTCGTGGGCTCCAGCGCGCCCGTCAACAGGGCATCCTCAGTAATCGGCTGCGGCGCAAACTTCGGATAGATGCAGGAGGAGCCGAGAAACAGCAGCTTCTCGACACCGATGCGGTGCGCGGCATGAATGATGTTCGCCTCGAGCACCAGGTTTTCGTAGAGAAAGTCCGCCGGATAGGTGTCGTTGGCCAGAATGCCACCCACCTTGGCGGCGGCCAGAAAGACGGCATCCGGACGGTGAGCCCCCATCCAGGCCTCCACCTGGTCCTGCCGGGTCAGATCAAGCTCACTGCGCGTCGCAACCAGGACCTGACACCCTTCGGACGCCAGACGGCGGACGATCGCCGACCCCACCATTCCGCGATGCCCGGCAACATACACCTTCTTGCCGGCCAGATCGTAACGCACGTCAGCCATCACCACACTCCACGAAACCACGATCAGCGCACCCAGAATTCAGGGACGCAAGAAACGCCCGAGAACGCAAGCAAACAGAAGTCGCACCCGAAAACACCACACCCCAGACGGGAAACTTGACTTCACAAGGCTCCATATTGCAGGCACAGACACCGCAGATGAACCGCAACAGACACCATCCAGACGAGATGTCTTCGGAAAGACTTGGCCACGTGAGTACTACACCGCCAGCACTGAGGCAATCACCAATATATTCAATTCGTATGGCTCGTCTATTTTTTGGGCATTGGTGCAAACGCGCATCAGACGCATCAAGCGCGGCACGGAAAAGCCACGCCGCACGAAGAAAACCGTAACAAATCCTTGGAAAGGGTAACTTCTTCTTGCAAAACTGCGAAAAATCATGAAGCGGAAGAATGCTGCAAAGCACAAAATGGGTGTAGGCTCTGCCAATGCGGCGCGTCGAGAGGGTGATCCATCACCGGCTTTTGCAAAGTAGTTATGCGTCTGGCTCATAGTAGATATGAGTCATGCCTTGACTGTAGCAACATGCAGGAAAACGGTGGCGTTCTGGATCCGCGATGAGGGTGGCGGCGCAACAGTAAGAGGGGAAATATCAGGATAGGTCCGGATGATGAATGACAGGGCGGCGCAAGATGATAAAGAAACAGGCGACAGGTCGTCAGACGTCGCTGCGGGCTGAGGCAAGCATTCCTTCCGCATTTTGAAGCGCCACCGATCCGCAACCTGCATATCTTGATGAACTATCGGTTTTTGGACACAGGGAATTGGTACACATGGCAGATGGACGCAAAGTCGCTTTGATCACCGGCATCACCGGTCAGGATGGTTCGTATCTGGCGGAACTCTTGCTGAAGAAGGGCTATGAAGTGCACGGCATCAAGCGCCGCGCCTCGCTCTTCAACACTGATCGCATCGATCATCTCTATCAGGATCCGCACGAGAAGGACCGCCGCCTGATCCTGCATTACGGCGACATGACGGATTCCTCGAGCCTGATCCGCATCATCCAGCAGGTGCAGCCGGACGAGATCTACAATCTGGCCGCCCAGTCGCACGTGGCCGTTTCCTTCGAGGAGCCGGAATATACGGCAAACTCGGACGCGCTCGGCGCACTGCGCATTCTGGAAGCCATCCGCATTCTCGGCCTTGAGAAGAAGTCGCGTTTCTACCAGGCGTCGACCTCGGAACTCTACGGCCTCGTCCAGGAAATTCCGCAGCGCGAGACCACGCCCTTCTATCCGCGCTCGCCCTACGCGGTCGCAAAGCTCTATGCCTACTGGATCACGGTCAACTATCGCGAAGCCTACGGCATCTATGCCTGCAACGGCATTCTCTTCAACCACGAGAGCCCGGTGCGCGGCGAAACCTTCGTGACGCGCAAGATCACCCGTGCGCTCGCCCGCATCAAGCTTGGCCTGCAGGATTGCCTCTATCTCGGCAATCTCGACGCCAAGCGCGACTGGGGGCACGCCAAGGACTATGTCGAGATGCAGTGGATGATGCTGCAGCAGGAACAGCCGGAAGACTTCGTCATCGCGACCGGCGTGCAGTACAGCGTGCGCGAATTCGTCGATGCCGGCGCCAAGGAAATCGGCCTCTCCATCACCTGGGAGGGTGAGGGCGTGAACGAGAAGGGCTATGACGCCAGCGGCAAGTGCATCGTTGCCGTCGATCCCCGCTATTTCCGTCCGACCGAAGTGGAAACCCTGCTCGGCGATCCGGCCAAGGCCAAGGAAAAGCTGGGCTGGGTGCCGAAGATCACCTTCCAGGAACTGGTCGCCGAAATGATGCGTGAAGACCTGAAGGCTGCCGAGCGCGACGAACTCGTCAAGCGCCACGGCTTCGCGGCCTACGACTATCACGAATAAGCCGCAGGCTCCGTTCGCTGATCTTTCTGAGGGGCGGTGGAGACACCGCCCCTTCGCATGTCAGGTGCCTGCCCCACGGGCACACAGAGCAGGCCGGCAGAACCGGCCTCTCCCCTCACCACAGATCGACGTGGCGGTTGACATCCTTGTAGAGCAGATAGCGGAAGCGGCCCGGGCCGCCGGCATAGCAGGCCTGCGGGCAGAAGGCGCGCAGCCACATGAAGTCGCCGGCTTCCACCTCCACCCAGTCGGAATTCAGGCGGTAGACGGCCTTGCCTTCCAGCACGTAGAGCCCGTGCTCCATCACATGGGTTTCCATGAAGGGAATGGTGCCGCCCGGCTCGAAGGTCACGATGTTGAGATGCATGTCGTAGCGCAGGTCGGCGGGATCGATGAAGCGGGTCGTTCCCCAGGCGCCGTTGGTATCGGGCATGTGGGAAATCGCGTGCTCGTCCTCATGGGTGAAGATCGCCGGCGGCAGTTCCAGCCCGTCCACCACCTGGAAGCGCTTGCGCACCCAGTGGAATTTCGCGGCAACCGCGCCGTCGTTCTTCACCGTCCAGGCAGAGCCGGCCGGCAGATAGGCGAAGGAGCCGGCCCGCAGAGGATGGGCGGTGCCTTCCAGCGTGATCGTCATCTCGCCCTCGACCACGAAGATCGCACCCTGCGCCTCGCGGTTCGGTTCCGGCTGCAGGCTGCCACCGCCCGGCGCCACCTCCATCAGGTACTGGGCAAAGGTCTCCGAAAAGCCGGTCATCGGCCGGGCGATGATCCAGGCGCGCGTCTTGTCCCAGTGCGGCAGCAGGCTGGTGACGATATCGGACATCACCGTGCGCGGGATCACCGCATAGGCCGTGGTGAACACCGCCTTGCTGGAAAGCAGTTCCGTCTGGCCCGGCAGGCCACCCATCTTGGCGTAATATCGCGCTTTTTCCATTCTTCCATTCCACGCTGGTCACGGCCGAACCCCGGCCTTCCCCTTCTCATAGACCGAAGATCGGGCAAGATAAATGGCGCAGGAAACGGGCCTTTCCGGTTCGGGAACGCAGGGGGTGATCAGGCGCGCCCGAGGATCCAGCCTTCCCAGGTGGTGACCGGCGCCTGCAAGGGGGCGCCCTCGGGCCTTGCGCCGAAAACCACGTCGATCATCGCGAGCAGTCCGACCGTGCAGTCAAAACGATCCTCACCGGCGGCATCGACGCCAAAACCATCGGCCAGCGACGGAAGAAGAGCGGAGGCGTCCACCGCGAGGTGATCGGCAATCCAGCGATGCAGAAAACCCGCAGCTCTCAGGCGCCCCTCGTGCTTGCGCTTGCTCCACACCGGCTGGCGCGCAATGCCGATCTGGCCATAGGCATCGCCCGGATAGGTTTCCGCAATCACGATCGCCTTTTCGGCGAGGATTCGAAAAAGCGCCCCATCGAAAGGCCAGAGGCCGATGCGATTCCGGTTGGGCAGGATGATCTCGCGCCAGCCGGTGATCGCCGCCTTGCCGACCTGGTTGCCGCCGAGCGTCCAGAACAGCATGGCAGGCGTCGCCCTGCCCGGTGCCGGCCGCTCGCATTGGCGCAACAGATCGGCAGCATCGAGACCCAGTCCCGTAAACAGATGGCTGCGCAGGGTGCCGCCGGGTCGGGCAGGATAGAAGGGACGCGACACGGCAATTTCCTCAGGCTTCGCGGCGACGCGGAACCAGTGCGCCCACTCCCCCTCGCCCGCCACGTCCAGAAAATGGCGGAAGGAGGCAAGGCCGGTCAGCGCGCCATAGGAGACCGGCAGCCCGATCGGAAAATCGAAACCCAGCAGCAGCGGTCCGGCTTCCGTTGCCCGGGTGGCAAGGCGCTCGATCAGATCCGCGGTATTGCCAACCGGCTCCGGCGCGGCCAGGCGGTAGCCCCCTCCCTCGCGAATGGCGACCGCCATCCAGCGCTTGCGCGCGTCGATGCTCCAGTCGCAATGGGCAATGATGGCCGGCAGCATACGCCTTTTCCCCTCGCATGACGGTTCTCTTCGTCCTGCCGGCGTGCAAGGCCGGCCCTTTCCCGATCAGGCGCTTCGGGCACCGCAGGTTGTCAACAGTTAGACCAAAGTCGTTCTGATCCGTCCATTCGAGCTGTGCTAGGTTTTTCAATGTCGCTCTTGGCCACCGCGTTGATTGTGGTCGCCACGCAAGGACCGACATCCGGCAACAGGCCGGAGGAAATGCAATGAGGAGGCGATCGCGCAAGCGACGCGTTGCATTCCCGGCCGGGGACGGCCGGCATCGGAGTGAGGGGCGCTGCTGGAGGCAGGGTTCACGCGAGAGACTGTGATCAGCGGCATTGGCAGGCCGAGAGGCTGGAATCTAGGAGGAGGCATACATGGCAGCAATTGAAATGAACGCCAGGGACCGATCGCGTCCCATGACGGGTGAGGAGAAGAAGGTCATCATGGCCTCTTCTGCCGGCACCATCTTCGAATGGTATGATTTCTATCTTTACGGTTCGCTCGCCGCCATTATCGGCGCGCAGTATTTCACGGCCTTCCCCGAAGCCACCCGCAACGTCTTTGCGCTTCTCGCCTTCGCGGCGGGCTTCATCGTTCGCCCCTTCGGCGCCCTGGTGTTCGGTGCGCTGGGCGATCTCGTCGGGCGCAAGTACACCTTCCTCATGACGATCCTCATCATGGGTCTGTCCACCTTCCTCGTCGGTCTTCTGCCCGGCTACAACAGCTGGGGTGCGGCGGCGCCGATCATTCTCATCATCCTGCGCATGCTGCAGGGTCTGGCACTTGGGGGTGAATATGGCGGCGCGGCGGTCTACGTCGCCGAACATGCGCCGGCCAACCAGCGCGGCTACTTCACGGCCTTCATCCAGACGACGGCAACCCTCGGCCTTCTGCTCTCGCTGATCGTCATTCTCGGGGTGCAGAGCTATGTGAACGCACACTGGGCGCCGACGGCGGTTCTCGATGCGGCAGGAGCCGCCGTCATGAACCCGGATGGCACGCCGAAGATGATCAAGGCCTTTGATCTCTGGGGCTGGCGCGTTCCGTTCCTGGGCTCGATCCTGTTGCTCCTGATCTCGCTCTATATCCGCATGCAGATGAATGAATCGCCCGCCTTCAAGAAGATGAAGGAAGAGGGTGCCGCCTCCAAGGCCCC
>NZ_VJMG01000024.1 GCF_007004135.1 Affinirhizobium straminoryzae
TTGCCGACCTCCTGTCGGCAGGCGGTTTCAGCGAGGCGATGTCCGCCAACGACGCCAAGTTCTGGTTTCATCAGGGAGACTAACAATGACCGCCAGCATCCTGACCGTGGATGATTCCGCCAGCATTCGTCTGACCACGCGGGTGGCTCTGTCCAACGCCGGATACCAGGTGACCGAGGCCGTGGACGGCCTGGACGGCATCTCGAAACTGAAGGGCGGACGTTACGACCTGATCGTGACCGACCTCAACATGCCGGGCATGGACGGCCTGACCATGATCCGCGAGCTGCGCAAGCTGCCCGCACACATGGGCGTTCCGGTGATCTTCCTCACCACCGAGTCCGACGCCGGCATCAAGCAGGAAGCCAAGGCCGCCGGCGCGACCGGCTGGCTGACGAAGCCCTTCGACCCGGAAAGCCTGGTCAAGATCGTGAGAAAGGTCCTCGGCAAATGAGTTTTCCGGATCCGATTGCCGTCTTCCGCACAGAAGCGGCCGAGCTGCTGGAACAGATCGAAGCCGGCCTTCTGGATCTGAACCACGACCTTGCCGACAAGGAACAGGTCGATGCCGTCTTTCGCGGACTGCACACATTGAAGGGCTCCGGAGCCATGTTCGGCTTCGAGGCCCTTGCTGCATTTACGCATCATTGCGAAACCGCCTTCGATCAGGTGCGCAAGGGCATCGTGCCGGCAACCCATGATCTCGTCACCGCGGTCCTCAACGCCACCGACCACATGCGCGCGCTGATCGAGACGCCCGATGGCGATCACGAGGCGATGAGCGAAGCGCTGCTGTCGCGCCTGCGCGCTGCCGTTTCGGCGGCCGGCCTGCCGGCTGAAGCAGCAGCAAGCCATGCGGCACCCGCCGCAGCTGCCCCGGCGGCGTCACCGGCGACCACAGCACCGACGGGCGCCACCACCTATCGCATCCGCTTCTCCCTGCCGGCCAATGCCATGGTCAACGGCACCAACCCGATCGGCCTTCTCAACGAACTGCGCGACCTCGGGACCTGCGCGATCCGCGCCGACCGCTCCCGCCTGCCCGCCCTCGATGATCTCGTGGCCAGCGATCTCTATGTCCGCTGGGATGTGGACCTGGTGACGGAACAGCCGCGCGCCGCGATCGACGACGTCTTCATCTTCGTCATGGACGAGATGGAACTGTCCGTTGAAACGGTGGATGCCGTTCAGGCCGAAGCCCCCGCAGCCCAGCCATCGCCCCAGCCGGTAGCCGCATCCGTTGCCGCTCCGGCAGCAGCAACGCCGACCGCACGAGCAGAACCCGTTCATCCGGCACCGGCTGCCGTTGCCACACCGCCCGCCCCACGCACCACGCCGGCACCCGCCGCCGAGAGCAAGCAGGCAAAGTCGACAGAGAATGTCCGCGTTCCCGCCGAACGCCTGGACGAACTGATGGACCGCGTCGGCGAACTGGTCATTGCGCAGTCGCGTCTCAGCCAGCTGGCCAATGCCAGCGTGGACCTGCAGCTGCGCGCCGTCTCGGAGGACGTGGAACGCCTCTCCGGCGAACTGCGCGACACGATGATGGTGCTGCGCATGGTGCCGGTGGCACAGCTCTTCAGCCGTTTCCGCCGCCTGGTGCACGACCTCGCCATCGAGACCGGCAAGAAGATCGAACTGATCACCGAGGGCGAAACCACCGAAGTGGACAAGAGCGTGGTGGAACGCCTTGCCGATCCGCTCGTGCATCTGGTGCGAAATTCCTGCGACCACGGCCTGGAAACGCCGGAAGAGCGGCTCGCGCAGGGCAAGCAGGCCGCCGGCCGCATCTTCCTCTCCGCGCGCCAGCAGGCCGGCGAAGTGATCATCACCATCAAGGATGACGGCCGTGGCATCAACCGCGACCGTGTGCGCGCCAAGGCGGAAAGTTCCGGCCTCATCGCCCCGAATGCCGTGCTGTCCGACCAGGATCTGTTGCAGCTGATCTTCCAGCCCGGCTTTTCGACGGCCCAGCAGGTCACGAACCTCTCCGGCCGCGGCGTCGGCATGGATGTGGTGAAGCGCACCATCGATGCGCTGCGCGGCACGATCAACGTCGTCAGCCATACCGGCCAGGGATCGGAAATCTCGCTCGCCATTCCGCTGACGCTTGCCATCATCGACGGGCTTCTGGTGCGCGTCGGCTCTGGCCGCTACGTCATCCCGCTGTCGGCGGTCGAGGAATGCCTCGAACTGTCGATCGAGGAAGACATGCGCTCGCGCGGCCGCAGCTTCATCTCGCTGCGTGACAGCCTGGTGCCGTTCATCCGCCTGCGCGATCTCTTCAAGACCGGCACCAAGCCGGACCCGTTCCAGAAGGTTGTCGTGATCTCGACCGGCGCCGAGCGGGTCGGGCTCGTCGTCGACCAGATCATCGGCGACCACCAGACCGTCATCAAGGGCATGTCCAAGCTGCATCATGACGTGGCGACCTTCTCCGGCGCGACGATCCTCGGTGATGGCGGCGTGGCCCTCATTCTCGATGTCGGTCACCTGGTCACCGCCGGCCAGCAACAGGAGGCGCAATTGCGCGCGGCAGGATGAGCGAAGCAGTGAGAAAGATACCGGAAGACCTGTGGAGCGGCCGCGAGGAGCTGGAGGTGCTGACCTTCGACATCGCCGGCGAAATGTTTGCGCTGGAAGCCGTCAAGGTTCAGGAAATCCTGGACCTCCTGCCGGAGACCACCGTACCGGGCGCCAAGCGCTTCGTCGGCAGCGTGATCAACTTCCGCGGCAAGGTCATTCCGCTCGCCGACATCCGCGTCGCCTTCGGCATGGAGGCGACGAAGACCACCATCGACAGCCGCATCATCGTGATCGAGCTGGAGATCGAGGACGAACCGACGCTGATCGGCCTTCGCACCGACAAGGTGAACGAGGTGACCACCCTCCTGAAGGCTGCCGGCGAGCCACCGCCGAGCGTCGGCATGCGCTGGCGTCCCGATTTCATTGATTGCCTCGTCCGTCGCGACGGCGAATTCATCATTATTCCGAACCTGCAAACCATTTTCTCGGCCCAGCACGAGCGGCCGCACCAAGCAGTACAGGCTTAAGGCCGACAAGAGGGGAACATCATGCGCGCTACGATCAAACTCAAACTGGCACTGGCCTTCGGCTTCATCATCGTGATGCTCGTCGCCGTTGCCACGCTCGGCACCATCAGCCTTGCGAATCTGAATTCGACGCTGGAAAACGTGGTTGAGGGGCCCGCCGCGCGTCTGAACCTGGCGCAGAACATGAACAATGCGCAGCTGCAGCAGCTGCGCCAGCAGAAGAACATGCTGCTGGCCACCGACCAGAAACAGGTCCGGGATTATGCGGCCACGGCAGAAACCTACCGCAAGGAATTCGACACCGCCTACCAGGCCGTTCTTCTGCTCGCGACCGAACAGGGAAAGATCCTGTGGAACAAGCTGAACACACTGGAAAACGAATACCGCAAGCAGGACGAACAGATCAGAAGCCTCATCCTGGCAGGTGACCGTGACACCGCCCTGAAGATCTCCACTACGGAAAACCGCGCGACGGTCAACGAGATCGACAAGCTTCTGACGGAAATCGTCGACCTTGAGACGGCCCGCCTCAACGAAGCCAAGCTCGCTGCAGGCGACGACTATCGCCAGACCCGGCTCATCGTTCTGGCCGTCGCCGGCACCGCGCTCATCATTGCGGCCGTGGCGGCGGTCTGGATCGCACTGTCGATCAACCGCGGTCTGAAAAGCGCCGTCGTTGCCCTGCAGAACGTATCGGAAGGCGACCTTACCTCGACCGTTGCGATCAGCACGCGCGATGAAATCGGCGAACTCCTCGGCTATCTCAACACGATGATCGAACGCCTGCGCGGCGTCGTCGGCGATGCAATCTCTGCCGGTGACAACGTCTCGTCGGGCAGCCAGGAGCTGTCGGCGAGCGCCGAACAGCTGTCACAGGGCTCCACGGAGCAGGCTGCGGCTGCCGAGCAGGCGTCCGCCTCGATGGAAGAGATGGCCTCCAACATCAAGCAGAATGCCGACAATGCCGCCCAGACGGAAAAGATCGCCCGCCAGTCCTCGCGCGATGCGGAGCTCTCCGGACAGGCCGTGTCGCGCGCGGTCGGCGCCATGCGCACGATCGCCGAGAAGATCTCCATCGTACAGGAAATCGCCCGCCAGACCGATCTGCTCGCCCTGAACGCCGCCGTCGAGGCCGCGCGCGCCGGCGAACACGGCAAGGGTTTTGCCGTCGTCGCTTCCGAAGTGCGCAAGCTTGCCGAACGCAGCCAGGCGGCCGCCGCTGAAATCTCAGCGCTGTCCGGCGAGACCGTGCAGGTAGCGACCGAAGCCGGCGAGATGCTGAACCGTCTGGTGCCGGATATCCAGAAGACCGCCGAACTGGTCTCGGAAATCTCCGCTGCCTGCCGCGAACAGGATATTGGCGCCAGCCAGATCAATGACGCGATCCAGCAGCTCGACAAGGTGACCCAGCAGAATGCCGGCGCCTCGGAAGAGATGTCGGCCACCTCGGAAGAGCTGGCCGCCCAGGCGGAGGAACTGCAGGCCTCCATCGCCTTCTTCAAGGTGGAGCGTTCAACGCAGCGGGCAAGCCGTACCGAGCCCCGCACCGAGGCAAAGGCTGCCCGGCCAGCCGCCCGCGCGGCACATCCCCAGAAACAGACAGTTGCCGCCCAGCAGGCCCGCGTCAAGGGCTTCGCCCTCGACATGTCCGCCGGCGGTCCCGACGAGGAAGACAGGTATTTCCGCCAGAGCGCCTGAGGCGCATGGCGACCCGATGACATTGCCGCAACCGACACGGATCTGACCAACGGACGAAAGAACGAGACATGCGCTTTACGATCAAACTGAAATTGGGTCTTGCCTTTGGCCTCGTCATTGCGCTGTCGGGAGCCATGTCGGCCGTCGCGATCAGCAACCTCAGCACGCTGAACAGCGCCATCACCGATATCGTGCAGGGTCCGGCCGCCAATCTGAGGGATTCCAGCCGGCTGACCAAGGCGGTGCTGGGCAGCATCCGTTTCGAGAAGAACGCAATCATCAACACGGATCCGGCGCAGATCGCCGGCTTCGTGCGCAATGCCAATGCCGAGCGCGCCAATGTCGGTCGCGCGCTGGAAGCCCTTTCCGACGAAAAGGATCCCGGCATACAGCAGAGCCTGCGGGATTTCCGCCTGACCTTCGAACGCTTCGAGCGGAATCAGGACACCATCCTGAAGCTTGCGACGGAAAATACGGAGGAAAGCAACCGCAAGGCCGGCGAGCTGTCGATGTCGGAAGGGGCGCTTGCCGTCAATGCCATGCTGCAGGCTACGGATGCCATCGAAAAGATGGTGTCGGACAACCTTACCAAGATCGATGGCCAGACGAACGACCAGTATGCAACCTCGCGCAACATCCTTCTGGGTGGCAGCGTCTTCCTCTTCCTGTTCTCCTCCGTCGTTGCCCTCTGGCTGGCGCTCACCATCAATCGCGGCCTGCGCAATGTCGCCGATGTCGCAAGTGCGGTCGCGATCGGTGACCTCAACCGCGAGGTGAAGGTCAAGACCGATGACGAGATCAAGGACGTCATCGATACGGTCAACACGATGACCGCCAATCTGCGCCAGACGGCATCCGCTGCGGAACGCATCGCCCAGGGCGATGTGGCCGTTGCCGTGAAGCCGCTGTCGGACAAGGATACGCTCGGCATCGCCATGGAACGCATGGTGGCCTATCTGCAGCAGACTGCCGGCCTTGCCCGCAGCATCGCCGAAGGCGATCTCACCGTACAGGCCCGCCGCCTGTCGGATCAGGATGCGCTGGGCACATCACTCGAAACCATGATCGAGCGCCTGCGCAGCGTGGTCGGCGATGCGGTGATGGCGGCAGACAACGTGACGGGCGGCAGCCAGGAACTGTCCGCCAGCGCCGAACAGCTGTCGCAGGGTGCCACGGAACAGGCTGCGGCTGCCGAACAGGCGTCGGCTTCGATGGAAGAGATGGCCTCCAACATCAAGCAGAACGCCGACAACGCCGCCCAGACGGAAAAGATTGCCCGCCAGTCCTCGCGCGATGCCGAAAGCTCCGGCCAGGCGGTCGCCCGTGCCGTCGGCGCCATGCGCACCATCGCCGAGAAGATCTCCATCGTACAGGAAATCGCCCGCCAGACCGACCTGCTCGCCCTGAACGCCGCCGTCGAGGCCGCGCGTGCCGGCGAACACGGCAAGGGTTTTGCCGTCGTCGCTTCCGAAGTGCGCAAGCTTGCCGAACGCAGCCAGGCGGCCGCCGCCGAAATCTCAGCGCTCTCCGGGGAAACGGTACAGGTTGCGACGGAAGCCGGCGAGATGCTGAACCGTCTGGTGCCGGATATCCAGAAGACCGCCGAACTGATCTCGGAGATTTCCGCCGCCTGCCGCGAACAGGATATTGGCGCCAGCCAGATCAATGACGCGATCCAGCAGCTCGACAAGGTGACCCAGCAGAATGCCGGCGCCTCCGAAGAGATGTCGGCCACCTCGGAAGAACTGGCCGCCCAGGCAGAAGAGCTGCAGGCCTCCATCGCCTTCTTCAAGGTGGAAACGGCCAAGAATGCCCGCCGCCCGCGCACGGGCACCGGCGCCGAACGCGCGGTGCCGGCCCGCCAGGAGATTGCCCCCCGCAAGCAGTCGGTACGCGCCCAGCAGGCTCGCGCCAAGGGCTTCGCTCTCGACATGTCGGCTGGCGGGCCGGACGAGGAAGACCAGGATTTCAGACAGATGGCTTAACCCTTGCTTTCACAATTCCGGCTACACTGAGCAAACTCAAGCGGCCCGATGCAGGGGCCGCATCCGACCGGTCAACCGGTGCGCACAAGGGTGAATGTCATCGTTCCTGGTGCGGAAAGTTGAAGTGAAATCTCTCTTTCCTGTGGGACATAACAATGCGTTTCACCATCAAGCTCAAGCTGGCCTTGGCCTTCGGCTTCCTGATCCTGCTCTCCAGTGCGACGGTGATTGTCGCCATCATCAATCTCGGCAATCTCAATTCCGCCATCAGCGGCATCGTGCAGGGACCTGCAACGAACCTTCGGATCTCCTCGGACCTGTCGACGGCGATCCTGAACGCGATCCGGGACGAAAAGAACGCCGTGATCAGCAATGATCCACAGCAAATCAACAACTTCGTCACGACCATCCGCGCCAATCTGCAGAAGGCGGATGTGGCTTTGCAGCAGCTGGCACAGAGCCGCAATCCGGCGGTTCTCGAAAAGGTTGCCCAGTTGAATCGTCAGCTGCCGATCTGGAAGCAGATCGATGAGCAGGTCATCAAGTACGCCACCGAGAACACCGAGGAAAGCAATCGCAAGGGCGGCGAACTTTCGATGACCGAAGGACGCAAGGCCTTCAACGAGGTTTTGACCTCGCTCAATGCGGTCAACGAAGCCATTGCTGCCGATCTGCGCACCACGGATGAAGCAACAAACGAACAGTACACCACCTCGCGCAACCTGCTGGTCACCGGCCTTGCCGTGATGTTTGTTCTTTCCGCCGCAGTCGCCTTGTGGATCGCGCTTGGCATCAACAGCGGTCTGAAGAAGATCAAGGCTGTCGCGGATGCCGTTGCCATCGGCGATCTCAGCCAGAACATCGAGATCAAGACCAATGACGAAATCCGCGACGTGGTGGACAGCGTCCGGGTGATGACCGACAATCTTCGCGAAACGGCTCGCGTGGCAGACCATATCTCGAACGGCGACCTGACCATTTCCCCGAAGCCGCTGTCAGACAAGGACACGCTGGGCAAGGCGCTCGAAAACATGGTGCAGCGCCTGCGCGGCGTGGTGGGCGATGCGATTGCCGCCGGCGACAACGTCTCGTCGGGCAGCCAGGAGCTGTCGGCCAGCGCCGAACAGCTGTCGCAGGGCTCGACGGAACAGGCCTCCGCCGCCGAACAGGCCTCTGCCGCCATGGAAGAAATGGCCGCCAACATCAAGCAGAACGCCGACAACGCCGCCCAGACGGAAAAGATCGCCCGCCAGTCCTCGCGCGATGCCGAAGCCTCCGGCCAGGCCGTCGGCCGTGCCGTCGGCGCCATGCGCACGATCGCCGAGAAGATCTCGATCGTGCAGGAAATCGCTCGCCAGACCGATCTGCTCGCCCTGAACGCCGCGGTCGAGGCCGCACGTGCCGGCGAACACGGCAAGGGTTTTGCCGTCGTGGCTTCCGAAGTGCGCAAGCTTGCCGAACGCAGCCAGGCGGCTGCCGCCGAAATCTCCTCGCTCTCGGGCGACACTGTCCAGGTGGCAACCGAAGCCGGCGAGATGCTGAACCGTCTGGTGCCGGATATCCAGAAGACCGCCGAACTGGTCTCGGAAATCTCCGCCGCCTGCCGCGAACAGGACATCGGTGCAAGCCAGATCAACGAGGCGATCCAGCAGCTCGACAAGGTGACGCAGCAGAACTCGAGCGCGTCGGAGCAGATGTCGGCCACCTCGGAAGAACTGGCCGCCCAGGCGGAAGAACTGCAGGCTTCGATCTCCTTCTTCAAGGTGGAGCAGACCAATGGCAACCGTCGGGCTGCGGGTCGCCCCTCCGCGTCGCGGCCTGCCGCCTCCGCCGCACGGCCGAAGGTTCAGGCGCGTCCGGCCTCTTCGGGCGGCACGCAGTCGGTCGCGGCCCAGCAGGCGCGCGCCCGCGGCTTTGCCCTCGACATGTCGTCGGGCGGCCCCGATGCAGACGATGCCGATTTCCGGGAGAGCGCGTAACCATGGCCGTCAACTCAGAAGCCCAGTTCGTCACCTTCAGTCTCGGCGAGGAAATCTTCGCCGTGCCGGTCGAAGTGGTCCGGGAAATCCTGGACCACGAGGAGGCCTTCAAGATCCCGCACGGGCCCGATTATCTGCTGGGCCTGCGCGATGTGCGCGGACAGGGCGTGCCGGTGATCGATCTTCGCCTGCGGCTGGGTCTCAGCCGCACGACAAAGACGCCGCACACCCGCATTCTGGTGCTGGACGTGCCGGTGGAGCAGCGCATGCTGGCGCTGGGCCTGGTTGCCGACCGCGTCTATGAAGTGGTGCCCTTCCAGCCGTCGCAGATCGAGCCGGCGCCGGATATCGGGATCCGCTGGAAAAGCGATTACATTGCCGGCGTCGTCCGTCGTGATGGCGGCTTCGTGGTGATCATCGATCTGGCGCGGCTGTTCTCCGATTCCGGCACGGCACTGGCAGGCGTCGTCGCCTCCCAGCGCGTCGCCTGACGGGAGCATCGATTTGTCCGCAGCATCGCTTCAGAGACAGCCGGTCGACGACCGGTTGAGCCAGCGCAACTTCGATCGGCTGTCCAAGTACATCTACGAGTACAGCGGCATCAAGATGCCGATCACCAAGATCACCATGCTGGAGGGGCGCCTGCGCCGTCGCCTGCGCGTGACCGGGATCGCGACCTTCGATGAATATTGCGACTATCTGTTCAAGCATGACGGCATGGCGCGCGAACAGGTCTACCTGATCGACGCGGTGACCACCAACAAGACGGACTTCTTCCGCGAGCCGAAGCACTTCGAGTTCATGGCGAAGACGGCGGTGCCGGAACTGCTGGCGGGCGGCGTGTCACAGCTCAGAATCTGGAGTTCCGCCTGCTCCACCGGCGCCGAGCCCTATACCATGGCCATGGTTCTGGCCGACCTGATGACGGATCGCCGGGATGCGGACTACCGGGTGATCGCGACGGACCTGTCGACGGAAGTGCTGCAGGTGGCCCGCAAGGCCATCTATCCCATGGACATGCTCTCGCCGATCCCCGCGGATCTGGCGCGCCGCTACGTCATGCAGCCGCGCGATCCCTCGCGCGGCGAGGGACGCATCGTTCCCGCGCTTCGCCAGAAGGTGGCCTTCGGACGCCTGAACCTGATGGACGAAAGCTATTCGGTGCCGGAGCAGCAGCACATCATCTTCTGCCGCAACGTGCTGATCTATTTCGACAAACCGACGCAGCTGCATGTGCTGGGCCGGCTGTGCGACTGCCTGCTTCCAGGCGGTTTTCTGTTCATTGGTCATTCGGAAACGGCAACGGGATTCAACCTGCCGATAAAGCAGGTTGCCAACACAGTGTTCAAACGGGTGTAAGCCATGGCCGCCAAGACGCGCGTTCTCATCGTCGACGATTCCGCCAGCATTCGCCAGGCGCTGACCATGCTGCTCTCCGAGGATCCGGAGATCGAGGTGATCGGTGTCGCGCCGGACCCGTTCGTGGCGGCGCGCAAGATCCGCGAGGAAATCCCAGACGTCATCACGCTCGACGTGGAAATGCCGCAGATGGACGGCATCACATTCCTGCGCAAGGTGATGTCGCAGCATCCCATTCCCGTTGTGATGTGTTCCTCGCTGACCGAGGAAGGGTCCGAGACGCTGATGCAGGCGCTGGAAGCCGGCGCCGTCGACATCATCCAGAAGCCGAAGATCGGTGCGGCCGACCATCTGGCCGAAAGCGCCGAGCGCGTACGCAGCGTGGTGAAGGCCGCCGCCAAGGCGAGACTCGGCAAGATGCGCCGCTTCCGCCCGAAGGATTCCCCGCCCGCCAAGCTGACGGCCGATGCCGTGCTGCCGCCGCCGAAGGTGGGCGCCATGGCCAAGACGACGGAAATGGTGGTCTGCATCGGCGCGTCGACCGGCGGCACCGAGGCACTGCGCGAATTTCTCGAGGCCCTGCCCGCCAATGCGCCGGGCATCGTCATTGTCCAGCACATGCCGGAAAAGTTCACGGCCGCCTTCGCCAAGCGCCTGAACGGCCTGTGCGAGGTGGAGGTGAAGGAGGCGGAGGACGGCGACCCCGTGCTGCGCGGCCATGTGCTGATCGCCCCCGGCGACCGCCACATGCTGCTGGAGCGCCGCGGCGCGCGCTATCACGTCTCGGTCCGCAGCGGGCCTCTGGTCAGCCGCCATCGTCCGTCCGTGGACGTGCTGTTCCGCTCGGCCGCCCGATCGGCCGGCTCCAACGCCATGGGCGTGATCATGACCGGCATGGGCGATGACGGTGCGCGCGGCATGCTGGAAATGCACGAGGCCGGCGCCTTTACCGTGGCGCAGGACGAGGCGAGCTCCGTCGTGTTCGGCATGCCGAAGGAGGCGATCGCCCGCGGCGGTGTCGATCGTATTGTGCCCCTTGACCATATCGCGCTCGAAGTGATGGCGGCCGATCGTCGCCGCTGACCGGCGGCAACCGTCTGCCGGTCAGTTTCCGCCCTGCATGGTTGGCGTTTTCTTAACCATGTTCGGCGAAACTGGTGGTGCACGATGACTGTGCCTCGACGAGCGATTCCGGCTCACGAACCTTCTCTCCAGGATCGACGATGCCCGTCATTACCTTCGCCAACACCAAGGGCGGGGCCGGCAAGACCACGGCCGTGCTGCTGCTTGCCAGCGAACTTGCCCATATGGGTCACCGCGTCACCGTTCTCGATACGGATCCGCAGCACTGGATGTCCCGCTGGTTCGACCTGTCGCCGCCGATGCCGCGCCTCACCGTCACGCCTTATGTGACGCAGGCTTCGCTTGACCGGCACGTGGAAGAGGCCCGCGCCACCGCCGATTACGTGCTGATCGACCTGCCCGGCGTGCGCAGCCCCCTGCTCGCCAAGGCGATCGGCATGTCCGACCATGTGCTGATCCCCATCCAGGGATGCGCCATGGATGCGCAGGGCGGCGCCCATGTGCTGGAACTGCTGCAGTATCTGGAAACCAAGCTCGGCATGCGCGTACCCCATTCGGTGGTGCTCACCCGCGTCAACTCGATGGTGACGACCCGCGCCCTTCTCGCCGTGAAGGGCCTGCTCGCGCAGCGCAATGTCGATGTGCTGAACACGCCGATCATCGAGCGCTCGGCCTTCCGCGATGTCTTCGATTGCGGCGGCACGCTGCATATGCTGGATCCCGCCCGCATCAGCAATCTCGACAAGGCGCTGGAGAATGTCCGGCTTTATGCGGAGGAGATCCTGCGCCGGGTTCCCGCCGCCGGATCGGTCGTGCGGCGCGGCGTAGCCTGACTTTTCCTTTTGCAGACACCTCTGACGCCCCGGCCATCAGGCGCGGGGCGTTTCGTCGTCGTCGAGGACGCGCCAGGCAGCCCCGTCGAGATCCTCGTACTGCCCGTTGCGCAGCGACCAGAGGAAGGCGCCGAGCCCCAGCCCGCCGAGCAGCAGCGCAACGGGAATGAGGTAGATCAGCATGTTCATGCCAGTTTCGCCTCCCGTGTCACCGGTCCGGCCGGTGCCTGTCCTGCCCGGCCGCTCGTCGCAACTGGGCGGCGAAACCGGTTGAGCCGCAGTGCGTTGACGATCACGATCAGCGAAGAGGTGGACATGGCGACGGAAGCGAGCAGCGGTGTTGCATAGCCCGCCATGGCAAAGGGAACGGCGATCATGTTGTAGCCGATGGCGAGACCGAAATTCTCGCGGATCAACCGGCCGGCGCGGCGCGAAATGGCGAGCGCCGTCGGCACCGCATCGAGCCCGTCATGCAGGAAAACGATATCGGCGGCTTGCCGGCCGATATCGGCCGCCGTCGCCGGCGCCATGGAGACATGCGCGGCACTCAAGGCCGGGGCATCGTTGATGCCATCGCCCACCATCAACGCACGGTGGCCGGCAGCGGCAAGGTCGTTGCAGGCCTCCACCTTGCCCTGCGGGGAAAGTTCGGCCTTCCAGCCATCAAGATCTAGGTGTTCGGCCATGGCGGCAACCGTGGTCCGGCGGTCGCCGGACAGCATCAGCGTCGCAAGGCCCTCCGCCCTCAGCGCCGCGACGGCCTCTTCCGCGCCGGGACGCGGCGTATCTTCCAGCAGGAAGCGGGCCAGCTCATCGCCGTTCAGCGAGAGCACCACCTCGGACGCACCGCTATCGGCCTGCGCCACCGTCTCCGGACAGGCAAAGGCGCGGCTGCCGAGGCGATACGTTCCCTCCGGCGTCTCGGCCAGAAGCCCCTGCCCCGGCAGCTCGCGCACCGTCTCGATGAGCGGCACCGGGCCGGCATGGGCCGCATGGAGGGCGCGCGACAACGGGTGGCGCGAATGGGCCGCGATGGCGGCGGCCATCGCCCGCGACGACGGTTTTCCGCGCGCCTCGATCAGCCGCGGGCGGCCGAGCGTCAGCGTGCCGGTCTTGTCGAAGATCACGGTGTCGATTTCGGCAAGCCGTTCCATGGCAGATCCGTCGCGCACCATGATGCCGTGCTGAAAGAGGCGACCGGCAGCGACCACCTGCACCACCGGCACCGCCAGACCAAGCGCACAGGGACAGGTGATGATGAGGACGGCAATCGCGATCAGCAAAGCCTGCTTCCAGTCGCCGCCGAGAATGCCCCAGCCGAGAAAGGTGAGGATCGCCAGGAGGTGGACGGCCGGCGCATAGATGGACGCGGCGCGATCGGCAATGCGGCGATACTGCGCCCGTCCGCCTTCGGCCGCTTCCATCAGCGCAATGATTTCGGCAAGGAAGGACTGGCGCGCGGTGGCTGTTGCGGTGACGATCAGCGAGCCGGTGAGGCTGACGGTGCCCGCCTGCACGGCAACACCCGGACGCACCGCGACAGGCACGCTTTCGCCCGTCGCAATCGACACGTCGAGATCGCTTTCGCCCGACAGCACGATGCCATCGACGGGGACGCGGTCGCCGGCGGCAATCGCAATGCGATCGCCCGGCACCACCTCGGACACCGGTCGGTAGTCGCGGCTCCCGTCCGGCTGCACGACCAGCGCGCCGCGCGGGGCAAGCCGCGCAAGGCCGGTGATGGCGGAGCGGGCGCGGTCCCGCATGATGTGATCGAGCGTGCGGCCGATCAGCAGGAAGAACAGCAGCGAGGCGGTGGCATCGAACCAGGCATGCTCGCCATGGTGCAGGGTTTCCCAGAGCGAGACGGCATAGGAGAGCGTGATCGCCAGCGCGATCGGCACATCCATGTTGGTGCGCCCGTGCTTCAGCACCGACCAGGCGGAGCGATAGAAGAAGCGTCCGCCATAGACGAGCGCCGGCGCTGCGATCATCGCCGAGATCCAGTGGAAAAGGTCGCGGGTAGAGGCATCCGCGCCGGACCAGACAGAAACCGAGAGAAGCATGATGTTGGCAGCGGCAAAACCGGTAACGGCAACGCCGCGGATGAGGTCCGCCCGCAGCCGGTCGCTCGCCTCGAGATCCTCGCCGAACAGGTGCGAATCATAACCGGTGGCGCGCTGGATGGCTTCGGCGAAACGCACCGGATCGGCAGCCTCTCCCGTCCCTTCGGCACGCCAGACGATCGAGACTCGCTTTGTCGACAGGTTGACACGCGCCTTCTCCACGCCTTCGACGCCCCGCAGTGCCCCTTCGATCGCCGTGATACAGGCCCCACAATGAACGCCGGGCACGCTGAGATCCGTCTGCCGCCGGCCCTCGCCGAGATCCCGGGCGGACAGCATCAGCTCTTCGCGGGAGGGAAGCGCGCGGGCTGCGCCGTCCAGTTCCAGCGCGCCTTCGGTTCCGGGCGCACAGCAGCTCATTTCACCTCTCCCAGCACAGCAATGCGACGCGAATGGTGCAGGATCCGCTTGCCGTCCTTGAAAGCACTGACATCGGCAATCCAGTAGCCCTGGGCCACCGGATGGGAGACCTCATAGGCGCCCTTGCCCACATCCGTCAGCGCCACTTCGAAATCCTGGTGGTCGCCCACCGGCCGCTTGAAGATGGCAGTGACCTGATCGGCGAAGACCGGCTGACCTGCCTCGTCGGAAATCACATAGCGGATCAGACCATCGCGGGCGGTCAGGGTACCGGAAATGCCGCTGGCGTTCAGCGCCTTCGCCTCGGCCACCTTGCCGTTGAACTGCTGGCTGGCGACATAGGTGTTGTCCACCACCAGCCCGCTCCAGCTGTGCACCGCCTGATAGGCCATGTAGAAATTGACGGAGATGATCGTGCCGAAGAAGAGGCAGACCACGGCCAGCATATGCCAGCCGGTGAAGACGAATTCCTTGAGCTGACGGGTGGTCATCACTTGCCTCCGGGCGAGTTGAAGGTGGCGTTGTAGACATCGCGCTCATGGCTGGCGCGGTCCTCGGCGATGAAGCGGAAGCCTTCGCGCGCATCGGCAATGGCCTCCTTCGGCAGGGTCACGAAGACCTTCAGCGTGGTGGCCTTGTCCGGTTCCACGGGCACGACGAAGACGCGGTCCGAATAGTCGCTCGACAGCTGCGGGATCTTCATTTCCGCCTTGCTGAGCCCCTGCAGCGACAGAAGAACCGTGCGACGTTCCGGGATCATGTTGAGCAGCCGGATCGTGTAACCGTTGCGAATCGAGCCGTCCGATTCGAGCACATATTGCGGGTTGCGGTCATGGATCACATTGACCTCCAGCCGGTCGCGGCTGAGAAGCGCCACCAGAAGGCCGATGCCGACCGCGCTCCACACGCCGAGATAGATCAGCGTGCGGGGCCGGAAGATGATCCGCCAGTTGAAGTGGCGCACCTGATCGGAGAAGTTGCCGTCAGCGGTGCGGACGCGGGCCGGGTCGATCGCCGTGCGGCCATTGTCGGTGGCAAGCGCCATGTTGGATTCATATTCGTTGAGCGTGGCATAGGCGATCAGCCCGCGTTCGCGGCCGAGCTTGTCCATCACGCCGTCACAGGCATCGATGCACAGCGCGCAGGTGATGCAGGCCAGCTGCTGCCCGTCGCGAATGTCGATGCCCATGGGACAGACGGCCACGCAGGCATTGCAATCCACGCAATCGCCCATCACCTGATTGGCCGCCGCCGCCTTCTTGGCATGCTTGCCGCGGGGTTCGCCGCGCCAGTCGTTATAGGTCACGACGAGCGACTGCTCGTCCAGCATGGCGCCCTGGATGCGCGGCCATGGGCACATGTAGATGCAGACCTGTTCGCGCATCAGGCCGCCCAGCACATAGGTGGTGGCGGTCAGGATGGCCACGGTCGAATAGGCGACGTAATTTGCCTGGCCGGTGACGAAATCGAAGGCAAGGGCCGGCGCATCGGCAAAATAGAAGATCCAGGCACCGCCGGTCGCCACCGCGATCGCCAGCCAGATGGCGTGCTTGACCGTGCGTTTCCAGAGCTTGGACGCGCTCCAGGGCGCGGCATCGAGCTTCATGCGGGCGTTGCGATCCCCTTCGACGAAACGTTCGACCACCAGAAACAGATCGACCCAGACCGTCTGCGGACAGGTATAGCCGCACCAGGCGCGCCCGACGGCGGAGGTGACGAGAAACAGGCCGAACCCGGCCATCACGAGAAGCCCCGCCACGAAGAAGAATTCCTGCGGCCAGATCTCGATGAAGAAGAAATAGAAGCGCCGGCTCGCCAGATCGATCAGCACGGCCTGATCCGGCGCATAGGGACCGCGGTCCCAGCGGATCCAGGGCGTCAGATAGTAGATGCCGAGTGTCACCAGCATCACCAGCCACTTGAACCGCCGGAAACGACCCTCTGCCCGCTTGGGAAAGATCTTCTGCCGCGCGGCATAAAGCGGCTCCGGCACCGGCTGGCCCGAGCGGGCCGGACCTGCGTCAGGCTGTCGATCGCCCGCCTCATCTGCGGGATGTTCTGGTCGTGCGGTTTGGAAAGACATGGGCCCCATCCTTTGTCGACGAGACCCTGCCGTCAAAGCGGCCGCCATTCCTTGACCGAAATCAATAGGCGGGGTGCGACCTTTGCGCCCAATGTGGCGAAGATCAGCATTTTTGCGTATACTCGGCAAAACAGGAGGTGGCTGATGGGCAAGCACAGACTGGAAATCGAACTGACGGATGACCTTCTGTCCCGCATCGACAGCGTCTCGGCCCGCACCAGCCATTCCCGCATGGATGTGGTGGTCGAAACACTGCGGGAGCACCTGCCGGAGGATCGGCCCGCGAAGACACCGGATCCAGAGGCCGCAATCGCCATCCTGGATGCATTTTTGGCAGAGGCGTCCCGCTTTTCCTCCCAACTTTCGGAGCAGGAGGTTCTGGATGAAATTCGAGAATTCCGTGGCGACGAATGACCGAACTGGATAGTCGCCTTTATGTCGATACCAATGTTCTGATCTATATCATTGATGGCAATGATTACCTCAGGCAGAAAGCCAAGCAGACGCTCAATAGCCTCAGACCGAAATTCAGCTTCGTTACAAGCGAATTGACTGTCGGTGAATGTCTTCGGGGCGCTCTGCGGCGTGGCAACAACGACAGCGCCGAAAACTATCGGCGTCTGTTATCCAACCGCGCGTTCATCACGCTTGCCCCTGTCACGCTCTCTCTGATTGAACGCGCCGCCGAGCTTGGCGCTTCTCTCGACATGAAGCTTATAGATTCTCTTCATGTCGCCACCGCCGAGGCCTGCGGTTGCCGACTCTTCATCACAAACGACCGGGGCATTCGCGCCCCGGCCGGTCTTGCCTTGCAGTCTCTGTCGGAAGCGTGACTTATTCGCCGCCGCCGAGAGAATGGATGTAAACGGCCAGCTCCTTGACGGTGCTGTCGCCGAGGCGGGCCTGCCAGGCCGGCATCACGCCATGCTTTGGCTGGCGCACCTGCTGGGCGATCTCCGCCTCACCCTTCACCTTCAGCCAGATGGCATCCGAGAGATTCGGCGCGCCGAACTCGCGGTTGCCCTTGGCGTCCTCGCCATGGCAGGAGGCACAGTTGTCGATGAACACCTGCTTGCCGGGGCCGACCATGGCCGCATCGCGCGGCTTGCCGGTGAGGCTGACCACATAGGCGGCCACCTGACGGATTTCATCGGGCTTCAGGATCTCGCCAAAGGCCGGCATTTCCGAAACGCGCGTCTCCGGGTCATCTGCATAGCGGATACCGTGGGCAATCGTCTGGTGAATGGCCTCGGCGCTACCGCCCCACAGCCAGTCGTCGTCATTGAGGTTCGGATAGCCGGCACCGCCGGCGGCACCCGAACCATGGCACTGGACGCAGTTGACCTTGAAGGCTGCGGCACCGGCCGCCGTGGCGAACTGGGTCATCTGCGGGTCAGCCAGGATCTCGCCGAGCGACGAGGCCGCGATCTTGTCGGTAATGGCGCTCTGTGCCGCCTTGGCGGTCGCGACCTCCCTGGCGAGTTCATTGCGGCTCGAATAGCCGAACATGCCGCGCGTCGCATCCGTCAGCATCGGCCATGCCGGGTACACGACGGTATAGGCGATGGCCCAGAGGATGGTCGCGTAGAAGGTCCACAGCCACCAGCGTGGCAGCGGATTGTTCAGCTCGCGGATGCCGTCCCACTCATGGCCGGTGGTTTCGACGCCGCTGATGTCATCAATATGTCTGTCCGCCATGATCAATCCTCCTTCAGAGGGATTTGTGCGGCGTCATTCGCCGAGGACTTCGCGCCGGGGCGCAGGGTGGAGACCACCACGCCGACGAAGAAGAGAGCCATCACCAGAAGACCCCAGCTGTCGGCGAAGTGGCGCATTGCAGTATAGACTTCCATGGCCTGTCCTCCTCAGCGATAGCCGGTGGCATCGTCATAGGTCGAGAAATCGACCAGCGTGCCAAGCATCTGCAGATAAGCGACCAGCGCATCCATTTCGGTGAGCTTGGTCGGATCGCCGTCGAAATCGCCGACCTTGGCCTTCGGATAGCGGGCGAGAAGCGCGGAGGTGTCGGCGTTCGGATCGGCCTGTGCGACGAGATCGGCGCGGGCGCTGTCGATCATCTCCTGCGTGTAGGGCACGCCGACCAGCGCGTTGGCCTTCAGTTCCATGCCGACATCGGTCACCTTCAGAGGCGTTTCCTTGAGGAAGGCGTAGCTCGGCATGATCGATTCCGGCACCACGTCGCGCGGGCGGATCAGGTGCTGGACGTGCCATTCGTTCGAATAGCGGTCGCCGACGCGGGCCAGATCCGGCCCGGTGCGCTTGGAGCCCCACTGGAAGGGGTGGTCGTACATGCTTTCGGCAGCCAGGCTGTAATGACCGTAGCGTTCCACCTCGTCACGGAACGGGCGGATCATCTGGCTGTGGCAGACATAGCAGCCTTCGCGGATGTAGATGTTGCGCCCGGCCAGCTCCAGCGGCGAATAGGGCCGCATGCCTTCCACCTTCTCGATGGTGTTCTCGAGATAGAAGAGCGGGGCGATCTCGACGATGCCGCCGATCGAAACCACGAGCAGCGAGCCGACCAGAAGCAGCGTCGCATTGCGCTCGATGAACTGGTGTTTGTCCATAAGAGACATGGGATCCGCTCCTTATTCGGCAGGCTGGAGACCGGCAGGAACGGCGCCCGGAAGCGTTTCCTGTCTCTCGTAGCCGAGGATGGTCATGGTGATGTTGAAGGCCATGATGAGCGAGCCCGCCAGATACATCAGGCCGCCGACGGCGCGCAGGACGTAGTAGGGGAACATCGCGGCAACGGCTTCGGCGAAGGAATAAACCAGGAAGCCCTGGCTGTCGTATTCGCGCCACATCAGGCCCTGCTGGACGCCGGCCACCCACATGACGGCGGCGTAGACGACGATGCCGAGCGTTGCGAGCCAGAAGTGCCAGTTGACCATGGCAAGGCTGTAGAGGCGGTTGCGGTGCCACAGCTTCGGAACGAGGAAGTAGACAGCGCCGAAGGAGATCATGCCGACCCAGCCGAGCGCGCCGGAATGCACGTGACCGATGGTCCATTCGGTGTAATGGCTGAGCGAGTTGACCGCCTTGACGGACATCATCGGACCTTCGAAGGTCGACATGCCGTAGAAGGCAATGGCAATCACCATCATGCGGATGATCGGGTCGGTGCGGATCTTGTCCCAGGCGCCCGAAAGCGTCATCAGGCCGTTGATCATGCCGCCCCAGGAAGGCATCCATAGCATGATCGAGAAGACCATGCCGAGCGTCTGCGCCCAGTCCGGCAGCGCCGTGTAGTGCAGGTGGTGCGGGCCGGCCCAGATATACATGAAGATCAGGGCCCAGAAGTGGATGATCGACAGGCGGTAGGAATAGACCGGGCGCCCGGCCTGCTTGGGCACGAAATAATACATCATGCCGAGGAAGCCGGCCGTCAGGAAGAAGCCGACAGCGTTATGGCCGTACCACCACTGCGTCAGCGCATCCTGCACGCCGGAGAAGGCCGAATAGCTCTTCACGCCGAGGAAGGAGACAGGGATCGCAAGGTTGTTGACCACATGCAGCATGGCGATCGTGACGATGAAGGCCAGGTAGAACCAGTTGGCCACATAGATATGCGGCTCCTTGCGCATCAGGATCGTGCCGAGGAAGGCAACCAGGTAGGCAACCCAGACGACGGTCAGCCAGAGGTCGACATACCATTCGGGCTCTGCGTATTCGCGCCCCTGGGTGATGCCGAGCAGATAGCCGGTGGCGGCCATGACAATGAACAGCTGATAGCCCCAGAACACAAACCAGCCAAGGCCGTCACCGCCGAACAGGCGCACGCGACAGGTCCGCTGCACCACGTAGAACGAGGTGCAGATCAGCGCATTGCCGCCAAAGGCGAAGATAACGGCGGAGGTATGAAGGGGACGCACGCGGCCGAAATTGAACCACGGCCCGAAGTTCAGGTCCGGAAAGGCCAGCTGAAGGGCAATCACAACGCCGACGAGAAAACCCACCACGCCCCAGAACGTGGTCGCGATGGTTCCATATTTGATGACCTCGTCGAAATAGCCGGAGCGATCCACTCGCACGGCGGCCTCACCCGCAGGCGCGAACCTGACACGACGCAGCAGGACGATCATGCTGGCGGCAAGCGTGAAGAAGAGCACCCACATATGGGCGGCAAACAGATCATCGTGGGCAAAGCCGGCACCGAGAAGCGCCAGGAACGCCCCCGCGGTCAGCGCCACGATTGGTACGGTATTGTTCATCTTGAACATCCCCCAAAGGCGAACAATGAAAGGGGGGCGATCGCTGCGACCGATCAGACACCCCGCCTGATGGGCACAACTCTCATTTTCGTGAAGACGAGGCCTTGATCTGAATCAACAGCCCGTTGCGCTGCGGGAAAGGCGCGAATGGACAGCCCGCCGGGATTGGATTAGGACGTATTTAAGCAATTGATCAGATGATGCTCTTTCGATGGCTTCAGGGTCAGATGCGCTTGGCACGAGGTGGCACGGTCGTTCGATGGAAATGTTGAAGCAGAGGGCGATCTGGCAGGCCTGCGCACTGGCAGTGATCGGCGGTATCGTCATCGCCATGTGCGTCGCATTCGATGTCGCAGAGGCGATCGCCGTCTGGATCAGCCAGCACGAGGATTACCAGGCCGATGAGGTGATGCTCTCGCTCTATGTTGTCGGCGTTCTCGGCATCCTCTACGGCGCGCTGCGGATCGTTGACCTGAAGCAGGAGCGCAAGCGGCGCGAACAGGCGGAACGGCGCGCCGACTGGATGGCCGTCCATGACAGCCTGACCGGCCTGCACAACCGTCACAGCCTTGAGGACAAGCTGAACCAGATGGGCCGGCGCAACGGCGGCCGCTTCGCCATGCTGATCATCGATCTGGACGGTTTCAAGCGGATCAACGATCTGGTGGGGCATCAGGCCGGTGACGCCGTGCTGCAGGCCGTCGCGGACAGTCTGCGCGAGCATGTGGCAAGCGACTCGGTCTTTCGGCTCGGCGGCGACGAGTTCGTCGTCTTCGTGGACAAGGCCGCTGCAGCACCACAGCTGGCGCGCACGCTGCTGCAGGCGCTGAACCGGCCGGTCGTTTTCCGGGACACCTCGCTGGATGTCGGCGCCAGCATCGGCATGGCGAGCTGCCCGGACAATGCGTCCGATGCGCGCGAATGCCTCCGATGCGCCGATGCCGCGATGTATGCGGCCAAGGCCGCCGGCCGCGGCGCGCTGCGCGCCTTCGACAACAGCATGCGCGAGCAGATGCTGCTGCGCGACCGTGACGAACGCGCCTTGCGTGACGCCATCACTGCCGGCCGCATCAAGCCCTTCTACCAGCCGATCATCGACCTCTCGGACAACAGAATTTGCGGCTTCGAGGCCCTGGCCCGCTGGGAGCGGGAGGACGGGATTGTGGTATCTCCCGGCGATTTCATTCCTCTTGCGGAGGAAACCGGGCTGATCCTGGAATTGACGGAGAGCCTGCTGACCACCGCCTGCCAAGATGCCATGACATGGCCGGGTGACATTCTTCTCTCCTTCAACATATCGCCGATCCAGCTGCAGGATCCGCTTCTCGGCGTGCGCATTCTCAGGATCCTGTCCGCCGCCGGGCTGCCGCCGAGCCGGCTGGAAATCGAGATCACCGAGACGGCGCTTATCCAGGACGTGCGCACGGCCGCAACGATCCTCGGCGATCTGCGCACCGCCGGCATCACCATCGCGCTCGATGATTTCGGCACCGGCTATTCCAGCCTTGCACATCTGTCGAACCTGAGTTTCGACAAGATCAAGATCGATCGCAGCTTCGTATCGTCCTTCCAGGACCAGGAACGGCAGGAAAAGATCGTCAAGGCCATTGTCGGCCTCGGCATCGGCCTCGACGTGCCGACGACGGCGGAAGGGATCGAGACAGCGAACCAGTTGGCCTCGCTGACCGGCATGGGCTGTACCTATGGACAGGGCTATCTGTTCGGCCGTGCCGTCCCGGCTGCGGAGGCTGCCATCATGCTCTCTTCACCGCACTGGCAGGATCTTGCCTCAGGGCAGGACACGACAGCAACGACGAGGCGCGCGCAAAAGCAGTAAGGTTCTTTCAAGTGGCTTTGAAATCAGGGCTTTCGGGAGAAGCTGAACTGGTCGGAGTGGAGTGATTCGAACACTCGACCCCCACGTCCCGAACGTGGTGCGCTACCAGACTGCGCTACACTCCGTGACCAGTGGCGCCTCTATAGACGAGGAGATTTTAATGCACAAGCACCCTTTTCATTTTTTTGTCGCAGAAATTTCGGACCTCGCACGCCACCGCGGCCGGGCAAAGCAGCAACGGACATCGTGATTTCGCCGCATTGCAAAAACTCAATACTTTTCATCTGCATGATAAGGAAATAAGCTTTCCTTGAGAGTGAAGCCCTTGCGGAAACCTGGGGCGTTGCGCGCAAGCCGGAGCAAAGGTGCCTTGTCGCCCGAGGTACCGGACAGAACATTTTGAATGACGAGACAGATGACATACGAAAAGCTTTCCGCGGCCTCGAAAGAACTCTCACGATGGCTTGATGAGGACGCGCTGCCGCTATGGCGCGAGAGGGGCTTCCAGGGTGAGGCGGGCGGCTTTTCGGAAACCGTGACGCTTGGGGGACAGCCGACGGATGCGCACCGGCGTGCGCGCGTGCACCCGCGGCAGGTCTACTGTTTCGCAGAGGCCGGCGTGCGCGGCTGGACGGGAGACTGGCAAACACCCGTTCAGGCAGGACTTGCCTTCTTCGACCGGGTCTACCGTCTGGACAGCGGTTTCTATGGCGCGCTGGCCAATAAGGACGGTCAATTGCTGGATACCAGCTTCGACCTCTACAACCAGGCCTTCGCCATCCTCTCCTTCGTCTACACGGCCAGGGTTTCTCCGGGGAGACAGGCGGAAATGGCGGCGCGTACCTCGGCCATGCTGGCGTCGCTGAAGGCTGGCTACGCGCATCCGGAAGCGGGTTTCGAGGAGGACAATCCCGCCCGCCTTCCGCTCTGTTCCAATCCGCACATGCATCTCTTCGAGGCGAGCCTTGCCTGCGAGGCGGCAGAAGGATTCGATGCGACCGCCTGGACCGCCTTTTCCGACGAGATCGCTGCACTGTGCATGCGCCGCTTCATCGATGGCGAAAATGGTGGCCTGCGCGAATTTTTCAATCACGACTGGAGCCCCTTCGACGGCGAGAAGGGCCGCATCATGGAGCCCGGCCATCAGTTCGAATGGGCCTGGCTGCTGGCGCGCTGGGGAGAACGTCGCGGGAATGCGGAGGCACTGGCAAAGGCCCGTCGACTGTTCGAAATCGGCGAGACGCACGGCATCTGCGCGACACGCAAGGTCGCCGTCATGACGCTGCTCGACGACTTTTCGGTTGCAGACCCGCTGGCCCGGCTCTGGCCCCAGACGGAATGGATCAAGAGCGCGGCACGCCTCGCCGTCTTGTCGCAGGGCCTCGAGCGGGAACGCTATGTTCAATCGGCGCTTGCCGCCTGCGCGGCGCTGTCACTGTTCCTCGACACGCCACTGCCGGGCCTCTGGCGCGACAAGATGAAGGGTGACGGCAGCTTCATCGAGGAGGCGGCACCGGCCAGTTCCTTCTATCACATCCTTTGCGCGATCTACGAACTCGAGGACTGCCTCGCCGCACTCGACAGTGCCTCCGGTGTGGCTGTCTGATCGCAGCCGCTGTCCGATCTCAACCCGTCCCAAGACCCAAGGAAGCATCCATGAAATTCGGCACCAGCGGCCTGCGCGGCCTCGTCACGGAACTGGAAGGGCATGCCTCGGCGCTCTATGCAACCGCCTTCGCCCGTTACCTGCTGGAGAGCGGCAAGGCAAAGCCCGGTGACCCGATCTATGTCGCCGGCGATTTCCGCCCCTCAAGCCCGGAGATTGCGGCGACCTGCATTGGCGCGCTGTCGCGTGCCGGCCTCAGCCCGGTCGACTGCGGCGCGATCCCGACACCGGCGCTCGCCCTCTATGCCATGTCGAAGGGCGCCGCCTCCCTGATGATCACCGGCTCGCATATTCCGGCCGACCGCAACGGCATCAAGTTCTACCGCCCCGATGGTGAAATCGACAAGCAGGACGAACTGGCGATCACCACGCTGGCAGACTCCATGGCCAGTGACCTTCTCGACCTTGCACCTGGTTCTGCGCCAAAGGAGGAAGCGGCAGCCGCGGCCCTGTTTGCCGCGCGCAATGCAGCCATCCTGCCGGAGAACGGTCTTGCAGGCCTGAAGATCGGCGTCTACCAGCACAGCACCGTCGCACGTGACCAGCTGGTCGACGTGCTTGCCGGCTATGGCGCAGACGTTTTGCCGCTCGGCCGCTCCGAAACCTTCATTCCCGTTGATACCGAAGCCGTCTCCGAGCAGTCGATCGCGCTGTTCCGGGCCTGGACTGCCGAGCACCGCCTCGATGCCGTGGTCTCCGCGGATGGTGACGGCGACCGCCCGCTGGTGACAGACGAGACCGGCACGCCGTTGCGCGGCGACCTGCTCGGCCTGATCGTCGCCAACTTTCTCGGCGCCCGCGTGGCCGTCACACCCGTCACCTCCAATTCCGGCATCGAAGCCTCGGGAGATTTCCGCGTCGTGCGCACCAGGGTCGGCTCGCCCTTCGTCATCGAGGGCATGCTTTCAGCCCTTGCCGCGGGCGATGGGGCCGTGATGGGCTTCGAAGCGAATGGCGGCCTGCTGACCGCCTCCGATTTCACGCTGAACGGCACGACACTGTCGGCCCTGCCGACGCGTGACAGCTTCCTGCCCGTGCTGGCCACCCTTTATCTGGCAAGACAGCAGGGCAAGACCCTGTCCGCGACGGCGGCAGACTTCCGCCTGCCAATCGCTGCCGCCGACCGGCTGGAGAATTTTCCGGTTGCGACCAGTTCCGCCCTGATGGCGCATCTGCGCGCCACGCCGGACAATCTGGCGGGGTTCCTCGCGCCGCTTGGCCGTGTCAGATCATCGACCGACGTGGATGGCCTGCGCACGACGCTGGAGGATGGCCGCATCATTCATCTGCGCCCTTCCGGCAATGCGCCGGAAATGCGCTGCTATGTGGAGGCCGCTACGGAAGAGGACGCAGCTTCCCTTCTGCGGCAGGGTCTTGACCTGATCCGCGCCTGGGCTGCCCGAAGCTGAGCAGACCGCTCGCAAAAGTGGAACAACGCCAGCCTCCAGCGCCCTGACGGGCCGCAGTGCCCGTGCCCGACGCGAAGGTGGCGTGCACACCATTGACCTTGCGCGGTCTGCGCGAAATATCATGCGAAAGCATGCGTTTCGAGCGAAGGCTCGCCGTGTCGAGCGCTTGCAACTGAGAATGGTTGACGGACGGAAGGCGACATGGGACCACAGTGCCGAACAAGGAACCAGGTGACCCATGGCGGCTGATGGCATGACGGGCAGCGGATTTTCCTTTCCGGCGGGCGGCGGCCAGATGGGCGCGCTGATCCGCGGCTTCGATTGGGTGGCGACCAGTCTCGGCCCCATCGAGCAATGGCCGCAAAGCCTGAAATCCGTCACCAGCATGCTGCTGCTCTCTCCCGTACCGATCGTCCTCCTGTGGGGTGAGGACGGCGTGATGATCTACAATGACGCCTATTCGGTGTTTGCAGGAGACCGCCATCCGCAACTGCTCGGTTCGAAGGTCCGTGAAGGCTGGGCGGAGGTCGCGGAATTCAACGACAACGTGATGCGCGTCGGTCTTTCCGGTGGCACGCTTGCCTATCGCAACCAGGAACTGACACTTATCCGCAATGGTCGGCCGGAACCGGTCTGGATGAATCTGGACTACTCGCCGGTTGTCGACGAGAGCGGAAAGCCGGCCGGCGTCATCGCCATCGTGGTGGAAACCACACAGAACGTGATCGCCGAGCGGCGCCTGCGCGAAAGCGAGAACCGTTTCCGGGCGCTGACGCTCGCCACTTCCGATGCGGTCTATCGGCTGAGCGCCGACTGGGTCGAGATGCGCCAGCTGGACGGACGCGGCTTTCTTGCCAATCTCTACCGGCCGAGCTCCCGCTGGATCGAGGAATACCTGCCGGTGGAGGACCGGCCGGCCATCGGCGCGGCGATTGCCCGCTCGATCCGCACGCGGCGCCCCTTCCAGATGGAGCATCGCATCCGCAAGGCCGATGGCTCGATCGGCTGGGTTCTGTCTCGCGCCGTGCCGGTGGCCGATGGCAGCGGCGAAATTGTCGAATGGTTTGGCGCCGCCACCGATGTCACCGAACGCCACCGCGCCGAGGCGCGCCGCGAGGCACTCATCCGTCTGACACGCGAGATCCAGTCGCTCTGGGATGCCGAAGAGATCGCGCTTTCGGCCGCCCGCATCATCGGCGAGACTCTGGAGGCAAGCCGCGCCGGCTATGGAACGGTCGACGAGGCACTCGAATCCTTTACCATCGTGAAGGCCTGGAATGCGGAAGGCATCACCGATGTGCGGGAAAACCTGAACCTGAAGCTGCTGCCGGGCATCGTCCAGGACGTGCTCAACGATCGCATCGCTGTCGTCAACGACGTGCTGGAGGATCCGCGCGTGCAGCCGGCGGTCGAGCATCTGCTGAGCCGCAGCGCCCGGGCGCTGGTCAATGTCGGCATCGTGGAGAAGGGACGGATCGTGGCCGTCTTCTTCGTCAATTCCAACAGCGTGCGCCAATGGTCCGGCGAGGATACCGAGTTCATCCGCGAGGTTGCCTCGCGCGCCCATACCGCCATCGAGCGCGTGCGCGCCGAGCATGCGCTGCAGAAACTCGCCAGCTCATTGGAAGCCGATGTCGAGCAGCGCACCCGCGAGCGCGACCGGATCTGGCATAACACGCAGGATCTCAACGTCGTCGTGGACAAGAACGGTATCTTCCACGCCGTCAATCCGGCCGTGACCAAGCTGCTGGGCTGGACGGAGGCGGAGGTGCTCGGACGGCATCTGTTCGACTTCATCATTCCGGAGGATCACGAGGCCACTCTATCCACCTTTGCCATCAATCTCACGGGCGAATTCCCCCCCTTCGAAAACCGCTACCGGCACAAGGAGGGCGGTCATCGCTGGATTTCCTGGGTGGCGGGTGCCGATGGGGATCTCATTTATGGCAGCGGCCGCGACGTGACGCGGGAAAAGGAGGCCGCCGCCGCACTGGCCGCCTCGGAAGAGGCGTTGCGTCAGGCGCAGAAGATGGAGGCGGTCGGCCAGCTGACGGGCGGTCTTGCCCATGACTTCAACAACATTCTCGCTGGCATCAGCGGCAGCCTCGAACTGATCCTGCTGCGCCTGACGCAGGGCCGCATTTCGGACGCCGAGCGCTATGTGGGCGCTGCACAGGGGGCCACGAAACGCGCGGCAGCACTGACACATCGTCTCCTTGCCTTCTCCCGCCGGCAAACGCTCGACCCGCGCCCCACCGATCCGAATGCGCTGGTTGCGGGAATGGAGGAATTGATCCGCCGCTCCGTCGGCCCGGAAATTTCAGTGGAGACGGAGTTGCAGCCGGATCTGTGGCACACGCTGGTCGATCCGGGTCAGCTCGAGAACGCGCTGCTCAACCTCAGCATCAATGCGCGCGACGCCATCGTCGGCAGTGGAAGGCTGATCATCCGCACCCGTAACCAGCAGCTCTCCGCGCAGGCAGCGGCCGAGCGGAACCTGAAACCCGGCGACTACGTGGTCCTGTCGGTCAGTGACAATGGAACCGGAATGACGCCGGATGTGGCAAGCCGCGCCTTCGATCCCTTCTTCACCACCAAGCCCATCGGTCAGGGAACCGGGCTTGGTCTGTCGATGATCTATGGCTTTGCCCGACAGTCGGGCGGTCATGCACTGATCGTCACCGAACCCGGGCGCGGAACGGAGGTGTTCATCTACCTGCCGCGTCACGGTATCGATGCGGTTGCCGCGGATGCACCGCAGACCACGATGGAAAAGGTGCCGCTCGCGCAGGGAGCCGGCGAAACCGTGCTGGTGGTGGATGACGAACCGCTGGTGCGCATCCTGATTACCGAGGTGCTGGAGGAACTTGGCTATAAGGCGCTGGAGGCGGGCGAAGCCTCAGAAGCGCTGCCACATCTGGAATCCGGCGAACGCATCGATCTGATGGTCACCGATGTCGGACTGCCGAACGGCATCAACGGCCGGCAGCTGGCCGACGCGGCCCGAACGCTGCGCCCAGGCCTGAAGATCCTGTTCATCACCGGCTATGCGGAAAACGCCGTGCTGAACCAGAACAATCTGGAACCCGGCATGTATGTGATGACCAAGCCCTTTGCCATGGACGCGCTGGCAAACCGGATCCGCCAGCTGATCCGGGAGTGATCGCTTCGGATCTGGTACGGCATTCGTCCTTCTGAGGAAGTTATCCCTCATCTCGATCGGCAAAGGTACCGCGCACGATGCCGTGGCGCTGGAGTTTGTCGTAGAAAGTCTTGCGCGGAATGCCGAGCGCCTCGATGCTGCGGCGGACGTCGCCGCCGTGATCCTTCAACGTCTGGCGGATGATGTCTGCCTCCAGCCTTGCAAGACGATCGGGCAGCGTTCCGCCCTCTGCCGCAACAGACACCGGCAGCGCAGGCGGATCCTCTTCCTGAGCCGGCTCAAGACCAAGCACGAAGCGTTCCGCGAAATGGCTGAGTTCGCGGACATTGCCCGGCCAGTCATGCATGGACAGATGGCGGGTGACGGCTGACGTGAGATCCGGCACGGTACGACGGAAGCGGGTCGCGGCGCGCTGCGTGAAATAACGGAAGAGAAGCGGCACATCCTCGCGCCGCTCGCGCAACGGCGGAATGAAGAGAGAAACCACGTTCAGCCGATAATAGAGATCCTCGCGAAAATCCCGCCGTTCGGCCGGATCGCCAAGATCGACCTTGGCGGCGGCGACGACGCGGATATCCACCGGGCGCACCTCATTGGTGCCGAGCGGCGTCACCTCGCGCATTTCCAGGACGCGCAGCATCTGCACCTGCGTCCCCGGTGGCATGCTTTCAATCTCATCCAGAAACAGCGTGCCGCCGCTCGAATGCTCGATGCGACCCACGCGCCGCTTCTGCGCACCGGTAAAGGCCCCCTGTTCGTGGCCGAACAGCTCGCTTTCCATGATCTGTTCTGGCAGCGCGCCACAGTTCAGCGCCACGAAATGGCCCTTGGCGCGGCGGCTCCAGCGGTGCAGAAGGCTTGCCACCACCTCCTTGCCGGTGCCCGTCTCGCCCGTCAGCAGCACATCGACATCGGTATCGGCGATCTGGCGCAAGGTGTGCCGCAGCCGCTGCATCACCGGGGTCTGGCCGATGAGAGGCAGTCCCTCCTCCTCCGTCAACTGCGCCTCGCGCAGCCGGCGGTTGTCGAGCACGAGACTGCGTTTTTCGCCCGCCCGCCCCACGCATTGCACCAGCCGGTCGGCAGCAAAGGGTTTGGCAAGGAAATCGTAAGCGCCGTCCCTGATCGCACCGACCGCCATCGGAATATCGCCATGACCGGTCACGAGAATGACGGGCAGATCCGCGTCAATGGCGCGAATGCGTGCCAGAAGCTGCAGACCGTCCAGCCGCGGCATACGAATGTCGGAGACGACAACGCCGGAAAAATCCCTGTCGATGGTCTGCAGGGCGTCCAGCGGCGAGGCGAAAGGCCGGACGGCAAAGCCGGCAAGCTGCAGCGTCTGTGCGGTTGCCTTGAGAAGATCCCGGTCATCGTCGATCAGGATGACAGGTATGTGTGAGGTCATGGCCGGGCCCTCTTCAGTTCCACGGTAAATCGGGTGGCACCAGCCGTGCTTTCCACAGTGATCTGGCCGGCATAATCGCTGACGATGTCCTTGGCGATGACGAGACCAAGGCCGAGGCCAGCCTCCTTGGAGCTGTTGAAGGGCGTAAACAGCTGCTCAAGAATGTCAGGCGGAATGCCCGGACCATTGTCTTCCACCAAAAGCCGCACGGTCTCGTCATCCGCGACGGCGCTGACCCGTACCTGCCCGTCCGGTTGCGTGCCGATCGCTTCCAGCGCGTTCTGGAGGAGATTGATCATCACCTGCTCCAGCCTGAGCCGGCTGCCCACCACGGCAATATCGGGCGATGGAAGGGTAATCGCCAGTGCCTCCATCCGGCCGGCAAACCGGCTTTTCAGCAGCATCACCGCACCGCTGATGACATCCTGCAGGGCCACCGGTCCTGCTGCCGCACGCCCACGCCGTGCCAGCGCCTTCAGATTGTCGGTGATCGCGCCGATCCGCTCGGTCAGGCCGGCGATCTCGCGCAGATTGTCGTCGGCCGGCGCGGTCTGACGGCGCTCCAGAAAGGTCCGCGCATTGTCGGCATAGGCGCGGATCGTGGCCACCGGCTGGTTGATTTCATGCGCGACGCCGGCGGCGACCTGGCCAAGGATCGCCAACCGGTTGGCCTGCACCAGTTGCTGCTGCACCCCCTGCAGGCGCGCTTCGGTGGTCTTGTGATCGGCAATCTCGGCTTCCAGCCGGTCACGGGCACGCGTGAGGTCCAGCGTGCGTTCGGCAACGCGTCGCTCCAGCTCCAGTCGTGCAGCCTGGCCGGCCGCGATGCGCGCCAGCGTCGTCTGCCGCCGCCAGATCCAGAAGGCGACAAGCGCCAGAAGCGGAATGAAGCCGAGCAGGGCGGCAAATTCGGCCTGCCGCAGGCCGGACGCGAGCGCCTGCTCCACCGGCACAAGGTAATGCAGCTGCCATTCGGTAGACGGCACCGGCAACACGAGTTCGATATAGCGCTCCAGCCCCCGGCCGGGCAGCAGCACATCCATCAGCCGGGCGTCAGGGCTCAGCTGCTCCATCGGGATCGTCGGGAGCGGCACCAGCGGCGCCTCGCCGAACTGCAGGCTGGCGCGAATGCCATCGCGCACCGCCGGCGCCAGCGGACCGAGCGTCATGAAGCGCCAGGACGGAATGCTGGTGATCAGCACCACCTGCTGGCGGTCGGTAACGAAGGAGGGCCGCGCGGCGCTGATCCAGTCGTTCTCCAGCTGATCGAACTCGGCTTTCACCACCACGACACCGAGCGGATTGCCGGCAGGCCCAACACGGTTGGAGATATAGAGGCCGGGTCGCCGGCTGACGCTGCCCATGGCGAAATGCTCTGCCCTGCCTTCCGCGATGGCGCGGGAGAAATAGGCGCGAAAGCCGTAATCGCTACCGACAAAGCTGGTGGGGTCGCGCCAGTTGCTGGAGGCAACCGCCACCCCATGGCGATCCAGGACATAGAGAACGGAGGCGTTGGTTCCGACGACGAGATCCTCGAGCTTCCGGTTGAGCGCATCGAGGCGGCCGGCTTCGGGGTCGCGCAAGGCCTCGGTCACATCACGGTCGCGGGCGAGAATCAGAGGCAGCGAGCGCGGCCGCTCCATCACGGCTCTCAGCAATGCCACCTTCAGACCGGCGTCCACCCGCCCCTGCTGCGTGAGGTCCGCCAGCACACTGCGGGTGGCGTAGTGGCGCGACAGAAAAAGCGTGAGCCCCAGGAGAAGGCAGGCGCAGAGCGCAAAGAGGAACCAGGGACTGCGCAACCCTTGCGCCATCCCCCGCCGCTCTCCTGCGCTCTCCAACCCGATTGTCATACCCCACCATGTGCGGAATTCCGCCATGAAGGCAAGGCGAGAATGTGCGAAAAACCGCACATTCTCGCCCTCAACGCCTCAAACGCTATAATTTTTCCTTTTAATTCAAGACCATACTGGAAACCGGAAACTTGGCACGCCGATTGCTGAAAGGTGTCCATCGTCAAATACCGCCCCGGGAGAGCCATGTTGGTTGGGGCGCGATGGAGGACCCGTAGCATGGACATTCATATGGATGCCGCAACACCGCGCGGCAGGATTCCGCTTTATCGGCAGCTTTACGTGCAGGTTCTGGTGGCGATCGCTGCCGGCATCCTGCTCGGTCACTTCTATCCGGATATCGGCGCGGCACTGAAACCGCTCGGCGACGCCTTCATCCGTCTCGTCAAGATGATCATCGCACCAGTGATCTTCCTGACGGTCGCCACCGGCATTGCCGGCATGTCCGACCTGAAGAAGGTCGGCCGCGTCGCCGGAAAGGCGATGATCTACTTCCTGACCTTCTCGACGCTGGCGCTTGCCGTCGGCATGCTGGTTGCCAATGTGGTGCAGCCGGGTTCCGGCATGCATATCGATCCGGCATCGCTCGATGCCAAGGCCGTTTCGACCTATGCCACCAAGGCGCATGAAACCTCCGTCGTCGGCTTCCTGATGAACATCATCCCGGACACCATCGTCGGTGCCTTCGCGCAGGGCGATATCCTGCAGGTGCTGTTCTTCTCGGTGCTGTTCGGTATCTCGCTCGCCATGGTCGGCGATCGCGGCAAGCCGGTCACCGATTTCCTGAATGCCGTCACCGCCCCGATCTTCAAGCTGGTCGCGATCCTGATGAAGGCGGCGCCTATCGGCGCCTTCGGCGCCATGGCCTTTACCATCGGCAAATACGGCATCGGCTCGATCGCCAATCTCGCGATGCTGATCGGTACCTTCTACATCACATCGCTGCTGTTCGTCTTCGTGGTGCTGGGTGCGGTCGCCCGCTACAACGGCTTCTCCATCCTGGCGCTGATCCGCTACATCAAGGAGGAACTGCTGCTGGTTCTCGGCACCTCCTCCTCGGAAGCGGCCCTGCCCGGCCTGATGCAGAAGATGGAACGGGCCGGCTGCAAGCGCTCGGTCGTCGGCCTCGTCATTCCGACCGGCTATTCGTTCAACCTGGACGGCACCAACATCTACATGACGCTGGCCGCCCTGTTCATCGCCCAGGCCACGGATATCCATCTGTCGCTCGGTGACCAGATCCTGCTGCTGCTGGTGGCGATGCTGAGCTCCAAGGGTGCCGCCGGCATCACCGGCGCCGGCTTCATCACGCTGGCAGCGACGCTGTCGGTCGTTCCCTCGGTTCCGGTCGCCGGCATGGCGCTGATCCTCGGCATCGACCGCTTCATGTCGGAATGCCGCGCGCTGACCAATTTCGTCGGCAATGCGGTTGCCACCATCGTCGTCGCCCGCTGGGAAAACGAACTGGATCAGGCAAAGCTTGCCGAGGCTCTAACCGGCCGCCTGCCGGCCGACGCCGCAACCGGTGCGCTGCAGCCGGCGGAGTGAGTTTCCTCCCAGGGAAAGAGGCCGCGAGGTCTCATTCGAAAGGCCCGTCATCAGCCGATGGCGGGCCTTTCGCTTGCGTGCCGGCAACGCTGCGAATCGTCAGGGACCGTTGACCAGCGCCAGGATCAGCTGGTGCACATTGCCGCCTGGGCTAAGCTCCACCCGATCGAATTCGACATTTTTGGCGCGTTCCGCCTTCGACAGGACGCCGAGCTTTGCCGTCAATTGCTGACGGATCTTCTGGCAGTTCGGGTCGTTTTCGACCCTGAGGCCAAGGCTCACATCCTGGATCTGCTGCACCAGCGTCTTGATGAAGCCGCCATGCACCCGCTCATGTGCCTCGACGCCGGCAATGAAGCGCGACCAGCTGGCGGCAACCGCAGGCGGAAGCCGGCTCTCCGGCCGCGGCAGCGTATAGGTGATGACGACCTTCGGCTTTGCCACGGTGATCACGCAGGCATTGCCCTCAACAGCATAGGTGCGCGTCCAGGTCAGCTTGAAGCCGGTATGGGCAATGGCAAGGCCGCCGCCCGCCTTCGGCGCCCGGGCGCCGATCGATTCGTAAAGTTCAGCGCCGGTCTGGCCGCTGATGGCATAGGTCTTCACCTGCTCCACCGCCTGCCAGTCCGCCGGCAGCGCCGCTGACGGAAAGGCCAGGAGGAGCGGTGCCAGAAGGTCCAGCCCGCGACGACGTATCCAGACGATCAAACCGAAGCCTCCTGAAGCAACCGACCCCGCTGGACCTTCTCAACTGGTCGGCGGCGCGCATCATAGGAAAGCGGAGCCGGGTGGCAAGGGCATCCAGGCGCATCACCACGGTATCCGGGAGGCTCAGCCGATCGCCATCAGGCTGGCATTGCCGCCGGCAGCTGCCGTATTGATCGATGTGGACACTTCCTCCAGCAGCCAGTGCAGGCAATAGGCATCCGGTCGGCCCATGGCGTCGGAGGCGGCCGCCTGCGCCAGCACCAGCGGGCCGGGCAGAGCGGCGATGCGCACCATCGCCTGCCGCACGGTGTCTGCCTCTCCCTCGATCAATGCGCCGGCAAAGGGGGCATCTGCCGCCCAGTCGCGGGTGAAATCAATCCTCGCCGCAACGGAAGCTGGCAAGGCGGTGAAATCGATCATCCCGGACGCCTGGTCATCCACGACCGCCATGTTTCCCGTGGCGAGCACGGCGGCGAGTTGTGTCATCAGCCCGGCCTCTGTCTGTGGCACGAGCAGGATGCGGCCGCGCGGATGCAGCGCATAGAGGTTCCGCTCTCCAACCGGCCCCGGCAAAGTTCGTTCGAGACCGAGCGCCGACTGGCCGCCGATGGTGCGGGCAAGCTCGGCCAGGGCGCCCTGCTGGCGATCCTCCAGCCAGCGCGCCAGTGACGAGAGGGCCGGATCGACATGCACGGAACTCGTCTGCGGCGGCTCCGGCGCCACCGCGACCAGGCGGCCGAGATAGAACGGCCCGCCCGCCTTCGGCCCGGTGCCCGAAAGCCCGCGCCCGCCAAAGGGCTGCACGCCGACCACCGCACCAATGACATTGCGGTTCACATAGCGATTGCCGACCTTTATCCGGCTCAGCACATGCGCGATGGTTTCATCGAGTCGCGTGTGCAGGCCAAAGGTCAGGCCATAGCCGGAGGCGTTGATCTCCTCGATCAGACGATCGAGGCCGGTGCGGCGATAGCGCAGCACATGCAGCACCGGGCCGAACACCTCGCGGGTCAGCGCCTGCAGCGAATCGACCTCGATAATGGCCGGGGCAACGAAGGTGCCGGCGCGCGTCTCCTCCGGCAGCGCCGTGCGATGCACCGGGTAGCCGAGGGCCGCCATGCGCTCGACATGCGCCTCGATGATGTCTCGGGCCTCGGCGGTAATGACCGGGCCGATATCGGTGCTCAGCCGGTCGGTGCGGCCAATCGACAGTTCCAGAAGCGCGCCCTTCAGCATGGTCAGCACCCGATCCGCCACCTCCTCCTGCAGGCAGAGGATGCGCAGCGCCGAGCAGCGCTGACCGGCACTGTCGAAGGCCGAGGCGATCACATCGGCGACCACCTGTTCGGCGAGCGCCGAGGAATCGACGATCATGGCGTTCTGGCCGCCGGTTTCGGCAATCAGCGGCACGGGCTTGCCGGATGGCAGCAGTCGCTCTGCGAGAGAGGCCTGGATCAGGCGGGCAACCTCCGTCGAGCCGGTGAACATCACGGCCGAGGTCTGCGGCGCCGAGACCAGCGCCGCGCCGATCCGCCCGTCGCCCGGCAAAAGCTGCAGGGCGGCACGCGGCACACCGGCCTCATGCAGGATGCGCACGGCCTCGGCAGCAATCAGGGGCGTTTCCTCGGCGGGCTTGGCCAGCACCGGATTGCCGGCAACCAGCGCCGCCGCCACCTGGCCGGTGAAGATCGCCAGCGGAAAATTCCAGGGACTGATGCAGGTGACGGGGCCGAGCGGCCGGTGCACCGGCCCCAGCGTGCGGCGCGCCTGTTCGGCATAATAGCGCAGGAAATCGACAGCCTCGCGCACTTCGGCCACCGCATTGGCGGCCGATTTTCCGGCCTCGCGGATGATGAGCCCGAGCAGATGCGGCATCCGGCCTTCCAGAAGATCCGCCGCCTGGTCCAGGCAGGCGGCCCGCTCGACCGGTGAGACGCCCCCCCAGGTCATGCCGTCTGCGGCAGCCACGGCCACGGCCTGCCGCGCCATGTCTTCGCTGGCCGCCGTGACGGTGCCGACGCGATCGCCATGATCGGCAGGATTGAGCACCGGCGCACTGTCGCCCGATATACCGCCAACGGCAACCAGCGGCGCGGCCTGCCAGTCAATCGCGACACTTTCCCGCAGCGCCACCGATAGATCGGCAAGCACGGCCTCGCTGGCGAGATCGAGCCCGGCAGAATTGCGGCGTCCCGCGCCGAAAAGGTTTTTCGGACGGTCGATCCGGTCATGCGGCGCGCCGGGGGATGCCATGGCCTGCACGACATCGACCGGATCGGCCACCAGATCCTCCACCGGCACGCTGGCATCGCCGATGCGGTTGACGAAGGAGGAGTTGGCCCCGTTTTCCAGCAGACGACGCACCAGATAGGCGAGCAATGTTTCATGCGTGCCGACCGGCGCATAGATACGGCACGGACGGTTCAGGTTGGCCTTGCCGACAACCTCTTCATAAAGCGGCTCGCCCATGCCATGCAGGCACTGGAACTCGTAGGAACCCGGCGTGAAATCCGGCCCGGCCAGATGGTAGATGGTGGCAAGCGTCTGCGCATTGTGAGTGGCGAATTGCGGGAAGATCACATCGCGGGCAGCCAGCAGCTTGCGGGCACAGGCAATATAGGACACATCCGTGTGGACCTTGCGGGTGAAGACGGGAAAATCCTCAAGCCCATCGATCTGCGCCCGCTTGATTTCCGCATCCCAATAGGCGCCCTTGACAAGGCGCACCATCAGCCGATGGCCGGAGCGGCGAGCGAGATCGATCACGAAATCGAGGACGAAGGGGCAGCGCTTGCCATAGGCCTGCACCACGAAGCCGATGCCGTTCCAGCCCGCCAGCTGTGGATCGAACGCCAGATGCTCGAGCAGGTCGAGCGACAGTTCCAGCCGGTCCGCCTCCTCCGCATCGATGTTGAGCCCGATGTCATAGGTTTTGGCAAGCAGCGCCAGCGCCGTGACGCGCGGCAGAAGCTCTGCCATCACCCGTTCGGCCTGCGCCCGGCTGTAGCGCGGATGCAGCGCCGAAAGCTTGATGGAAATGCCCGGCCCGGCATGGACGCCCCGTCCGCCGGCGGCGCGGCCGATGGCATGGATCGCCGTCTCATAATCGCGGTAGTAGCGTTCCGCATCCGCCCTGGTGGTGGCTGCCTCCCCCAGCATGTCATAGGAGTAGCCGAAGCCCTTGTCTTCCATCGCCTTGGCGCGGCCAAGCGCCTCCTCGATGGTTTCGCCGGTCACAAACTGCTCCCCCATCATCCGCATCGCCATATCGACGCCGCGGCGGATCACCGGTTCGCCGCAGCGGGCAATCAGCCGCGTGAGCGCCGTCGCAAGGCTGCGATCGTTGACGGTGGCCGTCAGATGCCCGGTCACGACCAGCCCCCAGGTGGCCGCATTGACGAACAGCGAACGACCGCCGCCCAGATGCGACTTCCAGTCACCGGCAGCAATCTTGTCGCGGATCAGCGCATCCCGGGTTGCGGTATCGGGAATGCGCAGCAGTGCCTCCGCCAGACACATCAGGGCGACGCCTTCCTGACTGGAGAGCGCATATTCGTGCACCAGACCTTCCACTCCGCCGCCACGCGGCTTCTGACGCAGCGCCGTTACCAGCCGGCGCGCCGTCTCCCGGACCGCCGCCTTGTCGTTCTCCGCCAGTCGCGCCGCCGATAGCAACGGCTGCAGGCATTCCGCCTCCGGTCGGCGGCAGGCGGCTGTGATCGCCGCACGCAGGGTCGAGGCCTGACCCACCGGTGGGGCAAATCGGGCAAAGGGAGCAGAGGAAGCAACGGAGGACGGAGCGCTTTGCAGGGTCATCGCCGGGATCTCGTTCACGACAAGGGGGAATGAGGAGATCATACGACAAAAGTCTGATTTCAGCTGTTCTGAATTCATGGTCAAAGCTAGACGAATTCATTATTCTTTGCCGATAAAGCCGGAGAAATTGACCATGGATGCAGAGAAAATCGAAGATCTCGACGCCTTCGACCTGAAGATTCTCGATGCCGTGGCCGATAATGGCCGCATCTCGGTGACCGATCTGGCCAGCCGGATCGGCCTGTCGAAAACCCCCTGCAATGCCCGCCTGCGGAGGTTGATCGAGGATGGCTACATCCTGGGCTTCCGGGCCGTCATCAATCCCCGCAAGCTGGGGCTCGATCACGTCGCCTTTGCCGAGGTGAAGCTGTCGGACACCCGGGAACAGGCGCTGAGTGAATTCAACGCTGCAGTCCACAAGATCAAGGAGGTGGAGGAATGCCACATGATCGCTGGCCGCTTCGATTACCTCCTGAAGGTGCGCACCCAGAATATCCGTCGTTACCGGGAGGTGTTGGGTGAAAAGATCTCCAGCCTGCCGCATGTCGCCAGCACCTCGACCTCTGTCGCGATGCAATCCGTGAAGGAGCGGTAGGGAGCGGAAATTGATCTTTACGAGTCAGGATCGGAATGACGTCGTTTTGGACAAGATTATTGTCCTTTTTCCGACAGATCGTACCATTTTAGGGTAAATTGCCCTCGCCGTTTCCGCGCAAGTCTGGCTGAATACGACGGCTCGCTCCTGGAGGAGTCGAGTTTTCCCCCAGATTGCCCTGCCTTTGGCGGGGCTTTTTTGTTTTCAGCGCCCGCCGTGTACGGCGGGCTGCTGTCGGCGCTGCTCCTTGGAACCGCGACCGACCATGCAGGTCGCGGTCCTTTTCGAATGGTCTCGTCAGAGCACGGCACTGCCGGCCATGAAGGCAAGCACCAGGAAAATGAGGAAGACAACGATGGCGATAAAGAACAGAATCCGCGCCACGGTGGCTGTCGCGGCTGAAATCCCGGAAAAGCCGAGAAAGCCGGAGATCAGCGAGATGACGAAGAAGATGAGTGCCCATTTCAGCATGGTATGATCCTGATCGTTCGGTGAATATATGGCTCAACGTCAGCGACCGCGCCCGGGTTCCACAGGGTCCCTCTCTGAAATCATGGGGAAGGAAGGCGGGCCATCTCGTCGGCTGCGGGATCGAGGCGATGGAACAGCCCGTTTTGTGGTACCCGCAGGATATCTAGCGAAGCACGGTTTTTCCATGCTAGGCACGACCGATGGATGCAATCTGACCTCGGGACGGTTGATTGCTGCATGACATCCCGTCCCGCCGCTGCCCGGCCTTCCTCGCCGGGCAGAGTATGTCGCCAGAATCCGGAGACTTGCCCATGACCTTACATACCGGCGCGCCTGCAGGCACCCGTGGCCTGCTCTTCAGCGGACCTGGCCTCATGCTGTTCGGCATGCTGATGTTTGCCTTGAACGATGCCATGGGGAAATGGCTGGTGGCGAGCTATGGCCTTGGCCAGGTGATCCTGCTGCGCAGCGTGGCAGCGCTGGTGATTCTCGTCCCGTTTCTCTGGAAGGATGGCTGGACGACGCTCCGCGCGGTCGAGCGGCCACGCCTGCAGGCTGCCCGTGTCTTCTTCTCGACGCTTGAAATCTTCTGCTTCTACTATGCCGTCATGTCCATGCCGCTCGCAGACGTGATGACCTACTGGCTGGCAGCGCCGATCTATGTCGCAGCACTTTCCCCGCTCCTGCTCGGAGAGAAGGTCGGCTGGCGGCGCTGGAGCGCCATCGCCGTCGGCTTTGTCGGGGTGGTCATCACACTCGAACCCTCGAGCGCGATGTTCACTACGCCTGCCCTGATTTCCATCCTGGGCACTGGCGCCTTCGCCTTCATGCTGCTCTCCGGCCGCAGCCTGCGCAACACGCCGGACAAGGTACTGGTCTTCTTCCAGATTTCCGGCGCGGGGCTGGTCGGGCTGGTGATGGCACCGTTCGACTGGGCACCGCTCGGCAGTCCGGCGGCGCTGATCATGCTCTGCCTGCTCGGCATCATCGCCATGGGCGCGCATATACTGGTCAACCGTGCGCTGAAAACCTCGGATGCCGCGAGCGTTGCGCCGCTGCAGTATACGCTGCTGATCTGGGCCGTTGTCTTCGGCTTCGTCCTGTTCGGGGAAGTGCCGCGCCTGACCATGGTGATCGGCGCGACGCTGATTGTCGGTTCCGGTCTCTTCATCTTCTTCCGCGAGCAGCAGTTGAAGCGGCGCGACAGGGTGCTGCCCGCAGTTCCCGAATAGTCTTCAGCCCTGCAGGAGACCGCGCCGCGCCAGGTTCTGCATCAAGGCACCGGTGCCGAACTGCCATTCCGGGCAGGCATCGCTGCGATCGACCCAGTTGACAAGACGCCCAAGCTTCGGCGTGGCGATCTCCACACGATCGCCCACCTCATGGGTGAACCCCTGGCCTTGGCCGCGGCGATCCTTGACGGGCGCGAACATGGTGCCAAGGAACAGCATGGCACCATCCGGATACTGGTGGTTCCTGTTGAGAAGCTGGCGGGCAAGATTGGACGGGGCACGGCTGATCGCCGACATCGCGCTTTCGCCGGTCATCACGAAACCATCGCGCCCCTCGACCAGCAGGGACACCCTTGCGACCTCGAGATCCGACAGCGTAAACGCATCGTCGAACAGGCGGATAAAGGGACCGATCGCCGAGGAGGCATTGTTGTCCTTGGCCTTGCCGAGCAGCAGGGCCGAGCGCCCCTCGACATCGCGCAGGTTGACGTCATTGCCAAGTGTGGCGCCGACGATCACACCGTCGGAGCGGATGGCAAGCACCACTTCCGGCTCCGGATTGTTCCATTCGGACATCGGGTGAATGCCCACGCGCTGACCGCAGCCGACTGAAGACATCGGCTGCGCCTTGGTAAAGATTTCCGCATCCGGACCGATTCCGACCTCAAGATATTGCGACCATAGGCCCATGTCCTGCAGCAGTGCCTTCACCTTGGCAGCCTGCTCGGACCCGGCAACGACGCCGCGCAGGCTGTCGCCGATCACAGGAGCAAGCTTGGCGCGCACTGCGTCGGCGCGCGAGGCATCGCCACGGGCCTGCTCCTCGATGACGCGCTCCAACATGCTGTCGGCGAAGGTCACGCCCGCAGCCTTCACGGCCTGGAGATCGCAAGGAGCCAGAAGATCGCCCGCCGAACCGTCAAGATAGGCCTCGAGCGGTCCAAGATCCTCATAAGCCTTACCGTGCAGATGCTTGGGGAGATCAGGCAGTTCGAGCAGCATGGACACGGTCGGAGCAAGCGTGGTGAGGTCCAGCAAGCGCTCCTGGCGCAGGAGAACGACACAAGGCCCATCTTTCTGCTTCGACCAGACCCGGCCAATCAGAAGGGCCTCCTCATCCTCCGGCAGAATATCCGCCGCCCGCACGCGCATGTCCATGTTCAACACGACCTCCCTTGATGTCAGACCACACCCTCCACGGCGCGGCTTTCCGGATCTAGGACAGATTTGCGGGGATTTCCACGCTGAAGTGGTTTTAGGGAACAGATGTCGATAGGGCGCAATCCGTTCGCCAGACACCGTCAGGAGCGCCGAGGTCAGACCAGAAGCCACTCACGAATACCTCTATGCACCGTGCTGCGCTGTCTATCCCTTTGACCTTCTCCCCTGGAAT
>NZ_VJMG01000025.1 GCF_007004135.1 Affinirhizobium straminoryzae
AAGTAAAGGCGGATGCTGCCACGCAAGGCAGCATCCGCCTTTACTTCTCTGCACCCACCAGGGATGCCATCACGGTTGCGGCGATCTTCAGGCGCTGGCGCACCACGGAGCGGCCGAGCAGCGCCATCGAGTCAAACAGAGGCAGCGAGCGCTGGCTGCCGGACATGGCGATGAACAGCGGCGGGGTGACGACGCGCAGCTTCTTGCCGAGCTTGTCGGCCACGGCGCGCAGCTCCTGGTCGATGCTTTCCACCGTCCATTCCGGCATTTTTTCGAAATCGGCCTGAACGGTGTTGATGATCTCCAGCGTCTCGGCGGGGGAAGTCTTGAGGCCGCCGAAGGAGGCGGGCGTCAGGCCGACATCGTTGGCAAGCAGGAAGCCTGCGAGGTTCGGCAGTTCGCCGAGCTTGGAGATGCGGCTCTGGGCAAGCTTCAGCCCTTCCGTCAGGCGCTGGTTTTCAGAGGCCCATTCGAAGGTGCGGGCCAGAAAATCGTCCGGCGAGAGTTTTTCGCGCAGCCAGCGGCCGTTCAGCCAGTCGAGCTTCTGGATGTCGAAGATGGCGCCGGCCTTGGACAGGGCCTCGGGGTCGAACTTTTCCGCCAGTTCGTCCATCGACAGCAATTCCTCGCCTTCGGCGATCTGGATGAAGAACAGGCCGAGGAAGTTCATCAGCGCTTCCGGCAGATAGCCGAGCGCCGAGTAATAGGAGATCGAGGTCGGGTTCTTGCGCTTCGACAGCTTCGACTTGTCGGCATTGCGCATCAGCGACAGGTGCATGAACTTCGGTTCCTGCCAGCCGAAATAGCGGTAAAGCAGGATGTGCTTCGGCACCGAGGCCAGCCATTCCTCGCCGCGCGCCACATGGGTGATCTTCATCAGATGGTCGTCGATGACGTTGGCCATGTGATAGGTCGGCATGCCATCGGCCTTGATCAGCACCTGCATGTCGACGGAGGACCACGGAATCGACACGTCGCCATAGACGCCGTCGTTGAACTCGCAGGCGCCCTCGGTCGGGATCTTCATGCGGATGACGGAGGTTTCGCCCGCCTCCATCTTTGCCGTCACTTCCTCGGCGGAGTAACGCAGGCACAGCCCGTCATAGCCGGGGGCCTTGCCGGCCGCGCGCTGCTCCTCGCGCATCTTGTCCAGGCGCTCCGGCGTGCAGAAACAGCGGAAGGCATGGCCCTTGTCCAGCAGGTCCTGCGCGTAGGGCTGGTACATGTCCTTGCGGTCGGACTGGCGGTAGGGGCCGTAGGGGCCGCCGACATCGGGGCCTTCCTTCCATTCGAGACCGCACCAGCGCAGCGCTTCCAGCACCTTGTCCTCGAACTCGCGGGTGGAGCGGGTGGCATCGGTATCCTCGATGCGCAGAATGAACTCGCCGCCGTGTTTCTTCGCGAAGAGATAGTTGAAAAGCGCGATATAGGCGGTGCCGACATGCGGCTCGCCGGTGGGGGAGGGTGCGATACGGACGCGGACGCCGGAAGTGGTCATGAGTGCCTGCTCGAACTTGGAAAAACGCGCCGCAAAACGGGCGCAGACTGCCGTGCTTGGATTGCAGGCCTTAGCGCATATTCTGCGGGAAGCGTCAAGATTTATGCGGCCAAGGCCCCCGCTTGCCGGTCAGTTCACGGGCCAGAACACCATCAGCGTCGGCACGCTCACCACCAGGATGAGGATGGAGAGCGGCAGGCCGAGCCGGGGATAATCGGAGAAGCGATAGCCCCCCGGGCCCATGACCAGCGTGTTGCACTGATGGCCGACGGGCGTCAGGAAATCGGAACCGGCACCGATCGCCACCGCCATCAGGAACGCTTCCGGTCGGAAGTTGAGGGTGGCGGCAAAGCTCGCAGCGATCGGCCCCATCACCAGCACGGTGGCGGCATTGTTGAGGAAGGGCGTCACGGCCATCGCCGCCAGCATGATGAGGCCGAGTGCGCCATAGGGCGGCAGGTTGTGGGCGATCTCGCCGAGCCAGTGGGCGATCAACTCGCTGCCGCCGCTGGTGCGCAGTGAATCCGAAACCGGGATCAGTGCGCCGAGCATGACCAGGATCGGTCCGTCGACGGCCTTGTAGAGATCGTTGAGCGGCACGGCGCCGAAGATCGCCATGCCGAGGGCTGCCGCGAAGAAGGCAACGGCCACCGGCGCATAGCCGAGCGCCGTCGCCAGCATCGCCAGTGCCAGGATGCCGATCGGGATCAGCGCCTGCCGTTGTGTGCCGAGCAGCACTTCCTGCTGGGCAAGAGGCAGGAGCGCCAGATCCTGCAGCACGATCGGCAGCGTCTTGCGCCCGCCCTGCAGCACGATCACGTCGCCCTCCTGCAGCACGAGGTCGCGCAACCGTTCCCGCAGGCGCTCGCCGCGGCGGCTGACCGCCAGGAGGTTGACGCCGCGGGTATAGGAGAGCGCCAGTTCGCCGGCTGAGAGCCCTGCGAGCACCGAATGCCGGGAAATGACCGCTTCGATGGAAATCAGGTCCTGCTGGGCGCGGCTGCCATCCTTCAGCGCCTTGCCGGACAGTTTCAGCTTGCCGCCGGAAATCACCCGGTCAAGAACTGCGGAGCGGCCCTCCAGCACGACGGAATCATCCTCGCGCAGGATAAGATCAGGGAAGGGCGACATCCGTGTCGGCCCGCGCAGCACGGCGGTTGCGACCACCTCGCCATCACCGAGCTTCAGCAGTTCGCCGAGCGGCTTGCCCATCACCGCGGACTGGCCGGTGACGGTGGCTTCCGAGGCGTAGTTGGAGATTTCCACGGCCTCCTCGATGCTGCCCGTCTGCTTGCGCCGTTCGGGCACCAGCCAGTAGAAGAACAGCAGGAAGGTGAGGCCCACCAGTGCCAGCACGCCGCCGACGGGGGTGAAATCGAACATGGAAAACGGCGTACCGGTCATCTCTGCCCTGAGCCTTGAGACGACGATGTTCGGCGAGGTGCCGATCTGCGTCATCAGTCCGCCGAGAAGGGCGGAAAAGGCCATGGGCATCAGGTAGCGCGAGGGCGAGACCCCGGCGCGTCGCGCGAACTGGAAGGCGACCGGCATCATGATCGCCAGCGCCCCGATATTCTTGATGAAGGCCGAGAGAAGCGCCACCGAGATCATCAGCAGCGCAAGCTGCGCCCGCATGGAGGTGAGATGCGGGAACATCCGTTTGATCACGGTATCGACGATGCCGGAGCGGGCGACGCCGGCACTCACCACCAGTGCGCTGCCGACGATGATGACGATGTCGTCGGAAAATCCGGAAAAGGCATGGTCCACGGGAACCACGCCGAGCGCCACGGCCACGACCAGCGCACAGCAGGCAACGACATCATAGCGGAAGCGATCCCATATGAAGACGGCCATCATGCCGGCGATCACGCAGAAGGCGAGGATTTGCTGGGTGGTCATGAGGCTCCGGCAGGGAAGGGTGGCCGGCGTGGCCACCCGAGTACGGATGTTGCGATGCTCCTAATGATCATCGGATCCACCAGGTTCCAGTGGCTGCCGACAAAGGGGCTCGCGCTCAGTGCAGTGTCCTGTCCGTCTGGCCCGCCTGCCGTTTGCGCTGGCGGGCATTGCGCGCCAGCATGTTGAGCAGTTCCACCAGCGCCGAAAAGGCCATGGCGGCATAGACGTAACCCTTGGGCACATGGAAACCCATGCCTTCGGCAATCAGCGTGGTGCCGATCATCAGCAGGAAGGCCAGCGCCAGCATGACGATGGTCGGGTTCTTCTCGATGAAGTTGGCAAGCGGATTGGCGGCCACCAGCATCACGGTCACGGCAGCCAGAACGGCGATCACCATGATCGGCAGATGCGGGGTCATGCCAACCGCGGTGATGATGCTGTCGACGGAGAAGACGAGATCGAGCAGCAGGATCTGGCCGATCGCCGCGGCAAAGGTGGTGGTGGCGGCATGGCCCACCATGTCTTCCTTGTGGTCTTCCGGGTCGACGGTGTGATGAATTTCCTTGGTCGCCTTCCAGACGAGGAAGAGGCCACCGGCGATCAGGATCAGGTCCTTCCAGGAGAAGCCGTGACCAAAGGCCTCGAAGACCGGTTCCGTCAGTTGCACGATCCAGGCCACGGTGCCGAGCAGGCCGAGGCGCATGACCAGCGCCAGGCCGATGCCGATTTTGCGGGCCTTTTCGCGGTTTTCAGGCGGAAGCTTGTTGGTGAGGATGGAAATGAAGATCAGGTTGTCGATGCCGAGCACGACTTCCATGACGACGAGCGTGACGAGTGCCACCCAGGCCGCCGGGTCCTGCACGAGCTGAAGGATATCCTGCATGTTGTCTTGGTCCCCACACGCCGGACGATTTCCGGCATCCGAAAACTAGAACATTGGTCGCAGGAATCAAGCTTGCCCCGTCAAACCCGCAGGCCGCGCCGGGGCCTGGCCGTCCCCTGCCAGCGAGGTCGGCCGGCTTCCGCTTCACGCGCCGTGATTGCCGTATCCCGCTATGAAAATGCGTACGGCGCTTGCGATCTGCTTCTCGATCTCGTCAATCGGCGGCGGTCCTTCCATGTGGCCGAACAGGCGCATCTTCAGGAAGGTGCCGGTGGAAAGCTCGATGAAGTGGCGGGCGGCAAGGCTGACATCGTCCACCACAAGTGCGCCCTTGGCCACCTGGCGGATCAGGAACCGCTCCAGGAAGAAGCGGATGTTCATCGAATCGTCCTGGAAGAAACGCTGGGAGAGCATGCGCATGCGCGGCGCCACGCTGATCATCGTGCGCATTGCCGAAATCGTGCTTTCGCTGGTGATCTTCACGGCAAAAGCCACACCGAAGCGATAGAGGCCTTCCTCCACCGCCTCGCTGCCATCCAGGATGTCGCGCATGGATTCGGCAAGGCGCGTCCGCTCCTGCTCCATGATGGCGGCGAACAGGTCGTCCTTGCTGTCGAAATAGACGTAGATGGTGCCCTTGGAGACGCCCGCCTCGCGCGTGATGTCGTTCATGCTGGCAGCGTCAAAGCCCAGACGCATGAAGACCGCCTTGGCGCCTTCAAGGATCTGCTCCCGCTTGGCCGGGTCGGCGCCGGCGGCAAAACGCCCGGGCGTACAGCCTGCCTCGGCAGGGGGGCAATTCTTCTCCTGCATTCGTGAACCTGTTTGTTAATCTTTTCGAACCGGTCGGTTCGATCACCTCTTGATATGTGGGAAGGATGGGATTATGTCAATCGTCAACTGAACCGATCGGTTCGATCGGACCTGCTTTCCTTACCAGACCGGTGATTGCCATGACATCTCCTTCAAACACAGGCTCCCTGCGCCTCGTTCAGGCCGAAGATGCATCTTCGGACCAGGCAGCGAATGCGGAGCGGGTGGAAGCCCGCACCGAGACGCCAGTGGCGGAGAAGCCGTCGTCTCCGCAGGCGGCCGGCATCGATGCCAAGGGCGGTGGCTCGCAGCCGACGAAGAAAAAGCGCAACCCGGTGCTGCCGGTCATCCTGATCGGTGTGATCGCGGCCGGCGGCTGGTATGGCTACAACTGGTGGACGGACGGTCGCTTTCTCGTGTCGACGGACGATGCCTATGTGACCGGCGACATTTCCGTCATCTCGCCGAAGGTTTCCGGCTATGTGGAAAAGGTGAATGTCGTCGAGAACCAGGCGGTCAAGGCCGGCGATCCGCTGGTGACGCTCGACCAGGGCGATTACCAGATCGCGCTCGATCAGGCGAAGGCCAATCTGGAAAGCGCCCGGCTTGCGGTCACCCGTATCGGTACGCAGATCGCTGGCGGCGAGGCGAGCCTTGCCCAGTCGCAGGCCCAGCTTGGCGCGCTGCAGGCCACGGTTCGGGGGGCGGAGATCACCCAGCGTCGCCAGACTGAGCTGGCTGCCAAGAATGTCGGCACGACCGCCGAACTCGACAATGCCCAGATCGCGCTCGAACAGGCGCAGGCCAACCTGAAAGCAGGCCAGGCGGCGGTTGTCTCGGCCCAGGCCAACATCGATCTCCTCAAGGCCCAGCGCAACGAGGCGATCAACACGGTGCGGCTGCAGGAACTCGCCGTCCAGCAGGCCCAGCGCGATCTGGACTTCACGATCCTGAAGGCGCCCTATGACGGCACCATCGGCAACCTCTCGGTTCACACCGGTGATCTGGTCTCGAACGGCAAGCGGCTGGCCTCTCTCGTGCCTGTCAGCCAGCTGTACATCGAGGCGAATTTCAAGGAAACGCAGATCGGCCATATCGCGCCGGGTTCCAAGGTGCGCATCCATGTGGATGCCTTCGACGACCAGACCGTGATCGGCACGGTCCAGTCGATTGCCCCGGCGTCCGGTGCCGTCTTCTCGCTGCTGCCGCCGGAAAATGCCACAGGCAACTTCACCAAGGTTGTGCAGCGCGTGCCGGTTCGCATCGCGATCCCGAAGGAAGAACTGGAAAAGGGCCATCTGCGTGCCGGTCTCAGCGTGGTGGCCGACGTCGACACCCGCACGGCGCCGAGCAACTAAGGTCCGCGACGGCTGCCGCCCGCGACGGGCGGCGCCCCAGCCTCGCGAAGGAGAAAGACCATGGCTGCCACGACTGCTTCGGCGGGCGCCATACCCGCAGATCCCCCGATGGACAAGCGCAAGCTGATCGCCTTCTTTGCGATGGTGCTCGGCATGTTCATGTCCATCCTCGATATCCAGATCGTCTCGGCTTCGCTGTCGGAAATCCAGGCCGGTCTTTCTGCCGGTTCCGATGAGGTGGCCTGGGTGCAGACCTCCTACCTGATCGCGGAGGTCATCATGATCCCGCTGTCGGGCACCCTGGCCCGCATCCTGTCGACGCGTGTGCTGTTCACCATCTGTGCGGCGGGTTTCACCCTGTCGTCGGCGCTCTGCGCGACCGCGACGAACATCGAGCAGATGATCATCTACCGCGCGCTGCAGGGTTTTATCGGCGGCGGCATGATCCCCTCGGTGTTTGCCGCGGCCTTCACGATTTTCCCGCCGTCCAAGCGATCGGTCGTCTCGCCGATCATCGGCCTGATCGCGACGCTGGCGCCAACCATCGGCCCGACGGTCGGCGGCTATCTCAGCAATGCCTTCTCCTGGCACTGGCTGTTCCTGGTCAACATCGGGCCCGGCATTTTCGTGACCCTGATGGTCTGGACCTTCGTCGATTTCGACAAGCCGCAGCATGCACTGATGAAGCGTTTCGACTGGGCGGGACTTGCCTCCATGGCTGTTTTCCTCGGTTCTCTCGAATACGTGCTGGAAGAGGGCAACAGCAAGGACTGGTTCAGCGACGAGCGCATCGTCATCGGTGCCGTCGCCATGACGATCGGTGCCCTGGTGTTTTTCTGGCGCGCCTTCCGGGTCGATTTCCCCGTGGTCGATCTCAAGGCCTTCACCAATCGCAATTTCGCCTTCGGCTCGCTGTTCTCCTTCATCATGGGCGTCGGCCTCTACGGCCTCACCTATATCTATCCGCTCTATCTGGCCCGCATTCGCGGCTATGATGCGCTGATGATCGGCGAGACGATGTTCGTGTCCGGTCTGGCGATGTTCTTCACAGCGCCTGTGGCGGGCTTCCTGTCGAACAAGCTCGATCCCCGTGTGATGATGGCCATCGGTTTCTTCGGCTTCGCACTCGGCACCTATCTGGTGACGGGCATGACCGCGGACTGGGATTTCTACGAACTCTTCGTGCCGCAGATCCTGCGTGGCTGCTCGCTGATGCTGTGCATGGTGCCGATCAATAATGTGGCGCTCGGCACCCTGCCGCCGCAGCGAATCCAGAACGCGTCCGGCCTTTACAACCTGACCCGTAACCTCGGCGGCGCCGTTGGCCTTGCAATCATCAACACCATGCTGACGCAGCGTGCCGACGAGCATTATGCGCGGCTGTCGGAACATGTGAACTACGGCAATCCGGCAGCGCTCGACTGGCTGAACAACGTCGCGGCGAACTACAATTCCTATGGTATCGACGGGACAAGTGCCGCGCTGAGCAAGCTCTCCGGCATGGTCAACCAGCAGGCGACGATCATGTCCTTCATCGATGTCTTCATGGCGCTGACCGTGCTGTTCTCCTCGCTGATTCTGCTCGTCATGCTGATTTCCAAGCCACGCGCCGCAGCTCCGGCCGGAGGTGGCCACTAACCCCTTCTCGCATCCCCCGCCAATCCACCGCCGAGAAGGGTTTGGGCCGTCGCGCAAGCGGCGGCCCATTTTTATTTCCGGCGTGTCGCGAATTTCTGATTTACGTACCTCAGAACTCGCGCTATGTCTCCCGGCGGAGGAGACATGAAGCCCACGGTCCATGATATTGCCGCGCATGCAGGCGTCAGCCTTGCAACCGTCGACCGGGTGTTGAACGGGCGCGCCGGCGTGCGCCCCGCGACCCGTGAGAAGGTGGAGGCGGCGATCGAAGCGCTTGGTTTCGTCCGCGACGTGGCGGCCGCCAATCTCGCCAAGGGGCGTGTCTACAGTTTCGTCTTCATCCTGCCGGCCAACGATAATTCCTTCATGCAGGCGCTGCGGGCCGAGGTTCAGGCGGCAGCGGAGCGGGGGCGTCGCGAGCGAATGTCGCTTGTCATGCGCGACGTTCCGGCCTTCGATATCGCCGCCCTTGTCGCGGCCCTCGATGATGCAGGCCGCGACCGGCCGGACGGTGTCGCCTTTGTGGCCATCGACGCACCGGAGGTGCGAGCGGCGGCAGATCGCCTGGTCGAGCAGGGGATTGCGGTGGTGACGCTTGTCTCCGATCTCAGCGGCTCGCGGCGGGTCCATTTTGCCGGCATTGACAACATCGCTGCCGGCCGCACGGCGGGCACGCTGCTCGGTCGCTTTCTCGGTGGTCGCCCGGGGCCGGTGCTGCCGCTGGCCGGATCGCTGATGGTCCGTGACCACCGGGAGCGTCTGGAGGGCTTTGGTTCGGTGATGGCGGAGCGTTTTGCAGCACGTGCCATCCTGCCCGTGCTGGAAGGGCGTGATGATCCTGTAGAGACGGGACGGCTGGTGCAGGAGGCGCTGCTCGCGCATCCGGATCTCGCTGGCATCTACAGCGCCGGCGCCGGCAATCGTGGCCTCATTCGCGCCCTTCAGGCCGGTGGCAGCGGTGTGCGTCCCGTTGTCATTGTGCACGAACTGACCGGCGCGACGCGGGATGCGCTCGCGCAGGATCTGATCGACGGGGTTCTGAACCAGGATGCGGGCCATGAGGTGCGTAGCGCCATCCGCGTCTTGAAGGCCGAGACGGACCGCTCCGCCGTGGTGGCGGCGCAGGAACGCATTCGGATCGACATCTTCTTGAAGGACAATCTGCCCTGAACCACAGGGTCGTAAAGGAGGAAACCTGATGTATCTCGGTCTCGATCTCGGCACGTCCGGCGTCAAAGCCATGCTGATCGACGGCGACCAGCACGTCATCGGCTCGGCCACCGGCAGTCTCGATGTCTCGCGTCCGCATCCCGGCTGGTCCGAGCAGGATCCCGCCCACTGGATCGCGGCGACGGAGGAGGCGGTCGCGGCGCTGAAGGCGGCGCATCCCGCAGCACTCGCCGCCGTGCGCGGCATCGGCCTTTCCGGCCACATGCATGGCGCCACCCTCATCGACGCGGACGACAAGGTTCTGCGTCCCTGTATCCTGTGGAACGACACACGTTCCTTCGCGGAAGCTGCAAGTCTCGATGCCGATCCCCGCTTCCGGGCGCTGACCGGCAATATCGTTTTCCCCGGCTTCACCGCGCCGAAACTCGTCTGGGTGAAGAACAACGAGCCTGACATCTTTGCCCGGGTTGCCAAGGTGCTGCTGCCCAAGGATTATCTCCGGCTCTGGCTGTCCGGCGAGCATATCTCGGAAATGTCGGATTCGGCTGGCACCAGCTGGCTCGACACCGGCAAGCGTGCCTGGTCGTCCGAACTTCTTGCCGCGACCGACCTTCAGGAAGGCCAGATGCCGCGTCTGGTGGAAGGCACCGAGCAGGCCGGCACGCTACGGGCGGAACTGGCGGCAGCCTGGGGCATGCAGCCGGGCGTCGTGATTGCCGGCGGCGCCGGCGACAATGCGGCCTCCGCCTGCGGCATGGGCACGGTGGCGGAAGGCCAGGCCTTCGTATCGCTCGGTACGTCGGGCGTGCTGTTTGCCGCCAACGGCTCCTATCTGCCGAAGCCGGAAAGCGCGGTCCATGCCTTCTGCCACGCGCTGCCCGACACCTGGCACCAGATGGGTGTGATCCTGTCCGCCACCGATGCGCTGAACTGGCATGCGCGGGTGACGGGCCGTTCGGCTGGCGACCTTGCCGCCGAAGTGGGCGATCACCTGAAAGCGCCGACCGGCGTCACCTTCCTGCCTTATCTTTCAGGCGAGCGCACGCCGCACAATGATGCAAAGATCCGTGGCGCCTTCATCGGGCTCGGTCATGAAACCGGCCGGGCGGAGCTGACGCAGGCGGTGATGGAAGGCGTGACCTTTGCGATCCGCGACAGTCTGGAGGCGCTGAAATCGGCCGGCACCAGCATCGGCCGCGTTACCGCCATCGGCGGCGGCTCGCGCTCGCGCTACTGGCTGGCCTCGATTGCGACCGCGCTCGGTCTTCCCGTCGACATTCCGGCCGATGGCGATTTCGGCGCAGCCTTCGGCGCCGCCCGTCTCGGCCTGATCGCGGCGACCGGCGCCGATCCGCTTGCCGTCTGCACCGCGCCGAAGACGGCGGAGACGGTGGAGCCGGTCTTGGCGCTGACCTCGGCATACGACGAGGCCTATCACCGCTACCGGGCGCTCTATCCGGCGATCCGGGGGATTTGAGGGAGGCAGCCCCCTCATCCGCCTGCCGGCACCTTCTCCCCGAGGGGAGAAGGGACAAGCGGCACGCGCCGGCCTTCCCCTCTCCCCTCGGGGAGAGGGCAGGGTGAGGGGGCATCATCCGCACACTGTTCGAAGACATCAACCAAGGAGGACAACCCATGTCGACCGGCTTTTTCGGCAATATCCAGAAGATCAAGTACGAAGGCGAAGGCAGCACCAATCCGCTCGCCTTCCGCCATTACAACCCGGACGAAGTGGTGCTCGGCAAGCGGATGGAAGACCATCTACGCTTTGCGATTGCCTACTGGCACACCTTCGTCTGGCCGGGCACCGATCCGTTCGGCGGAAACACCTTCGAGCGTCCGTGGTTCAAGGACACGATGGAAGCTGCCAAGCTGAAGGCCGACGTGGCCTTCGAATTCTTCCAGCTGCTCGGCACGCCCTATTACTGCTTCCATGATGCCGACGTGCGCCCGGAAGGCGCGACCTTCGCGGAAAACACGAAGAACCTCAACGAGATCGTCGATTACTTCGCCGAAAAGCAGGCGGCCACCGGTGTCAAGCTCCTGTGGGGCACGGCGAACATGTTCTCGCATCGCCGCTACATGTCGGGTGCCGCGACCAATCCTGATCCGGATGTGTTTGCCTTTGCCGCGGCGACTGTGAAGACCTGCATCGATGCGACGCAGCGTCTGGGCGGCGAGAACTACGTGCTGTGGGGCGGCCGCGAAGGCTACGAGACCCTGCTCAACACCGATCTCAAGAAGGAACTGGACCAGATGGGCCGCTTCCTGAACCTTGTCGTCGAATACAAGCACAAGATCGGTTTCAAGGGGGCGATCCTGATCGAGCCGAAGCCGCAGGAACCCTCGAAGCACCAGTATGACTATGATGTCGCGACCGTCTACGGCTTCCTGAAGAACTACGGCCTCGAGAAGGAAGTGAAGGTCAATATCGAGCAGGGCCATGCGATCCTGGCCGGCCATTCCTTCGAGCACGAACTGGCGCTTGCCAACGCGCTTGGCATCTTCGGCTCGATCGACATGAACCGCAACGACTACCAGTCCGGCTGGGATACCGACCAGTTCCCGAACAACGTGCCGGAAATGGCGCTCGCCTATTATCAGGTTCTCGCCGGCGGCGGCTTCACCACAGGTGGCACCAATTTCGATGCCAAGCTGCGCCGCCAGTCGCTTGATCCGGAAGACCTGCTGATCGGCCATATCGGCGGCATGGATTGCTGCGCACGCGGCCTGAAGGCTGCGGCGAAGATGATCGAGGACAAGGCGCTGTCCGGCCCGCTGTCTGCCCGCTATGCCGGCTGGGACAAGGCCGAGAACCAGGCCATGCTGCGCGGCGAGGAAAGCCTCGATGCGATTGCCGCCCGCGTCGAAGCCCAGAATATCAACCCGCAGCCGAAGTCCGGCAAGCAGGAACTGCTGGAAAACGTGGTCAACCGCTACGTGTAATGAAAGGCCGGTCGGGGTGGGCCTGCCTCACCTCGACCGCATCGCCGAGGTGACCGAACCGCGAACGATCAGATCCGGCATGATGAGGATTTCCTGCGTGCCCTCGCCGGGTTCCGTCAGTTGTTTCAGGAGAAGCGCCATGGCCTGCCGGCCGATCGCCGAGCGCGGCTGGCGCACCGTCGTCAGCGGCGGGTGGAGATAGGTGGCCTGCGCCACATCATCGAAGCCGATCACGGAAAAGTCGCGGGGCAGATCGTAGCCGCGCGCTGCAAGTCCGTTGATCACGCCGATCGCGGTCGCGTCGTTGACGCACATGAAGGCGCTCGGCAGCGTATCGCGCATGAACAACTGCTCGACGGCAAGCCGGCCGCTTTCGACGGAGCCTTCGCCCTCGATCACGATCCGCCGGTCCGGAGCGATCCGGGCGGCATCGAGCGCCAGATCATAGCCCTTGCGGCGGCGCACATGACCGAGTTTCGTACGGGAATCGCCGATGAAGGCGATGGAACGGTGCCCGGAGGCGAGCAGATATTCCGCCGCCTTGCGCGCACCTGCCGTATCATCCACACCGACATAGGAGACGCGCGCGCCAAAAACCGGCTCGAACACCGCGACGGTCGGCGGCAGCCGCTGGCTCAGTTCCTGGTGGCCAAACGGCTCGTGGCCGGTAAACAGCACGAGGCCTGCCGCCTGGTTAGAGTTGAGAAACTTCAGATAGTCGAGCCCCCGCTCGGGATCGTTCTGGGTATGGCCGATCAGCACGCCATAGCCATGGGCGCGCGCCTCGTTCTCGATGCCGATCAGGATCGGGGAAAAATTGGGGTCGCCGATGTCAGGCGCCAGAACCAGGATCATGTTGGAGCGGCCCATGCGCAGCGAGCGGGCCATGGCATTGGTGGTGTAGCCGGTAATGGCGATCGCCTGGTTCACGCGCTGTCGCGTCGATTTCGCCACCTTGTCCGGCGTGTGGATGGCGCGGCTGACGGTCGCGATCGAAACCTCCGCCAGGCGGGCAACGTCTTCGATCGTGGCGGGCGTTGCTGTGGACAAGGGTCGCAATCCGGTTTCGGCATCTCTGCGAATGGCTTGAAGCGATCCGGCCCGCGTCGCAACAGGCAAGTGCGGGACGGGCCGCATAATCCCCAATGATCGCACCATGTAAACCTTTACATCGGTCATGTAAAGGTTTACATACTGCTGCCATGCGGTTGAGGAGCCGCTGGGAGGAATGCATGACGACCACTGGGGAGGGGGCGCAGACGCCGGTGCTTTCGGCGGAGCGCGTGTCGAAGAGCTTTGGCGAGGTCCAGGTTCTGTTCAGCGTCGATTTCGACGTGATGCCCGGCGAGGTGCATGCGCTGGTCGGCGAAAACGGCGCCGGCAAGTCGACGCTGGTCAAGATTCTGTCCGGCTTCGAAAGCCCGAGTTCCGGGCGGCTGCTGCTGGATGGCGAACCTGTCTCGCTGCCGGCCAATGGCGATGCGGAAGCCCTCGGCATTATCCTCATTCACCAGGAATTCAATCTTGCCGAACATCTGACGGTTGCCGAAAGCCTTTTTCTCGGCCGTGAGGTCACCCGCTTCGGCATTCTGGACCGCCGTTTCATGCGGGCGGAAACCCGCCGCATCCTCGACATGCTGGGTTCGCATGTGGACGAGAATGCGCTGATCAGCACGCTTGCGGTCGCCGACAAGCAGATGGTGGAAATCGCCAAGGCGATCAGCCGCGACGCGCGGGTGATCTTCATGGACGAGCCGACCGCCGTTCTCTCGCGTGAAGAGACGGACATCCTGTTCGATCAGGTGCGCAAGCTGCGCGCCGCCGGCACCAGCTTCGTCTTCGTGACCCACAAGCTGAACGAGGTGATGGAGCTCAGCGACCGCGTGACCGTGCTGCGCGACGGGCAGTGGATCAAGACGGCGCCGACGCGGCTGCTCGACAGCGATTCCATCGCGCAGCTGATGGTCGGACGCGAACTCTCCAGCCTCTATCCCGCCAAGCACGAACCGGACGTGGATGAGGATGTCGTGCTGTCCGTGCGCGCACTTTCCACCGCCTATGTGAAGGATGTGAGCTTCGAGTTGCGCAAGGGCGAGGTGCTGGGCTTTTCCGGTCTCATCGGCTCCGGCCGCACGGAGATCATGGAGGCGATCACCGGCCTGCGGCCGCGTCTTGCCGGCGAGGTGGTGGTGTATGGTGAGCCACTTGCCGCAGAGGGTTTCCGCGAGGCGGTGCGCCGCGGCCTCGCCTACATGACCAAGGACCGCAAGGGGCGCGGCCTTTTGCTCGACGAGGGCATGACGGCCAACCTGACGCTGCAGTCGCTGGAGCGGCATGTGCGCTACGGCTATCTCGATCCGGCAAGCGAGCGCGAGGCGATGGCGCGCGCCAAGCGCCGCTTCGATATCCGCGTGCGCGATGACCGGGTGCGGGTGGGGCGCATGTCCGGCGGCAACCAGCAGAAGCTGATGCTGGCCAAGGTGATGGAGACGGGCCCGAAGATCATCATCATCGACGAGCCGACGCGCGGCATCGATGTCGGCACCAAGCAGCAGATCTATCATTTCATCGCGGCGCTTGCGCGCGACGGCTGCTCTGTCATCGTCGTCTCCTCGGAAATGCCGGAAGTGATCGGCCTGTGCACCCGCGTGGCGGTGATGCGCGAGGGCCATCTCGTCGGCATGCTGGAAGGCGACGACATCAACGAACAGACCATCATGCGCTATGCGGCCGGCCTGAAGAGGCAGGCCGCCGGCTGAGGCCGCGGCAAGGGCAGGGAAGGCGGCAGGGGCCGCGGGAGGACAGATTTGGCCATGAGCATCAATTCGGGCAGTGAAGGGGCCACCATCCGCCGGCGCAGCTGGCGCGATGTGGATCTGCGCGCGGTTGCACCCTTTGCGGCGCTGGCGCTGCTGATTGTGATCGGCGCGCTGGTCAATCCCAATTTCATCAGCATCACCAATCTCGCCAATGTGGCGACCCGCTCGGCCTTCATCGCGATCATTGCCGTCGGTGCCACCTTCGTCATTTCGTCCGGCGATCTCGATCTGTCCGTCGGCTCGATGGTCGCCTTCGTCGCCAGCCTGATGATCCTGTTTATGAATTCGGGCGTGATCGCCGATCCGGGCCTGATGCTGGCCGCCGCCATGGTTCTGACGGTGGTGATCGGCTCGCTCTGCGGCCTTGCGAACGGCCTGATCACCACGGTCGGGCGCATCGAACCCTTCATCGCGACGCTCGGCACCATGGGCATCTATCGCGGCCTGACGACCTGGCTTTCGCAGGGCGGCGCCATCACGCTGCGCTCCTCCGAACTGCAGGGGCTCTATCGCCCGGCCTATTTCGGCTCGGTGTTCGGCCTGCCGGTGCCGATCCTCGTCATCCTGATCGTCACCGCGATCGCCGCCTTCATCCTCTACCGCACCCGCTATGGCCGGCATGTCACGGCGGTTGGCTCCAGCCGCGACGTGGCGCGCTATTCGGGCATCGCCGTCAACCGCGTGCGCACCATCGCCTTCATCATCCAGGGGCTCTGCGTGGCGATTGCCGTGCTGCTCTACGTGCCGCGTCTCGGCTCCACCTCCGCCACCACCGGCATTCTGTGGGAGTTGCAGGCGATCACCGCCGTGGTGGTTGGCGGCACGGCGCTGAAAGGCGGCGCGGGGCGTGTGTGGGGCACCATCTGCGGCGCCTTCATCCTCGAACTGGTCGGCAACATCATGCTGCTCTCCAACTTCATCAGCGAATATCTGATCGGCGCGATCCAGGGCTCGATCATCATCATCGCCATGCTCGTGCAGCGCTCGCTCACGCGCAAGGCCTGATCGGGGTTCGGGCGTGTCATGGGGGCGCCCGGTTCCGTCTGCCTCAAGTCCCCGTCTTCTGGGAGGAAGAACATGCACAAGACAATTCTCGGCCTGGCGCTTGCCGTCGCGGCCATCGCCGGCGCGGCGCAGGCGGCTGATACGAAGACCATCGGCGTCTCCATTCCGGCGGCCGATCACGGCTGGACGGCGGGCGTCGTCTACCATGCCAACCGCGTGGCGCAGCTTCTGATGAAGGAGCATCCGGGCCTCAAGGTCATCGTCAAGACCTCGCCGGATCCGGCAACCCAGGCGAACGCGCTGCAGGATCTGGAGATTCAGGGCATTGATGCGCTTGTCATCCTGCCGACCGATCCGGACCCGCTGGTCAACGCCATCAAGGAGGTGAAGGGCAAGGGCAAGTTCGTCTCGATCGTCGATCGTGCCCCGTCCTCGAACGACACGTCCGTGCGCGATCTCTACGTTGCCGGCAACAATCCGGCGCTGGGTCAGGTGGCCGGCGAATACATCAGGAAGAACTCGCCGGAAGCGCAGGTCGTCGTCATCCGCGGTCTGCCGATCCCGATCGACCAGCAGCGTCAGGACGGGTTCGACAAGGCGATTGCCGGCTCCAAGGTGAAGGTCCTCGACCGCCAGTTCGGCAACTGGAATCGCGACGATGCCTTCAAGGTGATGCAGGATTTCCTCACCAAGTATCCGAAGATCGACGTGGTCTGGTGCCAGGATGACGACATGGCAGTTGGCGTGCTGCAGGCCATCGAACAGGCCAAGCGCACCGATATCAAGTATGTCATCGGCGGCGCCGGCTCCAAGGACATGATCAAGAAGGTCATGGATGGCGACAAGATGATCCCGGTCGACGTGCTCTATCCGCCGTCGATGGTGGGCACCGCCATGGAACTGACGGCGGCTGCGATCTACGACCAGATCCCGGTCCACGGCACCTACACGCTGGATGCGACGCTGGTGACCAAGGACAATGCGAAGAACTACTACTTCCCGGATTCGCCCTTCTGATCCGACGCTCTATCTCGACGACGACGCCTCGCCCGGATCCTGCCGGGCGGGGCGTCCCGATGCCGCCTTGCGTCTGCTCCTGGCTGCGGATGGCGAAATGACACAGCAATGTGCAGTTGTTTCCCGACACAAAGTCGGGTAGCCCTGACTGCAACGTTACAGGAATTCTCAGGGAGGAGACATTCATGAAGACGATCAAGGGTCCCGCCATCTTTCTCGGCCAGTTCGCGGGCGATGCCGCGCCGTTCAATTCCTGGGATGGCATTACCAAGTGGGCGGCGGACAAGGGCTATGTCGGCGTGCAGGTGCCGACCTGGGCCGGACAGCTGTTCGATCTGAAGAAGGCGTCCGAATCCAAGGATTACTGCGAGGAGTTCGCCGGCGTCGCGCGTGAAAACGGTGTGGCGGTGACAGAGCTTTCCACCCATCTGCAGGGCCAGCTGGTGGCCGTGCATCCGGCCTATGACGAAGCCTTTGACGGTTTTGCGGCACCGGAAGTACGCGGCAATCCCAAGGCGCGTCAGGCCTGGGCGGTGGAGCAGGTGAAGATGGCGCTGAAAGCCTCGCGCCATCTCGGCATCAAGGCGCATGCCACTTTTTCCGGCGCACTCGCCTGGCCCTATATCTATCCCTGGCCGCAGCGCCCGGCGGGCCTTGTCGAAACCGCCTTCGATGAGCTGGCAAAACGCTGGCAGCCGATCCTCGATTTCGCAGAGGAGCAGGGCGTGGATGTATGCTACGAGATCCATCCGGGCGAGGACCTGCATGACGGCGTGACCTTCGAGATGTTCCTGGAACGGGTGAAGAACCACCCGCGCGCCAACATGCTCTACGACCCTTCCCACTACGTACTGCAGTGCCTCGACTATCTCGATAACATCGACATCTACAAGGACCGCATCAAGATGTTCCACGTCAAGGATGCGGAGTTCAACCCGACCGGACGCCAGGGCGTCTATGGCGGCTATCAGGGCTGGGTCAACCGCGCCGGCCGCTTCCGTTCTCTGGGCGACGGCCAGGTGGATTTCGGCGCCGTCTTTTCGAAGCTCACGGCCAATGATTTCGACGGCTGGGCTGTGGTCGAATGGGAATGCGCGCTGAAGAATTCCGAGGATGGCGCGGCCGAAGGCGCCGAATTCGTCAAGGCGCACATCATCCGGGTGACGGAAAAGGCTTTTGACGATTTCGCCGCCGGCGGCACGGACGAGGCAGCCAACCGGCGGATGCTGGGATTGTAACGACGACAAAGACCCCGCCCCCAACCCCTCCCCACAAGGGGGAGGGGCTTAACCCGGCCGCTGCCAGTGCGATTGGCGGAGACGGTGCCGCCTGATCTCTCCCCCCTTGTGGGGGAGATGGCGGCAGCCAGAGGGGGAATTTGCGCACATATATCGAGGAGGAGATATTTCATGACCATTGAAGCCAGCAAATCCGAACAGCGTGCGCCCAAAATCCGTCTCGGCATGGTGGGCGGCGGGCAGGGCGCCTTTATCGGGGCTGTGCATCGCATGGCGGCCCGGCTGGACGACCATTACGATCTGGTGGCGGGCGCCCTGTCATCCACGCCGGAAAAGGCGCTCGCATCGGCACGGGATCTGGGGCTCGATCCCTCCCGCTCCTACGGCTCCTTCGCGGAGATGGCGGAAAAGGAAGCGGCACGTCCTGATGGCATCGAGGCCGTCTCCATCGTCACGCCGAACCATGTGCATTTTGCCGCCGCCAAGGCGTTTCTGGAACGCGGCATCCATGTCATCTGCGACAAGCCGCTGACGTCCAACCTGGAGGATGCCAGGGCGCTGAAGGCCGTGGCGGACAGGGCGGACGCGCTGTTCATCCTCACCCACAATTACACCGGCTATCCGATGGTCCGTCACGCCCGCGAACTGGTGCGGGCGGGCGAGCTGGGCGAGATCCGGCTGGTGCAGATGGAATATCCGCAGGACTGGCTGGCCGAGCCGGTGGAGCAGACCGGAGCCAAGCAGGCGGTCTGGCGTACGGACCCCGCGCAATCCGGTGCCGGCGGCTCGACGGGCGACATCGGCACGCATGCCTATAATCTCGGCTCGTTCATCTCGGGTCTTGAACTGGATGAACTGGCCGCCGACGTCCACACCTTCGTGGAAGGCCGCCGGCTGGATGACAATGCGCATGTGATGCTGCGGTTTAAAGGCGGTGCGAAGGGTCTGCTCTGGTGCAGCCAGGTGGCGACCGGCAACGAGAATGGCCTGAAGGTGCGCATCTACGGCACCAAGGCCGGCATCGAGTGGACGCAGGCCGATCCGAACTATCTGTGGTTTACGCTGCTCGGTGAGCCGAAGCAGCTGATCACCCGCGCTGGCGCCGGGGCAGGGGCGGCCGCAGCCCGCGTCACCCGCATTCCGAGCGGCCATCCGGAAGGCTATCTCGAAGCCTTCGCGACGATCTATTCGGAAGCCGCCGCCGCCATCATCGCTGCCCGCTCCGGCGCATCCGTCGATCCTGCCGTCACCTATCCGACGGTCGATGACGGAGTGAAAGGTGTCGCCTTCGTCAGCGCCATCATTGAAAGCGGCAAGGCGAATGGTGCCTGGGTGAAGGTGTAACCGCATCCGGCGGCGTATCGTTTGCAGGCCATCGTATCAGGTTCCGACTTTGGACTGTTGACATTCTTCCCTCTCCCCGAATGCGGGTAGAGGCTCAAAGAGCGGGCCGAAGCGAGGCCCGTTCACATCGTCCCGACCTCCGAAAAATGTTCCCTTCCTGCAACGTTGCAGGTTTTATGGCGGCTCTGTCTTTCCGCTTATCTGCGATTGTTCTAAATCCTGCGTTGAATTTTTTAAGTGGGCGGCGCCTGGCGTCGCAGCGCATGATCGAAGGGACGCCAGATGATCGACCCCAAAACCCTTGCCGACCGCTTTCCGGGCGATTTCCTGTTCGGTGTCGCGACTGCCGCGTTCCAGATCGAGGGCGCTTCCAAGGCCGATGGGCGCAAGCCCTCGATCTGGGATGCCTTTTCCAACATGCCGGGCCGCGTCTTCGGGCGGCACAATGGCGATGTCGCCTGCGATCACTACAACCGGCTGGATGAGGATCTCGATCTCATCAAGGAGATGGGCGTCGAAGGCTATCGCTTCTCCATCGCCTGGCCGCGCATCATTCCGGAAGGGGTGGGTCGTATCAACGAGCCGGGGCTCGATTTCTACGACCGTCTGGTCGATGGCTGCAAGGCACGTGGCATCAAGACCTTTGCCACCCTCTACCATTGGGATCTGCCGCTTTCGCTGATGGGCGATGGCGGCTGGACGGCACGGTCCACCGCCCATGCCTTCCAGCGCTATGCCAAGGTGGTGATGGAGCGGCTGGGCGATCGGCTGGATGCGGTTGCCACCTTCAACGAGCCCTGGTGCTCGGTCTGGCTTAGCCACCTTTACGGCGTGCATGCGCCGGGCGAGCGCAACATGGAGGCCGCCCTGCATGCCATGCATTACACCAACCTGGCGCATGGTCTGGCCGTCGAGGCGATCCGCGATGCGGCGCCCACGGTGCCGGTCGGCCTGGTGCTGAATGCGCATGCCGTCATTCCCGGTTCCGACAGTGTCGCCGACCGGGCCGCGGCCGAGCGCGCCTTCGATTTCCATAACGGCGCCTTCTTCGAGCCTGTCTTCAGGGGCCAGTATCCGGAAAGCCTGCTTGCGGCGCTCGGCGACCGGATGCCGGTGGTGGAAGAGGGCGATCTGGCTGTGATCAGCCAGAAGCTCGACTGGTGGGGCCTCAATTACTACACGCCGATGCGCGTCTGCGACGATCCGGCCGAGGAGGCCGAGTTTCCGGCAACGCTGCCCGCGCCCTTCGTCAATCCGGAAAAGACCGATATCGGCTGGGAAATCTATCCTGCCGCCATGGGCGATCTGGTCGCCGATCTCTATCGTCGCTTCGACCTGCCGGACATGTACATCACCGAAAACGGCGCCTGCTACAACATGGACGTGGTGGATGGCGCCGTCGATGACCAGCCGCGCCTCGATTACTATGCGCAACACCTGTCCGTTTCAGCCGATCTGGTGCGCGACGGCTATCCGCTCAAGGGCTATTTCGCCTGGAGCCTTATGGACAATTTCGAATGGGCGGAAGGCTATCGCATGCGCTTCGGCCTCGTGCATGTGGATTATGACACCCAGGTGCGCACCATCAAGAAGAGCGGCCTCTGGTATCGCGCGCTGGCGGGGCAGTTTCCGAGGGGCAACCATAAACCCACGTAAAGGCGGCAGCGACGGTATGGAATGTTAGCAATCCTGCGATAGGTCTGTTGCGAAGGCGAAAGGAGCGAGCGCAATGGTTTGTGCAGGGTGTCGGGACGGCCAGGCATTTGATATTCCCTTTTCGATGGCCTTCCAGCCGATTGTCGATGTGAATGCCCGGCGGGTCTTCGCGCAGGAAGCGCTGGTGCGCGGCCCGAGGGGCGAGGGGGCCGGCAGCATTCTCTCGCAGGTCACCGATGCCAACCGCTATGCCTTCGATCAGCAATGCCGCGTGCGCGCCATCGAGATGGCGGCGCGGCTGTTTGCCCCGGGCAGCGCGGAAAGCCTCTCCATCAACTTCATGCCGAATGCCGTCTACGAGCCGCGCGCCTGCATTCGCCTTACCCTGGAGACGGCGGAAAAGGTCGGTTTTCCCGCCGATCGCATCATCTTCGAATTCACCGAAAGCGAACGCATCGATACCGATCATCTGCTGAACATCCTCGGCACCTATCGCGCCATCGGCTTTCGCACTGCCATCGACGATTTCGGGGCCGGCCATGCGGGGCTCAACCTTCTTGCCCGCTTCCAGCCGGATATCGTCAAGCTCGACATGGATCTGATCCGCGAGATCGACCGGGAACCCGCCAAGCGGGTGGTGGTGCGCCACACGCTGGCCATGCTTGATGATTTCGGCATCAAGGCAGTCTGCGAGGGTGTCGAAACCGCGGGCGAACTGGCGGTGCTGCGGGATCTCGGCGTGACGCTGGTCCAGGGCTATGCGCTTGCCCGACCGGCCTTTGAAGCCTTGGCCGTCCCGGTCCTTGCGGACCGTTAACCGCGGTTGCCATTTCCGAGGCCGGCCGGTGGTTACTTTTCCGTGCCCTCTTGTACGGGATCTCAGGCTCTTTATCTAGACGCGGCCAACCGGGTTCCAGCGTCCTGATCCTCCCTTCGGACGCGCCCTCCACGACTAGTCTGAAAGTGAAGAGATCATGCTTCTCGAAAAGCTCAACTGGCGTTACGCCACCAAGAAGATGGATCCGTCCAAGACCGTGTCCGAAGACAAGGTCGAACGCATCGTCGAGGCCGCGCGTCTGGCGCCCACCTCCAGCGGCCTGCAGCCGTTCGAAGTCATCGTCGTCACCAACAAGGACGTGCTGGCGAAGATCCGCGAGGTTGCCTGGAACCAGGCGCAGATCACCGACGGCTCGCACCTGCTCGTCTTCGCCGCCTGGGACAACTACACGGCCGAGCGCATCAACACGATGTTCGACCTCGTCAACCAGGAGCGCAACTTCACCAATGAAGGCTGGGAAAACTACCGCCAGATGCTGCTCAACACCTATCCGGCCCGCGATGCCCAGGTGAATTACGAGCATGCCGCCCGCCAGGCTTACATCGGCTTTGGCATGTCCATTGCCCAGGCGGCCTTCGAAGGCGTCGATGCGACCCCGATGGAAGGTTTCGATCCGGCCAAGGTGGACGAGATCCTCGGCCTTCGCGAGCGCGGCCTGCGCTCCGTCACGCTGCTGCCGCTCGGCTATCGCCAGCCGGATGGTGACTGGCTGGTCAACCTGAAGAAGGTCCGCCGCCCGACCGAAGACTTCGTGACCACCGTCAAGTGATGGTCTGAGGTGCTGCGCGGCAGCCGGCCCTGGATGACGTCGGTGCCTCGGTGATCAACGCCAACTATGCGCTGGAAGCGGGCCTTGATCCCTCCAGGGATCCGATGGCCCGCGAAGGCGAGAAGGCGTGCTATATCGATGTCATCGCCGTTCGCGCCGCCGACAAGGAGGCGCCCTGGGTCACCCTGGGTCAAGACGCTCGTGGAAGCCTGTCACAGCGCGTCTGTGAAGGATTTCGTTGCCACCAAGTTCAAGGGCGCCGTTATCGCCGCGTGGTAAAATGCGTTTCTCGACTGTAAAGTCTGGCTCTTCTCCTGCGGGAGAGGAGCCTTTTTCTTTTACATGCTCGGATTTTTTCTGCGTTCTTAATCAAAAGTAAACAGTTGACCGGCAGTGTGCGGACTCTTGCCAGGGCTGACACATGCGGTTCGTGCCGACCAACTTGAAACATTCCGCTGCAAAGGTCGATCGCCGTTCAGCGGTCCGCTCCATGCTGCTGATCTTCGCAGCCGTGGTGATCGCGGTCACCGGCATGGTCTTCACCGCGCTGGACCGGGTGGGGCAATATGCCAATCACCTCGACGAGGAGCGCTCGCGCGAGGCCGTCAGCGGTGCGGTTCGCACCTTCGAGGACCAGCTGGCCGCAACCCTGCATGATTATGCCGCCTGGGACGATGCCGCCGAACGCCTCTACCGCCAGAAGGATATCGACTGGGTCGTTCGCAACTTCGGCAACATGACGCGCAAGAGCGAACTTTTCGACGTTGCCATCATCATGGATCCGTCGGGCCGGATCATCACCGCGCATGCGGAGGGAGAGCCGATTTCCTCCGGCGTCGAAGGATACGTCACCCAGGATGTCTGGTACCTTCTGAACCGGATCCGCAATGGCGAAGCCGATTTCTATCCGGAACTGTCCGGCTTCACCCAGACCGGCAGCGGTACGGCCGCCTTTGGGGTGGCGCTGGTGCGGATGCGCTCCGAGGAGCGGATCGTCGCGGGTGATGAGCGGCGCTATGTGCTGCTGATGCGGCATCTGAAGGAGAGCACGCTGCAGCGTCTCTCCAGCGCCTATGTTCTGCCGGGCCTTCGGCTCGAGGCGCCGGAGGAGGGCAAGACCCATCGCCTGGAGATCACCTCTCCCACCGGACGCGGTGTTGCGGAACTCGCCTGGATGCCGCGCCAGCCGGGAGATATCAGCTTGGCCCAGGTGCGCCCGCTCGTCTGGTGTGCGGTCGCCATGGTCGCCATCTATTTCCTGTTGCTCTTTGTCAGCGGCAGCCAGGCGCTGGCGCGCCTTGCCGCGGATGAGGCCGCTGCTATCCGTTTGTCGCTCACCGACCGGCTGAGCGGGCTCATCAACCGCGCCGGCCTGTTCCTCCGGCTGTCCGACATGGTGGAAACCGCACGGCAAAGCGGGGAAGATGTAGCGCTTCTCTATCTTGACCTTGATGGCTTCAAGGAGGTCAATGATGCCTATGGCCATGCGACGGGCGACCAGTTGATCCGCAGTGTATCGGCCGGTCTTTCGGTGCTGGTGGGCAAGGAAGCCGCCCTTGCACGTCTTGGCGGCGATGAATTTGCCATCGGTTTCATCGGGCGCGAGGCGGCCGACAGCGCCAACATTCTGGCCCGGCGCATTCAGGTGTTCCTTGGAGAACCCCTGTCGATCGGTGAGCGCGTCGCCATTATCGGTTGTAGCATCGGCATTGCCTTTTCCGAACGGGGCGCAGCCTCCGGCGAGGAAATTCTGCGCCGGGCGGACATGGCCATGTACCGCGCCAAGGAAGAAGGGCGCGGACGCTGCTGTGTCTACGATCCTGCCATGGATGCCGAGCGCGAGGAGCGCAACCAGCTGGAAATCGATCTGCGCCGTGCCATCGAGCAGAACGAGATCATGGTTGCCTTCCAGCCGGTGGTCGATGCGCAGCACCTGAAACTGCGGGGTGTGGAGGCGCTGGCGCGCTGGACCCGGGCGGGCCATGGGCCCGTGAGGCCGGACATTTTCATTCCCGTGGCGGAGCGCAGCGGACTGATCGACCAGCTCGGCCTGTGCGTGCTGCGCACCGCCTGCGAGGCGCTCGTTCGTTGGCCGCATCTGACGCTGTCGGTCAATATCTCGCCCGGCCAGTTCCGCGACCCCTCCTTTGTCGGGCGTGTGGCCGACCTGTTGCGGGACACGGGCACCGAGCCTTCGCGTGTCACGCTCGAGATGACGGAAACCTATTTCATCCAGAACCCCGCCCGTGCCCGGGAAACGCTCGACCGGCTGAAGGCAATCGGGGTGAAGATTGCGCTGGATGATTTCGGAGCGGGCTTTTCGAGCGTCGGCTATCTGCGCCAGTTCGGCTTCGACCGCATGAAGATCGATCGTTCGCTGGTGTCTGCCGCTGACGCGGGCGGTCGGGCGGTCGACATGCTGCAGGCGACCGTCGCACTTGCCCGTTCGCTCGACATCCCCGTGACCGCCGAAGGGATCGAATCCGCCGATCAGGCCACGGCTCTCAGGATCGCCGGATGCGACCAGTTGCAGGGCTACCTGTTCGGCAAGCCCATGCCGGCCTGCGAGATCGACATCCTGAACGGCGAAGAGCCGCTGGCGCGGCTTTCCAGCATGGCCTGAGGCTCAGTACCGCTTCCAGTGGCATGCCGGGGAGCGGGGTCAGCTTCCGAGGTGTGTTTCGCCGCGCTTGCGGGCAAGTTCGATCTGCCGCTGACGCTGGCGGTAACGTTCGCGGTCTTCCTCGCTTCGCTTGTCGAAGCAGTGCGGGCAGGACACGCCTTCCTCGAACTCAGGTGAGGCGCGATCTTCCACCGTCAGAGGCTCGCGGCAGGCATGGCAGAGCTTGTGATCGCCTTCCTTCAGACCATGGGTGACGGAGACGCGCTCATCGAACACGAAGCAGGCGCCTTCCCAGAGGCTTTCCTCCTGCGGCACCTCTTCCAGATATTTCAGAATGCCGCCTTTCAGGTGATAGACCTCGTCAAAACCCTGCTCCTTCATGAAGGCGGTTGCCTTCTCGCAGCGGATGCCGCCGGTGCAGTACATGGCGATCTTCGGCTTGTTGTGCAGGCCGCTGTTGTTCTTCACCCAGTCCGGAAACTCGCGGAAGGTCTTGGTCTTGGGATCGACGGCGCCCTTGAAGATGCCGATCGCCGTCTCGTAATCGTTGCGCGTGTCGATGACGATGGTATCCGGATCGGTAATCAGCGCGTTCCAGTCCTTCGGATCGACATAGGTGCCGACGATGCGGTTCGGATCGATATCCTCGACGCCCATCGTGACGATTTCCTTCTTCAGGCGCACCTTCATGCGCAGGAAGGGCATCCTGGAGGCTCGGCTTTCCTTGTGCTCCAGATGCGTGAATTCCGGCTGCGCGCGCAGAAAGGCGAGCACTTTGGCAATGCTCTCATCGGGCCCGGCAATCGTGCCGTTGATGCCTTCTCGGGCCAGTAGCAGGGTGCCCTTCACGCCGTTTTCCTCGCATAGCGCCTGCAGCGGCGCGCGCACGGACTGGTAGCGGTCGAACCGGGCAAAATGATAGAGCGCGGCCACGAGGAAGGAGCCGGATGCGGGGCCGGCGGCGTTTTCGGATCTGTCGGTCATGCCCCGCGAAATACTGCCTCCGCCGGCCGGACGCAACGGATTTCGGCGCTTTCACCGCACTTTGACCTTTGTCAAGTCCGGCAGCATCCCTGCGGATTGGCTGCACCCGCCAAGGAAAGGCCCCTCCGCTCGCAAGCGGAAGGGCCGATGTCGAATGGCAGCGGACTTGTGTCAGGCGGCACGGGCGGTGCGATAGGAGGTCGCCTGACCATCGAGGGTGAACTGCACCATCAGGTCGCGCAGGCGGGCGGCTTCGGCGGCAAGCGCTGCCGAGGCGGCACTCGTCTCTTCCACCATGGCGGCGTTCTTCTGCGTGCTCTGGTCCATGTGGTTGACGGCGGTGTTGATCTCGGAAAGGCCGGTCGACTGTTCGCGGGCCGCCGTCGCAATCGAGGTGATGTGCTGGTTGATCGCGACGATCAGCTGGCCGATGCCGGTCAGCGCCGTGCCGGTGTTGGAGACGAGCTCAACGCCCGCTTCCACCTCGTTGGTCGAGTTCTGGATCAGCGCCTTGATCTCGCGCGCCGCATTGGCGGAGCGCTGGGCCAGTTCGCGCACTTCCTGTGCGACGACGGCAAAGCCCTTGCCGGCATCGCCGGCGCGCGCCGCTTCCACGCCGGCGTTCAGCGCCAGAAGATTGGTCTGGAAGGCAATGTCATCGATCACGCCGATGATGTTGGAGATCTGCGAGGCGCTGCTTTCAATCCGGCTCATCGCTTCGACGGCCTCGGCCACAACCTGCCCGGATTTCACGGCGCTGTCATTGGCCTGGGTCGCGACGCGGCGTGCTTCTTCCGTCAGGCGCAGCGAGGCGGTCACATTGGTAGTGATCTGATCGAGGGCGGCTGCGGTTTCCTCCAGCGATGCGGCTTGCTGTTCGGTGCGACGCGACAGGTCGTTGGTGTTTTCCGCGATGTCACGGGTGCCGCCGTCGATGTTCATGGCGGCATCCACCACCACCGTCAGCGTCTGGCGCAGCTGGCGCACGGCAGCATTGAAGTTGTCGCGCAGTTCCTCGTATTCGGCGGCAAACCGGTCGTTGATCTGTACCGTGAGGTCGCCGAGTGACAGCGCCTTCAGACCCGCGGCGAGTGCACCATTCGCCTGCATCATCGCTTCGACGCGCACCCGGTCGGCATCCTGCTTGGCGCGGCGTTCCGCTTCCAGAAGGTCGCGATTGGCATCGGCATCCTTCTGCAGGCTTGCCGCTTGCGCCACGCTGTCCTTGAAATACTGCACCGCGCGCGACATCTCGCCGATCTCGTCCTCGCGGTCCTGATTGGGAACCGGCGTGTCAAGCGCGCCGGACGAGAGGCGGTTCATCACGCCGGACAGCGACACCAGCGGCTGGGTGATCGACCGCATCAGGAAGAACAGCGCGAGCGCCGAGGCGAGAAGCGTCAGGCCCGCGATCGCGCCAAGCCCGGTCAGCGACTGCCAGGTGTTGCGCAGGATCGACTGCGTATCGAAGACCAGCACCATGGTGCCGATGTTCATCTCCTTGCCCTCTTCGGTGTGCATCAGCGGCACCACGGAGAAGCGCAGGTTGCTGCCGTCATCCTTCACCTTCCCGGCCGCACCCGCCATTGTGCCGGCGGTCACGGCGGACGCTTCGCCGGAGGTGTAGAAGGGCTTGCCGGTGCCATCGAGGACGATTGCGGCGCGGAAATCCGGATCGGCGCCGGCCGGATCGAAGGTATCGCGCGCCAGCCCCTTGTCGAACTGCCACATGGCGGTGGAGGCGCCGGACGTGGTCATGGACGTGGTGAGGCTCACCTTGTGGTCGAACATCTCCTGGGTCGACTGGGCCTGCGACCAGCCGGAATAGAGGCTGAGGGCAACGGAACCGGCCAGGATGAGGGCAAGCGACGGCAGCATCACCTGCATGCGAATGGATTTGCTCTTGAACATGATCAAAGTCCTGAAATCGGGAAAGGGGCTGTCGTGAGCGGAAAGGAGCGGCCGCGGCTCATTTCTGCGGATCGAACCAGTAACGGGCGTCCATCGCGAGGATGTCCTCCGGCAGGTTCGGGTTCGGGATCTTGAGGATGGTGCGCGTCTTCAGGTCCCCCTTGTCGAAGGCGAGCCGAATGTCCGGATTGGCCTGAAAAACCTTGTCGAAGGAGCCGTCCTTCCACGCCTGCTCCAGGCCGCGCATCAGGTCGTCGCGCAGGTCCGGGCGGGACTTGGACACATAGAAGATCGAGGCGGAGGGATATTGCAGCACCAGCGTCTTTTCGACTGCCAGCCCCGGCACGTCGGCCACCTGCTTGGCCTGTTCGTTCAGCGCCTCGTTGACCCCGCGGGCGAAATAGTCGCCCCGACGACCCATCGTCATGCGGTAGAGGTTTTTCTGAGGGCCGGTGCGCACGGTGAGGCCCGATTTGCGCATCACGTCCACATCCGCCCAGCCGGTGCCCTGCAGCGCGATGAAGGCCTTCAGGTTTTCCAGCGTCTTGACGCGGCTGAATTCGCCCTGCCGTGCGCCGTCGATCAGAAACAGGCGGTAGCCGCCGAGGCCGCGATCGATGGGAAAGGGCACGGAGAGAAGCTTGGCGGAGACGGCCTTGGCCGCATTGACCCAGGCTATGTCGATCTGCGCGCCATTGGCGATCGCATCCACCATGCCGGCATTGGAGCTGTAGCCGGTCGGCGAGGGTTTGAGCACGTAGGGCTTGCCGGATTTCTCGATGGCGAGCTGAAGGACCTGGTAACCCAGGGTCTTTTCCTTGCCGCCAGCCGAATTGTAGTAGATGTCCAGCGTGTCGGCGGCTTGAGCGCTGTTGACAAGGCAGCTGGCGGCCAGCGCGATTGCGCAAAGAAGGCTGTGCTTCAACACTGGTACTCTCCCCTGAAACGATGGGGCAAAGCTCACCCAGCCTGCTTAACATTGGTTGAAGGACAGAGTGTCAGATTCTGTGTGAGGCCTCTTAGCTGCCCAGCTGTCGGGCAGCCTTGCGCCACAGCAGGCGCACGATGTCCGCCTCGCGCTCGGCGTCGTCCGCAAACACGCTCTCCGAAAGCGCGAGCGCTTCCGCACGCACCGCCTGCTGCCGGGTGATGATCGCGCCGATCAGCAGGGCGAGCGTATTGCTGTCGCCGAACAGGTCGGGTCTTTCATTGACCGCCTGCGTCAGCACGCTCAGGTCATGTTCGTGCCCGAGTTCGTCCACCAGCCGCTTGGTCTCGCGCCGGCGCGCCTGCAGCGCGGTCGGCCAGAGGTCTTCCAAAAGCGTCAGATGCATCCACGCAACCTGTCCGCATTTGCGCAGGTCGTGAAAAGCTTCCGCAGCCGGTTCCTCGCGGCAGACGTCAAGCGCCCGTCGTGCCTTGATGCCCTGCTTGCGCCATGCTCTGGCGACGCGCTTTGCAGCGCGTGCATTGCCCTCTGGCAGATCGAGCGTGTCAAGCGCTGCGATGGCGGCATTGCAGGTGGTGATGGCCGCCTCGATCCGGGCCGGCAAATCCATTTCGGAGGCGGCGATGCGGTCGCGCCGCTCAACGAGAGCCCGCGAGGCAAATCCGAGGGCAGCAAATTCTTCCGCCGAAACGGCAAGGCCTGCAAGATAATCCACTGTCTCCACCAGCGCTGTGGCATCGCGCACCGCCGAAAGGCTGCGGGCCATGTCGCGGATTCGCGCATTTTCTGCCTGCCGGAAGGATTTTGCATCGGGTTCGATCAGCCGATAAAGGGCCCGCAGCCGCTTGAAGCGTTTGCGGGCAGCGTGCACCGCCGCATGCGGACCATCCGGCTGTTCTTCCAGCACGTTGATCGCCTTCAGCAGTTGCTCCCCCGCCACCCGTCGAAACTCATCGAGAAAGGGCTCAGACGGTCTGATGCGAAAGGCCATGCATCTGCTCCACGCTGATGGTCTCGGTCGCCATGACCATGTTGGAGAAGCGCCGGTCGCCCGTCACCTCCCGACCGATCCAGACGGGAAGCGGCGGGCTTTGATCCGGACTCTCAAGCTCCACCTCGGCCAGGATCAGTCCCTTATAGGCGCCGCTAAACTCGTCCACCTCCCAGGTGAAACCAGCATGGGGAATGAAATGGCGGGTCTTCTCGATCACGATGCCGATGGCCGAGACGATCAGTTCCTCGGCATCGCCAACCGAGATCTCGTATTCGTACTCGTCGCGCGCCAGAAGGTGGCGGCCAACCTTGATGGTGAGTCTGGCCTTGGCGACGCCCGGCCCTTCCATCAGCCGGACACGGACGCTGCGATCCTCGCCGATCGCCACGTAGCCCTGCCGGAAGCGCAGGCGTGAGGTTGCCATGCGTCGCCAGTCCTCCGATCTCACCAGAAACTTGCGCTCGATTTCCTTGGCCATCCGCATCCCGCATGCGTGTTGTGGACTGTAAACTATGTCAAAGGCTTACAAAGGACCAGAGGCCATCATGCGATGTCGGCTGGTTTTCACTCGACACTCATTCCCGTGCGCGTTATGTCAGCCAAGGAGTTTTCAATCGGTTCAATCCGTTCTGAGCGGGAGTTTGATGATGAGTGCCAAGACCGAGACCCTGCTGTCCATCCTGAAGCTGCAACCGGTCGTGCCGGTGCTGATCGTCGAGGACGTGGCCTCTGCCGTGCCGCTGGCGCGCGCGCTGGTGGCGGGCGGTCTGAAGGCGATCGAGATCACGCTGCGCACGCCGGCCGCCCTCGATGCCGTCAAGGCGGTTGCCGCCGAGGTGGAAGGCGCCCATGTCGGTGCCGGCACCATTCTCAACGCCCGCGACTTTGAAGCCGCTGTCAAGGCGGGGTCCACCTTCATCGTCAGCCCGGGCGTCGCGCCGGGCGTTCTCGCTGCCGCCAGGGATTCCGCTGTTCCGCTTCTGCCGGGTGCCGCCACCGCCAGCGAAGTGATGACGCTGCGCGAAGCAGGCTATGACGTGCTGAAGTTCTTCCCGGCCGAGCAGGCCGGCGGTGCGGCCTATCTCAAGGCGCTCTCCTCGCCGCTCGCCGGCACCGTCTTCTGCCCGACGGGCGGCATTTCGCTGAAGAATGCGAACGACTATCTCTCGCTGCCGAACGTCGTCTGCGTGGGCGGGTCCTGGGTGGCCCCGAAGGAACTGGTGGCCGCCGGCGACTGGGCCGGCATCACGAAACTGGCATCGGAAGCCGCAGCGCTGAAGGCCTGACCGGCTTTGTAATTCGCCTTGGCCTCCCTATCTGTCTCCCTGACCACAACAGGGAGACAGTGCATGTTCGACGCCAAGAAGCTTCTTGACCAGTTCCTGGGATCGCAGATCCCCGGCCTGTCCGGAGGATCGGTCAAGGATCGCGCCGGGCAGATGGGTGATCTGGCCCGCAACAATCCTCTGAAGACGGGTGCGCTCGCCGCCGCCATCCTCGGCACCAAGACTGGCCGCAAGCTGGCGGGCAATGTGGCCACACTCGGCGGCATCGCCGCCATTGCCGGCCTCGGCTATCTCGCCTACCGGAACTACCAGTCGGGTGCGAAGCCGCAGGGCCTGCCGCAGGATCCGGCCTCGCTGCAGCCGCCGGCCGAGTCGCCCTTCCATCCGCAATCGGCCACTCTCAGCAATGATTTCGCCCTGACGTTGCTGCGCGCCATGATTGCGGCTGCCAAGGCCGATGGCCATATCGACGCCTTCGAGCGGCAGGCCATCATGCAGAAGGTGCATGCGGTGGACCTCGGCGCCGAGGCGGAAGCCTTTTTGGCGCGCGAGCTTGCCGATCCGGTCGATCTCGACGCGCTGGTGGCGGCCGGCCGCACGGAAGAGCAGCGGGTGGAGATCTACACGGCTTCGCGGCTTGCCATCGATCCCGATACGCGGGCCGAGCGCGGCTATCTGGACATGCTGGCCGGTCGGTTGCGGCTTCCCGATGCGCTGGTCGACCATATCGAGGCGACCGTATCGTCCGCAAAGATTTCCCTCTGAGAGAATCGGCGGCGGTGCGACAAGGCGACGATTGCCTTTGCCCGCCGCCTCTCGTAATCCTCGTCACAAAGAGGGGGAAACCATGCGTGATCTTGCAAGCTTCAAGGCCTGCCCGCCGCCGCAACCGGTGCGGCTGGAAGGGCAGTATGTCATTCTCGAGCCCTATGAACGGGCGGTCCACATCCAGACGCTGTGGGAGGCGCTGGGGGGCGAAGACGGGATCAACGACCTCATTCATTATTTCCCCAATCCGCTCTACACCGCGCCCGATCAGTTTGCCGACTGGCTGGAGGGCATGAACCGCGATGGCCGCCTCGTCACGCTCGTCTTTCGCGACAAGGAGGATGGCGAAGTGGTGGGCATGGCAAGCTACATGCGGCCGGACCCGGCCAACGGTGTTGTCGAAGTGGGCTCGGTTGCCCATGGTCTCGGCATGAAGCGTTCGCCGCTCTCCACCGAAGCGCATTACCTGATGGCGCGCCATGTGTTCGAAACCCTCGGCTATCGCCGCTACGAATGGAAGTGCCATAACGAGAACGCGCCGAGCAAGGTCGCGGCGCGGCGGCTCGGCTTTACTTTCGAAGGCGTGTTCCGGCAGCACATGATCTCCAAGGGTGCCAACCGGGATACCGCCTGGTTCTCGATGATCGATGGCGAATGGCCGCTGATCGCCAAATCCTTCGAGGCCTGGCTGTCACCGGAGAATTTCGACGATCACGGTCACCAGAAGCGCCGGCTGGAAGAGATTCGCGCCGCACTTGTCAGCGAGGCGGCATGAGCGAGCCATCCGGGCGTTCACCGGCCATTGCCGCCGCCATCATCATGTTCGGCTTCATGCTGCTGTTCTTCGTGATGCCGCGAATCATGATCTGGCTGGGCGAATTTTCGCCTTGGCTTGCGGGTGCCTTCGGCCTCGTGGCGGTGCTGTCCTTTTTCCTGGTGTTCTGGCTGCGTGCCCGCCACCAGCGCGGCAGGCAATGAGCACCTTTACCAGAGGGTCTGCAGATTGCCGCTCTGGAGGGAGGCGCCGAGAAGCACCAGCCCGACCACGATGATGAACAGCGCGCCGAGGATTTCGATCGCGGTCGAGATGTGTCGGGCAAGGCGGGTCCGCGGGCCTGACAGCCTGACGGCGAGATCCTTGGCCGTGACCGCGATGATGGCAAGGATCGACACGGTGATCGCGGTACCGAGCGACATGGCGAGCACGGACAGCCCGCCGGCCAGATAGAGCCCGTTCAGAATGGCAAAGCTCATCACCAGAATGGCGCCGGAGCAGGGGCGAAGCCCGACCGCAATGATGGCAGACCATGCCTCCCGTACGCTGAAATCCTTGGCCTTCAGCGTCGTGGGGTCGGGAATGTGCAGCTCTCCGCAGTCGGCGCAGTAGCTGCCGGGCGACAGGTCGTTGTGGTCGTGTCCGACCTCGACGGCCTCGAAGCGCAGGCCCGTCGAGGCGGACCCGCTGGTCGCCCCGGCAAAGATCGGCAGCGAGGAGAAGCGCGGCCGGATTTCGTAGAGCTTGCGCCCGAGAAGCCAGACACCGAACAGCGCCACCAGCGCGAAGCTGGCGATTTCCATCGCCCAGGTGGCCTTCGTCATGGTGATGCCGGTGCCGCGCAGGATGAAGAAGGCGGCTGCCACCAGCAGGATGGCCACCAGCCCCTGCACCAGCGCCGAAAGCAGCGAAATCACGATTCCGCGCTTCAGCGCCGTCTCGTTGGCGATCATGTAGGACGAGATCACCGCCTTGCCGTGGCCGGGGCCTGCGGCATGGAACACGCCATAGGCAAAGGAGAGGCCGACCAGTCCCTTGATCGCCGAGGGGTCTTCGCGCATCGCCCGCAGGGAGGCGGTGAGCGCGCGATAGAAGGATTGCTGGTAGACGTTCACCCAGGCAAGCAGCGGGCCGAAAAGACCGCTGGTATCGAAGGAGGGTTCGGCGGCACCGACGCCGAGCGGCGATTGTGCATGCGCGGCAAAGGCCGTGCCGAGCAGCGCGAGAAGAATAAGAAGGGGTGCCTGGCGTCTCAGCATGTCACTTCAAGCTTCGTGGCGAACAGCTTGGTCATGTCGGTTCCCGTCGGGTCGTTGAAGAAGGCCGCCGTCAGCGAATCCTTGTTCTCGGCAATCACCTGATCCGCATCCGGTCGGACGACCCTGTGCTTGCAGGCGGCAAAGCCCTTGCCTTCCGGCACCAGATCCGTGTCCTTCGGGAAATCGATCGCCGTATAGAGCGAGGGATCATAGACGCCGAAGGTGAGCTTGCCTTTCAGGCGCAGCGGCTTCTCCGGCTTCACCGCGAAGAAGGCCAGCACCTGCTGGTCCTGATAGGTAACGTGGATGACATCGGGCTTGGCGATCGGGATCGTCTTGCCGTCCTGGGTGATGCTCGTGAAGTAATGGAAGTCGGCAAGCGAGGTACGCATGGTCTCGCCGAGTTCCGCCAGTTCGTGTTCATCGAGCTTCAGGTCACCGTTCTTGTCGAAGTCCAGGAGCACGCTGGAGGAGAACATCTCGTCAAATCGCCAGACATGGCGCAATTCGAGCAGGTTGCCCTGATCATCGGACAGCACCTCGAGCCGCGCATCGACGAAAATGTGCGGGTGGGCCAGGGCTGGCAGTGGCGCAAGGCCCAGAAGGGCTGTCAGCAGCCATGTTTTGAAGCGCATCGGCGAATCCTGATCCCGTTTGGTTCGGTCTGGCGTGCAAATGGGACGGAAATTCGACCTTGCGTCAATCCGACTGAAGTGGTGTGCGCCGGAACCAGCCGGACAGGAAGTCCACGAAGACGCGCACCTTGGCCGGCAGATAGCGGCGGTGCGGATAGACCGCATAGATGCCGCGGTCCTTCAGGATGTAGTCATCAAACAGTGTGACGAGTTCGCCGGAGCGAATATAGGGCAGGGCGATGAAATCCGGTACCATGGCGACGCCGAGTCCGGCCCGTGCCGCCTTCAGCGTCGCATGTGGCGTGTTGACTTCCAGCGGGCCGCTGACCGCCACGCTCATCATGCCGCCACCCGGCTCCTGGAAGCGGATATTGTTGTGCGAGCGCAGATTGGTGTCGATGATGACGGGCTTTCCGGAGAGATCCTGCGGATGGGAGAGCGGCCCGTAGCGGGCAACGTAATCCGGGGTGGCGCAGGCATAGACCCTGAAATCGCAGAGCTTGCGGGCAATCATGGCCGAATCTTCGAGCTTGGTGATGCGGATCGCCAGATCAAAACCTTCCTCGATGAGATCGACGAATCGGTCTTCGGCCACAATGTCCAGCGAGACATCCGGATGCGCTTTTGCAAAATCGATCAGCGACTGGCCGACATCGGCATCGATGAAGGTGCGCGGTACGGATACGCGGAGCTTGCCCTTCAGGTCCGCATTGTTCTCTCGGACGAGATCGGCCAGGTTGTCGATCTCCTTGAGGATATCGGAGGCGGTGCGGAAATAGGTATGGCCGGCTTCCGTCAGCGAAAACTGCCGCGTGGTGCGGTTGAGAAGCAGCGCCCCGAGATCATCCTCCAGCTCGCGGACATACTTGGAAAGCAGCGCCTTGGAGCGGCCGGTGCGGCGTGCGGCGGCCGAAAAACCCTCCGCTTCGACCACGTCGATGAAGGCACGCATGCGCGTCAGAGTATCCATGTCGGGCCCCTTTTCCAGTTGCCCGTCCTAGGTGGAACGGGGCGGCGTCTTCTGCAATGCAAAATTTGCGTTCAGCCAAAAAAACCGCTTGATTATGAAGGGCGATGATCTTATTTCCCGGCTTGCCCAAAGTCGCACGTGCCTGTGGGTGTCCGCCGACCCTCGATTAGGTGAGGTCATCGGTAAGGTACCTGGAACTAACCCCTCCAGTCGCTATTCCGGCCAACCGGGAAATGCGAGGACATCTTGAAGCAACGACGGTGCGGGCCTTTCTGGTCTCTGCAGGCTTTCCATCAGCTTGCAATACTGAAGAGGCACACCATCATTGCCGGAAGTGCGGTTGGGATAATCCCCTCCAATCCATGGCAGACAAAGCCGGTTCAATGCTCCTGGCAGGGCGTTGAGCCAAACCCTTGCGCTATCAGGCGCGAACGATGCTCCGGGATTTCCACCGGCCGGGCCTCGCTCACCTGTCTGCGCGTCTTTGTCCTTCGGCTTGCCGGAGAAGCTCCATAGGGATTAGACCAATGACCACCGCTCGTATCCGCGATTTCCTCCGCACCCGACGCCCGGAAGGCCCGTGCCTTGTCGTGGACCTCGATGTCGTGCGCAACAATTACACCGCCTTCCGTCACGCTCTGCCGGACAGCGCGATCTACTATGCGGTGAAGGCCAATCCCGAGCCGGAAATCCTGAAGCTTCTGGCGTCGCTCGGCTCCAACTTCGACTGCGCCTCCGTGGCCGAAATCCAGATGGCGCTGGCTGCCGGCGCAACGGCTGAGCGCATCTCCTTTGGCAACACCATCAAGAAGGAGCGCGACATTGCGCGTGCCTTCGAGCTGGGCGTCGGTCTCTTCGCCGTTGACAGCCACGAGGAAGTCGAGAAGGTTGCCCGCGCAGCCCCCGGCGCCCGCGTATTCTGCCGCGTTCTGACCGATGGCGAAGGCGCCGAATGGCCGCTGTCGCGCAAGTTCGGCTGCGTGCCGCAGATGGCCGTCGACGTTCTCGTTTACGCCCATCAGCTGGGCCTTGAAAGCTATGGCGTGTCCTTCCACGTCGGCTCGCAGATGACCAAGGTCGATGCCTGGGATTCCGCTCTGGCCGATGCCAAGCGCGTCTTCGCACAGCTCGCCAAGCAGGGCATCTTCCTGCAGATGGTGAACATGGGCGGTGGCTTCCCGACCCGTTACCTGCGCGACATCCCGTCGGCGGAAGAATATGGCAAGGCCATTTTCGCCTCGCTGCGCAAGCACTTCGGCAACAACCTGCCGAAGACGATCATCGAGCCGGGTCGCGGCATGGTCGGCAATGCCGGCGTCATCAAGGCGGAAGTCGTGCTGGTGTCGAAGAAGTCGGACAATGACGAGCATCGCTGGGTGTTCCTCGACATCGGCAAGTTCGGCGGTCTGGCCGAAACCATGGACGAGGCCATCCGCTACCCGATCCGCACCGAGCGCGACGGCGACGACATGGAGCCCTGCGTGATCGCCGGCCCGACCTGCGATTCGGCCGATGTGCTTTATGAGAAGAACATGTACCCGCTGCCGATCACGCTGACGGTGGGCGACGAGGTTCTGATCGAAGGCACCGGCGCCTATACGACGACCTATTCGGCCGTCGCCTTCAACGGTTTCGACCCGCTGAAGGCCTACGTCATCTGACGTTCAGCCGGCTCCGGTCTTTTCACCGGAGCCGCACCTCGCCCTTTTTTCTCGTGCCGCTTGAACGGTTTTGAGCTTCGGAGGCCAAGATGGCCGCTGTTCTTGACGCTGTGCGCGCTCTGTTTGCGCAAAATACCTTCACCATCACCGAGGAAACCCCGGCCGATGTCGTTGCCCGCGAGGCGCTGCTCGATCGCGCCATGGGCGCCGATCGCCGCAAGAAGTCGTCGGAAAAGATCCGTCGCGGCCGCGTGCCGGCCGAAGGCCTGGCGCTTGTCGCGCGCGATTCGCATGGCCATGTGATCGGCACGGTGCGCCTGTGGAATGTCGAAGCCGGCGTGTCCGCCTCCGGCTGCCCGGTCGATGCGCTGCTGCTCGGCCCGCTCGCCGTCGATTCGGCGCATGAAGGCAAGGGCATCGGCGGTGCGCTGATGCGGGCGGCGATTGCCGAGGCGCAGGCCCGCGGCCACGGCGCGATCCTGCTGGTGGGCGACGCACCCTATTACGAACGCTTCGGTTTCTTCGCCGACAAGACGCAGCATCTGATGATGCCGGGTCCGTTTGCGCGCGATCGCTTCCTGGCGCTTGAACTCGTACCCGGCTGGCTTTCCGGTGCCGCCGGCATGCTTGTCGCAAGCGGCCGCAAGCTTTCGCGCCCGGTGCTGCGCCGCGCCGCCTGAGCCCCTCCCTTCGACGTCTCCAGTCGCGACCCTTCTCCGCATCCACGCGGGGGAGGGTTTTTCATGTGAGCATTGTCTGAATTGTGACATTTGTGCATGGGACGTCGCCAATTGCGATGCGGACCGGGCATCGAGCTGATCAACGTCAACCGGATTTGATCGAGATCAACGGAAAGGCGGATGCCGGTTGCTACCCCTTGATCATCCAATGCAGATGATCTTCAAGGAGAGTGACATGATCAAGAACGGACCCGTTTTCGCCGCCCTGATGGGTGCAGCATCGGTCCTTCTTTCGGGTGCTGCCCACGCCGCCGACGTGACGACTGCCGCCCCGCAGGCCCCGGTTGCCCAGGATGTGGTATCCGCCAAGAGCCCGTGGCAGGTGCGCTTGCGCGCCCTCGGCGTCGTGCCGAACGACAAGGGTTCCGTCAACGGCGTGGCCGGCTCAGACCTCAACTATTCGAATTCCATCACGCCGGAACTCGACATCTCTTACTTCTTCACGGACAACATCGCCGCCGAACTGATCCTCGGCACGACCAGTTCGAAGATTTCCGGTGGCGGTTCGCTGGCCGGCACGCCGGTCGGGAAGACCTGGCTTCTGCCGCCGACGCTGACGCTGCAATATCACTTCACCGATTTCGGCGCGTTCAAGCCTTATGTCGGCGCCGGCATCAACTACACCTTCTTCTACAACGAATCGGAAAAGCCGGGCTTCAGCAACCTGAAGGTCGACAACCACATCGGTGCGGCCCTGCAGGTCGGCTTCGACTATATGATCGACCAGCACTGGGGTGTGAACTTCGACGTCAAGAAGCTGTTCCTGGAAACCAACTGGAGCGCCGATACGGCTGGCGGTTCACTGTCCGGCAAGGCCAAGCTCGATCCGTGGCTGATCGGCGCCGGTGTGACCTACCGCTTCTGATCGACGCTACAGCGATACCTCTTCGAAGGATCGTCCGGATGGGGGCATCCGGCACCGTGGCAGGTTTCTTCGGATGAGGGCAACAGACGGGGACCAGTGCTTCGACCGCGCTGGTCCCCGTTTGCATGGACGGTGTTCTCACATGGTCGTGAGGGCGCTGTCGCCTGTCTCGCAGCTTCGGTGTGCCGCTCTATCTGAGGGCCATGCTGACACGCCGCCATCTCCTTCTCGCCGCGCCCGCCCTGGCAGTGGTACGCCCTGGCTTTGCGGAGGACCCGCCTGCCGCCGATGCGCCCGTCGCGCCGGCTCCGGAGACCGACACGCTTCAGGCCATTCTGACGCGGGCGGAGGGGTTGGCTGCGTTGAAGGCCATCGTCATCTCGCGGGATGGCGAACGTCTTGCCGAACGCGGCTACCACGGCCATTCGCCGCGCGATTCCACCAACATAAAATCTGCGTCGAAATCCATCGTCTCCGCCCTGGTCGGCATCGCGATCGCGCGCGGTCTGCTGGAGGGTGTCGATCAGCCGATTGCGCCGCTGCTGAGGGGGGAACTGCCGGAAAATCCCGATCCGCGCCTGTCGCGGGTCACCATCGGCCACCTCCTGTCGATGCAATCGGGCCTTGCTCCAAGCTATGCCCGGCTGGCGGCCAGCCGCAACTGGGTGCGCTTCACGCTCTCCGAACCCTTCACGGAAGATCCGGGCGGCCCCATGGTCTATGCGACCGCCTCCACGCATCTCCTCTCGGCGATCCTGATGCGGGTCGGCGCCGCCTCGACGGAGAGGCTTGCGGAGGACTGGTTCGCGCCGGTTGAGGGCTTCCGCATCGGTTCCTGGTCGCGCGATCCGCAGCGCATCCCGATCGGTGGCAACCAGATGGCCATGAGCACGCGCTCGCTGCATGCCTTCGGCGAACTTTATCGTCGTGGTGGCCGCACGGCAGACGGCGTGCAGGTGGTGCCGGAGCACTGGGTACAAACCTCCTGGGAACCCCGCACCTTCTCCCGCCATTCCGGCGACGGCTATGGCTACGGCTGGTTTCTCAGGGAGATCGGCGGCGCGCCGGTGCGCTTTGCCTGGGGCTATGGCGGCCAGATGCTCTACATCGTCCCGTCGCTGGCGCTGACGGTCGCCATGACATCGCAGGAAGCCTCACCCTCCGCCGCCAACGGCTACCGCGACCAGCTGCACGCCCTTCTCTCCGATATCATCGCGACGACGCGCCGGGCGTGAGCCCCATGCCGGACGATGCCTCTTCCCGCGCGGAAATGGGCATGGCATAGTCTACGCATGGATCCGACCTTTGAACTCTCGCCGGATGTGAAGCTGCGGGTCGAGCGTATTGCCGCTCGATCCGGGCGGTCCGTCTCTGCCGTTATCGAGGATGCCCTTCAGAACGGGCATTCGCTGGATTGGCAGGAGCGGTTCGTGGAGCAGGTTTCCCGCGGGATTGCCGCGGCCGAGGACGGCGCATTTGCGACGCCTGCCGAGATTGACAGGTTGAGAGGCAAATACCGGTCCTCATGAGGCGGTGTCACTGAATGCTTGTCTCATGGACGCTGCCGGCTCTGCGTGATCTCGAAGCGGTCGGTGACTTTGTTGCCGAACACAATCCGGCGGCGGCACACGAACTCGTTGGAGATATTCTGGACAGGACGCAGCGCCTTCTCTCCGACAATCCCGAGGCTGGGCGTCGGGACGCGTTGCCCGAACCCGCGAACTGGTGATCAGCAAGACCTCCTCATCGTCGTCTATCGTGTGATGCATACGGTTGAAGTTCTGGCCGTCGTGCATGGCGCACGGGCGTGGCCGGAACGATTCGATTGACTTTTGACGGTGTCGTATGCTCGCCGTCGCTCTGGAAATGGCGGGCGGAGCACCTATCTCCCCTCCCATGAAGCACGCGATTGTTACAGGGGGTGCCGGCCTGATCGGCACAGGGATCTGCCGGCGTCTGCTCGATGCCGGCTGGAGGGTGGCATCCTTCGACATGAAGGATGGCGCACAGGATCTGCAGGAGGCGGGCCTGCGGTCTGTCTTCTGCGATGTCGGGGACGAGGCCTCCGTCGCCGGCGCCTTTGCCGAACTCGGCTGGCAACACCTCGACCTTCTCGTCAACAATGCCGGCATTGCCGGGCCGGTGAACGGGCCGATCCAGGATCTGTCGCTCGCCGACTGGCGGCGGGTGACCGACAGTCACTTGACGGCTGCCTTCCTGATGACCCGTTCGGCGGTGCCGCTGATGGGCGAGGGGGCCAGCATCGTCAACATGGCCTCCACCCGCGCCTTCATGTCCGAACCGCAGACGGAAGCCTATGCCGCGTCCAAGGGCGGTCTCGTGGCGCTCACCCATGCGCTTTCGGTCAGTCTGGGTCCCGACATCCGGGTAAATGCGATCGCGCCCGGCTGGATTTCGGGTGATGCCGAGCTTCGGGCCGAAGACCATGCGCAGCACCCCGCCGGCCGCGTCGGGAGGCCGGAGGATGTGGCCGATGCGGTGATCTATCTGGCCGGCGCCGGCTTCATGACCGGGCAGGTGCTGGTTCTGGACGGCGGCATGACGAGGAAGATGATCTACGCGGCGTAAGGGCGCCTTGCGCGGGCGGCTTTTGCCCCCTCTGGCTGCCGCCAT
>NZ_VJMG01000026.1 GCF_007004135.1 Affinirhizobium straminoryzae
AAGCGTCAATCCGTATTTTTAAAAAACTGTCATTTTTCTCGCGCCCCGTTCCGGAAGCCTTGCCGCACCGTTAATCTGCAGCCTTGTTTGATGACATGACGGGATTGCCATGCTGGTTCTGGACGAAAGTGAGACACGCGAGGCCCTTCCCTTTCCGGGGCTGATCCGGGCGGTGGAGGCGATGTTCGCGGGCGAATGCGTGGTGCCACTGCGCCATCATCATGCGATGGAGGTGCCGGGCGAGGCGCATGCCACCCTGCTGCTGATGCCCGCCTGGCAGCCCGGCCGCTTCGCCGGCGTGAAGATTCTCAATCTGTTTCCCGACAACCACCGCCGAGCGCTGCCGACCATCATCGGGCGCTACCTGCTCTCCTCGGGCAAGACCGGGGAAATGCTGGCCCTGATCGAAGGCGGCGAACTGACGGCGCGGCGGACCGCCGCGACATCCGCACTCGCCTCCCGCTTTCTGAGCCGGCCCGACGCCCGCCGCCTTGTGATGGTCGGCACCGGCCGGCTGTCCCTCAACCTGATCGCCGCCCATGCGGCGGTTCGGCCATTGCAGCAGATTTCCATCTGGGGACGCGACCGCAGCAAGGCGGAGGCGACAGCCGAGGAAGCGCGGCGCGCCGGATTCGATGCCGTGGCAGCCGATGACCTTGAGAAGGCCTGCCGTGACGCCGACATCATCTCCTGCGCCACGCTGTCGAGCGAACCGCTCGTCTGCGGCGCCTGGCTGAAGCCCGGCGCGCATCTCGATCTGGTGGGAGCATTTACGCCAAAAATGCGCGAAAGCGATGACGAGGCCGTGCGTCGCGCCCGCATTTTCGTGGATACCCGCGAGGGCGCTCTGAACGAGGGCGGCGATCTGGTGCAGCCGCTCGAAGGCGGCGTCATCACGCTCGATGATATCCAGGCAGATCTGTTCGACCTGACAGCCGCGCGTCATCCCGGACGTCGGCACGCCGAAGAGATCACCCTGTTCAAATCGGTGGGTGCTGCGCTGGAGGATCTGGCCGGCGCGATTCTGGCCTATGAGACGGCACGGTTTGCAAAGGCCGGCGCATGACGAAAATGCCCTTTACGCTGCCAAGCCTGCCGGTCAGCCATGTGCTGCCGGAGATCGGCGAGGCACTGGCCGGCAGCTCCCGTGCCGTGCTGTCGGCGCCTCCGGGCGCCGGCAAGACGACGCTGGTGCCGCTCTTCCTGCTGCAGCAGCCGTGGTGCAGCGGCCGGATCATCCTGCTCGAGCCGCGACGGCTGGCGGCGCGCGCCGCGGCAAGCCGCATGGCAAGCCTGATCGGCGAAACCGTCGGCCAAACCGTCGGCTATCGCATGCGCCTCGACACCAGGATTTCAGCCGCAACGCGGATCGAGGTAGTGACGGAGGGCGTCTTCGCCCGGATGATCCTCGATGATCCCGAGCTTTCCGGTATCTCGGCGGTGCTGTTCGACGAATTTCACGAACGCTCGCTGGATGCGGATTTCGGTCTGGCGCTGGCACTCGACGCGCAGGGTGCCCTGCGCGAGGATCTGCGGCTGCTGGTGATGTCTGCGACACTGGACATCGAGCGGATCGCACAGCTGCTCGGCGATCCGCCGGTGGTTCTCAGCGAAGGGCGCAGCTTTCCGGTCGAAATCCGCCATGGCGACCGCGACCCGGGCGAGCGGATCGAGGATGCGATGGCCCGGGCGATCCTGGAAGCGCATCGGCAGGAGACGGGCTCGATCCTCGCCTTCCTGCCCGGGCAGGGCGAAATCCTGCGCACGGCAGAACGGCTTGCCGGGCGCCTGCCGCCGGAGACGATGATCACGCCGCTGTTTGGCAATCTCTCCCAGAAGGAACAGGATCTGGCCATCCGGCCAGCTCCTGCCGGGACCCGCAAGGTGGTACTGGCGACCTCGATCGCCGAAACCTCGATCACCATCGACGGCGTGCGCATCGTAATCGACAGCGGCTTGCAGCGCCTGCCGGTCTTCGAACCGTCAGCCGGGATCACCCGGCTGGAAACGGTGCGCACCTCGCGTGCCTCGGCCGATCAACGGGCGGGTCGCGCAGGCCGCACCGAGCCCGGCATCGCCATTCGCCTGTGGCATGCCGGCCAGACGGCTGCCCTGCCCGCCTTTACTCCGCCGCAGATTCTCGCCAGCGATCTCTCCGCGCTGGCGCTCGACCTCGCCCATTGGGGCGTGCAGGATCCGGCCGATCTCGCCTTCCTCGATCCGCCCCCGGCCCCGGCGCTGGCCGAAGCGCGGCAGTTGCTGCGCATGATGGGCGCGCTCGACGGCGAACACCGGTTGACGGCCCGCGGAAAGCTTATGCGCGGCCTGTCACTCCCGCCGCGGCTGGCGGCCATGGCGCTGGCGGGGGCCGAACAGGGCCAGGCGCTGGCGGCCTGCCAGCTGGCGGTGCTGATGACGGAACAGGGCCTGGGCGGGCCGGATGTCGATCTCGATCAGCGGCTGAAACGGTTTCGCAGCGAACGGGGCGAACGGGCCGAGGCGGCCCGCCAGCTCGCCCGTCGCCTTGCGGAAAGCCTGCCGAAGGCGGAGAGGAGCGACCAGCCGGTCGAGGCCGGCGCGCTGCTGATCCATGCCTATCCCGACCGGGTTGCCCTGCAACGCGGCGCGCGCGGCCGTTTCGTGATGGCGAATGGCCGCGGCGCGGAACTGCCGGAGACGGAGCGGCTCTCCGCCTCCCGCATGCTGGTGATTACCGATCTGACCGGCCGTGCGGCCCAGGCCCGCATTCTTGCCGCCGCCGAGATAGACCGCGCAACCGTCGAGGCCGAACTGGCCGGGGCGATCGAGCGACGCGAGGAAGGCTATTTCGACCGGCCAAGCGGTCAGGTGCGGGCCCGCAAGGCAGTACGGCTTGGCGCGCTCGTTCTGGAAGAAACGCCGCTGCCCCGCCCGACCGGCCAGCAGGCGGCGGAAGCGCTGGCGGACGGCATCCGGCAACTGGGGCTCGCCCGCCTGCCCTTCTCGAAGGATACCGACCAGCTGCGCGAACGACTTGGCTTCCTCCACCGCACGATCGGCGCACCCTGGCCGGATGTCTCCGACGAGGCGCTGCTGGCGCGGCTCGACGAATGGTTCGTGCCCTTCCAGACCGGCCGCAGCGGCCTCGACTCGATCGATTCGGGCAGTCTGTCGGAAGGCCTGCGGCTGCTTGTCCCGCATGAGGTGCGCAACCAGCTGAACCGGCTGGCGCCGACGCATTTCGAAGCGCCGACCGGCCAGCGCCATCCGATCCGCTATGACGGCGACGAGCCGGTGCTGGCGATCCGCGTGCAGGAACTGTTCGGGCTGAAGAGCCATCCGGCCGTGGCAGATGGTCGCCTCCCCCTGCTTTTGGAGTTGACCTCGCCGGCGCATCGGCCGATCCAGACGACGCGCGACCTTCCGGGCTTCTGGGCAGGCTCGTGGAAAGACGTGCGGGCCGACATGCGCGGACGCTATCCGAAACATCCCTGGCCGGAGGACCCTGCCCATGCGGCTCCCACCCATCGCGCGAAGCCCCGCGGAACCTGAACGGGACACGCGGACGGACAATCCGTCGATCCGGCATGCCCAGTTCGGGCGGGCCAATCGCAGCATGCGCCTGCAGACGCTGGTGTGGCTGCGCTGGCTGGCGGTGGCCGGTCAGACGCTGACGGTGCTGTTCGTGGCTCTGGTGCTGCATTTCTCGCTGCCGGTCGGCGAAACCGCGATCCTGATTGCCGCGCTGGCACTGGTCAATCTGGTGCTGTCGCTCTGGTATCCGCCGACGCACCGGCTGAAGCCCCTTGCCGCACTTGCCCTGCTCGGCTTCGATCTTTTGCAGATGAGCGGGCTGCTGTTCATCACCGGGGGGCTTGCCAATCCCTTTGCACCCCTGCTCTGCGTGCCTGTCATCATCTCCTTTGCCTCGCTGCCGCTCCGGCACTCGCTGTTCCTGCTGCTGTTTGCGATTGGCTGCACCACGTTGATCACCATTTCACCCTATCCGGTTCCCTGGCATCGGGACGAAATCCTGATCATCTATCCGGTCATGCAGCTCGGCATCTGGTGCGCCATCGTGTCGATGATGTCTTTTGCCGCCTTCTATGCCTATCGCGTCTCGATGGAGGCGGTGCTTCTTGCCGATGCGCTGGCCGCGACCGAACTGGTGCTGGAGCGGGAAAAGCACCTGTCGCAACTGGATGGGCTTGCTGCCGCCGCCGCCCACGAACTCGGCACGCCGCTCGCCACCATCAGCGTCGTCGCCAAGGAGATGGAGCGGGAGCTGGCGGGCGACGAGCGCTTCGGCGAGGATGTCGCGCTGCTGCGCAGCCAGAGCGAACGCTGCCGCGACATCCTGCGCCGGCTGACCTCGCTTTCGGCCGAGAACGAGGAACACATGCGCCGCCTGCCGCTATCCTCGCTGATCGAGGAGGTGACCGCGCCGCACCGGCAGTTCGGCATTACGCTCGATGTCATTGAGCCCAGCGGTCGGGCCGGCGAGCCCGTCGGGCAGCGCAATGCCGGCATTCTCTACGGTCTTGGCAATCTCATCGAAAATGCAGTGGACTTTGCGCGGCAAAAGGTGACCGTGACGGTGGAGCACGATGCGGATAAAGTTGCCATCACCATCGAAGACGACGGCATCGGCTTTGCACCCGATGTGTTAACCCATATCGGAGAACCATACATGTCGACCCGCAGCCGCGAGGACGAGCGCGCCGGAGGCCTGGGGCTTGGATTGTTCATCGCCAAGACCCTGCTGGAAAGATCCGGCGCCACCCTGATCTTCTCCAATCGCGGACCGGATCATGAAGGTGCCCGTGTGCGGATCGTCTGGCCGCGCGCGGTCATGGAGATGAAGGCATGAGCAGGATGGATGGGCTGACCCGATGCGCCCGGCGCATCGTAGACACACAAGAACAAAGCCCGGTGGAGACAGGACAATGACGGCAGACAAGATCGACGCAAACACCCCGGATCTGCTTGGGCCGGATGCGAGCCTTCTGATCGTGGACGACGATGCGCCCTTCCTGCGCCGCCTGGCGCGCGCCATGGAAAGCCGCGGCTTCCAGGTGGAGACGGCCGAATCGGTGGCCGAGGGCATTGCCAGGTCGAAGGCGCGGCCGCCGAAATATGCGGTGGTGGATCTGCGGCTTGGTGACGGCAACGGCCTCGACGTGATCGAGGCGATCCGGCAGCGGCGCGAGGATACGCGCGTCATCGTGCTGACCGGCTACGGCAATATCGCGACCGCCGTGACGGCCGTGAAGCTCGGCGCCGTCGATTATCTGTCGAAGCCGGCCGATGCCGACGACGTGTTTGCGGCGCTGACCCAGCGGCCGGGCGAAAAGGCCGATGTGCCGGAAAATCCGATGTCGGCGGACCGGGTTCGCTGGGAGCACATCCAGCGCGTCTACGAGATGTGCGAGCGCAACGTGTCGGAAACCGCCCGCCGGCTCAACATGCACCGCCGCACTCTGCAGCGCATCCTGGCGAAGCGCGCCCCGAAATAGGCGTCAGCCCTCCTCAAACGTCTTGCCCGTCGCCCATTCGGCTGACAGAAGCCGCTGGGCGGCGAGGCGTGCAAACTGCAGTGTTACCGCCTTGCGCGCCGCCGGCGCCAGGCGATGTTCGGGCGCCTCGCGCAGTAGATGCGCCCCATAGCCGTCTGAGAGGAGGAAGCCACACTCTTCCGGAAAGATCTCGGCCGGCACGTCCCGATGGGTGGCAAAGAACAGCCGGTCGCAGAAATCGCGATAATCCGGCCATTTCCGGTCGCTGCGAAAATCGTCGACCGATGTCTTGATTTCCACAATCCAGATCTCACCCTTGGCAGTGAGACTGATAAGGTCAGCCCGCCGCCCGTTGGCCAACGTCATTTCGGCAATCACCGCATGGCGCATATCGTTCAGCAACACCTGTACGCCGCGGCGCACCATCAGCGCGCGATTCGACTGGCGCCCGTCTATTAACGGATTGTTAGGGCCAATCTGAACAAGTGTCATGGTTTCGTCCGCTCTCGACACGTGTGTCTGTTGCAAAAAGGCAATGAATTTTTCATTTGTCGCACCGCATTCATTTGGCACCCGCGCCCGCCTTGCCAACCTTGTTCTAATGGAAAATAAACCGTCCATCAAAAGATGGATGACAGCATCTTTGCTTCCACCCCTATCCCACGAGATCTTCTCCATGCGCATTCGCACCTGCATGATTGCATCCGGCCTGACGGCGATGCTCGCCCTGACCGGCTGCTCGACGACTTCCGAAACCAAGACCGTGCCCGTGGCAGCCGCCGCGCCGGTCAAGACGCAGACGAATGCGATCTTTTCCGATGCCTATGGCCCGGTGACGGATGCGGGCTATCCGCTGCCGGCGATCCCGATCAGCCGTCTGGACAAGAAATTCCACCGCCAGATCGTCGATTTCGACACCAAGGAACAGCCGGGCACGATCATCGTCAACACGCAGGAGCGCTTCCTTTATTACGTCCTGCCGAACGGCAAGGCGATGCGCTATGGGATCGGCGTCGGCAAGCAGGGTTTTGCCTGGTCGGGTGAGGCCTATGTGGCCTGGAAGCAGGAATGGCCGACCTGGCATCCGCCCAAGGAAATGGCGGTGCGCAAGCCGGACATCGCCCGCTATGTCGATGACGGCATGGGCCCGGGCCTCAGCAACCCGCTCGGCGCGCGCGCCATGTACCTGTTCAACGAAAAGGGGCAGGACACTCTGTTTCGCCTGCACGGCACGCCGGAATGGGCTTCCATCGGCACTGCCGCCTCTTCAGGCTGCATCCGCCTGATGAACCAGGACGTGATCGACCTCTACAACCGCGTGCGTCCCGGCCGCGAAACCAAGGTGGTCGTGATCCAGTAAGGATCGCTTGCCAGAGACATGAACAAAAAAACGGCGCGTCACCCGCGCCGTTTTTTTTGTTTTGGAGTTCCCTCGTTCCACAGGAAGGGCTCTTCCTCGTAGGAGAGGATCGGGCGCAAGGCCTATCGGAGGCAACCATTGCCTGATGGAACGGCGGCGGACGGGCAGGCCGCCGCCTTCGCTCGTCAGGTACGCCGTGCCTTGGCTTCCAGCCGCCGGCGATGCAGGACCGGTTCGGTATAGCCGTTCGGCTGTTCGCGACCCTTCAGCACCAGATCAAGCGCGGCCTGGAAGGCGACCGAATCATCGAACCGACCGGCCATCGGCAGGTAGAGCGGATCACCCGCGTTCTGCTGGTCCACGACGGCCGCCATGCGTTTCATGGTTTCCACCACCTGCGCTTCGGTGACCAGGCCGTGATGCAGCCAGTTGGCCATATGCTGGGCGGAAATGCGCAGCGTCGCACGGTCTTCCATCAGGCCGATATTGTTGATGTCAGGCACCTTGGAGCATCCGACGCCCTGATCGACCCAGCGCACCACATAGCCGAGAATCCCCTGGGCATTGTTGTCCAGCTCGCGCTGCACCTCTTCCGGCGTCCAGTTCGGCCGCGAGGTCACGGGTACCGAGAGGATGTCGGAGAGCTTGGCGCGGGCCCGCGACTTGAGGCCGGCCTGGACGTCCGCCACGCTGACGCGGTGATAGTGCGTGGCATGCAGCGTCGCGGCCGTCGGCGACGGAACCCAGGCGGTATTGGCGCCGGCCTTCGGATGGGCGATCTTCTGCTCCAGCATGGCAGCCATCAGGTCCGGCATGGCCCACATGCCCTTGCCGATCTGGGCGCGTCCGGAGAGGCCACAGGCAAGGCCGATGTCGACATTCCAGTTTTCATAGGCGGCGATCCAGGGGGCCTGCTTCATGTCGCCCTTGCGGATCATCGGGCCCGCTTCCATCGAGGTGTGGATCTCGTCCCCGGTACGGTCGAGGAAGCCGGTATTGATGAAGACAACGCGTTCGCGGGCCTGGCGGATACATTCCTTGAGGTTGACCGTCGTTCGGCGCTCCTCGTCCATGATGCCCATCTTGATGGTGTTGGCCGGCATGCCGAGTGCCTGCTCGACGCGCGTGAAGATCTCGCAGGCAAAAGCCACTTCGTCAGGACCATGCATCTTCGGCTTCACCACATACATCGAGCCTGCACGGGAATTCTGCCGACGGCCATTCGGGCCGACGTCACGCAGCGCAATCAGCGCGGTGACCATGGCATCCATGAGCCCCTCCGGCACCTCGCGCCCGTCGCGGTCGAGGATCGCCGGATTGGTCATGAGGTGGCCGACATTGCGCACCAGCATCAGCGAACGGCCCGGCACCACGAGGCTGGAGCCGTCCGGCGCGGTATAGCTGCGATCCGGGTTGAGCGCGCGGATGAACGTCTTGCCGCCCTTGGCGACCTCTTCCGTGAGGTCGCCCGCCATCAGACCGAGCCAGTTGCGGTAGACGACGACCTTGTCCTCGGCATCAACAGCTGCGACCGAATCCTCGCAGTCCATGATGGTGGTGATCGCCGATTCGAGCCAGACATCGGAGATATGCGCCGGATCGTCCCTGCCGATCGGCGTGGAGGCATCGACGCGGATTTCCACATGCAGGCGGTTCCTGACCAGAAGTACATGGGTCGGCTGATCGGCCGGGCCGCGATAGCCGGCAAACTGGGCCGGGTCGGCAAGCGACACGGCCTTGTCGCCGGCCGTGACGACAAGTGCTCCCCCATCCACGGCAAGCCCGGTCACCTCGGACCATGCGGCACCGGAAAGCGGCACCGACTGGTCGAGGAAGCTGCGCACCCAGGCAATGACGCGCGCGCCGCGCACGGGATTGTAGCCGGCACCCTTTTCGGCGCCATCGCTTTCGGCAATCGCATCCGTGCCGTAGAGCGCGTCATACAGCGAGCCCCAGCGGGCATTGGCAGCGTTCAGGGCATAGCGTGCATTCATCACCGGAACGACGAGCTGCGGGCCGGCAATCTCGGCAATCTCCGGATCGACATTCTCGGTCGCGACCTGGAAATCCGGTCCTTCCGGCAGAAGATAGCCGATCTGGCGCAGGAAGGCTTCGTAGGCCACGCCGTCGCCGGGCGCGCCGTTCTTGCGGTACCACTCGTCCAGTTGCTCCTGCAACGCATCGCGGCGCGCGAGGAGATCACGGTTCTTCGGTGCCAGATCATGGACCAGGGCGGACAGTGCTGCAAAGAAGGCATCGGCCTCGATGCCGGACCCCGGCAGCGCCTCGTTTACCAGAAAGGCGTGCAGTGCCTCGTCTATAGCCAGACCCTGTCTCTCGATGCGGCTCATCCGATCCTCCATTGTTCTGCATGATCTCTGTGGTTCTTGCGCGCCGGGACGGCTTAGTCAATGCAGCCTTGGTGGGATGGCGGTTCGCCATGTCGCAGGAACATGGCAGACAAGCGCAGGACGGGAAACGCCCGGCTGGCTGGTCGATGCCGCTGGTTGCGGCAGGCTGAAGACCGGTCTCAGGCGTTGCGGGGACGCGTTAAGACCCGCATCGAAAGCCCGTCGCGCGGCTGGGTGGTCAGCTTCTGCACCGGCCAGGGGTCCATGCCCGGCAGCGCCTCGAAACGATGCCGCGACATCAGCACGGCAAGCGCGATCACCGCCTCCTGCATCGCAAAGGTCGCACCGATGCACACGCGCGGGCCCGCCCCGAAGGGCAGATACTGGAAGCGATGGATCTTGCCGCGCTGGTCCGGCAGGAAGCGCTCCGGCATGAAGGCACGTGGCTTTTCCCAGTAGAGCGCATGGCGATGCAGCGTCCAGGGCATCACGAGAATCGTCGTGCCGGCGCGGATCGCCACCTCGGTCCCGTCCGGCGCCGTCCAGCTGTCATCCCTGATCGCGGCACGGTTGATGGAGGGTGCCGGCGGATAAAGCCGCATGCCCTCCTCGAAGGCGGCCCGCACATGCGGCATCAGGTCCAGCCAGTCCACGGGCTCGGCACCGGTCGCAAGCACCCGGTCGATCTCCTCCTCCATCGCGTCGCGCACATGCGGGGAATGCGAGACGCAGTAGAGCGTCCAGGCAAGCGCCCGGGCTGTCGTTTCGTGCCCCGCACCGATGAAGGTGAGGATATTGTCCTCGATCTCGTCCAGCGTCAGCCCGTCCGGGCCGTCGAGTTCCAGAAGCAGCGTGAGGAAATCGTCCGGCGTAGCGGCCCGGTCGGCGCGCATCATGGCGCGCCGCTTTTCCATGGTCAGCCGCACGATCTCGCGGAACTTTCCGAGCACCTTTGCTCCACCGATGCGCGTGACCCGCGGCACCCAGGGCGGCGCGCGCAGCAGGTCCATTGGGTCGACGCGCCCCATGCGATGCAGGAGATTGTCGACATCGTCGGAGAATTTTTCGCTCTTCGTGACGATGTCGCCGGAAAACAGGGTTTCCGAAAGAATGGCAAAGGCCAGCTCGGTCATGTCGACCGCGATATCCTCGATGCGCCCTTGCGGGCCGATATCCTGATATTTCTCGGCATAGCGCTTTGACTGCGCCAGCATCTTGCCGGCAAAGCCGCGGGCGTGACGCGGGGTAAAGACCGGCGCCATCGCCTTGCGGGAGCGCTTCCAGACAGGCCCTTCGGCCGTCAGCAGGCCATCGCGCAGAATCGGTCTGAGAATCAGCTGCCGGATCTCCGACATCTCGTAGTTGCTGGCATTGTCCACCAGCACATGGCGGATGAGGCCGGGATCGTTGACAATCAGCGTTCGCTCGGAAAAGAACTGCGTCTCGATCCAGGGCAGCGTGTAGGATGGCTCCCCCCACAGTTCCAGAGGATTGCGGAACACCGTGCGGATGATCTCCAGACGGCCGGGCGGCACCGTGCGCGGAATGGGCGCCGGCGGCTCGAAGGGTTCCGGACGCCTATCCATCAGCCGATCTCCTGTCGCAAGGAGATCCACATATCATGCGTCAGAGCAGCGATTTCAATTGCGCGAGCTTGTCGTTGACGAGCCAGCCGTAATAATTTTCCTCCGGCCAGGTCAGGCCGCCGGACCGGTTGCGGGCGGCAAGAGTGGCGGCCCGCTGCGCGGAGTTGCCGATATTGTAGAGGGTCGCGGTGATGCCCGGATTGCCGGAAATGTCCATGCCGGCGATCTGGGCATAGTCATCGATCGAACGGCGGATGGTGGCCGCCACATAGGCGAGCGACTTGTCCGGATCCATGATGGCGGCATAAACGCCGCGTGCATCGGATGCATCGAGCTTCGGATAACCCGAACGGCGCGCCACGAGATCCGATTGCATCAGCGCGGTCAGCGGATTGATCTGTCCAAGACCAAAGGTCTGGCCAGCAAAGAAGGGCTGGAAGAAGACGGCGCTGAAGCGGTTGTCGGGATAGCTGACACCATCGACGGTGTTGCCGCGGAACACCTTTTCCCACACCGCCTCTCGGCAGCTCCAGAGCTTGTAGGAATCATCCTCGGACCGGCAGCCGGCAAATTCGGGACGGGCGACGAAGGCACCGATCGTCTGGTCGCGGTAGCCGAATCGGAAGCTGTCGCCCGCATAGGCGGCGGCCTTCACATAGTAGGACTGCAGGCGGTCATAGGCATCCACGTTGTAGGTGTGCTCGCCGACGATCGCCCCGATGATATGGACGGGGTCAATGTCGTACTGCCGCGCCGTCTGCTTGATCTTGGACATCAGCGACGGACTGTCGGACAAGAGTTCGATGATCTTGTCGTATTTGTCATCGAAGGTGGTGCGTCCCGCCTTCGTGCGGCGGATCGATGCACCGGGCACCTTCGGCTGTTCCAGATTGCGATTGCCAGGCGGCACGACGATCAGTCCACCAGCCAGCGCGGGCGGTGCACTCCAGGCGAGGATCATCAGCAGGGCGAGCAGGAAACGTCGCAAGATTGAGCATCCCAGGATAATCGATGAGCTGGCCGTCCTGACCCCGCAAGCGCCGACGAATCACGCATGCACATTGCATCTTGCTCATGTTGCGTGCTGCCTTACTGAAAAACAAGGCGCGGAGTCGAGCCCGCGCCTTTCAATTTCCCGTCATGGGGTAGAGAGCGGCATGGGCCGTTGCCTGCTTGCCACGCCTTGCCGCTTACCCGCTAGAGAATATAACGGGAGAGATCCGTGTCGGCAGCGATATCGCCAACATGCTGGCGCACGTAATCCGCATCGATCGTCACGGCGGTGCCGGAGCGATCCGGCGCGTTGAACGAAATCTCGTCCAGCACCCGTTCCATCACCGTTTGCAGTCGGCGGGCGCCGATGTTCTCGACCGAGGAGTTGAGATGCACGGCCACATCGGCCAGCGCATCGATAGCGTCCTCCGTAAAATCCAACGACAGCTGTTCCGTCTCCATGAGCGCCTTGTACTGGCGAATGAGGCTCGCCTCGGTCTCCGTCAGGATGCGACGGAAATCCTCCTTCGAGAGCGGCTTCAGCTCGACGCGGATCGGCAGGCGACCCTGCAGTTCCGGCAGAAGATCGGAGGGCTTGGCCACATGGAAGGCGCCTGAGGCGATGAAGAGAATATGGTCCGTCTTCACCGGTCCGTATTTCGTCGATACCGTCGTGCCTTCCACCAGCGGCAGCAGGTCGCGCTGCACGCCCTCGCGAGAGACGCCGGCGCCGAGCCCGCCATCGCGGGCGGCGATCTTGTCGATCTCGTCCAGGAAGACGATGCCGTCGTTTTCGACGGAGCGCACCGCCTCGCGCTGGATGACCTCGTTGTCGATCAGCTTGTCGCTTTCGTCGCGGATCAGATCGCCATAGGACTTGGCGACCGTCGTGCGGACCTTCTTGGTGCGGCCGCCCATCGCCTTGCCGAACATATCCGACAGGTTCAGCACGCCGATATTGGCACCTGGCATGCCGGGGATCTCGAAGCCGGGCATGCCCGAGCCGGTATCGGCCACCTCGACCTCGATCTCCTTGTCATCCAGCTCTCCACTGCGCAGCTTCTTGCGAAAGGTTTCGCGGGTCGCGGGCGATGCCGTGGAGCCGACCAGCGCATCGAGCACGCGTTCCTCGGCACTCTGGTGTGCCTTGGCCTGCACCTCGGCGCGCTTCTTTTCGCGCACCAGCCCGATGCCGATCTCGACGAGATCGCGGATGATCTGCTCCACGTCGCGGCCGACATAGCCGACCTCGGTGAACTTGGTGGCTTCCACCTTGATGAAGGGCGCGCCGGCCAGCCTTGCGAGACGACGGGAAATCTCCGTCTTGCCGACGCCGGTCGGGCCGATCATCAGGATGTTCTTCGGCATCACCTCGTCGCGCAGGCTCTCGTCGAGCTGCTGGCGGCGCCAGCGGTTGCGCAGCGCAATCGCCACGGCGCGCTTGGCGTCATGCTGGCCGATGATGTAGCGGTCCAGCTCCGAGACGATCTCGCGGGGGGAAAAAGTCGTCATGTGTTAACCTCTTCGGCGTCCCTGTTCCGGACGGCTCATCAAGCCCGACCGGATGGACCCGTTCCTGTCATGTAAAAGGGTTATTCGGCGTCCAGCGTCTCGACCACGAGATTGTGGTTGGTATAGACGCAGATATCGGCGGCAATGGCGAGCGCCTGGCGGGCGATCTCCTCGGCAGATTTTTCCGAATCCATCAGGGCGCGCGCTGCCGCATAGGCATAATTGCCGCCGGAACCGATGGCGATCGTGCCATGCTCGGGCTCCAGCACGTCGCCATTGCCGGTCACGGCGAGTGTCACGCTCTTGTCGGCCACCAGCATCATGGCTTCCAGATTGCGCAGGTACTTGTCGGTGCGCCAGTCCTTGGCGAGTTCAACGGCGGCACGCATCAGCTGGCCGGGATATTGCTCCAGCTTCTTTTCCAGGCGGTCGAGAAGCGTGAAGGCATCGGCGGTCGCGCCCGCGAAACCGGCGATCACCTCGCCCTTGCCGATGCGGCGCACCTTGCGCGCATTGCCCTTCATCACGGTCTGGCCGAGACTCACCTGGCCATCGCCGGCCATGATGACCTTTCCGCCTTTCCGCACGGTAATGATTGTCGTCATATTCACACCTGTGGGCCCATGGGGGCCTCTCTGCTGCCGGTTCATTCCGGCTGTTGAGGCACATGTAAGTGGTGCTCCAAGGATTGCAAATCCGTCCGCTCAGCGGTGGCGGCCGATTGACTGCCGGAATCGTTTGCACCGCAGCGGCGCGGCTGATAAGCAGCGCAGATCATGTCGTGCCCAAGCTTCCGGTGACCAGTATGAGCGAGCGCCGCGCCTCCGTTTCGCGCAAGACGAACGAAACCTCGATTTCCGTAACCGTCAATCTGGACGGCACCGGCACTTCGAAAATCGAGACGGGCATCGGTTTTTTCGACCATATGCTGGAGCAGCTGTCGCGACATTCGCTGATCGACATGGAGATCGACTGCAAGGGCGACCTGCATATCGACGATCACCATTCGGTGGAGGATACCGGGATCGCGATCGGCCAGGCGATTGCCAAGGCGCTGGGCGACCGTCGCGGCATCACGCGCTATGCCTCGATCGACCTTGCCATGGACGAGACGATGACCAAGGCCGCCGTGGATCTGTCCGGACGGCCGTTCCTCGTCTGGAACGTTGCCTTCAGCGCGCCGAAGATCGGCAGTTTCGATACGGAACTGGTGCGGGAATTCTTTCAGGCGCTGGCCCAGAATGCGGGCATCACGCTGCATGTGCTGAACCATTACGGCGCCAACAACCACCACATTGCGGAAACCTGCTTCAAGGCCGTGGCCCGCGTACTGAGAACCGCCACCGAAATCGATCCGCGCCAGGCGGGCCGCGTTCCCTCGACCAAGGGCACGCTGGTCTGACGCCGTCAGGAGGAGCCTTGACCAGCTTTATCGTTCTGACACCGCCGCAGGGGCCGGATCGCGACCACGCCTCGACCCGCTTCGTGGCGGACCGCTTCACCTGGCTCGGCTTCCTGTTTCCGGCGCTTTGGCTGCTGGTCGGCCGCTGCTGGCTGGCCGGCATCGCCACGCTTCTGGCGCAGGGTTTTGCCGTATGGCTCGGCGATCAGCCCGGGCTGTTCTGGGCGGGGGCGCTCATGCAGTTCGGCATTGCCCTTCTGATCGGCCTGGAGGGTCGCCATATCCGGATGACGACACTTGTCCGACGCGGCTGGACACTCTGCGACGTCGTGACGGCACCGGACCTGGCGACCGCCGAGACCATCTACTTTTCCAGCCTTCCCGCCGAAGCGCCAAAGCCATTCGTGCCGGTGACCGACTGGAACAAACTCTCCCCGCCCGCCCAGAGGTCCGCCCAGGGGTTCGCCCATGGCCGACCGGCGCTTGGGCTTTTTGACATTGGTGGAGGACGCTGATGCGCGTTGCAATCATCGACTACGGATCGGGTAATCTCCGGTCCGCAACGAAGGCCTTCGAGCGCGCCGCCCGTGAGGCCGGTCTCGAGGCCGAGATCTCGCTGACCGACCGGCCGGAGATCGTGACCGCCGCCGACCGCATCGTCCTGCCGGGCGTTGGCGCCTATGCCGATTGCCGTCGTGGACTTGCCGCGGTGGACGGCATGGAAGAGGCATTGTTCGAGACGGTCAAGGGCAAGGGCCGTCCCTTTCTGGGCATCTGCGTCGGCATGCAGCTGATGTCTTCGCGCGGCCTGGAGAAGGACGTGACGCAAGGATTTGGCTGGATCCGTGGCGACGTGACGGAAATGACACCGTCCGATCCGACGCTGAAGATCCCGCAGATCGGCTGGAACACGCTGACGCTCAACCGGCCGCATGCGCTGTTCGAGGGCATCCCGACAGGCCCGGACGGGCTGCACGCCTATTTCGTGCATTCCTACCATCTGGCAGCAGAGAACGCGGATGATGTGGTGGCGACCACCGATTACGGTGGCGCGGTGACTGCCTTCGTCGCCCATGACAACACGGCCGGCGCTCAGTTCCATCCGGAAAAGAGCCAGACGCTCGGCCTTGCCCTCATTTCGAATTTCCTGCGCTGGAAGCCCTGACATGATCCTTTTCCCGGCTATCGACCTGAAAGACGGCCAGTGCGTGCGCCTGAAGCTCGGCGACATGGAGCAGGCCACCATCTACAATCCCGACCCCGCCGCCCAGGCCCGTGCCTTCGAGGACCAGGGTTTCGAATGGCTGCATGTGGTGGATCTGGACGGCGCCTTTGCCGGTGAAAGTCGCAACGGCTTTGCCGTCGATGCCATCCTGAAGGCAACGAAGAACCCGGTACAGCTCGGCGGCGGCATCCGGACGCTCGATCATATCGAAGCCTGGCTTTCGCGCGGGCTGGCCCGCGTCATCCTCGGCACGGTGGCGGTGCGCAATCCGGCGCTGGTCATCGAGGCCTGCCAGAAATTTCCCGGCCAGATCGCTGTCGGCATCGATGCCAAGGGCGGCAAGGTGGCCGTCGAGGGCTGGGCGGAGGCCTCCGAACTCGGCGTGGTGGAACTCGCGAAGAAATTCGAGGGCGCCGGCGTTGCCGCAATCATCTACACCGACATCGACCGCGACGGCATTCTCGCCGGCATCAACTGGGCCTCCACGCTGGAGCTGGCCGAATCCGTCTCGATCCCGGTGATCGCCTCGGGCGGCCTCGCCTCGCTCGACGACATCCGCCGCATGCTGGAGCCGGATGCGGCACGGCTCGAAGGCGCCATCTCCGGCCGCGCGCTCTATGACGGGCGCATCGACCCGGCGGAAGCGCTCGCCCTCATTCGCGCTGCCAAGGGAGGCCGTGCATGACCCTGAAAGCCCGCGTCATCCCCTGCCTGGACGTCAAGGACGGCCGTGTCGTCAAGGGCGTCAACTTCGTCGATCTGATCGATGCGGGAGATCCGGTCGAGGCAGCGAAAGCCTATGATGCGGCGGGTGCCGACGAGCTCTGCTTCCTCGATATCACCGCCTCCTCCGACAATCGCGACACCATCTTCGAGGTGGTGGCCCAGACGGCGGAGCACTGCTTCATGCCGCTGACCGTCGGCGGTGGTGTGCGGGCCGTGTCCGATATCCGCAAGCTGCTGCTTGCCGGCGCCGACAAGGTGTCGATCAATTCGGCGGCAGTGAACAATCCGGATTTCGTCGCCGAAGCCGCCGACAAGTTCGGCAACCAGTGCATCGTCGTGTCGATCGATGCCAAGCGGCGGCGGACGCAGGGTCCGGGTCAGGACAATGCCAGCGCCTGGGAAATCTACACCCATGGCGGCCGCAACGCGACGGGCATCGATGCGGTGGAGTTTGCCGTGCGCATGGTCGAGCGCGGGGCCGGCGAGTTGCTGGTCACGTCGATGGACCGCGACGGCACCAAGATCGGCTACGATCTCGAACTGACGCGCGCGATTGCCGATGCGGTGCGGGTGCCGGTGATCGCCTCCGGCGGCGTCGGTTCGCTCGACGACCTGGTGGCGGGTGTGAAGGAAGGCCACGCGACGGCCGTGCTCGCCGCCTCCATCTTCCATTTCGGCACCTATTCCATCGGCGAGGCCAAGCGCTACATGGCCGAGCACGGCATTGCGATGCGTCTGGACTGAGGAGACAGAGATGAGCGACTTTTCCCTCAGCGATCTGGAAGCGATCGTGGCCGAGCGCGCCAAGGCGGACCCTTCGCAATCCTGGACCGCCAAGCTGGTGGCCGCCGGCCAGGACAAGGCGGCAAAGAAGCTTGGCGAGGAAGCCGTCGAGACGGTTATTGCGGCGCTGCGCGACGACCGCGAGAACCTGACGGCCGAAGCCGCGGATCTGATTTATCATCTGATGGTCGTATTGAAGATTGCCGGCGTTCCGTTGCAGGATGTGCTGCAAGAGCTTCAACGTCGCACCGCCCAATCGGGCCTGCAGGAAAAGGCGAGCCGACAGCCCTCATGACGATCGCCACACAGCCCATCGAATCGGATATCCCGCCAGAGCACGCCCCCGCCGGAAACTACTCCCCCTTCTTCCTGTTTACGTCAGAGGAATGGGCGAAGTTTCGCGCCGACACGCCTCTGACGCTGACGGCGGACGAAGTGAAGCGCCTGCGCTCGCTGGACGATCCGATCGACCTTGACGAGGTGCGGCGCATCTATCTGTCGCTGTCGCGCCTGTTGTCGGCACATGTGGAAGCCTCGCAACTGCTCTTCCAGCAGCGCAACCGCTTCCTCAGCCTGTCGGATCAGGTGAAGACACCCTTCGTCATCGGCATTGCCGGCTCGGTCGCGGTGGGAAAGTCCACCACGGCGCGTATCCTGAAGGAATTGCTGGCCCGCTGGCCCTCCAGCCCCAAGGTCGATCTCGTCACCACCGACGGCTTTCTCTATCCGAACGCGGTGCTGCGCCGTGAAAACCTGATGGAGCGCAAGGGGTTTCCGGAAAGCTATGACATCGGCGCGCTGCTGCGCTTCCTCTCGGCGATCAAGGCCGGCAAGCCGGATGTGCGGGCCCCCCGCTATTCGCACCTGACCTATGACGTGCTGCAGGATGAATATGCGATCATCGACCGGCCGGACATCCTGATCTTCGAGGGCATCAACGTGCTGCAATCGCGCACCCTGCCCGCCGACGGCACCATCGTGCCGATGGTCTCGGACTTCTTCGATTTCTCGATCTATATCGATGCCGAGGAACGGCAGATCCACAACTGGTATGTGGAACGCTTCATGCGGCTGCGCCAGACGGCCTTCCGCGATCCCACCTCCTTCTTCCACCGCTATGCGACGATCGACGAATCGGCAGCGCTGGCCATCGCGGAAGGTCTGTGGGAAAACATCAACCTGAAGAACCTGCGGCAGAACATCCTGCCGACCCGCCCCCGGGCAGACCTCATTCTGCGCAAGGGCAGCAATCACTTCATCGAAACGGTTGCGCTGCGCAAGCTGTAGGCGATCGATCACACGCGATGGATCGCCCGCGATGCGTCTGCATCGTCAGCGATGGACCCGCCGCAGGGTGAGATTGATGCGTCCGCCATTCTTCAGCAGCGTGGAGGTGCCGGGATAGATCCGGTCGACGCCGTGAAAGGCAAGCCTGCCCTCCCCGCCAAGCACCACGACATCGCCGCTCGACAGGCGCAGGGATGTTGTCTTGTCGCTCCGCATGCGCCCCCCGATCCGAAACAGGCAGGCATTGCCGAGCGAGATGGAGACCACCGGCGCCTCAAGATCCTCCTCGTCGCGATCCTGATGCAGGCCCATGCGGGCCTCGTCGGCATAGAAGTTGATGAGGCAGGCCTGCGGCGGCTTGGGATAGCCGGAAAACCGATCCCACAGCGCCAGAAGTTCTGCCGGCATGGCGGGCCAGGCTTTCCCCGTCACCGGATGCGTCTCCTGGTAGCGATAGCCGCGGGCCTTGTCCGTGACCCAGCCGAGCGGCCCGCAATTGGTCATCCGCACCGACATCGGCTGTCCCGTGCCCGGCATCACCGGTACATAGAGCGGGGCCTCCCCGACCACGGCGCGAATCACCTCGACGAGATGCTCCTGCGCCGCGCGATCGAGCGTCTCGGCATGATACGCGATGCCGTTGACCATCAGCACCATGGGAACCTCAGTCGCCGTCCGGGCGGCCGCGCATCTTCTTGATGTCCGAACGGCCCGATTTTTCCTTGAGCCGCCGTTCGACGGAACCCTTGGTCGGCTTCGTCTTGCGGCGCGGCGGCGGCGGCGGCTTGGCGGCTTCGAGAATCAGTTCCTTCAGCCGTTCGCGCGCGTCTTCGCGGTTGCGCTCCTGGCTGCGAAACCTGTTCGCCTCGATGATCAGCACGCCCTCCTTGGTGAGGCGGCGGCCCGCGAGTTTCGCGGCATTCTCCTTGATGCGATCGGAAAGCGCCGGTGAGCCCATCAGATTGAAGAACAGCTGGACGGCGGTGGAGACCTTGTTGACATTCTGTCCGCCCGGTCCGCCGGCCAGCACGAATTGTTCCGTCAGTTCCCATCCGGCAAGAGTAATGCGGTTGCTGATGACGAGAGGATCGCTGGCCATGTCCTCTCTATTTCACAAGCGCGGACAAAAGAAAACCGCCGAGGCTCTGCACCTCGACGGCTTGCGATGTTCCACGTGAGTCGCTACTCGGCAGCGGCCAGCAGGCCAGGGGCGGCATCGCGTACCGTGCTGTCCACATGGCTCTCGAACTTCGTGAAGTTGGAAATGAACATGTTGACGAGCTTGGTGGCCTGGGCGTCATAGGCGGCGCCATCGGCCCAGGTCGAGCGCGGGTCGAGAATGGCGGTCTCGACACCTGGCACGGCGACCGGCACGGCAAAGCCGAAATTGGCGTCGATGCGGAACTCGGCCTTGTTCAGCTCCCCGGTGAGGGCCGCCGTCAGAAGCGCACGCGTCGCCTTGATCGGCATGCGGCGACCGACGCCATAGGCGCCCCCCGTCCAGCCGGTGTTGACCAGCCAGCAATCGACGCCGTGAAGAGCGATCAGGTCACGCAGCAGGTTGCCGTATTCCGTCGGATGCCGCGGCATGAAGGGCGCGCCGAAGCAGGTGGAGAAGGTCGCTTCCGGCTCGGTCACGCCCTTTTCCGTGCCGGCCACCTTGGCGGTGTAACCGGAGAGGAAGTGGTACATGGCCTGCTCGGGCGTCAGCTTGGCGATCGGCGGCATCACGCCGAAGGCGTCGGCGGTCAGCATGATGATCGTCTTCGGATGCGGGGCAAGACCCGTGTCCGAGGCGTTCGGGATGAAGTGCAGCGGATAGGCGCTGCGGGTGTTTTCCGTCAGCGAGGCATCATCGAAGTTCGGGACGCGGTGTTCGTCCATCACCACGTTTTCCAGCACGGTGCCAAAGCGGCGTGTGGCGGCATAGATTTCCGGCTCGGCTTCGGCCGACAGGCGGATCGCCTTGGCATAGCAGCCGCCTTCGAAGTTGAAGATGCCGTTTTCGCCCCAGCCATGCTCGTCATCGCCGATCAGCGTGCGGTTCGGATCGGCCGACAGCGTGGTCTTGCCGGTGCCCGACAGGCCGAAGAACACGGCGGCATCGCCATCCGGACCGACATTGGCCGAGCAGTGCATCGGCATGACGCCCTTTTCCGGCAGCAGGTAGTTCAGCACCGTGAAGACCGACTTCTTGTTCTCGCCGGCATAGGAGGTGCCGCCGATCAGGACGAGACCATTGGCGAGATCGCAGGCGATCACGGTTTCCGTACGGCAGCCGTGGCGGGCCGGATCGGCGCGGAAGCTCGGCAGATTGATGATCGTCAGCTTCTGCTGGAAGGCAGGAAGCGTCGACCGGTCCGGGCGAATCAGCAGGTTGCGGATGAACAGCGCATGCCAGGCAAGCTCGGTCACGACACGGGTCGGCAACGCGTAGTCGCGGTCGGCACCGCCCACGAGATCCTGCACATAGAGCGTCTTGCCGGCGGCATGGGCCAGCATGTCCTGCCGCAGAAGCTCGAAATGCTCCGGGGACATCGGCTTGTTGTTGTCCCACCAGATATGCGGCTCGGTGCTGGCATCACGCACCACGAACTTGTCCTTCGGCGAGCGGCCGGTGTGCTGTCCCGTGACGGCGCGAAGCGCCCCGTCGATCGTCAGCTCGGCCTCGCCGTTGCGCAGCGCGGCTTCATAGAGTTCGCTCTCGTTCAGATTGTAGTGGACGTGCGAAGCACCCACCAGACCGAGGGCAGAAAGGCCATTCGACGGATTGTGAACTCCGTACTCCTCCATGTCGCGCTTTCCTTTAAGCTGACGTTGATGTTGGGTGAAGGCTAGCGACGGGTTTAAAAAAGTGCAAGCTGATTCTTGAATTAATGTAATAAAATCAAATAATTAATCGATTTAAAAACTTTTTTGGCATTTTAAATCGGTTTGAATGCCTCCCTGTCGCTGCGTGGACGAACAACCCGAACCACCGCCCCCTTTATCTTTGCCACAATTTGTTCCACCTTTATCCCCATGAAACGCAGCAACCGGGCATGAGCCCGGCTGGGCCACAATCCAGGAGATGCGTGCAGAATGGCGGAGACAGACAGAATGCAGACCATTGCGTTGGTGGACGACGATCGCAATATTCTCACCTCGGTGTCCATTGCGCTTGAGGCGGAAGGCTATCGCGTCGAAACCTATACCGACGGAGCCTCTGCGCTGGACGGACTTCTGGCGCGTCCGCCGCATCTGGCGATCTTCGATATCAAAATGCCGCGCATGGACGGCATGGAGCTGCTGCGCCGCCTGCGCCAGAAATCCGATCTGCCGGTGATCTTCCTCACCTCCAAGGACGAGGAGATCGACGAACTGTTCGGCCTCAAGATGGGCGCCGACGACTTCATCACCAAACCCTTCTCACAGCGCCTTCTGGTGGAGCGCGTGAAGGCCATCCTGCGACGCTCGATGAAGGGCGATGCGCCGGGAGCCGCACCGGGCACGCCGAAGGCTGCCGCCGACCAGCAGGCCCGCACGCTGGAGCGCGGCCAGCTGACCATGGACCAGGAGCGCCATACCTGCACCTGGAAGGGCGAGCCGGTGACGCTGACCGTCACCGAATTCCTCATCCTGCATTCGCTGGCCCAGCGTCCCGGCGTGGTGAAGAGCCGCGATGCGCTGATGGATGCTGCCTATGACGAGCAGGTCTATGTCGATGATCGCACCATCGACAGCCACATCAAGCGCCTTCGCAAGAAGTTCAAAATGGTTGACGGCGATTTCGATATGATCGAAACGCTCTACGGCGTAGGCTACCGGTTCCGCGAAGCGGCCTGAGGCGACGTGGACGTAAGGCGCATCGGCGCCTCGATGCACACTGATCGCCGAGACGGCCGGCGGTCGCCGTGAAAGGGAAAGGCGTGGCCGATCAGACGATGGATTCCGAAGACCGGGGTGCGGACGAGGTACAACCCGTCCGCCCTGCCCGACGGCTGTGGTCGCATCCCTTCACCCTGATGCGCCGTATCTTCGGCAACGCGGTTTTTTCCAGCCTCACGCGCCGAATCCTGTTCTTCAACATTGCCGCGACGGTGGTTCTGGTCGGCGGCATTCTCTACCTCAACCAGTTCCGCGAGGGGCTGATCGATGCGCGCGTCGAAAGCCTGCTGACGCAAGGCGAAATCATTGCCGGCGCCATTTCGGCCTCCGCGTCCGTCGATACCAATTCGATCACCATCGATCCGCAGAAGCTCCTTGAACTGCAGGCCGGCCAGAGCATCACGCCGGTTCCGAACGACGAGGATCTCGATTTTCCGATCGATCCCGAGCGTGTCGCCCCCGTGTTGCGCCGGCTGATTTCGCCGACCCGCACCCGCGCACGTTTGTTCGATGCCGATGCCAACCTGCTGCTTGATTCGCGTCATCTTTATTCGCGCGGCCAGGTTCTGCGCTACGACCTGCCGCCGGTGGAAAACGAGACGGTCACCTGGAGCGAATGGTTTGCCGGCATCTTCAACCGCCTGCTGCAGCCCGGAAATCTGCCGGCCTACAAGGAAGCACCGGGCGGCGATGGCTCGATCTATCCCGAAGTGATGAATGCGCTGACCGGCGTGCGGGGTGCGGTGGTGCGCGTCACCGACAAGGGTGAACTGATCGTTTCGGTCGCAGTCCCGGTGCAGCGCTTCCGCGCCGTGCTCGGCGTGCTCCTGCTCTCCACCCAGGCCGGCGACATCGACAACATCGTGCATGCGGAACGTCTGGCGATCATGCGCGTCTTCGGCGTCGCGACCCTCGTCAACATCCTGCTGTCGCTGCTTTTGTCCTCCACCATCGCCAACCCGCTGCGCCGCCTCTCGGCCGCGGCGATCCGCGTGCGGCGCGGGGTGAAGCAACGCGAGGAGATTCCGGATTTCTCCGCCCGCCAGGACGAGATCGGCAATCTTTCGATCGCCCTGCGCGACATGACGAACGCGCTTTACGACCGGATCGATGCGATCGAGAGCTTTGCCGCCGATGTGAGCCATGAGCTGAAGAACCCGCTGACCTCGCTGCGCAGCGCCGTCGAAACCCTGCCGCTGGCCAAGACCGAGGATTCCAAGCAACGGCTGACCAACATCATCCTCCACGATGTACGCCGCCTCGACCGCCTGATCACCGATATTTCCGATGCCTCGCGCCTTGATGCGGAACTCGCCCGTTCGGACGCGGCACCGGTCGATCTCGAAGTGCTGCTCGGCAATCTGGTCGATATTTCCCGGCAGATCCGCACCGGTCGAAAGCCTGTCAACATCGAACTGGCAGTGGAACACAAGCCCGGCACCAGGGCAAGCTATCTGGTGCATGGTCATGACCTGCGCCTTGGCCAGATCATCACCAACCTGATCGAGAATGCCCGCTCCTTCGTGCCGGACAAGGATGGCCGCATCACCGTCAAGCTCAGCCGCCAGCGCGGGAACTGCGTGATCCAGGTGGATGACAACGGGCCGGGCATCCGCGCCGAAGACATCGACCGCATCTTCGAACGCTTCTACACCGACCGTCCCGAAGGGGAGAGCTTTGGCCAGAATTCCGGGCTTGGTCTTTCCATCAGCCGGCAGATCGCGGAGGCTCATGGCGGCGCGTTGAAGGCGGAGAACCTGAAAAGCGGTGGTACCGTCACCGGCGCCCGCTTCACGCTCACCCTGCCGGCAGGAGGCAGCGCGTGACGGTGCAGGCCACCAATGTGCACGGTACGGCGATCGTCGTCGGCACGCGGGGCCTGTTGTTCGTCGGCCCCTCAGGCAGCGGAAAATCGACGCTCGCCTTTACCTGCCTTCAGGAGGCGCGGCGCGCCGGCGCATTTGCCGCACTCATCGCGGATGATCAGGTCTTCATCCGCAGGACGGGAGACAGGCTGATCGCGGAACGCCCGGCCTCGATTGCGGGCCTCATCGAGATTTTCGGCAGCGGCATTGCGCGGTTGGACAGCATCGCAAAGGCAAGTCTGGATCTCGTCATCCGCGTTGTGCCAAATGACACAGCAGAACGCCTGCCGCCCGACAATGAAATGCTCGCTCTGGATGAAGCCGCTCGCCTTCCACTCCTGCGCCTCTTGCGCAGCACAACGCAGCCGCTTGCCTTGATTGCAGCGTTGCGACCCGATTTTCGGGGTGAACGCCCCTTCACATGACCGATCCACGACGATTTTTAGCTTGCACTTCGCCTTTACATGGACAAGATGGCTTCCCACCGCCGTCTGACCTGTTGCAGTGCGAAACGAGGTCGAGCGTATCCTTGTACTGGGGGGTGAATTCAATATGATCGGACTGGTGCTTGTCACCCATGGCAAGCTGGCTGAGGAATTTCGTCATGCGCTGGAGCATGTCGTGGGACCCCAGAAATGTATCGAGACCGTCTGCATCGGTCCCGACGATGACATGGACCAGCGGCGGCAGGATATCGTCACCGCAGTCGAGCGCGCCGACAGCGGCCATGGTGTGGTCATCCTGACCGATATGTTCGGCGGAACGCCCTCGAACCTCTCGATCTCCGTGATGAACAGCGGCCGCATCGAGGTCATCGCCGGGGTCAACCTGCCGATGCTGATCAAGCTGGCCGGCGTGCGCGGCGAGAACGACATGCAGAAAGCTCTTGCGGAGGCTGCCGATGCCGGCCGCAAATATATCAACGTGGCAAGCCGCGTGCTCAGCGGCAAGTGAACAGGCTCGATGTCCGAACCGTTTTCCCGTGAACTGCTGATCATCAACAAGCGCGGCCTGCATGCGCGGGCGTCTGCCAAATTCGTCCAGACCGTGGCCGGCTTCAACGCCGATATCCGCGTCTCCAAGGATGGAATGACGGTGGGCGGCACATCGATCATGGGACTGATGATGCTGGCAGCCAGCCCTGGCTGCACCATCGAGGTCAGCGCCAGCGGAGACGAGGCCGAGGCCGCTCTGGAGGCTCTGACCCGCCTCATCGCCGACCGGTTTGGCGAAGAGATGTAACGATCATATAAAGACTTCTTTATATCCTTATTGCTAGTTTCCGGTAAGCCTGCTAAACGCAGGCAGCGCCGTTGCCCTGTGGCAATGGCTGGATTCCACGCGGCTTGCCGATGAACGGTAGCCCCCTGCGAAGCTGGAGAGCCACCATGACAGTTGAGAACGATTACATCGTCGCGGACATCGCGCTTGCCGATTTCGGCCGCAAGGAACTCGACATTGCCGAAACCGAAATGCCGGGCCTGATGGCTTGCCGCGCCGAATTCGGCGAGACGAAGCCGCTCAAGGGCGCGCGCATTTCCGGCTCGCTGCACATGACGATCCAGACGGCCGTGCTGATCGAGACCCTGAAGGTGCTGGGCGCCGATGTGCGCTGGGCCTCCTGCAACATCTTCTCGACGCAGGACCATGCGGCTGCCGCGATCGCAGCCGCCGGCATTCCGGTCTTTGCCGTGAAGGGTGAATCGCTCACCGAATACTGGGACTATACCGACCGCATCTTCCAGTGGACCGATGGCGGCCTTTCCAACATGATCCTCGATGATGGCGGCGATGCCACCATGTACATCCTGCTCGGCGCCCGTGCCGAAGCCGGCGAGGACGTTCTGTCGAAGCCGGGCTCCGAAGAGGAAGAGATCCTGTTCGCCCAGATCAAGAAGCGCCTGAAGGCCTCTCCCGGCTGGTTCACCAGGCAGCGCGATGCGATCAAGGGTGTCACGGAAGAAACCACCACGGGCGTTCACCGTCTCTATGACCTCGCCAAGCGCGGCCTGCTGCCCTTCCCGGCGATCAACGTCAACGACAGTGTCACCAAGTCGAAGTTCGACAACAAGTATGGCTGCAAGGAATCGCTGGTCGACGGCATCCGCCGCGCGACCGACGTGATGATGGCCGGCAAGGTCGCCGTGGTCTGCGGCTATGGCGACGTGGGCAAGGGTTCTGCCGCCTCGCTCACCGGTGCCGGCGCCCGCGTGAAGGTAACGGAAGTCGATCCGATCTGTGCCCTGCAGGCCGCCATGGACGGCTATGAGGTGGTGCAGCTCGAGGATGTCGTCTCCTCCGCTGACATCTTCATCACCACCACCGGCAACAAGGACGTCATCCGCATCGAGCACATGCGCGAAATGAAGGACATGGCGATTGTCGGCAATATCGGCCACTTCGACAACGAGATCCAGGTCGCCTCGCTGCGGAACCTGAAGTGGACCAACATCAAGCCTCAGGTGGACATGATCACCTTCCCCAAGGGCAACCGGATGATCCTGCTCTCGGAAGGCCGCCTGCTAAACCTCGGCAATGCGACCGGCCACCCCTCCTTCGTGATGTCGGCGTCGTTCACCAACCAGGTTCTCGGCCAGATCGAGCTGTTCACCAAGACCGGCGAATACAAGCCGGGCGTGTATGTGCTGCCGAAGCATCTCGACGAGAAGGTCGCCCGCCTGCACCTCGCCAAGCTCGGCGTGAAGCTTACCCAGCTCACGGATGAGCAAGCCGCCTATATTGGCGTGTCGCAGCAGGGCCCGTTCAAGGCAGAGCACTACAGGTACTGATTTTCTAAGATCGGTCCACAAGATGTAGAGGTCGCGGGCTTGACTTTCCCGCGACCTCTTTTTTTGTCCGCCCCCTTTGCCGCAATTTGGCGAAGCAGATATTGTTTTAGCACTTGATTCGCGCATCGGTGCGGCGTTGCGCGGACTGGGATGTCTTGTCGACAAAGCGGCAAATCGGACGGAGACAGACCGGAATGGCGGAAAAGAAACGGGCTTCCCGCGGGAAGCCGTTCATGGATGGCGGTTGCGACGAGGCACCGGCATCGACACAATCATTGGTGGTGACATCCTGTCGGAAAACCGGCCGACCTCCCCTGGCGCGGTTCTGGCGCCGGATGGCGTCCGGCCTCGCCGGTACGGCGCTCTCCGGCATTGCCGGTACGGCGATGGCCCAGCAGCAGGCGATCGGCGCCAGCAGGCTCTTCACCTCATCGGAGGTGATCTTCTCCTCGTTTGCGGTGGGCGCCATCGCGGCAGCCCTGCTGTCGACGATCTGGCTGGTGCGCCAGCGCGGCCATCTGGAGACCGAGAGCGAGGAAATGCGCTCGGCGCTGTCGGAAGCGCAGCAGCGCATCTCGAACTACGAGGCGCTGATTGCCGACAAGAACCGGCGTATCGTGATCTGGGAGGCCGGCCCGTCGCGGCCGGAATTCCTTGGCCAGTTGCCAGCGGAATCCGGTGCGCCGCAGGAAGATCGCGATTTCCTCGCCTTCGGTCGCTGGCTGCGCCCCCATTCGGCGGCGGAACTGGAGCGGGCGGTCGAAGCGCTGCGCAGCAAGGCGCGCAGCTTTGAGATGGCGGTCGAAACGAACCGCGACGAAATTCTCGACGTGCAGGGCCGCGTCTCCGGTGGCAAGGCTTTCGTGCGCTTTGTGGCGCTGAACAATCTGCGCGCCGAACTTGCGGAATTGAAGATCGAGCGCGAGCGGCTCGTGACCTCCATCAATCTGTTCCAGACACTGCTCGATTCGCTCGAACAGCCGGTCTGGCATCGCGATCCCGACGGCAATCTCGCCTGGGTGAACCAGGCCTATGGCGACGCCGTGGAAGCAACGACTCCTGCGCAGGCCGTGCAGGAAAGTCGGGAATTCCTGGGCAGCATCGCGCGCGAGAAGATCCGTGCCACCGCCACCGTGCATTCGCCCTTCCATGACCGCGTCTCGACCGTGGTACGCGGCAACCGAACCGTGTTCGACGTCGTTGATGTGGTCGGCAAGGCCGGCTCCGCCGGCATGGCGATCGACGTCTCCGAAGCGGAGGCCGTGCGGGCCGAACTCACCCGTACGCTGAAGAGCCATGCGGAGACGCTGGATCATCTGGCAACCCCGGTTGCCATCTTCGACCGCGAGCAGCGCCTGCAATTCTACAACCAGGCCTTCGCGCGGCTCTGGGACCTTGATCTCGGCTTCCTGGAAAGCCGACCCGATCATAACGAACTGCTGGACCGTCTGCGCAGCCAGAACAAGCTGCCGGAGCAGCTGAACTGGCGCAACTGGAAGGAAAGCGTGCTCTCCGTCTACCGGTCGCTCGACACGCAGACCAACCGCTGGCATCTGCCGAACGGCCAGACCCTGCAGGTGATTGCCACCGCGCATCCGCAGGGCGGCGTCACCTGGGTGTTCGAGAACCTCACCGAGCAGGTGGATCTCGAAACCCGCTACAACACGCTGGTCAAGGTGCAGGGCGAGACCATCGACCATCTGGCGGAAGGCGTTGCCGTCTTCGGGCCGGACGGACGCATCCGCCTGTCGAACCCGGCCTTCCGGGCGCTCTGGGGCCTCACCGAGGAACAGACCGCGCCGGGCACGCATATCCGCGCCATCGAGACGGCCTGCGCTGCCGAATACGACCGGCCGGACGGCTGGCGTCTGTTCGGCCAGATGCTGACCAACTTCGACGACGAGCGTCCCTCGCTACAAGGCACGTTCGAACTCTTCTCCGGCATCGTGCTCGATTATGCGGTCATCCCGCTGCCGAACGCGCAGACCATGCTGACCTTCGTCAACATGACAGACAGTGCGCGTGCCGAACGGGCGCTGAAGGAGAAGAACGAGGCACTGCGCAAGGCGGATGAGCTGAAGAACGATTTCGTCCAGCACGTCTCCTACGAACTGCGGTCGCCGCTCACCAACATCATCGGTTTCACCGATCTTCTGAAGACGCCGGGCATCGGCCAGCTCAACGAGCGGCAGGCGGAATATGTGGACCACATCTCCGCCTCCTCCTCGCTGCTCCTGACCATCGTCAACGACATTCTCGATCTGGCGACCGTCGATGCCGGCATCATGGAGCTGAACTATTCCGAGGTGGATGTCGACGACCTGCTGGACGATGTCGCCATGCAGATCGCCGACCGGCTCTACGAAAACGCCGTGACGCTGGAAATCCTGGCGCCGAAGAACCTCGGCACCATCGTAGCCGACCAGCAGCGGCTGAAGCAGATCCTGATCAAGCTGATCACCAATGCAGCGAATTTTTCGCCGGAGGGCGGCACGGTGACGCTGCGCGGCTGGCGCGAGGGAACGGACTTCTTCTTCTCGGTCGCCGATCGCGGCCCCGGCATGAGCGAGGATATGCTGAAGACGGTGTTCGACCGCTTCTCCAGCGGCAAGGGCGGCAAGAAGAGCGGCGCCGGTCTCGGCCTCTCCATCGTCGAAAGCTTCGTCAACCTGCATCACGGCGATGTCAGGATCGATAGCCGGATGGGCGAAGGCACCATCGTGACCTGCCGCATTCCGAGCGCGATGAACATCCGGTCTGTTGCCGCCGAATGATGGCCGAAGCTTCTCTAACGCTGCCCCTGTCCAGCGAGGCGGAGACGATCCGCTTCGGCGAGGATCTTGTGCTGGCGCTGAAAGCCGGCGACTGCCTGGCGCTGTCGGGCGATCTCGGCGCCGGCAAGTCGACGCTGGCGCGCGCCTTCCTGCGGGCGCTGGCGGACGATCCGGACCTGGAAGTGCCGAGCCCGACATTTACGCTGGTGCAGAGCTACGACCTGCGCATTCCCGTTGCGCATTTCGATCTCTACCGGCTGGCCGATGGATCAGAACTCGACGAACTCGGCTTCGATGAAGCGCTCGGCGATGGCATCTGTCTGGTGGAGTGGCCGGAAATGGCCGAGGCCGAACTGCCGGCCAACCGCATCCGCCTCACCCTCACCCATGACGGCGACGGACGACGGGCGGAGATTGCCGGACCACAGCCGGTTCTTGCCCGGATTCGCCGCGTGCTGGAGATCCGTGTCTTCCTCAATGCGCATGGCTTTGCCGGCGCAAGCCGCCGCTTTCTCACCGGCGATGCCTCGCTGCGCGCGTATGAAACGATTACCCGCGAGACGGGCGAAGCCTTTGTGCTGATGGACTGGCCGCTGCGGCCGGACGGACCGCCGGTGCTGGACGGCAAGCCCTATCCCAAGGTCGCGCATCTGGCGGAAACCGCCCACCCCTTCGTGGCCATCGCCGATCACTTGCTCGGCCTCGGTCTTGCCGCGCCGAAAATCCTGGCGGTCGACTACGCGCAGGGCATCCTGCTGATCGAGCATCTGGGATCGGAGGGCGTGGTGGACGAGGCGGGCGCGCCCATTCCCGAACGCTATCGCGCAAGCCTCGATTGCCTGGCGCATCTGCATGGCAGCCCGCTGGTCCGCGATCTTCCCGCTGGACCGGACCATATCCACCATGTGCCGGATTTCGATCCGGTGGCGATGAAGATCGAAACCCGCCTGCTGATCGACTGGTACCTGCCGTGGAAGCGCGGGGGCGCGCCGGTGACGGAGGCGGAGAAGGACGCCTATGCCACGATCTGGGACGGACTGATCGCCGAACTGGCCGATGCCGAGCGGCATCTGCTGCTGCGCGACTATCATTCCCCCAATCTGATCTGGCGGGCGGATCGGAAGGGTCTGCAGCGCATCGGCCTCATCGATTTCCAGGATGCGATGATCGGCCCGACCGCCTATGACCTCGCCTCGCTGTTGCAGGATGCGCGGGTGACCATTCCGCCGGATCTCGGACAAGACCTCTACGCCCGCTACGCGGCGCTACGCCGCGCGCAAGGGCCATTCGATCCGGAACGCTTCGGCACGGCCTTTGCCATCATGGCCGCCCAGCGCAACTGCAAGCTGGCCGGCCTCTGGGTGCGGCTGAAACAGCGCGACGGCAAGCCCGGCTATCTGCAGCACATGCCGCGCACGCTCGGCTATCTCGATCAGACGCTTCGCCATCCGGTGCTTGCGCAGCTCAGCCAATGGATGGCAGAAGCGGGTATCGATTTCAGCGTCTAGACACGAGCGACTTCAGGACCCGACCCGATGACCCTCGAAAATGCCATGGTGCTGGCCGCAGGGCTCGGCACGCGCCTTCGTCCCATCACCGATCACATGCCGAAACCACTGGTGCCGGTCGGCGGACGACCGATGCTGGACTATATCCTCGACCTGCTGGCCGAAGCCGGCATCCGTACCCTTGCCATCAACCTGCACCATCATGCCGACCAGATGGAAGCCTATCTGGCTGCGCGGCAGGATTTCCGGATCCACATTTCCGACGAGCGCGAACAGCTGATGAACAATGGCGGGGGGCTCGCCAGGGGGCTGAAGCTTCTGCCGCCCGGCCCGGTTCTCGTGATGAATGCCGATCTGTTCTGGGTCAACGAGCCGGCCGGCGAAGCCTCGAACCTCCGCCGCCTGATCTCCTTTTACGATCCCGCGCGCATGGACATGGCCATGCTGTGCACCGACCTCGACCGCGCCATCGGTCATGACGGCAAGCGCGACTTCGACATGGCCGCCGACGGTCGGCTAGCGCGCTACCGGGAGGGAGACGCACATCCGGTGGTCTATGCCGGCGCCTTCGTGATGGATACTGCCTTCATGGACGATGCGCCGGACACCGCCTTCAATCTCAACATCTATTTCGACAAGGCGATTGCCCGCAGCCGCCTGTTCGGCACCGATCTTCGTGGTCGCTGGATCACCGTCGGCTCGCCCGAAGGGCTTGCGGAAGCGGAAGCCTTCCTTGCGGCGCAAGCGGCCCGGGCCTGACCATGGATCATCGGCAGCAGAAGCGGATCCTCACCATTGCCCCTGCGGTGCCCTTCCTGCGCACCGTGGCGGCAGCGCTCTGCGACGGCCGCCTGCTCTCCAGCTTCCGCTACACCCCCGAAGATCCGCTCTCGCTGTCCCGGGTGACGATCTATGTCCCAACCCGGCGCGCGGCCCGCGTGCTGCGGTCCGAATTCGTCGATCTGCTGGGCGGGCGCTCGGCCATCCTGCCGCTCATCCGGCCGCTCGGCGAGACGGATGACGATGCCGGCTTCTTCGATCTCGTCGCCCCGGAAGAGATGGATCTCGCCTTGCCGATCAGCAGCACGGCGCGGCTGCTGGAACTCGGGCGTCTCATTCTCGCCTGGCGCAATGCGCTGCCGCAGGCGATCATCGACGTGCACCGGGATTCGCCGCTCGTCGCGCCCGCCAGCCCCGCCGATGCCATCTGGCTGGCGCGGTCGCTCTGCGAACTGATCGACGCAATCGAAACGGAAGAGCGCGACTGGGCGGACCTCGAACGGCTGCAGACCGGCGACCACTCGCTCTGGTGGCAGCTGACGGCGGAATTTCTCAAGATCGCCAGCGCCTTCTGGCCGGTGCGGCTGGAAGAGCTGCGCCGTTCCTCGCCCGCCCGCCACAAGGCAGCGATCCTGAATGGCGAGACGCGACGGATGGCTGCCCACAGCGGCCACGACCCGGTGATCGTGGCGGGCTCCACCGGTTCGGTGCCGGCCGCCGCCAATCTGATTGCCGCCATCGCGACATTGCCGAACGGTGCCATCGTGCTGCCGGGTCTCGATCAGGATATGCCGGAGGATCAATGGGCCCTGCTCGGCCGCGGGGCGGAAGGCCTGCGCCCCGATCCCGCCAGCCGCAGCCATCCGCAATACGGCCTGTACCGGCTTCTGGAAAAACTCGCCGTGACCCGCGCCGAGGTCGAACAACTGGGTCTGCCCGACCCGGATCTCGCCGGTCGCTCCCTTCTTCTGTCACAGGCACTGGCGCCGGCCGACGCCACCGATCGCTGGAACGACTGGCGTCAGGAGACGACGCAGGAGACGATCCGCGCCGCCTTTGCCGATGTGAGCCTCATCGAGGCTGCCAACGAGCGGGAGGAAGCGACCGCGATTGCCATTGCGCTGCGCATGGCGCTCGAAGCGCCGGGACGCGACGGTTCCTCGCAGGCCGCCCTGATTACGCCGGATCGCGCGCTCGCCCGTCGCGTGGCAGCCGAACTCGCCCGCTTCGGCATCACCGCCGACGACACGGCCGGCACGCCTCTGTCAGCCACGCCACAGGGAACGCTGCTGACGCTGGTGCTGGAGGCGGTTCTGAGGCCCGGTGATCCGGTCGCCATCACCGCACTCATGAAGCATCCGCTGGCCCGCTTCGGGCTCTCACCGACGGAGGGTCGTACGGCCTCGGAAGCGCTGGAGCTTCTGGCCTTGCGCGGCGGCACCGGCGAGCCGGATCTGGCCGGCCTGGAGCCGCTGCTCGAAAAGCGGCTGACGGAGCAGAAGACCGACCGCCATCCGCCGCAATGGCGCCAGTCGCTGCCGGAAGATGCCGCCGATCGGGCCCGCGCGCTGGCGAGACGCATCGCCGAAGCCGTGGAGCCACTGGCCGAGGTTCTCGTCTCCCGCCGCGCCGACGGGCGCCCGATGACCGCACGGCTGCTCCTCTCCGACTGGGCAAACCGCACCGGCCGCGTGCTGGAAGCCGTCGGCCTCGATGCAGAGCAGGGCCTGCGGCCGCTCTGGACGGGAGAAGCCGGCGAGAGGCTGGCCGGGCTGCTCGGCGAGATCATCGAGACCGACGGCCAGATCGAGGCCGACGGGCCGCAATGGATCGACATCATGGCTGCCCTGATGGCGAGCGAAGCCGTGAAGCCCCGCCAGCTCAGCCATCCGCGCGTCTTCATCTTCGGCACGCTGGAAGCCCGATTGCAGACTGTCGACACGCTTGTGCTCGGCGGCATGAACGAAGGGTCATGGCCGGGGCAATCGGTGCAGAACCCCTTTCTGTCGCGCAGCATGAAGACGGACATGGGGCTCGAGCCGCCCGAGCGACGGATCGGCCAGCTGGCACATGATTTCCAGATGGCGAACGGCACCCGGCACATCATCTATTCCCGCGCCCTGCGCCAGGGCGGCGCACCGACCGTCGCCTCCCGCTGGCTGCAACGCCTGCTGGCGCTTGGTGGCGAGCAGCTGGCACGCGATCTGCGCGCGCGCGGCGAAGATTATCGCCGCTGGGCACGGATGATCGACACGCCGCGCCCCGAGGAGCGGCAGCCGCTGGCCCGCCGTCCCGCGCCGACGCCGCCGGCCGATCGCCAGCCGCGAAGCTATTCCTTCAGCGAGGTCGGGCGGCTTCGCCGCGACCCTTATGCCATCTATGCGCGGCGCATCCTGCGGCTCGATCCGCTCGAACCCTTCAACGAGGATCCGGGCGCTGCCGAACGCGGCACACTCTATCACCGCATCATCGAACGCTATACGCGGGTCGCGCCGGTGCCCGGCTCGCCGCATGCGCTGGAGGTGATGCAGCGGCTGATTGCCGAGGAGTTCGACCGCGAAGCACTGCCGCCGCATATCGATCAGGTCTGGCGGCCGCGCTTTCGCGAGGTGGCCCGTGCCTTTCTGCGCTGGGAAGAGGCCCGCGCGCCAGACATCCGCCGCACCTACACCGAACTGCCGGCCGGCTATGAACTGGCGGCGGCGGGCATCCGGGTGACCGGCATTGCCGACCGGATCGACATCAAGCGCTCCGGCGATGCCGATATCATCGACTACAAGACCGGCCTCAACCCGTCGCCCGCCCAGGCGCGCGCCCTGCTCGACCCGCAGCTGGCCCTTGAGGCAGCAGCGCTGCAGGCCGGTGCCTTCAAGGCGATCGGCGAACAGCGGCCGGACAATCTTCTCTACGTGCGGCTGCGTCCCGGCGAACGTTTCACGTGGGACAAGGTGAACAATGAGGGTGCGCGCGCCACCGCTACCACCCAGCCGAAATCGGCGCTCGAACTGGCGCAGGACGCGATCAGCCAGCTGACCGGCTTCGTGACGCGACTTCGCGAAAACCGCGTCGGCTTCGCCTCCCGCCTCATCCCGATGATGCAGAGCGATATCGGCGGCGATTACGATCATCTCGCCCGCGTGGCGGAATGGTCGACGGCGGATGCAGAGGACAGTGACGGCGATGAGTGAGACAGGGCTGGAGACGCTGGGCGAGGATCCCCGCCGCTGGCTGGACTGGACCGCCGGCCAGCAGGCGCGCGCCTCCGATCCGCAAAGTTCCGCCTGGGTGTCGGCCAATGCCGGCTCCGGCAAGACGCATGTGCTGACGCAGCGCGTGATCCGGCTGCTGCTCTCCGGCTGCCGACCCTCCGCCATTCTCTGCCTGACCTATACGAAGGCCGCCGCCTCCGAAATGTCGAACCGCGTCTTCCAGCGGCTGGCGGAATGGGCCGTGCTGCCGGATGCGGAGCTGAGGGACAGGATCGCCGGCATCGAAGGCCATGAGCCGGATTTGTTCAAGCTTGCCGAGGCGCGTCGCCTGTTTGCAAAGGCGCTGGAAACGCCGGGCGGCCTGAAGATCCAGACCATCCACGCCTTCTGCGAGGCGCTGCTGCACCAGTTTCCGCTGGAGGCGAATGTCGCAGGCCATTTCTCCGTGCTGGACGATGTGTCTGCCTCCGCGCTGCTCGCCGAGGCGCGCCGCTCGCTGCTGACGGCGACCGCGATGGAAGAGGATGCGGACCTCGCCGAGGCCTTTGCCCATGTGCTGGATCTCGGGGACGAATCCGGTCTGGAAGCCCTGCTCTCGGATATCGTCGCCAATCGCGCCGCCATCGGTCATTTTCTGGAACAGGCGGCGGAGCATGGCGGACGGGATGCCGTGCTGCGCCGCGCCTATGGCCTGGCGCCGGACGAAACGCTTGAGACGGCGCTCGCTGCCTACTGGCCACTGCCCGGCCTCGTAGACGGCCGGCTGACCACCTATCTGGAGCTTGCCGAGGCCAAGGGCGGCGCCAAGGCGGGCGAGGCCGCCATTACCCTGAAGCGCGCCATCGCCGAGACGGACCCGGCCGAGCGCGCCCGCCTGCTCGATCAGGTCTTCCTCACCCAGGCCGGCAAGCCGAAGGCGGATTCCTCGCTGGCGGCCAAGGCCATGCTGACGGCTGCCCCGGAACTGGCCGAAGCCATCGCCGAGGCCCGCGACCATGTGGCGACCTGCCGCGACCGGTTGAAGGTGGTGCGGATGTTTGCCGCCACCCGCGCCGCGCTGACCCTCGCCGAACGGCTCGGCGAGGATTACGAGGAGCTGAAGCGCCGCCGCAGCCTGCTCGACTTCGAGGACCTCATCAACCGTACCGCCGATCTCCTGACCCGCGATGGCGTGGGCGCCTGGGTACATTACAAGCTGGACCAGGGCATCGACCATATCCTGGTCGACGAGGCGCAGGATACGAGCCCGATCCAGTGGACGGTGATCCAGTCGCTGGCGGAGGATTTCTTCAGCGGTCAAAGCGCGCGCGAAACCCGCCGCACCCTGTTTGCCGTCGGCGATGAAAAGCAGTCGATCTATTCCTTTCAGGGGGCCCGTCCGGAGCGTTTTGCGCAAGAGCGCAGCGCCACCGAGCGGCGGGTGGCCGAGAGCGGCCAGCGCTTCCATGCGGTGCGCCTGCCCCTCTCCTTCCGCTCGACGGCCGATGTGCTGAGCGCCGTCGACCAGGTCTTTTCGCTGGAGGACAATGCCAGAGGCCTGAGCGCCATCGGCGATCCCGTCATCCACCGGTCCAACCGCATCGGCCATGCCGGCGCCGTCGATCTCTGGGAGACTGTCGTCCCTGACGTCAGCGAGATGGAGGAGGACTGGACCGCGCCGTTCGATGCGACGCCGGACCGCGCCCCCTCCGCCATTCTGGCCGCCCGCATCGCCCACCGGATCGGCGAACTGGTCGACCGCGAGACGGTGATCGAGAAAGGCAAGGAGCGGCTGATCCGCCCCGGCGACATTCTGGTGCTGGTGCGCAAGCGTGATGCTTTCGTCAATGCACTGACGCGGGCGCTGAAGCGGCGCGGCGATATTCCGGTCGCCGGTGCCGACCGCCTGCGGCTCGCCAGCCATATCGCGGTGCAGGATCTCATGGCGCTCTCCCGCTTCCTGCTGCAGCCGCAGGATGACCTTTCGCTCGCCGCCGTGCTGAAGAGCCCGCTCTTCGACCTCGACGAGGACGATCTCTTTCGCATTGCCGCCCTTCGCCCGGAGGCAACCAGCGCCTGGCAACAGCTTGGTGCGCTGGCCGATACCGGCGATGCAAGGCTTGCCGCGGTCCGCGACCGGCTGGACCATCTGCGCGGCCTGGCGGGTCGGCTCAGCGTGCATGATTTCTTCGCCCGCCTGCTGGGAGCCGAAGGCGGGCGCAAACGCTTTCTGGCGCGGCTGGGCAGCGAGGCGGGCGATGTGCTGGACGAGTTCCTGAGCCTTGCGCTTGACCATGAGGACAAGACCCTGCCCGGCCTGCAGAGCTTCGTTTCCACGCTGGAGCTGGAATCGCCCGAGATCAAGCGTGAGCAGGACAGCGGGCGCGACGAAGTACGCATCATGACCGTGCATGCCTCCAAGGGTCTCGAGGCGCCGATCGTCTTCCTGGTCGATAGCGGCTCGAAGGCCTTCGTCTCGAGCCATGTCCCGAAATTCCGCTTTCTGACGGCAGGCACTGCGCGCGTGCCCGCTTGGGTGCCGGGCAAGACACTCGCCAATGCGCTGAGCACGGCAGACGAGGATCAGCTCAAGCAATCGGCGGAGGAGGAATATCGCCGCCTTCTCTATGTCGGCATGACGCGGGCCGCCGACCGGCTGATCCTGTGCGGCTATCGCGGCAAGAGGGACAACGAGGACAGCTGGCTTGCCATGGTGGAGCGGGCGCTCGGCGCCGACACCGCTCATTGCGAGCCGGCGCGCTTCTCCGGCCCGGATGGTGAATGGGGCGGCTATCGCTGGCGCATGGCGTCCGGTCCGCAGCGTGTGCTGGAGCGGGAGCCAAACGCAGCGGACGCGACAGACCCTGCCGCCGACGCCCTGCCGGACGCCCTGTTCCGGCCTCTGCCGCCGCTGCCACCCCTGCCCCGGCCGCTGAGCCCTTCCGGTGCCGGTATCATGATCGAGGAGGAGGATGGCGAGGCTCCCTTCGTCTCTCCCCTGTTCGGGGAAAAACCCGCTTCCAGCCGCGCCTTGCAGAAAGGGCGTCTCACGCACCGGATGCTGCAAATGCTGCCCGCCTTTCCCCCTGCGGAGCAGGAGGATGCTGCCCGCCGCTATCTCGCCCGCACCGCCGGTTTCTGGCCGGTGACGGAGCGCGAGGCGCTTCTCGCCTCCATTCTCGGCGTGCTTTCGCATCCCGAGCTGCAATCGGTGTTCACGGCGAAGGCGCAGGCGGAGGTCTCGATCATGGGTCGGCTGTCGCTCAATGGCCGCGACCATGCCGTCTCCGGACGCATCGACCGGCTGAGCGTCGATACCGATGGGACCGTGACGCTTCTCGACTACAAGACCAACCGCTTCACCCCGCAGACGGCGGAGGCGGCACCGCTCTCCCACCGCGCCCAGATGGCGATCTACCGGGAGATATTGCAGCCGCTCTATCCGGGCCGGCCCATCCGCTGCGTGCTCGTCTATACCGAGACGACGCGGGTTCTGGTGCTGCCGGAGGCGGTGCTGTCGCGCTCCCTTGCCGAACTCGATACAAAGTGAGATAGGCAGGATTGAATTTCGCAGCCCCGCGCATCACATCTGTGACAACACCCCCATTGAAGGAGAGCCCCATGGCTACCGTGAAAGTCGACAACGCCAACTTCGAAGCCGAAGTTCTGGAAGCGTCCGAACCCGTCGTTGTGGATTTCTGGGCCGAGTGGTGCGGTCCCTGCAAGATGATCGCGCCGAGCCTCGAGGAAATCGCAACCGAACTCGCCGGCAAGGTGAAGATCGCCAAGCTGAACATTGATGAGAACCCGGAACTGGCCGCCAAGTTCGGCGTTCGCTCCATCCCGACGCTCGCCGTGTTCAAGGGCGGCGAAGTGGCCGACATCAAGGTCGGTGCAGCCCCGAAATCGGCCCTCTCCAGCTGGATTTCCGGCAACGCCTAATCCGCTGACAATCGGGATCTGAACGGCAAAAAGCCCGGCTTACACCGGGCTTTTTCGTGTCTGAAGGATTTCAGCCGATCAGGTCGGGGGCGTGCCGTTATCGGCCAGCACATTGCCGGCCAGATAAAGGGATCCGCCAATCAGGATGCGCGGCGGTGCCGTGCCCGGCAACTGACGGGCCGTGATTTCCGCAAGGGCCTCGGCCACCGTCGAATGCGGTTCGGCTACGAGACCCGCATCATAGGCCGCATTGGCCAGAACCACCGGATCGAGCCCCGCATCGCTGCCGCGGATCGGCACGGTGAACACGCATTCGGCAATATCGGCAAAGGCGCGGAAATAGCCGACCGGATCCTTGGTGTTCAGCATGCCGGTGACGAGGTAAAGCGGCCGCGGCTGCTTTTCCTCGAAGGCGGCCATAGCTTCGGCAATCACCTCGCCGGCGCCCGGATTGTGTCCGCCATCGACCCAGATTTCCGCACCTTGCGGAGCGAGCGGAATGAGCGCGCCGTCGGTCAGGCGCTGCAGGCGGCCGGGCCATTCAACACCCGTCATCGCCTGTTCCATCATGGCGTCGGTCACTTCGAAGCCCGCCGCGCGCACTGCACGAATGGCAGCAGCGGCATTGGCGAGCTGGTGGCGGCCCGGCAGACGCGGCAGGGGCAGATCGGCAAGACCGAATTCGTCCTGATAGATCATCCGGCCGAATTCCTCATGCGCGGAAAAGTCCTGCCCATAGACCGAGAACGGACAGCCGAGCCGTTCTGCTGTCGAGACGAGCACCTCTTCGGCCGCATCGAATTCCTGGTGACCGATGACGACGGGGCAACCCTTCTTCATGATGCCGGCCTTTTCGGCGGCGATCAGCTCGACGCGGTCGCCGAGATAGGCCTGATGATCGAAGGAGATCGGCATGATGACGGAGACCGCGGGACGATCCACCACATTGGTGCAGTCGAGACGCCCGCCCATGCCGACCTCGATCACGACGGCATCGGCCGGGATCTCCGAAAACAGCAGGAAACTCGCCGCCGTCAGGATCTCGAAGACGGTAATCGCCTGGCCGGCATTGGCTGTCGCCACGCGGCGCAGCGCATCGGCCAGCAGTGCATCGTCAACGAGCGTGCCCGGCCGGCCGCGCTGGCCGATACGGTACCGCTCATGCCAGTTCACCAGATGCGGCGAGGTGTGGACATGCACGGCATGGCCGCCCGCTTCCAGAAGCGCGCGGCTGAAGGCGGAGACGGAGCCCTTGCCATTGGTGCCCGCCACATGAATCATCGGCGGCAGGCGGTCCTGCGGATTGCCGAGCACCTCCAGCAGGCGACGCATGCGGCCGAGCGTCATGTCGAACCCCTTGGGGTGCAGGGTCATCAGCTCGTTGATGACCTGTTCCGCCTCGGTCTGGGCAACGTCGTTCATGGAAGTCCCCGGGGCTCCTGTCATCGGGTCAGGCCGTCAGCGCCAGCGGCTGATCGGCATTGGCCGGCTGCTTCAGCATGATCTTCAGCAGGGTGGCGAGCGTCTGCGCGATGTCGTGACGCTTGACCACCATGTCGACCATGCCATGTTCCAGAAGGTATTCGGAGGTCTGGAAGCCTTCCGGCAGCTTTTCGCGCAGCGTCTGCTCGATGACGCGCTTGCCGGCAAAGCCGATTTCGGCACCGGGCTCGGCAATATGCACATCGCCCAGCATGGCATAGGAGGCGGTCACGCCGCCGGTCGTCGGATTGGTCAGCACGACGATATACGGCAGACCGGCTTCCTTCAGCATATCGATGGCAACCGTCGTGCGCGGCAGCTGCATCAGCGAGAGAATGCCTTCCTGCATGCGCGCACCGCCGGAAGCAGGGAAAATCACCAGCGGGCAGCGTTCGGCCAGCGCCCGTTCGGCCGCCTTGACGATCGCCTCGCCGGCCGCCATGCCGAGCGAACCGCCTATGAAGTTGAACTCATGCACGACGGCGACCAGCTTGACGCCCTTCACCTGGCCGAGGCCGGCAAGGATCGTGTCTTCCTGCTCGGTCTTGGTGCGGCTGTCCTTCAGGCGATCTGCGTATTTCTTGGAATCGCGGAACTTCAGCGGGTCCTGCGCCACCTTGGGCTGCGGCAGGTTTTCATAGACGCCGCCGTCGAACAGATCGGCAAGGCGCGCCTTGGCCGGCATCTTCATGTGGAAGCCGGAGGCGGGAATGACCCACTTGTTCTCTTCCAGATCCTTGTGAAAGACCATTTCGCCCGTTTCCGGGCACTTGATCCAGAGATTTTCCGGCACTTCCCGACGCCCCAGCATCGAGTTGATCTTGGGGCGTACATAGTTGGTGATCCAGTTCACGGACGAAACTCCTGATTGACGATCGTCAATGTGGTGATTTTACTCGGCCGCAGCAAGGCGGGCCGAACGGACGCCGGTCGCAAGACCGCTGACCAGCGTCGTGACTGCAGAAACGGTGTGATCCGTCGCCTTGCCGTCGGCGGTCAGGCTGCCGGCCACCTGCGCGACGATGGCGGAGCCAACGACGACGCCATCGGCGGCAGCCCCGATCGCCCGGGCATGATCGGCGGTCTTGACGCCGAAGCCGACGCAGATCGGCAGATCCGTATGCGCCTTGATGCGCTGCACGGCAGCCCCAACCAGCGAGGGATCCGGCAGGGCCGAACCGGTGATGCCGTTCATCGAGACATAATAGACGAAGCCGGAGGTGTTGCGCAGCACGGTCGGCAGGCGCTTCTCGTCGGTCGTCGGCGTTGCCAGACGGATGAAGTTGACGCCCTTGGCCAGCGCCGGGATGCACAGCTCGTCATCCATTTCCGGCGGCAGGTCGACAACGATCAGCCCGTCGATGCCGGCCTCCAGCGCCTGATCGAGGAAGGTCTCCACGCCCATGTTGTAGATCGGGTTGTAATAGCCCATCAGCACGATCGGGGTGTCCTGGTCGTCCTTGCGGAATTCACGGGCAAGATCCAGCGTCTTTGCCAGCGTCTGGCCGCCGGCGAGCGCCCGCTGACCGGCCAGCTGGATGGCCGGGCCATCCGCCATCGGATCGGAGAAAGGCATGCCGAGTTCGATCACGTCGGCGCCCGCACCGGGCAGCGCCTTCATGATGCCGAGCGAGGTCTGAAAATCCGGGTCGCCACCCATCATATAGGTGATCAGCCCCGGACGGCCTTCGGCTTTCAGATCGGCAAAACGTTTGTCCATGCGTGCAGTCATGATCAGAGACCCATTCCGAGAATCTTGCCAACGGTGAAGATGTCCTTGTCGCCGCGGCCACAGAGGTTCATCAGGATGATCTGGTCCTTGTCCATGGTCGGCGCGCGCTTGATGACCTCGGCCAGCGCATGGCTCGGCTCCAGCGCCGGGATGATGCCTTCGGTGCGGGTGAGCAGCTGGAAGGCGGCCAGCGCCTCGTCATCCTTGATCGGCACATATTCGACGCGCCCGCTATCCTTCAGCCAGGAATGTTCCGGGCCGATGCCCGGATAATCGAGGCCGGCCGAAATGGAATGGCCTTCCTTGATCTGGCCGTCGCCATCCTGCAGCAGATAGGTGCGGTTGCCGTGCAGCACGCCCGGGCGGCCGGCCGTCAGCGAGGCGCAATGCTCTTCGCCGTCGAGACCCTTGCCGCCAGCTTCGACGCCGACGATGCGCACGCCTTCGTCATCCAGGAAGGGATGGAACAGGCCGATCGCGTTCGAACCGCCACCGACGGCAGCCACCAGCATGTCCGGCAGGCGGCCTTCGGCGGCCATCATCTGTTCGCGGGCTTCCTTGCCGATCACCGACTGGAATTCGCGGACCATTTCCGGATAGGGATGCGGACCAGCCGCCGTGCCGATGATGTAATAGGTATCCTCGACATTGGTGACCCAGTCGCGCAGCGCCTCGTTCATGGCATCCTTCAGCGTGCCGTGACCGGAAGTCACCGGCTTCACCTCGGCGCCGAGCAGCTTCATGCGGAACACGTTGGGCGCCTGGCGCTCCACATCCGTCGCGCCCATGTAGACGACGCAAGGGAAGCCGAAGCGGGCGGCCACGGTGGCGGATGCCACGCCGTGCTGGCCGGCACCGGTTTCGGCGATGATGCGCTTCTTGCCCATCCGCTTGGCAAGCAGGATCTGGCCGATGCAGTTGTTGATCTTGTGGCTGCCCGTATGGTTCAGCTCGTCGCGCTTGAAATAGATCTTTGCCCCGCCGAGTTCGGCGGTCAGACGCTCGGCGAAATAGAGCGGGCTCGGACGGCCGATATAATGCGTGCCGAGATGGGCAAGCTCGGCTTGGAATTCCGGATCCGTCTTTGCCTTGTTCCACTCCGCCTCCAGATCGAGGATCAGCGGCATCAGCGTCTCGGCGACGAAGCGGCCACCATAGATGCCGAAGCGGCCATCTTCATCCGGACCGGCCCGGAAGGAATTGGGTTTGAGCGACTGGTTCACGGCTTCACTCCCTTGGAAACGCTGGAACGCCACTGATCGATCGCATCGAAGAAGGCGTTGATTTTGGCAGGGTCCTTGACCCCGGGGGCACTTTCCACGCCGGACGACAGGTCCAGCCCGCCGGCCTTTGTCATGGACAGGGCGTCCGCCGCATTGTCCTTGGTAAGGCCGCCGGAAAGCATGTAATCGATATTGGCGTCAAGCGCCGAGAGAATGCGCCAGTCAAACGAAACGCCGTTGCCGCCCGGAAGATCCGATCCTTCGGGTGCCTTGGCATCGAGCAGGAAACGATCGGCGAGTCCCTCATAGGCGTCGAGCTTGCGCAGATCGTCCGTCTCGCGGATGGAAAAGGCCTTCATGACAGGCAGGCCGAACACCGCCTTGACATTCAGCACGCGCTCCGGCGTTTCCGCGCCGTGCAGCTGCAGGATATCGGGCTTCAGGAAGGCGATGATCTCTTCCAGTTCCTCATTGTCGGCATTGACGGTGACGGCGACGATCTTGGCGCGGCCCCGCACCCGGTCCGCGAGCGCCCCGGCAGACAGGGGATCGATGTGGCGCGGACTCTTTTCGAAAAAGATGAAGCCGACATGGCTCGCGCCCCGCTCCACCGCCAGGTCGATCGCTTCCGGCGTCTTCAGGCCGCAGATTTTGATGTCTGGTGTCATGACAGGCGAAGTTGCACGAATCGCGCGCCAAGTCGAGGGCATTTGAGCAAACGGCCTCTGCGGACCGGCACGGATCAACCGAAGTCGATGGCGTGCAGTTGCGAGCCATGCGCCTTCAGCCAGCGGCGAGCCGTCTCCATGTCCGGGCAGAGTTCGCCGCACAGTGCCCAGAACTGCGGGCCATGGTTCATTTCCTTCAGATGCGCGACCTCGTGTGCAGCGAGATAATCGATCACCAGCGGCGGCGCCATGACGATCCGCCAGGAGAAACTGAGATTGCCCTGCCAGGAGCAGGAGCCCCAGCGGCTGCGAGTATCCTTCAGCGTCAGCGATCTGATCGCCTTGCCGATGCGCCCCGCATGGATCGCCGAAAGACGCTCCAGATCGTAGCGCGCCTCCTTCTTGAGGAAGGCTTCCAGCCGCCGGCCGAGATGATCCTCCAGACCGCTCACCCGGATCACGGGTTCGCCCCCCTCCTCCACCGCTTCGGTCAGGCCGCGCAGCGAGCCGGTGTGAACGATGCGATGCGGCACGCCGCGCAGCGACAGCATGGCGCCCGGCCGCAGCCCGGTTTCCGGCGAAAAGCGGGACAGCTTGGTGCGCAGCCAGCCATCGTGGCGGGCAAGAAAGGCATCGACCTCACGGGTCTTCAAGCCAATCGGCACGGTGAGGCGCAACGCCCGGCCGCCGGGCTCGATGCGCAGCGTGATACGGGTGGCGCGGGCATGTTCGCGAATGGTGAGCGGCAGGCTGCGTTCGCCGACCGTAAGCATCCGTTCCTCGGAACGAAGCGGCTTCGTCTTGCGCTTGGGGCGGGTCAGCAGGGCGAACATGGGTGTCTTCTATCCGATTCGGCATCGGCGGGGGCAACAAAAAACCGGCACCCGAAGGTGCCGGCTACATCTCTCATCATGCCCGATCCTCAGACGGCGGGATAGCCGCCTTCCGGGGGCCGGTTGCCGCGGTCGCGCATGAAGCGGTCGAATTCCTCCTGGTCCTTCGCGCGGCGAAGCTCGCGAAGATAGGTGTCGAATTCCTCCCGCATTTCATCGAGCTTGCGGCGCTGTTCCTCGATCCGGTCAAGTTCCGCCGTGCGCCAATCGTCAAAGGCCACGTTGCCGGTCGAGAAACCCGACCGATAGGCGCGGCGTGACGAACGGCGGCAGTTGCGGAAGAAGCCATCGGCGCGCCGGTTGGCGTCACCCTTGAATTCCCGCAGGCGATCGCCGAACAGGATATAGGCCAGCATGGCAAGGCCGAGCGGCCAGAAGACCACGAAGCCCAGGACCATGAGGGCGATCGTTGCCGGAGTCCAATCCGGACGGATCCATGCAGACTGGTTCATCGGTAGCGTTACCTCTTTAGCCGCGAGCAGGCCGAATGCCTGTCGCTGCCCTTCGATGTGGTAAGCGCTCCAACCGCGTTCAAGAAAGCCCCCGCCCAAATCGGCGAAGGCCCTGAAACCATTTGCACAAATCCTGATATAGCCCGGATTTCAGGCGCTCTTGCCGCCCTTGATCACCCGCGGCACCACCGGCTTCCGTACGCCCTTGGTGTGCTGGCTGGCAAAGGAGAGGATTCGGGGAGCGATCTCGCGACGGAAGCGCGAGCCGTTGAACACGCCGTAATGGCCGACATCCGGCTGCACGTAATGCAGGCGCATCTCCTGCGGAATGGCGGTGCAGATTGTCTGCGCTGCTTCCGTCTGGCCGACGCCGGAAATATCGTCATTCTCGCCTTCGATGGTGAGAAGTGCCACGTTGCGGATCTTCGTGGTATCGACCGGGCGGCCGCGATGCAGCATCTCGCCCTTCGGCAGGGAGTGCTTGATGAAGACCGTATCCACCGTCTGCAGATAGAACTCGGCCGTCAGGTCCATCACCGCCAGATATTCGTCGTAGAAGTCACGATGCTTCTCGGCCGACTCGCCGTCGTTCTTTACCAGATGCTCGTAGAAATCTTTGTGGGCAATGAGATGCCGGTCCAGATTCATCGACATGAAGCCGGAGAGCTGCAGGAAGCCCGGATAGACGGGGCGCATGAAACCGGCCTGCGGCCAGGGCACCGTCATGATGACATTGTCCTTGAACCACTTCAGCGGGCGTTCCTGCGCCAGCTGGTTGACGGCCGTCGGATTGATACGGGTATCGATCGGCCCACCCATCAACGTCATCGAGGCCGGCGCAAGCGGATCCTCGGCCGTTTCCATCAGGGCAACCGCCGCCAGAACCGGCACGGAGGGCTGACAGACGGCGACCACATGGGTGTTGGGGCCAAGGTGATGGATCATCTCCACGACATAGTCGATGTAATCGTCGAGATCGAAGAGGCCTTCGGTGACCGGTACGTTGCGGGCATCCTGCCAGTCGGTGATGTAGACCTCGGCACCCTGCATCAGGGCTTCGACCGTGCCGCGCAGCAGCGTGGCATAATGACCGGACATCGGCGCAACGACCAGGATCTTCGGGCCCCTCTCCGTACCTTTCGGCAAATCCCGCTCGAAATACAGAAGATCACAGAAGGGCTTGGACCACACGACCTTCTCGGTCACCGACACTGTTTCCCCGTTGACGGTGGTGGTCGGCAGGCCGAATTCCGGCTTGCCATAGCGACGGGTGATCCGCTCGAACACTTCGAGACCGGCGGCCATGGTGCGGCCGAAGGTAGTCTGCGAGAAGGGGTTCAGCGGATTGCTGTAGAGGAAGCGGAGTGTTTCCGTTGCTGCGCGGTAAGGCGCCATGGCCGCGTGGTTCAACTCATAGAGCTGGTAAAACATGCAAGGCCACCTTTCTTGTTGGTCTTGGGTCGTCGCGTTCCGGACGTGCCGAAATCTCTAGCATGGGAGGGGTAAACTAACAGGTTACAGGTGCAGCGCAACATGACCGAAAGGCGCTGTACTTTCGTAACACTCTGCATCACGGGGCTTGATCAGGACTTGCGCGACCGGGCGGCTCCGCTCGACCCCTGCCCTCTTCCCTGAGCCTTGTCCTTGAAGATATTGGCATAAGCGCCCGCCGAACGCGGCTTTCCACCCAGCAGGTGAAGAAAGTGTTTCACGTGAATCAATCCACAGAAAAGATTCACGTGAAACATATTTTGATTAGATGTCGAGATTGGCGACGCTCAACGCATTGTCCTGGATGAACTCACGGCGCGGCTCCACCTCATCGCCCATCAGGCGGGCGAACATGCCATCAGCGTCGGTCGCATCGTTCACCTTCACCTGCAGCAGCGAACGGACATTCGGATCGAGCGTCGTTTCCCAAAGCTGCTCGGCATTCATCTCGCCGAGACCCTTGTAGCGCTGCATGGAGAGACCCTTGCGGCCAGCAGCGAAGATCGCATCGAGAAGCGCGCGGGGACCGGAAATTTCCGTCTGCCCTTCCTTGCGGCCGAGCTTCGGCGGCACCGCATAGATTTCCCGCAGGCGCGTCGTCATCTGGTCGATGTGACGCGCGTCGGCCGAACCGATCAGCGCCACGTCCAGAACCGCAACTTCCTTGACGCCGCGCACCATGCGCTCGAAGCGCAAGCCGCCTTCGGTGGTGACATGGCCGCTCCAGCCGCGTTCGGTTTCCTCCGCGATGAGATCGAGCCGGCGGGCCACCTCGTCTGCGGTCTCCTGGGCGCGCTGGCGGTTATCGGTCAGCTCCGGGTTGAGCGCGCCGGCAATCGCTGCCTGTTCGACGATCGAACGGCTATAGCGGGAGTGCAGGCCATCGAGCAGCGCCCTCAGACGCAGTGCGTCGTTGATGACTTCGCGCAGGTCGGGGCCGGCACGCACCTCGCCGGAGCCGAGCGTCAGGGTTGCTTCGTCTAGCCCCTGGCCGATCAGATAGTCTTCCAGTGCCTTCTCGTCCTTGAGGTACTGGATCGACTTGCCGCGCGTCACCTTATAGAGCGGCGGCTGGGCGATATAGAGATGGCCGCGCTCGATCAATTCCGGCATCTGACGGAAGAAGAAGGTCAGGAGCAGGGTGCGGATATGCGCGCCGTCCACATCGGCATCGGTCATGATGATGATCTTGTGGTAGCGCAGCTTGTCGGCGTTGAACTCGTCCTTGCCGATCGAGGTGCCGAGCGCGGTGATCAGCGTGCCGATTTCCTGGCTGGACAGCATCTTGTCGAAGCGAGCCCGCTCCACGTTGAGGATCTTGCCGCGCAG